>CAZCXK010000037.1:0-46452 GCA_964502605.1 uncultured bacterium
TACAGTTGTGTGATGTACCCCTTTGACTCGTTCGATGTCCCGAAAGCCTGAACCAGTAATTACTCAGCTTAAAAGATAGTTTAGAGCGAATTGCCGTACTAGAAGAGCGAGTCGAAGCGTTAGAGAATCAAATCAACAAGAACAGTCGCAATAGCAGTAAAGCGCCATCGAGTGACGGATTCAAGCCAAGACCGAAAAGCCAACGGTCAACAGCAAGTAGACTATGATACAAAATCGGCGCGAGTCAGGTTGCGATCGCTTCTACCCGTAACCACGGCAAGCACTTCCCCGGTGAGACGATCTTCGATAGTGGTGATGCCCCGTCTGCCGCGACGGATATTGAGTCGCTCAAACGTCAGCCCACCCTCCAGGCGAATCACATCTTCACCCTGGCGGAAATCGAGGATGCTATCTCGTCCGTTGCCGGGTGCTAGCACAAAGGTATCGCTACCCGCACCGCCGACGAGCGTGTCATCGCCTGCACCGCCATCAAGAATGTCGTTGCCGGCACCTCCTTCTAGGCGATCGCGTCCATCACCGCCAAAGAGCTGGTCATCGCCACCTTGACCATCTAAAAAGTCATCACCTGCGCCGCCAAAGAGAATATCATTGCCACCGTTTAGTTCATCGGAGCCATCTTCACGGATGCGATCGCCCCGAAGGATGTCGTTGCCCGCTTCGCCAAACAGGATGTCATCTCCAAAGCCACCGTCGATCAGATCATCGTCTGCGCCTGCTCGCACCGTGTCGTTGCCGTTGCCGCCTGTCTCGATCAAGTCTTGGCCATCGCCCAAATCAATGTCGGCAGTCGCATAGACCGCATCGACCAGCAGCACAATGTCATCGTCCGAATTGCCTGTAATGACAATCGCATCAGGAAGGATGGCCTGCTCTAAGCCGATGCTGCTGCCCACCCCCGGATCGGCATTCTCAAAATCGCCGTTGATGGTGAGCAGATTGGCGCGAATGGTCGATAGCGGAGCCAACTGCACATTATCACCCACATCCAGGGTGACGGGGCCGTCGTTGGCGGTGATGAAGGCAGTCGGGTTGAGCAGCAGATTTTCACCAGAAGCAACAGAATCTTGAACGGCTAGCCGAATATCGCCTGCGGTCGAAACCAGCTGGCGCACATCCAGGCGATCGCGCAGTTCAGTTAAATCGACATTGCCGTTGGTAAACACCTGAAGCTGGCTAGTGGGAAGCAGCTCTGGTGTTTCGGCCAATTCTGGATTAGCCAGCAGCAAGGTTTGAATGATAGCGTCTAGTGCAGCAGCAGAAAGCAGGTCGATGTTGCCAACCAGATTGGTGTCACCCACACCTGCATTGATGATGATGTCGCGGGCAGCCTCAATGCCACCGGAGCGATCGCCCCCGATCTCGCCAAAGCGATAGGTGCTGTCGGGGCTGTTGAGACCGGGTTGGATCAGCAGGTTGACGACATCTGTAGCCGAACGAATCAGGCTGGCGTTGATAGTGAGAGGATCTGCGTCCTGGCGATCGCCTTGCAAATTGAGATAGACGGCATCATCGGCAGCAGCAGAGAACTCGGTATCGCGGCTGGTATCGCCCTGGAACCCCTGCACCGACTGCACATTCACCCGATTCTCCGGAGTGCCAATGCCACCCTGACTGCTGGTGAGATCGAGGCTGCGGGTTTCTAGCACTGCACCATCTCCAGAGGAGAGAATCGCGCCCTCGCTGAAGACGGTGGTTGCAGCATGGGGGTTTTGCACCCGCCCGTTGAGCACCACATCAGAAATGCCCTGATTCTGAATGTCGATCAGGGTTTCTGAAAGCTGGCGATCGAGGATGACGGGGCTTTCAGCGAACTGGCCCTGACGGATGGCTGCAGCAGACACATTGACCTGAATGTTGGGTGTGGTGGTGTTAATCACCTCGATGTTGTTGATCACCAGATTGCGACCAGACTGGTTGAGAATTGTGACATCGTCATAGGTTTCCTGGAAATTGGGTTGTCCAGAAATGCGATCGCGCAGTCCGGCCAGTGCTCGACTCGGAATCTGGAAGATGGCATTGAGAATTGAGTCGTTGCGGATGTCGTCTACAAGTACGGCGTCATCAGTGATTTGAGCATCGGCATTGTAGGCTCGCACAATGGCACCGTTGGCGTCGATTACCAGTTCTGGGTCGGGCTCGGCACTGAGGGTCGAGTTGAAGTTAAGGGTGCGATCGCGTGTTAGAGACTCATTGCGGGTGGCCTCACCTCCATCGAAGATGGCTCCACGGCGGTCAACGCTGGTGTTGGCGGTGGCACTGGTATCCACAATTACTTCCAAGTCATCGGTTTTAATCTTTGAGCCCGATTCGGTGGTGATTTGGGCGCGTGTTGTTTGGGTGTTATTGGCGATCGCATCTGTATCACCTCCCACAGACGGAATCCGCACCCTGAATAGGCCGAAGTTAATTGTGGCGATTTCCAAATCCGATCGCGCCCGTGAACGGCTGTCTACATTAGCCTGGTTGGCTGTGATATCAACCCCTCCCGTGGCGCTCAGCTCGGCTCCGCCGCGCACCATCACATCGGCAGACTGATCTGCATTCACCGTCGAGCGCGCATCGGCATCGGCTCCAGCGGCATTGGTTTCAGTATTGGCGAAGGCATTGGCCGCAACGCGTTGAGCTGTGGCATTAATCCCAATATCAGCGGCGCGCAGGTCAGCATCGGCTCCGATTTCTGTCAGCGCTGCCCCCCCCAGATTGACGGTGGCTCTAGAGTCGCCATCGCTGCCCAAGCCCCGGTTGTCGAGACGGGCATTGGCGGTGCCATTGGTATTGGTCAGGGCATTCACCGTCAGCGCATTCTCGGCAATGACCAAGCTGCCCTGACCGATTTCAGCCCTGGTAGAGTGAGTGACATTGGCCGTAGCTGCCGTCCTTGTAATTTGCACGCCACCCGCACCGAACCCAGAAGTGTTGACCGTCGCAGTCTGCCCTGAATCTGCCGTCAGTGTGAAATTCTGCCCTGAACGAATCGTGACATTGGTGCCGGTGTCAGCGTGGTTAGTGTTGCGAACTGTCGTGGTGGCGTCAGTGCTCCCTGCTGCAATTCCGGCTCCCTGAGTGCTGCGACTAGACGAGGCTGCATTGCTGGAGGAGTTGGAAAGGATCTCGACATCCAATCCAGAGGTGAGTGTCGCATTGGCATCGACATAGGTATTGACCGTTGGCGTCGAGGCCACTCGTGCCCGTGCTGCACTGCCGTCGATCGCGCCACCCGATGTCCCTGTGGCCACAGCTGTCGCAATGCCATCGCTGGTTGCACTGCCCACTAACGACGCTGCGCCGCCTGCCCCAATCAGTTGATGCTCGGTCGCGCTGGGAGACGCATTCAGATCGATGCGGAGGGCATGATTACCAGGGGCGGCAGTATTGTTGAAGTCAACCCCTTCTCTGCCAATCAGATGATTGCCGGCCCGATTGGCAGCACTGATGTCAATTGCGTTGCCACTATCAGCGTTAGCGCGGGTTGTCGCCAGTCGGAACGTATCTCCGTTCACTCGAATGGCGTAATAGGTGCGGCCATCGACTAAGCCATTCAGGGCGATCGCCTCAGCAGGACGCAAACTGTGGGTGCCGACGACGCCATTGGCGCTGAGATTAATGGGGAGCGGTGGACGAGGATTGTTGGTGTCAGAATTGTCGGTAAACGCCTGATCGCGGGTAAGTGCCAGTTGGATGCGG
This sequence comes from uncultured bacterium, assembly GCA_964502605.1. Lineage (GTDB taxonomy): Bacteria > Cyanobacteriota > Cyanobacteriia > CAZCXK01 > CAZCXK01 > CAZCXK01. The sequence goes on from CAZCXK010000037.1 coordinate 3,706, forward strand.
GTGTCATCCAGCCGAATCACAAAATATGTGACATCGTTTCTGAGGCCGCCGAGTTCGTCATTGCTGGCCTGATAGCGCACGGCTTGCCCCGTTGAGAAGCCGTGGGGGTCAGCGTAGGTGATGATGTCACTGCCGCTAGCGACCTGAGCCGCTGTGAATAGGGGCACGATGGGAGCGCGATAGGTCACAACCTCTCCGGTTGAGAAGCCATGACCACTGAGCTGAATGGTGTTTTCGTCGTTATTCACTGCGCTAGATGCATTGAAGTCGCGCACAAGTTCACCTCTGGCTTCTGGGAGGCTTTCGGAAAGCTTGATCGTGCTGCTGTCAATGAGGCGAACAAAATACGTCTGGCCTTCTACTAACCCGCCGATTGGATTGCCATTGGGGCTGCTGTAAACAACGCGATCGCCCGTTTCAAAGCTGTGGGGCTGAGCAAACGTGATCGTATCTTGCATAGCATTAATCTCAGCGGCTCGGAAGAGGTTGCCCAACTGCACAGTAGCGTCATCTAGGCGAATAATGTTGTATTGGCGCTCATTGGTAAGGCCGCCAATGGCAGCTCCGCCTCGGCTGTCATAGATGACCGGGTTGCCTGTGTTGAGGCCGTGGGGCTGGCCAAAGGAAATTGTATTGGCGGCATTGTTAACCGCTGACAGTGAAAAGGCCCCGTCTGAAATCGTGAGGCGATCGCCATAGTTGGTTTCTACAGTAATAGTGCCGCCTGCAAGCACCGTGCTGTCGTTGCCGACAAACGTGTCAACCGTGGGATTGAGTGTTGCATCGGCCAGGGAAATGCCGACGCTAACCACAGCGCCACCAAATCCTTCTGCGATCGCATCGGCATCAGCGGTGACATTTGACTGCACGGTGACGTTCCCAGCGGCAGTGAGATCGGTGGCATCGCCAATCGAGGCTTCGAACGTTGGATTGGTTGTGGCATCGGCATCAGCACCCCGTCCGGCGAGACCAATGCCTGCAGCCACAGCGATCGCCCTGGCGTTGGTCGAGACATCAGCATCCACAGTTACGGTCACATCCTGCACAACCTGACCAGGCTGTTGCCCAATATCCACCCCATCACCAATCTCAGCTGTAGTAGTGCCTCCTGCATTAGCGTGGGCGATTGAGGCTCCGGCGGCAACCGCTCCAAAAGTGCCACCAATGCTCTGAGCTTCGACACGGCGGGTGCCGCCTGCAGTAATTTTGATGCCGCTAGCATCGTCGGCAGCATTGGCATTAGCCGCTTGGGTAATGGTGACGCCATCGGCTACGGCGGCGCGTTGGGTGCTGGTTTCATTCAGAATTACCACTTGGGCACCGAGTGCTACCAGTCCGGCCTGTCCGGCATAGGCATCGCCGTCAATGTCGCTATTGAGAGTGGAGGTGACCACCACATCATCGCCAGCGGCGATCGTGGCATTTGGGGCGATGGTGGCCTGCACAGTGTTATCAATGTTGGCGATCGTCACCGAGCCACCAATGCCGACCACACCAGCCGCAACACCGCCCGTCACACCGTTAAAGGTGACATCATCGTCGGCTTCGACTCGTACATCACTGCCCGCAGTGACCGTTGCTCCAATGCCGATTGAGGCCGTGGTGCCCGTGGGTTCAGCTGTTGCTTGAATGGCGGCATCCACTGAGCCATTGGGGATATCTTGATTGAGGCGATCGCGCACAGTATTGGTCTGGCTCACCAGCTGGTCAGGATTATCGGATGTTGCCGTATTGCCATCACTAGCGCCATAGTCCACTACATTGACGAATTCACCGGCTAAGCCATCGGCAAAGCCGGTGGTGTTGCCAAGCTCCGTTGGGTTGAGGCTGGTTTCAGGTTGTGAACCCGAATCGGTTTGAGCCGTATAGCCAGAGTTATATTCGGTGCCGATCGACCAGACGGAAACTGACCCGGCGATCGCCACAATCCCGCCTGCAGCGCTGACGCCATAGCTGGTCACATCTTTCTTCGAGGTGGCATCGACGATCACATCACTCTGGGCAAATACATCAGCTCCATTGCGAATTTCTGCCGTGGTGTCATTCCGCAGAATGCCCACGTCTACTCCGCCGCCAATTCCGGCAATGCCGCCGCCTAAGCCACCCCCAAAGGCAAAGACTGTCGCATCATTTGCTGCGGATACTCGCACCGTCTGATTGGCGTTGGCCGCATCGGTTGGAGTCCGGTTAATCTGAGCATTATCCCCGATGTAGGCCGTCGTGTCAGAATCAATCACTTCGACTGTGACGCCGCCACCAAGCCCCACAAAGAAGCCGCCCGCCGCCGCTGCAGCGACGCTAAATACGTCTTCGCTGGAAGACGCATCTACCGAGAGTCCGGCAAATCCCGACGGGCGGTTGCCTTGGGCATCAATCACGGAGGCAGAGCCCACAAAGGCTTGCGTATCTTTATTGATCAGCGTTGTGCTGACCGAGCCTCCCGCCCCTACTGCGCCAATGCCGAGGCCGAGACTGCCCGCAATGGTGAAGGTTTCGGTATCGTCTATAGCCGCCACCTGGACGCTGCCACCCGCATTCACCGTAGCTCCAGCGCCATCGGCAATATTCTGATCGCCAATAAAGGCGCGGGTCGTATTATCAATCGTGACCACAGAGGCCGCGCCGCCCACGGCTACGTTGCCGCTGACGCTGGCTCCGGCTCCGATCGAGAAAATATCTTCACGGGCGTGGGCCAGCACATCGACATCGGCTTGGGTATTGACTAGAGCGCGATCGCCAATGTAAGCCTCGGTGGTGTTCTTCAGCACCGTGACATCGGCGGCTGGGGTCACCGAAACCACTCCAGAAATTGACAGCGCTGGAGCCAGCCCCAAATCATAGTAATCATTGCCAGCCGCCACCAGCACCGACTGGTTCTCGCCAGCATTGGCATTGTCCGCGTTTACCTGTGCTCCATTAGCCACGTAGGCAGAGGTTTCATTGGTTACCACATTCACCGAACCGCTGACGTTGACGGCCACGCTTCCCGCACCGCCGCCAGTGGCTGCGATCGTTTCAATGTCATCCTGGTTGGTGGCCGTTACTGCTAGACCCTGAACCTGTTGGGTGCTAGCGCGAGCAGTTCGCTGCTGGGTCAGCGCTGGACTGTTGACAGACAAGTCGTTCTGACCATTGCCTGTGAAGTCAGTATTGGCACTCCCTTGCAGTTGAGCACCCGGTGCTGTGACATCAAAGGTAGATGGATCAATCTCCTCGCCCGTCGAGGTGGCATTGGGAGGGAGCTGAGATCCGGCATCGGTCACATACTCAGGGGTGAACTCTCCTGTTCTGGCGGTAATTGTGCCTCGTTGGGCGTCAGCCGTGACATTGGCATTGGTGCCCAAGAAAGCAGTGGTCTTTTTATCGACGACTGTGACAGCAGCAGCGGCACCCACAGCAACGCTACCACCGCCTGCGACGTTGCCTGCGATCACGTCTAACTCGGTTTGGTTATCGGCTGCAACCAACACGTTGCCGACTGCATGGACATTTGCTGCAGCAGTGGAATTGACTGCATCCTCTGGGTCATCGCCGATGAACGCACGGGTAGTATTGTCAAGGGTATACACCCCTGCTGAGCCAGCTACGCCGACCGACCCGCCGATGCTACCTGAGGCTGAAATTGAAGTCAGGTCTTCGTCAGAGAGTGCCTGAATAAACACATTTTGATTGGCATTGACCGTTGTGCCGCTGCCAATGTGGGCGTCTGTGTTTTTGGTGATAACCACCACATCGGCTCCAGCTCCCACGCCCACCGATCCGGCTCCACCGATTGCCCCGGCAATGCCCAAGATCGTAGTCTGATCTTGCGCCAGCAGGTTTACATCTTGGGTGAGACTGGCACCTGTGAGGTCGGCATTGACCTGTGCCCCATCGGCAATGTAGGCATGGGTCGTCTCGTTCAACACATTCACAGTCGCTGAACCCGCCACGCCGACTGTTCCGGCGACGCCAGCACCCACGGCGATCGCCAGCAGAGTTTCTGTCGAAGTGGCCGCCACCGAAACGCCTGTAAGCGCGTCAGCACTCGAGCCCGTGGGCACATCAATGCCTGCTCGCTGCCCCTGAGCGGTTACGATAGCATTCTCACCAACGTAGGCACGAGTTATGTCGGTCTTAACAATGGTGGAATTGGAGACGCCGACGCCTGCCGTGCCGCCAAAGCCTCCAGCTCCAGCAATTGTCTTTAGATCATCATCGCGGTTGGCCTCAATGATGACGTTGCCAAGGGCGATCGCCTGTACGTTAGCTGCAATGTAGGCTTCGGTGGTCGTATTCAGCGTGATGACCGTGGCTGATCCGGCGATGCCAGCGGTGCCAGCGCCGCCAAAGCCAGCGGTGATATTTAGCAGTTGGGCATCGGCATCCGCTGCGATGATGATGGAATCTTGAGCAGTCACTGCAGCCCCTGTATCGATATAGGCTGCTACAGACTGGTTGATCACCTCAACATCAGCTGCTACGCCAATTCCAGCTTTTCCGCCTGCACCGATGGAACCTGCCGTAGTTACGAGGTCGGTCGTATGATCGGCATTGACATGAACGGACTGCGCTGCAGATGCTCCTGTAGAACTGGCATTCACCATTGCTCCGGTGCCGATATGAGCTTTAACACTGCTGTTGATCGTGTTGACCACTGCCGAGGCTGCAAAGCCCACCTGCTGACCACCGGCACCGCCGGCACCAAAAATATAGAGATTGTCAGTAGCGTTGGCGTCAATCACAATGCCCGTGCCGGTGAGGGAACCATCAGCAGTCGAAATTGCGCCGCCATTGCCCAATGCTGTCACCGTCGCGTTGTCGCCGATATAGGCATTTACAGTGCGATCGAGATTGAAGTTGCCCACTGATGCGCCCACGCCAGCGGTTCTGCCGCCTGCTGCTGCACCACCTACCACCACGACAAAGGTGTCATTAGTGCTGTCGATTAGCACGTTTTGGCGAGTCGTAACCCTTGCATTGTCAGCAATAAACGCTTGCACATCGGTCGTCAGATTTTGACTGGCTCCTGACCCGCCGACGCCCAGTTTCTGATTGGTGACTGCGATCCCCGCCCCGATTGAGATTAAATCTTCATCAGACTTAGCAGTAATGCGGATATTGCCCCCGGCATCCACGACAGCAGAGGAGGCGATCGCTGCTTCGACGGTATGGTTAATCACGCCCACATCAGCGGCAGCACCCACCGCGACTTTGCCCCCGAGAGCAAGGCTACCCGTCACCGAAACAGATAACAGAGAATTCTGCGCGTCTGCACTCACATCCCCCGATGCATTGAGCGTGGTGTTGTCTCGAATGCCTGCGCGGACAGTGGTATCCAGTAAATTGACATTGGCAGATCCGACGACAGCGGCGGCACCCCGGCGGGTTCCGGCGGCACCAGCAGTGACTGAGAGCAGCGTATCGTCATTGTCAGCGGCGATCGCCAGACTACCGACCGTCAGCACCGCATCTTGCGTGAAGGCTTGCACATCGCGGTCGATGTCATTGAGAGTAAACGATCCGGCGATCGCCACCCCGCTTGAGGCCCGTGAGAGCTCTAGCGCGGCTGCGCCTGCCACCGAAAGCATAAACGCATTGTTCTCTGCATTGACCGTGACAGCACCATCGGCAGTGACCATGACGCCATCGCTGATGTAGGCATGGGTGGTGTCATTGATGTCATTAATCGACACGTCACCCGAAATGCCGATGCCAGAACGCTGCTGAGTCGTTTGAGCCGGATCTTCTCCAAACAAGTTGGCTAAGGATTCACCATCAAGCGGGTCATCTGGGTCATCCGTCGGCACACCTGGGGTTGTGGTCGAACTGCCGGAGGCTAGGGTGCCCGCAATGGAAATGCCAAACAGCTTTCCGGTGGAGGTGGCATCAACCATGATCGAATTGCCCGCCGTGACTGTGCCGCCTACGCCCAAATTAGCTGTGTTGCGATCGCCAATAAAGGCCAGGGTCTGGTTGTCTTGTTCATTGACAGTCACAGAGGCCCCGAAGCCCACATTGTCGGCATTCTGCACGGTGCCTGTGATGTTGAGCCCAAACACGTCATGGGCCGCATCAACGGTGAGGTCATTGCCTACGGTGACAGTGGCCTCGTCTTCGATATAGGCTAGTGCTCTATTGTTAAACGAATTGACGCCCACCGCTCCGGATACGCCAAAGTCGTGGGCTTGACCGCCAGACTCGATTACGTTGATCGTGAAATTGCTAGAATTGGCCGTCACATCCACATCTTGGCCAGCAGTAACCACTGCGCCATCATCGATGTAAGCGCGAGTAGCATTGTTGTAGGTGATGCCGCCATAGGTGCCGCCCACTGAGCTGCCCTGGCTCTTCGTCGCCGGACGCACCAGATTGAGCACGCTGGGAATGCCACCCACGTTAATAGTTTCAATAGTCGTGGTCGCATCGACTGTGACCGTTTGATCGGGCAGGGCTAGTAGCCGATTTTGGTTAATCTGAGCCCCTGTTCCGATCCAGGCATTGGCGGTGTTATCGACCGTCAGCAGGTTGACGCCACCTGACACGGCAAAGTTGCGTGACCCGGATGAGTTTTCGCGTCCGGCTTCGGCACTAGCAGCAACATAGGTGGTGGCAATGCGGTCAGCAATGCCCAAATTACTATTTAAATAGGGCGTGATGTTGCCAAACACGCTCAATGCCTGATCGACCTCTGTGGCGTAGCTATCGACACTTTCGTAAAAGTTTAGCGGGTTGCTGGTATCGAGAGAGGGCGCATCCAGACTAAAGTTAATGATCTCCCGCAGGTCATCATCAATCTGGATTTGATTGGGAATGATGGCATCGGCTGCAACCGTGAGCGATCGCCCTGCATCCACGACCGCATCGCCAATCGACGCATTGGCCGTATTGGTATAGCCCGCCACTGATACGGCTCCACCAATGCTGAGGCTCGACCCCTGCCGGGCCCCACCCAGGGCGATCGCCCGGAAGTTATCTTCTGCCGTTGCCGTTACATCTAAATCTCGTCCAGCGATCACCTGAGCGCGATCGCCAATCTCAGCTGTGGCCTGATTGAGGCTATTGGCCACCACCACACCTGCACCAATATCGAGAATCTGCTGTGCAGGCTGGCCTGAATTTTGCCCCACATTCAGCCCAACGGACTGGAGTCGCTGCTGCACTGCACTAATCTGGTTTGACAGCCGCTGCTGCACCTGCTGCTGGGCTTGATTTAACCCTCGACTCACTAACCCTTGCCGCACGACGCTGTTTGAGGCGGTTTTATTTTCGTCATTAATTGACTCAGCCTGGACGGTGACATCGTTAGCAGCGGTGACAGTGCCCAAAATCTGAGCGGTGCTGCGCGATTCGGTGTCGTTGATGGCTACGCCGATGGCGATACCCACACCTGCACGGTTGCTGGAAGTGCTCTGGGTAGAAATATCAAAATCATTGGTGTTGGTAGCCGTCACGTTGACGTTGGCCGCATTAATCGTTGCTCCAGTATCCACCCGCGTTTCTGAGTCAGACTGGCCGCGCCCATAGGCAAACGAGGCTTCAAATCCAGGTAGTTTTAAGAACTTACCCGCTGCCCCAAACAGCCCCCCAGACCGGGCCGCAACGCTGACATCCAGATTGTTGGTGACAAACGATTGTAGATTGACGTTGCCGCCTGCAATGAGAACGGCTCCGCTGTTGATCAGGGTGTGCGCCGTGGCATTGGCTTCGGCATAGGCACCTCCCAGCACCATGGCAGGGGTGTTGAGCGTGACATCTGACAGAGCCGATGATTCGATGCTGATGTCTCGCGTCGCATTCAGCGTCGCACCCGACTGGATGGTGATCTGACTCGTGGCCTCAGCCCGCAGCACCTCAACAGGCAGATCAAAGTCTAAAACGCGCGATCGCACGATGGTTTCTTGCAGAATGTCTGAGGCTTGCTCCAGAGTAAACGCACCTGCCGAGAGCGTAGGTAGACCATCGCGCCCCGTTGATACTAGCGGCACCTCACTGGGCAGCAGCGATGTCAGCACCTGCTGCACAATCACGTCATCGGTGGTTTCATCCGTCAGCACGTCGGAGGCCACAAGCCGCAGTTGTGAATTGGTGATCGCATCGATGGTAAAGGTTTCGGCATCATTGCCAGTTGACCCGACGACTTTGATCACCTGGCCGATTTCAAAGCCATCAGCAATCCAACTGCCTCCGTCTTCACGAATAATACGCGGGGGCTCTGTCCCTGACCCATCAACAAATTGCAGGCGGATCGGGTCTGTCGCTGGCAAATCAGTACCTGCCAGTAGCCCTGCTAAGCCGTCTTCAAAGATATTGAGACTGGCAAATTTTGTTGTGGAAGCGCTGGTATTGAGCAGAATATCTTCAGCGTTAATCGTCACATCTTGCCCGATATCAATCGTGGCATTGGTGCTCTGGTTGGCAACGACGGGGCTGAGCAGAATGTCTTCCCAAGTGAGGTCAATCCCGGCATCGACCGTAAAACTGAGCGCTCCAGTCAGGTTAATTTGCGTGCCGTCTTCAACAAAGATGCCGTCATCTGCCGTGATCGAGAGCCCATGCAGACCCAGCCCACCAATCGGGCCACCCAGCGTCACCGAGCCTTGCACAATCAGGTTAAGCTCATCCAACGTCGCGTCATCGCCATCACCCACCAGTGCCGCCAGACTGCTGAGGTCAAAGTCGCCCACCACCTCCAGGGTGGCATCACCGCTGACTACGACGCGATCGCCATAGGTGAGATTTCCGGCGACAATATTCGTGCCGCTGAGATTAAGCGGCGGATTTAACACTGGCAAGTCAATATTTCGGGCTGACAGCAGATCAGTTGGCTGGCTCGCATTGACCCTCGCGGTTTGCCCAGTCAGACCATCATCTGCAAGGCTCATATCAGCAGATGGGGTGAAATCGGCTAGTAATGGGGCGATCGCCCCATTTTCTTCAAACGAGGTAGTAGCGATCGGCGTTACAGAGGGTTCTAAATCATGCACAGTTGCTCCTGGAACAGTCGTGGAGCGATTGACTGACGGAGAAGGCACCTCTCCATCGGGCACGAGTGAATTTGCTTCAAAACCGGGGGCAGCAGCAGGCAAATTAGACTCAAACGGTTCCATGATGCAGACCTTGTAGATACGACAAAAAAGGATTCGCAATGCGTCCCCTGCCGTGCCAAGCTGACCTGCCTATCAAAACAGATCGAGTCCACACAGCATTAATGGGTAGAGCCATACCGGAAACACATTAGACGAGGTAAAAATTAGTTAAAACCCAGAGGGCTTGACCCATCTGCGAAAACCATGAAGAGAATGGCTCGATCACAGCAGATCAAACATAACGGTCTGCCAAATAATGGTCTGCCAAATACAGTACGCCGCGATATTGCAGAGACACGGCAGCATCTGGACATGGCAACACAGGCTGAGCCCGAATGGCTACGACCGCCCCTCGATAGTGTCCTAATACATATCCGAGGCCAGAATTTGAGCCAGAATTTGGGCTAGATGCAGTGGGCTCAAACGGAAACTCCTGACTAAAGCGATGCATATTAAATTCTCCAGGGGGCAAATATCATAGGCTGTCCATAGCTTCAGAAAGATCCCGTAGGATTACGGATGCACTTGCGTGATCCGGATCACGCATAGGAACAGGCCTAGTCAGTCTGACTGTAGCGGAGAATTAATCTGTTTTGAGATAAAAAACATTAAGAAAGGCGACCAAGTCCGGCAAGCCCAATTCCAGCAAGCCCAATTGCAAGCAATGATCCCAATTTTTCTACTACTCCACCAGTAATGTCGGGACATGTGTGTGGCGCGACATGTCCTTACAAAGATTTCATCTGGTGCGAGAGTTTTTCAAATTTAGGATGAGAGCACGATGAAGTTGATGAAGATTCAACCCCTCATCGGTTTCAATAAATAAGGTGCCTACCTCAGGGTAGATAGGTTCTAATCGCAGCCTTAGTCAGAGTCAAGTCTCAGTCAACGACGGCACACTGAATCATTCTCCCGCATCGCATTCTCGACGCTTAGACATGAATGAGGTCGGCAACGTGACTATGACATCCTTCAGCACCCTAATTAGCCTGGGTGAAACCTACGACGTCATCCCTCAATTTTCTACTACCATCATTTCCGATCCGCCCATTCTGGTGCCTCCAGCCTCTGAGGCTCCAGTCCTAGAACAGCCCACAGCTGAAAATAATACCCCCACCAACGGGAATGATACGCTCATTGGAACAGCAGGCCCTGATCGTCTATCAGGCTTGGGAGGAGATGATCTCATACTGGGACGAGGCGGCAACGATCGCCTCTTTGGTAATGCTGGCAACGACCGACTGCTAGGCGAATCTGGTAATGACATTTTGGTGGGTGGTGGCGGCAATGATGTGCTGCGCGGCGGCGATGGCAACGATCGCCTCAGAGGTGGCCCCGGAAATGATATTCTCTATGGCGATCGCGGCAATGACACTCTGCACGGCGGCGGCGGGCGAGATATTTTCGTGCTTCAGCGTGGAGCAGGGCGCAGTCGCATCCTTGATTTTCAAGACGGGCGCGATCGCCTGGGGCTGGCCGATGGTCTGCGCTTGAGAGACTTGACCTTAAGAAAAAACGGCTCCCATACCCTAATTCGCGCTGGCAATGATCCGCTAGCTCTCGTACTCAACACTCAGCCCAACCAATTGACGGCTGCCGATTTTACGACAATTTAGTGGGATTTAGTGCGATCGCTCCTGTTTCAGACACGCCAGCAATAGGATTGCCAATGTCACTAGAGATCTGAGCCCGTTTCAGCCACGGCTACATTCTGCCTAGCTGTTGATTCCGTTGTTCTGCATCGATCTGATGATGCTCGCTAACGACCGGCGCGCTTACAATTTGAATGTCAAAGACCTGTGCAAACGCCCGCACTATCTCAGGCCGAATCTGCTCGACAGTGATATTGGGAATAAACTGAGTCAGACACCCGACCGGGCGATCGCCAATGCCACAGGGGATAATATGCCGAAACCCTTCCAGATCAGGGCATACATTGATGGCGAAGCCATGCATCGTAATCCAGCGGCTGACTTTGATGCCGATTGCAGCCACCTTAAACCCATCTAGCCAAACACCTGTGAGTCCATCAATCCGTGTGCCCTTGAGCCCATAGGTTTCCAGCGTTTGAATCACAACCTCTTCCAACTGCCGCAGATACCAGTGCAAGTCCTGGTAATAGTGCCGCAGGTTGAGAATGGGATAGCCTACCAGTTGTCCTGGGCAGTGATAGGTAACTTCGCCGCCCCGCTCTATGCGGCACACGTCATACTCAGCTTGAGTCAGATCGAACTTAAGAAATTCTAGACTGGCTCCCTGTCCGAGAGTATAAACAGGTGGATGTTCCAGCAGCAGTAAGTGATCCTCTAGATCAGGATATTTTCGTCGTTGCTGGACGAGCGATCGCTGCCAGCCTAACGCCGTCTGATAGGGAACAATCCCATAATTAAGCAGATAACAACGTCGTTTTGAATCTGAGTTTGACACTGTTCATTCGCTATAAATTTTGAGAAATCGGTTAACAGATGAACTGTTTTGCAAAAAAAAACAAGCGTAGTTTGACACAAACTAATTCTAAATCGTGATGATTCAAATCAAGATTTATCACGGCATGCAAAGCATTTTTAATCGCCTCTGTCGTGCAGAATACAAAGTGTTAGGGTGAGGGTATCACCTAACCTATGAGGGAGGCAGGTCTATGAAGCTTGTTATCCAGGGCAAGAATATCGAGATTACTGATGCAATTCATGATTACGTGCACCAAAAAATTGAAAAGGCAGTTAGCCATTTTCAATCGATTACAACCGAAGTCGATGTTCATCTTTCGGTAGCACGCAACCCTCGGATAAACCCTAACCAGACCGCTGAAGTCACAATTTATGCTAATGGAACGGTTGTTCGAGCTGAAGAGAGCACCGCAAACCTGTATGCCAGCATTGACTTGGTCGCAGACAAAATTGCCCGCCAGCTGAAGAAATATAAAGAAAAGCGGCAGGCAAAAGCCCAATCTGCAGTTAAAACCGCAAATGCACTCACAGAAGATCCTGTGATGTCGGATCTAACCAGCGATCGCACTCCAGAATTGCCGGGTGAAGTGATCCGCAGCAAATACTTTGCTATGCCCCCGATGACGATTCAAGAAGCGTTAGAACAGCTTGAACTCGTTGACCATGACTTTTATATGTTCCGCAATGCGGAAACCCATGAAATTAACGTGATCTATGAGCGCAACCATGGAGGATATGGCGTGCTCCAGCCTCGCAATGGCAATGGTCATGTGAATGGCAAGCTAGGGGCGATCGCCCAAAATGGTCATTTCACAGGTGACTTAACTGACGACTCAGCGAATCAATTGTCGTCTGAGACGTCTCTCTCTGCTGGAGGCTAGAGCACTTGTAGTACCAGTAGTAGTACCAAGGCGATCAATAGGGTGTCATGCAGGCTTCTAACCTGCATGAGCCGACTCTCGCTCTCTGATCGCTAAACATGTGCCCCGTTCAGGTCAGTTTTTTGCATAATGAATTTAGGCAGTTGATAGGCAGTGCCGATGTATACGTATGCCTTTTTTCAAGGCGATTCGACTGTATTAGAGTTGCCCATCGGCATTGAAGGTCATCTTGAGGTCATGGTCGGAGCCCATGAGTTGACCGCGATCGTCGAACCCGGTTTAGACATTGAAGCCATTCAAGCCCATGACGAACGACTGATGCGAGCAGTCGTAGCTCATGATCAGATTCTGTGTGGCGTGTTTAATCAGGTTGAATCGCTCTTGCCACTGCGGTTTGGCACCTATTTTCTATCTGGCGATCGCCTGCTTGAGCATCTCGCCACCCATGTGATCGCCTACCAAGCCAAGCTCACCGAACTCATTGGCAAAGCCGAATATACGATTAAGCTTGTTCCGAATGCATTGCCGACCGCCTCAGCCGCCCCAGCCACCAAAGGCCGCGACTATTTCCTGGCCAAAAAGCAGCAATATCAGGAGTTAACTAACCAAAGTCAAGCCCAACAGGATGAACTATCGTGGCTGCTTGATCAATTCTCAGAGCACTATGGGGCGATCGTGCGGAGTGAATCAACCGATGGCCTCGAACGGATTTATATCTTGGGCGATCGCCAGCACGAGCCCCAACTACTGCAACAGGTGCAACAGTGGCAACTCGCCTGTTCGACCTGGCACATCAGCGTCGGCGCAGCGTTGCCTCCATATCACTTTGTTTGACCTCGCGACTTGACCTCAATTTGGTGACGCCAGCACGCCAGCAATCTCCCCACTGCCTGATCCCAGGTTAAGTGAGCCACCAGACTCTGAGCCTGCTGACTCATATCATGTCTCAAATGCGGATGATCAATTAGATGCTGAAGTTTTTGAGCAAAGTCAGCCTCATTGCCAGGGTCATACAACACCCCAACCTGCTTGCCTGAGAGGGTTTCGGCAACGCCACCTAAGCGCGGAGCCAACACTGGAATAGCAGCGGCCAAAGCTTCAAAGACCGTGAGCCCACGGGTTTCTTTCTCAGAGGTTGTGATATGAATGTCACTGTTCATTAGCAGTGCAGGCACGGTATCGGGAGAGATTCGCCCTAAAACATACGCTGGGATATTGAGCTGGTGCAGCCGATGGGTGATTTGATCGCGCATTGACCCATCTCCGGCAATTAAAAGCACCACTGCATCTAAGTCGGCAGTCTGTTGCCAATGCGACAAGGCCCGGAGCGTAAAATTCCAGCCTTTATCGGGGGTCAATCGACCTAGAAATAGCAGCTTAAGTTTAGAGTCAACGTCGGATAGCCCATAGTGAGTTTGGAAAAACTGCGAACTGCGAAGACTGGGCTGATAGGCATTGACATCAACCCCTAAAAACTGATCGCAAATAGTGTGGCGAACGCCCATTGCTGACACGACTTGATCAGCAGATTGGCTCGCAACTAGTGTCGCGTCGTAGGCATTAAATACACGATGAATAATCTGTCTAGAACCCCATTTCAGAAGGGCGATCGCCCACTTGGGTAGTGCTACATAATCGTCAATATAATCGACAAAATTTGTATGATAAAACCCCACGCAGGGGATATTGGCTTTTCGAGAAAAATTTACCCCTGGAACCCTCACAAAGCCCAAAAACAATCGTTCTGGTTCATCAACATGGATGATATCGGGCTGAAAATCTTGCAGCGCTTCTAAGACTTGTTGATAGGATGCTCGAGTCACGTTGCGCTCAAAAGCTAGCCCCATGAAGGGCGCACTCGCCAATGGCACAATGCAAACTCCTGGCATGACGGTACCAACATAGGTTTGCCAATCAGGATAGATCTGGGAAATCGGCGAATAATCTGGGCAAAACACCACCACATCGTGCCCATATTGACTCAAAATCTGCAGACGATGCCACAGTGTGACAGTGACCCCATCGACAACGGGCAAAAAACCAGAGGTAATCATCGCAATTTTCATCGGCTTTAGCCCTGACGCTGATCCGATCGCAGTTCATCATGCGTGATCGGACTCCATTGAGGTTATCAATTGGAGGGTATGAATTGAGATGATAAGATGACATTTACTGGAGGCGCGATCGCCCCTTACAGAAATTTCTTATGCCTCAGAACGGCCTTAAACGTCCTCAGATGTGATCAGCAATTAGGTTCTTAGTTCCTAGATGCTTGCGGTACGAATGGCGATCGCCGCTTAATTTCCAACGTGTTGAGTATCAATAGTCCTTAATAGTCCTTAGAAATGCTGGAACCCTTGACTAAGACTGAGCGATTGTTCGGGCAGTTTCCCTTGTGAATCAACCAGCATCACCTCCTGATTATCAGTGAAGATACCGATGATAGCAGCCTGATTGCCAAGAACCTGAACCAATCGCTGGGCCTGAGGCGGCGGCAAACCGAGCACCAGTTCAAAATCTTCGCCACCGTAGAGAGCCCAGTCGATGATTTGCTCGGGCGATCGCCATGCTGCCAACGCCGAGGGTGTAGGAATCAGGTGGCGATCGAGGCGTGCGCCCGTGTTGCTAAGCTGACAGATTTGCAGCACTGCATCGGCCAACCCATCACTGCTATCCATCCCGGCAATACGGGCAGTCGTTTCTGCAAACGCTCCAACTTGGCGTAGCACGGGTAACACATCCAAGCGAGGTCGAGGCCGTTGATGGATTTGTATGAGTTGGGTGCGATCGCCCTCTGATAGCCCTGTACCTAAATCGGGATGCAGCAATAGCTCCAACCCCGCCCGCGATGCACCATGCACCCCTGTCACCACAACCGCATCGCCGGGTTGAGCACTAGAGCGCCGAATTATCTGCTCTGGCTGCACTTGCCCGATCGCCGTAATGCTGATTGTGATGATAGACGATCGGCACACATCACCCCCCGCAATGACGGCATTATAGAGCTGCAAACAGGCTACCATCCCCTCATAAAGCTGCTCTACCCAGCCGACAGGCAACTCTCCAGGGAGACCCAAGCTAACTGTAATGCCAATGGGTGTAGCCCCCATCGCAGCCAAGTCTGACAGATTGGCTGCGACCGATCGCCACCCCACATCCGCCGCTGCCATAGTATGCACCTGGGGCAATGCCCGCCCCACGCTAAAATGCACCCCGTCTACCAACATATCGGAGGTGACAACCACATCACAAGATGGGGCGATCGCCAATATGGCGGCATCGTCACCCACCATCTCAGGGGGGCAAAACCGATGTAACCGTGCTAAGAGCCGTTGTTCGCCTAGGTCTCGAACGCAACCCGAAAACCAGTCGCCACTCATGCTAGCCTGCTTGAGGCTCGACTAGATACTCTGCTCCCTGCAATACTCTGGCAGAAATGATGCGATCGCCCACTTCGAGACTATTTAACACCTCTTTGTTTTCAGTCACATAGCCAAAGACAGCATAGCGGCCATCCAACAAATTGAGGCCAGCCGGGGTCAATTCGGGTTCAAACAAGAAAAAGAAAAACTGAGAAGACCCGCCATTGGGATCACCACTTGGACGCGCCATCGCCACAGTACCAAAGGCCGAAAATGGCAGCACCGGGTCATCGAGATAGCGCCCCGCATCTTCCATCGTAATGCCGTAAAGTGGCTCAGAATCGCCATCCACCATCACTTCTAAGGGAATAGAACGATAGTCGTCTGTCGCCGGATCGACAAATCCATCCTCAGGCCCCGGTGGGTCGCCGACCTGCACCACATAAAATTTCTCGGCTCGCGTTATGGGAAGCCCATCATAAAAGCCTCGCTGCACCAGATCGACAAAATTACCCGCTGTCACAGGGGCATTGTAGCCATCCACCACAAGACTTACCGTACCCTGAGTCGTCTCGATTTCTATGGTGGCTCGCCCTAAGAGTTGCGGCAAATGACTATATTCGGCAGGCACCTCAAACGGAAACCCCTTAACCATCAACGCTTCTAGCTTACCTACCTGATCGAGCAACTTGCCACGCTCAATCCAGACGGCGTCTTTATCCCCCAAATCAACCGCCGCTTGCAACTCCGCCAGATCCTGTTTGAGCTGAGCGATCAGCGCGTCCGCCTGGGGTTTGTGTTCATCTGGAACACTCGCTAGCAGCTTTTCAGGGCGACTGAGAATCCGATCCGATGCTTTGATATTGCGACTCACAGCACTAAGCCGTCGACTCCCCTGCACCCGTAGCGTCGTCGCAATGTCTTCTAGCTCACCTTGCAACGTCCGAATCGGCTTATTTTCAATGGGCAGCGCATATCGCAACAGCGCTTTACCATCAGTAATCGCGTTGCCCGGCGGCAAGTGACTCACAAGGATATCAGCATCCGCTGGAGCGGCCAAGCTGCCTCCCCCGACGCCGATAATCAGGACAGCCGACATGAGCAGCAGGCTGATTCGACGCCCAGTGCGAGTCAAATCAGGGATTTTCGCAACCCAATCGGTGATGCCATGCAACATCTTACGAATGATGAATTGGCAAGTCTTCAGGTTTGTCTTGAGGTGGGCGAGGGTAGTAGCGAAGGCAGTGGTCATGAGTTCACAAAGAATGCGGCATGCATCCTGTCAGAGAAGGCTAGCAATGGCGATGGGGTGATTGCACCCGAATGCAGTACAACTCCACACAGGAATTCCATGTTTGATCTTGCCATACTGTTAACCATACTGCTTGCCATTTAGGTGCTGTGGGTCGATTCTGGTCTGCTGCCATACCCTCAGACCTGCCCTCAAATTATCTAGATAGGTATGGAGTGTCGTCCCTTTGAGGGGTAAAATTAGATGCTTATTGTTCTCCTAAATCAGCTAGATTCATGATTTCCAGTAATGACTTTCGCACTGGCGTCAGCATCGAACTCGATGGACAAGTTTGGAAGGTGGTGGAGTTTTTGCACGTCAAGCCGGGAAAGGGATCGGCCTTCGTCCGGACAAAACTGAAGAGTGTTCAAACGGGCAGCACCGTTGAACGAACCTTTCGGGCAGGTGAGACGGTGCCTCAAGCCACTCTGGAAAAGATCGTTATGCAGCATACCTATAAAGAGGGAGATCAGTACGTCTTTATGGATATGGAAACCTATGAGGAAAGCCGTCTGAGTGCTGATCAGATTGGCGATCGCGTCAAATATCTCAAAGAAGAGATGGAAGTCAATGTCATTCGCTGGAACACGCAAATTTTGGAGGTGGAGCTGCCCAATTCGGTGGTTTTAGAAGTTACTGAAACCGATCCGGGGGTCAAAGGAGATACGGCTACAGGTGGCACAAAACCCGCTATCGTCGAGACTGGAGCGCAAGTGATGGTGCCATTGTTTATTTCGATTGGTGAACGTATTAAGGTTGATACGCGCAATGATTCGTATTTAGGACGAGAATAATCACCCAGGAACGATACCCGAAATTGGAGGGGTCGTGTTGGGGCAGATTGGGTTTATGCTGAGGCGTTTACATGGGGGAGTTTTCGTTGATTGTTGAGTCAGAATTGATTGAGTCAATGCTTTTATCTCCTCTTACTCATCCTTCGCCCTCCAGGTTTAATAGTCTTGTTATTCAGGCTCGGTAGATTGTGGAATTAGATTTTGAAAAGCTCCGTGAATTATTGTCAGTCTTTAATCAGACGGATATCGAAGAATTAACGATTAAAAGCGATGACTTTGAGCTAGCCGTCCGCAAGGGCTCAAAGGTCGCTCGTTCTGCCCCGTCTGAAGCGGTCTGGGTAGACAATAACCTGCCGCCTACATCTGCGCCTCCTATGCCCCCAGTTGCACCGCCATCGATAACTGCTTCCCCGGCAGTACCCACACCGACATCGACGCCATCTGTACTTGAACAACAGCTGTTAGAGATTCATTCGCCCATGGTAGGCACTTTTTACCGCTCCCCGTCTCCTGATGAGTCGCCGTTTGTCGAAGTGGGCGATCGCATTGGTGCGGGGCAAACTGTGTGCATTATCGAGGCTATGAAACTAATGAATGAGCTTGAAGCTGAAGTGTCTGGTGAAATTGTGGAAATCTTAGTCCGCAATGGAGAACCGATTGAATTTGGCCAAACTCTGATGCGGGTCAAGCCCAATTCGTGATGACTGAGTCAATTTGTTTATTTCTTAATGGTCTACTTACTACTATCAGCATGCCAACAGGCAACGTGCTATGGCTTGGGTTCTGCTTCATTCTTGCCTGTTAATCGCATCAAACCCAAAATTAGTAAGACACCTGCCAGCGCTCCACCCAGATGAGCAATACGATTGACGCCATCTTGCTGATCCAGTCGCTGCACCTCATTCCACACCTGACTGATGACAAACTGCCCCAAAATCAGCACTTCCAAAAGCTTGCGCCAGTTCCAGCTCAGTTTGATCAGCACGCTCACTGCAAATAAGCCAAAAACCGCACCCGATGCACCTAACGAAATGATGTTGACAGGTTGCAATATCCAGCTCAGCAAGTTTGCAGCCAACCCTGTGATCAAATAGCTAGCAATGACTCCAACTAGCCCTTCCTCTTCTTCTACAACCTTGCCAAAAATGTAGAGCAAGAATAAATTGCCTGAGATGTGGGCCCAGTTGATGTGGCAAAACATTGAAGTGACAAACTGATACCACTCTGGATTAGCCTGATTGAGATAAAGCCCTTGCAAGGGTAGTCCCAAGACGTGGTCAAATCCGAACACAATCAGATTAATCAGAATCAGGATGAAAACACCGTTGTAGAGACGTTCAGGCTTGGGGGTTAAGCTTGGCGAGTTTAGCATGATTGAGACTCATGAAAAGGACAAAACAATAGGGGCGATCCGAAAGGCAGTAGGATGGCAGGCTCAATGACTCCTAGGATTCAGGTTAAATATCTGCAACTAACTCTTGCCACTCAATCAGCTTCTGCCCTAGACCACATCAACCTCCTGGTGTCTAGCCTAGTTTAGATAGAGGCACCTAGTACTTCGTAAACTAAGTTTTTCTGCATTCTTCGGTTTTGTCATCAGCCCGAATGGTCTGGTAATACCGCTGGAATTTCGTCTGTGCAGTATCAATCGAGAATTGCCAGTGAATCTGGATGCGCTTTTGGTGACGTTCTTTGGCTAATGCCAAGACTTCTTGCTCCAATTGCTCCAGAATGGGAATGCGTCGATGTAAACAGCCTCGAGCCAGTGCTGAAAACTCAATCTCAATCATGTTGAGCCAACTGGCTGATTTGGGGGTGTAGTAAAACTCAAAGCACTGAGCCAGAGCAAACGCATCTGGTGCTGGCAAATGCTCATAAAATGAGCTGACATTGTGCGTATTCAAGTTATCTTGCACCAGTCGAATTTTGGTTGCTTCCGGGTACTACTGTGCCAGAACCTGACAAAAAACGCATATTCTCGCTTGGTGCGTTGCCGATGGACTTTTGAGCCAAGCGTTTACCCGTGAGCAGTTCAATGGCAGCTAGCACCGCACAAGAGCCATTCTTTTCATAGGCATAATGCTCCTTGCGCACTTGTCCGGTTTGCTTTGTCAATTTCATCGATTAGCACTATAGAGCGCCGTCCGTACTGTGCTCTTGCGATCGCTCGTCCCAAGGGCCCCAACTGGATATATCGCTTCACATCTTTGCTCTGTTCTGCCCTTATTTGAGCATCATAGAGTCGATTGACGGCATCGTAGGTGTAGAGCAAATCTTGAGCACGACTGGTAGATTTGATATACCGATATCTTTCACCAGTACATTTGCTTCACGTTTTGACTTCAACTAATTGCAAATCCAGCCCTATGCGTTGTAGGAGTGAACGGGAACGTTCCAACCTGATCAGAAGTCTGCAAATGACCACCTCAGGAAATAGCAAATTGAGCGCGCGAGCAGCAGATTTTCCCCAATCGGGCAATTGGGATGAGCCAGTGGATAGATAGGCCCAATGGGACAGAACAAAACTGAGCAGAGACAGGATAAACCATCGGTAAACGCCTAAAAGAGTCTGCTGCCCAAAGCGGTGTAAACCGAAGCGATGCTTGATGGTCTTAAAAAACCCCTCAAGCTACCGTCGTCAGCGTCCTCACCAAGTCATTGTGCCGCCTTTGAGTGGACGAGTCGAGAGCACAAAACGCTTCTCTAAAGTACGATTGCGTTTGAGGTAAAGCTAGGAGACGATTACTGGGAACGACAAGCCATCGAGTCTGACCTGCTGGCCTTTTGGGCGTGGGTTCAAATCCCACCGCTCCGATTGACGGAACCCTCTCTATATGGGTGGTTTTTCCGTTTTAACCAGCTGTGACATAAGCTGTGGTTGAAATACACGCACTGAAAACAACCAAGAGCTTATGTGCAATACTCTGTGTAAAATTCTACATTAGCCGATGCCATCATCAACGAAGGGAGCCAACATCTCTCATGACTTAATTGGCTAGAATCACTCATCTGACCAATCAAGTTTTGCGAGACGATAGCTCCCTCATAGCGGAGAACAATCGTTCAACCTCGGGCAATCTTAGGCGATCTCAACCAGACTAAGCGCTAATCTTCCGGTAAGGCACTTTAACCTGGTAGTCGATGCTAGCTGCCGAAACGCGAGGTGCCGAGACACCCTTGTTGCCAATACTGCGCGCCATACCCAAAAATGTGGACGGGCTGCCAGACTTGGCCTGCTTTTCTTGAGGTGTAAAGCGACGAATTTCGTTTTGCCAAACAACTTGCGGGAACCCAAGAATGCCCCGATAGTATTCGTCGTAGCGTGGTGACTTGAGATTGAAGGGCATTTCACCCTCTCCACGTCCCGCTATCACCCGGCGGCGCTGATATGGAACCGTATTGTCTCCAAACGCATTCAAATATTCTTCGCTATTGAGCAAGTCATTCGCAAAGCCCTGAATGCCTTTCGTGGCAACTACAATCGACCAAGCAATTTTTTCACGCTCATTATAAACATCGCGCCCAAGCACACGCTGGATGCAATGTTCAACAAAGCGATAATTACTATTTTTCTCGTAGAAGCTGTTTCTAAAGGTTTCGGACAACATCAAGCCTCGAATAAAGTCGCGGATGGTAATTTGGCCATTCCGCAATTGAGATTCCAGGAGGGGCTCCCGATCCCACTTAAAGGCATGAAAAAACATTTGACGGTATGCAGCTTCAATCAGAACACCCATATCCGTTGGAGAAAGAATATCCTCCATGTTGTAGGTTTTGGGCTGCTCGTCATTAGGAACTACATAGCCCTCAACCCTCTGATTTTGACTTTTGGGTGAGTACTTCAGCAAAGGAAGGGTCACTTCAGAACCTCCATGAGTTTTACGAAATCTTACGAAGTTTAACCATGATCATAGGGGAGGAGGGACCCAAACGCGGCTGAATCTTATAAATTCTTACAGAGCTTAACATTCGGAAAGTTCCGATCTGTCGTGCCCCTAAAAGCGATAGTCTGCTAGTAAAGGAGGAAACGTTGGCCTCCTTAATGCAGTAAGAGACTGCTGGGAACAAAAATGATGCAGACAGTCTGGAGCTGGTTAAATCGGTTTTTGGGCACGGGTAAATTGGATCAGGGCGATCGCCTCAATCGCTCTCTTCCCCCTGCAACAGATGGTTCTGCGCTTCAGCCCTGTGATGACGATGTGCGGCTTACTCGTGGCAAGGCTCAGGATGCTGATGCAGCTCAGGGTACTGATGCTGTGCAGGGTATTGAACAAAGCTCGTATGCGTTACCCATGTCTACCCAACCCCGGCATATGCCTGATCTTGAGCCCAACCATCTGTCTCCGCCTCCAAGTGCTACACCCCAACCGATCACAAACGCGCCAGTTTTATCTGCGGATGCTGGTCAATGCCATGACTTATCACCAGAATTATCCAGAGATCAGCTGGATACAAACCACATACTCGTCACGACAGAGGCTAATCTAAAAACGGATGCTAAGCGACTATACGATGAGCAGGCCCAATTGATTCAAGCTTTGCAGCAGCAGTTGTTTCATCTCGGCCCTACGGCAACAATTGGCGAAGCATGGGTTAATCGTTGGCAATCTCAGACGGGATCGGTGGGAGATAACGATCTTAAATCCCTACCCAGAAACCCCGAACAAAGCCACACCATACCCGACACCCTAGATGAGCAACTCCGTCAGCAATCCGTTGAAATCGAGCATCTTAAACAAACCATTCAAGATGCTCAGCGGCTATCTACTATCGGTGAAGCTCGCCTTAATCGCTGGAAAGCTCGAACCTATTCGGAATAATTCACCTATGAATTTCACCAGAATTCTAAATTTACAGCCGCTTTTCTAAATATTGTCCAATCATTTGCTGCTCACCTGCACGAGAAATAATAGTTTGCCTCGTTCGGTAGCGATCGCCAATCAGCTTCAACTCTTCCTCAAAGACCGATCCCTTGTATTCAGTCCGCAAGCATAGGGTCTCCGGGTTAGAAAAGTGAAACGTAGCAGTCACAGGCTCTGTGGTCGCAAAGCCCTGATCTCGATATAGAATACGTCCCAATGCCCCAAATAGAGTAGACCCTCTAGATTTCTTCTTCCCCGATACAGAGTCATGGCTATCCCATGTGACTTCCGCACCGCAGCGTAAGAGCACATCATCCTCAAATCTGTGAAGATGAGCCAGGTGAATTAGCTCTGGACAACCCTGCTCCAAAAAACGGATCGTAATCTGACTGACTATCTCTTTCGTGGCACCATCAGGCAATGTGTAATACCGACGTTCGGATCGCCACATCCCTGACGAGCGATCAAAGAAGCAGGCAATTAGGGACTCGTCAGCTGTCAGCGTCGCTTGAGATATCACTGTAATCAATCCTCAACATAATATCTATAAATTATTGGTCACTAAATCTATTCGGCAACCAACTGGAGCTAGCACCCACACAACTGTATTTGCTGGGCATTTCTTAATTTTTCTTAATGCTAGACGAAGGATAGGCATATTCGCAATTTTTTGTGGCAACTGCAGCTAAAGTCACCCAACCAGACTCAACCCCAGGCTTGACTATCACCAGACTTGAGTACCAGATGTAAATGTCGCATCAGATCGCACATCTTAATCATTGGTCTCAGTCTGCAGCAATTTGGCTATCGCCCTGAGTCTTACTAAATTAACCCACGACAAATTGCTTTATCGTGTTGCACATATTCTGAAAGGGTTAGTTGTTGCTGATCCCCACGATTTTCCTTCGAGTTAGGAGCGCCAAACCTGCCTCCAGATCTAGGCTGCAAGGATAGTTGATGATATAATCTATCTATAAAAATTTGTTATGTTCATCTTGTCATAGGGCCCACTAAGAACTTTATGGCGATCGTCCTCACCGCACTTGTTCTTCATGCATCATCATGAATTGTGTTGTGGGGGCTTTAACATTTAGGTGTTTTTGTTAGGGTGATCGCTTGGAGTGTTTTATCGGTGTTTTGGTTACATCGATAGGGTCGAGAGCATTAGAAATTTGTACTATCCCGACTCAAAAGTAAAAGGGGTTTTGCGTGATTGCCATTGCAATGCGTCCTTTATCCGGTCGCAAATGGGGCACAATTAGTTTTGCCTCCACGCTTCATCTTTGTCCCGTTTTAGATCTTCTCCTTGCAGATGTTCCTGATCAATCGAGAGCAGATCTTCGCTTAGGCCTTCAAGAAGCGCTAGTCAATGCAGCAAAGCATGGCAACAAGCTTGACCCAAACAAAAAGGTTTTAGTTCAGTTTTTTGTTGTTGAAGGGCAATACTGGTGGATTATTTCTGACCAGGGGGCAGGATTTTCACCCTCATGTTTGAATGAGCCAGATTGCCATACTAAGAATATTCACGATGTAGACGAATGTGGGCGCGGGCTTTACATTCTTTATCAAATCTTTGATGAGGTTCAATGGAATGAAGCTGGCACTGAGCTGCGCTTGTGTAAACGAATTCGTCAAGCATCTCGTGTCGCTCTATTTCGCTAAGGTATTGGTCTGTTTGTCAGTGTCAAGATGGCTGACTGATGCTGCATGTTGGGCGTGCCACTGGTACTGAGCGAGGTGATAAATTTCGCGCCAGGGCACATTGGCCTTTCGCGCCAGATTGGCACAATCTTCATATTCTGGCTGCACGTTGACAATTACGCCTGTCGGGCTGACGCGAGCAACTTTAAGCTGCACCTCTCCATAAAGCGTAGAAATCTGTTGAAATTCTCGATGCAGTACAGCTCTCTCTTGGTAGTTGCGCCGGATGCCAAGGGTGGTGGTCTCACCAAAGATTAAAGATTCCAGATGTTCTACCTCAGTAGTGAGGCAAATTACCGATAGCAATACACCTGGTCGCGATTTTTTCATGCCAATTGGCTGTGTAAAGACATCAAGAGCGCCTGCTGAGAAGAGTCTGTCAAAAAGATAGCCAATCGCCTGTGGGTTTAGATCATCAATTTGAGTCTGCAATAGGGCGATCGCCTCTACTGATGGGGCTGCTGTGTCATTAGGTTTATCGTGGGAATGGGGGGGTATGGCAGATGGATGTTGGACAATTGGCGGTTTCTGATCTTGCGCTATCAGGCTTGGCAGCACATCTGACGCCAATGGCAAACTGCGATCGCCCTTTTGAAGGTCAAGCGATTGACTCTTTGGATGATCAGGGTGATCAGATTGATTACGCCGTTGAGTAATATCGTGGTCAGACGCCTGATCAAACGTGCCAACCCACAGCCGCAAAATATTAGGAATTGGCAAATCCCGTGAGCCTGCTCCCAAACCAACTCGCTGTAGGGTCATTGCGGGGGGGGAGCCAAACTGAGTGGCCAGCGTCGTGGCGATCGCCGCCCCCGTTGGCGTTACCAATTCCCGGTCAATTCCGTTACTGTAAATGGGAATTTGATGCATTTCCCAGAGCTTTAGCACCGCCGGAACTGGAACCGGCAACTGCCCATGGGCGGCATGCACAGTTCCTCCACCCGTTGGTAAAGCTGAGCAATATAGCTGATCAACGCCGAGCCAATCAAACCCCAGACAGGTGCCCACAATATCTACAATTGCATCCGTTGCCCCGACTTCATGAAAATGAACCTGTTCAGGAGAAATGCCGTGAACTGCACCCTCAGCTTCTGCCAGTCTACGAAAGACTGCCAAACTCCAGATTTCAGCTTGGGGAGATAGCCCTGCCGCCCGAATCAGCCGCTCAATTTCAGACAGATGTCGCGTCGGCGCATGCGCCCCTGAGTGATGATATACCCCATGATGCGCTCCTACATCAGACTGCTGATGCTCGGGTAAAGCCCTCTGATGATCGAGCCCAGTTGATGCAGTCTGTGGCTTTACCAATACCTCAGAAGAGGATGGCGCAGAAATCGAGATCTGAACATGAAGCTTGGTGGCCATTTGTCCATTGCGATGCACCGATTCAACGTACAACCGATACTCATCAGATATCCCCAGACGCCCGAGTTGCTCAGTCAGATAGGCTAGGGGAACCCCTACATCAATGAGTGCTCCTAAGCACATATCGCCTGAAATCCCCGTTGGACAGTCTAGATAGGCTAGCGTCTTCATAATACTCTGTGGTTAAATCTGGCTCTTGTTCAGACTGAAAATTGACCTGTTACCGAGATCCAAGCGCCTTAGAATCGATCCAAGCACCAGATGACGGTGTTTTTAGATATTAGATATAAGTCAACTCGCGTCAGCAAACTGGCCGAATCATAGTAAACACCTATACACTAATATCTCTGCTGCTCGATAGCTCAAGAGGAGGTTTATGGCCACTATCTACAAAATTCATCCGGATACTCCTCAAATTCGACGGATAGAAAAGATTAGGGATGAACTTCAATCTGGGGCTGTGATGTTATATCCCACCGACACAGTCTATGCTATCGGCTGTGATCTGCGAGTAAAATCAGCAGTCGAGCGAGTCCGCCAAATTAAGCAGCTTTCGAGTGACAAGCCGCTAACGTTTTTATGCTCGTCACTGTCTAATATTGCTGAATATGCGTCTGTTAGTGATTCCGCTTATCGTATTATTAAACATCTGATTCCAGGCCCCTACACGTTTCTATTGCCCGCAACGAAGCTGGTGCCCCGGTTGGTGATGAACCCTAAGCGTAAAACGACAGGGATTCGAGTTCCCGATCACTCACTTTGTCATGCCCTCCTACGGGCGTTAGAAACTCCGATTATTTCGACTTCGGCACCGACCCCATTTAATGAGGCAGACACACGGGTTTCACAAGCTGAACTATTTGATCAGTTTAATCGGCTAGTCGATATTATGATCGACGACGATCGCCCCGTTGGGTATCAAGTGTCTAGCGTGCTAGATCTAACTGGCCATCCACCTCAACTGGTGCGTAAGGGGTTAGGCTGGGAAAATATTATGGCGTTAGGATCTACATTGGCCTAGAGCAATGTGTCGAGGGTTGGGTAAACCAGTTGGGCGACTGTCCTTGCCAAGGTCTTTTCAACCTTGGATAACCGCTATTGCGATCGCCCAGCTTTAATCGCTCAACGTTTGGTAATCATTACAATTAGCGCACTTATGGCAGCCGATCGCCTCACCGTAAGGTCAAGCCTCCCAAGAATGTCAGGAAGTTAGTTCTTAGAGTGACACATTCGAGAATGCGGGCGAGATAGCTGCCGCATACAGTCGTAATGTAATCAGTTCGTGCGGTGCGCTTGGTGGATAAGAGCCCTTAAATCCTCCAGCTTGCTGTCTCGTGCATCACCTTAGGTTAAATTATGAGCGCAGAATCTTTTAACTCTGCCTGCTCTGGCAGCCAGAATGATGATAACGTCTTGACCCCGTTTGATCCGTATTCGTCATCCTATTCATCATCGAGCTCATCCCCTAGTTTGGGGCAACCCGCTCATGAAGCGCCTGCAGATGCGTCAGAAGCTCGGAAGCAGTCGTTAATTAACTATATTCTGGCGGAGTTTAAAACTGAAATTCCCAATCCTGCAGGGAATGTTATGGATGTTTCCCAACGGATTGCTACAGAAGTCGAGCGAATTTGCTGCAAGAGCGATCGCATTCAAAACTCTGGGGAGATCCAATCCTGGCAACTGACGCTAGCCCAACATCGGCTGAAAAAATGCCTCACCTACTACACTCTCGGTTCGCGCCGAGGCCGAGTCGATCTGCATAGCACCCTCAGCGCTATGGTCTATCGCCATATTGCGTCGCGTCAGTCTCATTTGGGATTCCAAGGGCGATACAGCCTAATTGAAGATTTTCTTCAAGGATTCTACATCGAGGTGCTCAACGCCTTTCGACGCGAGAATAAATTGCCAACAGACTATAGCCCGCGTTCTCGTTTAGAACTAGCTGAATATATGGCTTTTGCAGAACACTATGCCAAGCGGCGAATTTCACTGCCAGGTCGAAGAAACCAGCAGCTGATCGTGTTGCGGGCTCAAGGATTTGCGCAGCGGCAGCCGCTCGAAACCTCACTAGATATTGAAATGGCGGTCGAATCTGCCAAAGGCGAGGAAGCAGAAATGCATCACCGTTCGCCTTTAGTTCAGCAGGTGCGTGAGCAAATGGTTGCTGATGTTGTCGATCCGGCTGAGTCTGTGTTGCGCGATCGCGTAGTCACCGAATTGGTGAGCTATCTCGAAGCGCAAGAGCAGTCTGACTGTATTGATTACCTGACCTTGAAGCTGCAAGATCTGTCTGCCCCAGAAATCGACGAAATCCTGGGATTAACGCCGCGCCAGCGTGATTACCTGCAACAACGGTTCAAATATCACGTCGAAAAGTTTGCCCGTCAGCACAATTGGCAACTCGTCCATCAGTGGCTAGGAGCCGATCTCGACCAAAGCTTGGGGATGCCACAGCAGCAGTGGGAAGACTTTTTACAGAAGCTGACACCCCAGCAACGCCAGCTGCTAGCGCTAAAACAGGCTCAATCAGGAGACAAGATTGGCGGTAAACCTACTGATCGGGAAATCAGTAAAATTCTGCAAACTACTCCGAAACAAGTTCAAAAAAACTGGGTGCGAATTTTAGATTTGGCCTGGGAGGTTCGCAATTCTGGTCATCGGGCTTAGCTGCTCATCAAAACCCTCTATTTTAGTGACGGCGATTTACGTGTTAATACGGCTACTTCGCACGACTATCACGTAACAAATAGAGATTTCTCTAGACCGTTCACACTAAATCTGAGCCATGATGAGAGAGCCCAGATTATCTGATAAATCTCATATGGCAAGGATTTTATATCTACTGACAGGCATTTCAATCGTGATGGCAAGCTGTGCCAACTTACACTCAATCTCTAGTCAGAGACCTGCTCAAACGTTACCCCAACTTGAGGCGGTATCGATTGTTCATCAGACATTAGAGCCCAAAGTCGTCACGATGGCTCAAACATTTGAGCAAAATGGCCTACTGTTGACAATCAGCAAGGTTGCGATCGAACCCCATGCAATTTCAGTTGAGCTGACAATTCATAACCAAACCGGTCAAATTTTACGGTTTTATCCAGACCAGGGAACAGTGTTGACTGGCAGTACTGTTTTGCCTGCCAATATTTTTCTCAGCGGAGCGCATTTATCAGGGGCATTCGAACCGGGGGAGCGGCAATCAGGGATGATGGTGTTTTCAACCGTACAGAAAGAGTTGCTCGATCCTGCTCAAATCCAGGCGGTGCAGCTCACGTTTGGCCGAGTACTCGATATGCAAACTATTAATTCACAAGATGTTCGGATCGCGATTGCGCTAAATCAGGCTTAAATGGGGCGATCGCCTGAGCCAGTGCTGTTGATGGGCACCACCTCGGCGGGTTAAGTCTCAATCCCGGCGAGTCATCTCAATCTGCCGCCGCTCTAATCCTCAACGATCGAGAGTCTGGACGGTTAAGACCTGAGGAGGAGTTGAGTCAGGCGGATACAGAAACTGAACCTGCACCTGTCGCCGTTCCCCAGGGCGGAGTCGCAGGTTGATCAGCGGTTCACCCTGTTGACCTCTGCGCTGGACAATATGAAAATAACGAATTTGCGGAATTCGCCAATCATCCACATATCTAACTCTCAACGTGCCTCGGAAGAATACCTGATCGTCAGGTGGAGTTAGAAATCTAAGCTGATCGTCGCCGTTCTCACTTGGCAATGGGGTTTGCAGCAAGACTGCAACCGTTTGCATCTCATTCGTAGGATTATGAAGCGGCAAGGTTAAGTCATATTCGATGCCGTAGTTGCCATGGGCTCGATAGGCCGTGTCGGAATAGCGTGCCAGCATCGGTGCGCTCTGAATTTGCCCCGTCCCAAATGTGTTGTGATCAACCGTGCTTAAGACGTAGGAAATGCCCTCTCCTCGAGGGGCAATGGCCAAGGCGTTGGTGCCAGCCGTATCTGTAAGCTGAGTTTCCCAACGGGCTCCTTGAGCAACGCCTGCAACTCGACCATAGAAAAATTGTAAGAATGCCCGCGCACTAGGAGGTGTGGGAGGGCGATCGCGAGGCCCTGATAGCCCGCTTTGAGTCAGTAGTTGTACCCATTCATATAGACTTGGAACTCGTTCACTACCGTCGGGTAACGAGGGTGCATACATTGCCAAACTCGCCACATGGACGGGGCCACTGCTCCATAGTCGCATTAAAGCAGTGCGACCATTAATTGGAATGGGACGCCGATCGGGGATCAGGGCTCGAGTCTGAGGCAGGTTGGCCGCTTGAGACGCAGAAGCCCCACTGCTGTCAGCAACGTCTGAGATATAGGTTGGAGGTGCTGGGATGATGCGCCCTGGTAGTAGGCTGCCGTCAGTGGGCACAGTCAGCCGTCGCAGCGGAATGGGAACATTCATCAAAAGCTGCGTGTGTCTGGGTGGAATCTCGATGACAGAAGGCCAATGAGATTGGCGATCGCCCCTGAGAATATCGCTCATGGTGCGGCTACCAGGGCCAGAGAAAACATTGCCTAGCGGATTTGCCACATATGCAGGCAGCGCTCGAAACGGAGCATCTTGGCTGAGATAGCTCACCCCCTGCAAAACGTCAACAGTAATAGGGCGATCGCCCGGGTTGTAGAGAATAAGACCGATATATAACGTCCTGATGTCATCAGGATTTAGCCCCTTTGCGACATGATGAGTAAAGACATCGAACCGACCATCAAAGGCATAATTGAGATGAGCGGACGAGACCGCCATCCCGTCAGGAGGAAACGTTGAAAGCAGGATGCCCTCTCGTTGAATGAGTTCGGGGCTGTTGCTGTTAAAAACGGGTGTTTCATCAAGATGCCCTGGCAACGACCTCACATCTTGAGGCTGGACAACTTCACGACGGATTGGAACTGGAGGCGAGGGTGGTAAAGCAGGGCTAGCTGGGAGTGAAAGCTGTGCCAGAGAAAGAATCGACAGAATCGTCAGCATGAGGAACTAGCGCACAAACAAGAAACATGATCTTAGGCAGACACACGACATGGGATATCAGTGCGATAACCCAACGAGCAGCTTAGAGAGGTGGGTGGCCGTGAAGCTCGCGCATCAATGAAAATGGCAATGGCAATCACGGTAGCGGAGCCGCTAAGTGAGTTGTTATGACGCCCTTACCTTTAGACCTCTAAGGCTGAGAGATTGGCAGCCGAGATGTCAAATTAGAGCACATGGACGCGATCGCCTCAGTAGTCGTCCTTCACAATAGCATTGAGCCGCTCATTGCTACAGCTACTCCACAGAAAACAACCTGAACCCCATAATTAATTTGATTTATCATCAGAACTTGAAGCATTATTGACTGATCGTTTTCGGTGAGTGATTTAGGCCATCCAAGTTTTACAGAACCATAGCAGTGGAGAGAATGATTACAAACAGCTGCTCCATGTTTCCAGACTGAACCACTATGAAATCATACCCAAGTCTAGAGCTGGGGATCTGCCCGTGAAAAAACTGCGGATCTCAGGCTGGACTTAGAATTACGTTATCTGTTCAATTGGTTTAAGGGTTCCTATCCGTTGCTATACCTCGTATTGTCTCCAAACATTATTGAGCGGCATCAGGATAGTTCTCCTTAAACTAAGCGTCCCTTTAAAATTGATCTAGACAGGACATAACACCAGATCGACTCTTTTCCATTAACGGATCCCGCAACGGACTATCGTATATTCAACCACGAGTGAGCTAGCCATTGAACCAGATGCCATACAACTCATAGTTAGTTTGTCACGGTAAACTCACGGATTTGCCTGAACCGATGTGCATAGAAGGTTTGCCAGATTTATGTCTATCCTGGCTTATCAGAGTAGAGAGGACTAGAGTGATATCTGGTCAATTCCTTAAAGTTTCAGCTTTGTATAGACAGACGGTTTAGCAGTGCAGTTGATATAATTTGGGCGACCAAGTCACATTAGGCTGATGTCATATGGCAACTGAAACCGTTCTTAAATTTATGCAGAAGACGGCTGACGATGAAGCTCTCCGCAACCAGCTTGAAGCGCTACTGGGTGTCGGTGACGGCAATATTAGCAGCAAAGCTGAGTTGGATGCCGAAGAGTCAGAAGCCTTAAAGGGCGACCGAGCCCCTAAGGTTGCTGAGTTTGCTACCCAAAACGGGTTTGAATTTTCGGCAGATGAGCTAATTGCGGTTGTAGAGGCGTTTCAGCAGTACCAAGCGGGTAACCTGTCGGACGATGCCTTTGCCTCTGTTATTGGTGTTGCACAATCGAGCCCAGTACAGGAGGGAACCCCTGGCGTCACAAAGCCTCTGACGCGCTTAACTCGATACCTGAGCCGAACCTATCTTGGCATTCCGCTAGAGTAATTGAGGCAGTTGTGAACCTGAATACAGCAAAAACGAGGGCGATCGCCACTCAAAAAGCTGCGATCGCCCCTAGACAATAGATGGATGATAGGACGGATCAGGTGTTTTAAACTACGGGGCTAAAGCATTGCCTCGAAGGAGGCTACCGACTGTCTTAGCTGTGATCTTAAGCTGAGTCAGAGGATTCGCAGGAACAACCGTCTTATAGAGGTAGCTATCGAAGGTAAGTTTTTGTACATCCAGATCAGCACACATTTCGACAAACGCTTCACGCGTAGCGTCTGAACGATAAAACACCTGCTGGAGCCAATCTAAAACGAGATAGGTCATACCATATTGCTTATCCCAGCGCTTGATATAAACCTTTAGGTCATTTTCAGTGGGGATGCGCTGCCCGTTTTGAGAGAACTCAACCACCGCTTCAGCACACATGCGTCCTGACTTGGCTGCAAAGTAAATGCCTTCACCCGATGATTTGGTAACCGTCCCAGCGGCATCACCCACTAGAGCAACCCGACCTACAACCCGGCGTGGACGCGGATGTTCAGGAATGGGATGTGCTTCAA
Organism: uncultured bacterium; assembly: GCA_964502605.1. Taxonomy (GTDB): domain Bacteria; phylum Cyanobacteriota; class Cyanobacteriia; order CAZCXK01; family CAZCXK01; genus CAZCXK01. Next base: position 36,417 of record CAZCXK010000037.1, read on the forward strand.
CCTTGATGATCTCGCCCCCTACCAGACGATGCGCCGCCCGAACCCGAATGCCAGCCTGAAGCTGCTTAATTTTAGCTTGGTTGACTTTCATCGTCCCAGTGCCGACAGCAACATGATCATACTTTGGAAAGACCCAGGCATAAAAGTCTGGAGACACGTCATTGCCGACGTACATCTCCGCCAGCTCTTCATAATAGGCCATTTGCTCTTGGGGCAAGCGAATGCGCTCTTGAAAGGCGATCGCATAATTGTAGTCACCCGCATCAATAGCTCGCGCCACCCGAGAATTAGCCCCATCCGCACCAATCACCAAATCAACCTTGAGGGTCTTGTTAATCCCCGTTAAACTGCCGTTTGAGTGATCTGCATAGTGAAGAACATAGGGAGCTGTGTCAGCCCCCGGAATTTCTAATTTATGAACCGTGCCATTAATCAGAATGGCACCCTTCTGAGCTGCACGATCACGAAGGAACCCATCCAGGACTTCTCGACGACACATGCCGATGTATTCGTTATCTTTGAGCGTGCTGCCGATATTGACCTCAACATTAGAGGGCGAGATCATCTTCATCTTGCGAACTCGACGATCGATGATTTCGGGCGGCAGATCAAACTCATTTACCATGCAAAGCGGAATAGCGCCGCCGCACGGCTTAGCATTATCTAGCTTACGTTCAATTAAAAAGGTTTCAATACCGGCCTGTGCCAGTGTCTCAGCAGCAGACGACCCTGCCGGACCCGATCCAACAACAGCAACCCGTAGTGTCAAAGGTGTTTCTCCCAGCGTCCAAGGCTACGCAACGAATCCTATCACGGACGTTTGACCGTTTTTTGCCAGCTTTAATAGATATAACCAGAATGAAATATTGCTTAATTTATCGATACGCAGTGCCCTTGACAGGTTACAAGCAGTTTGAATTCTAGGCAGTCATCGGTTCAGACGCCAGTACCAAATGAATTGAGGGCTTGAGCTTCGGTGACGAACGACTCTAAGTCTTCCAGAACTCTTGATTTGATCAGCCATTCCTACAGCCTATCTGACCGCTTAAGATAGATGATCGATGGTGGTCTAAATTTTTCTGCCCAACTCATGCCTCTAAAGCCGTCTCAGATTCACGACATCCTGGATGCTAAGCGCAAAGATTTCCAGTCATTTGACCGTAGAACACTCAATATACTGCAGCAATATCGGGCTGCACTCGCTGAGCTAGCCCAATGGTCAGCTGAAAAGATTGACGCTCAGCGCTTGTCGCAAGCAGCAGAAGCAGGAGCAGTCCCTCTAGAGTCATTGGCTGGCACCGATCACTGTGTTGTTCCGTTTAAGTGTGTCTGGCAAAACCGAGAGCAAAGCCTTGCCTGGGTGCGCGATCGCCTCATGGGGATTACAACATTTGCTGTTGATGGGTCGCAGATCTTTCCGGGCAAAGATTTGTCTATACCCGTTGCGCTTGTACAAGTAGGCTGGTTTGAGAATCCGCATTTACCTAGCGGAGGGTACGAAAAAGACATCGCCCTTGATGTGATGACGCCAGCCGATTTGCAAGTCAAGCGTGCTGGAGAACCGGTTGATCGAATGGTGAATTTTCGGCGCTTTGAAATGGAAATTCAGCGGCTGATTCAATATATTGAAGAGCATCCCACTCGCAGCGACTGCCTCGTTTTTTTCGATGGGTCTTTGGTCGGAACGTTTGCCGATGCCTTTGACTACGACATGAAGCAGAAATACATCGGGTGTTTTCTAGATTTGCTGAGAGCTAGTGAAACCCATCGCGTTCCGCTAGTGGGCTATGTCGATACGTCGCAAGCCAGTGATCTGACGAGTATGCTGCAGCAGTTTTTCCAACTGCCAGACTGCTCTCCAATTACTGACGCGCTCCTGCTGAATGAATATATGAATTGGGGCGATCGCACACCTTTGTTTCTCTGTCAGCGCTCAGGAGTGTTGCTCGACTATCAAGAGCAGCATCGCAACATTGCCTTTACCTATTTAAAGACAACTCGCGAGGGATATCCAGCTAGAGTTGAAATGCCGATTTGGATGTATGAAGCAGGTCTACTCTCACGAGTGATGGACTGGGTACGCGGAGAAGTGATCATCGGCAGCGGTTACCCGTATGTGATTGAAACCGCTGACCAAACCGCTGTACTCCAAGCAAGCGATCGCTACACCTTCTTTAAAGTCTTGCAAGATTGGGCTGAGAGAGAAGAGATTCAGCTGCGCTTTTCTCGCAAGATGGTCAGCAAGGTTAGACGACGCCAATAGCATGGTGGCAAGCAAGCTGAGACGAACCAGTCGCCAGATAACATAAAAGCGACCCAGTGTATGGTTACTGAGCCGCTGCTAAAATTACCTGAATGGGTTTTGTGAGTCAAACGGCTAATCGATATAGCCCATTAACATGCCAGATTCATCCAACTCATTCGATGCAATTGGGCGATTTCCAGGCAATGTACTGCCATGCATCAGGCTATCTGGGCTAGCCGCAATCGGTCGATGCTCAGGCAATGTATCTGAATCAATCATAGTGATTTCGCTAGCAAAGATAGGTCGCCCCCCTGGAATCAGGCCATTCTCGACCACATGAATGTGGCTGGCCTCGATGGGGCGGCCACCCATCAGCGTGCCATATACTTCCAGAGTACTCACCCCAATGGGTCGAGCCCCTGAAAGCATAATGGTGTTTACGACACCAGCAGTTGCTCTCGATTGACGTAGAGCGATCGCAGACTGCTCGCCTGACTGTTCAGGAGCATCTTGCAACGCCTGATCAGGATGCCCGTTCGCTTCTTGAGTATTCGTCGTCATAACCTAATGCCTCTAATCGTTTCCAAACAGCGCTTGCTTTCGACTAAACCTAATGCTGAAATATGATGCGGTTAACCAAAATTTATCTCACTTAATCCCTTGATGTAATGGAATGACTCGGCTATCGCACATTCGTTAACTGAGCTTAAAAACAGTTGCCCTCATTTTAATCGGGAAATGAGCCGCTACATGGCTCGCTCACTCCAATTAATATAATAATTATTTAATGTTTCTATTAAAATCATCTAACTGTCTGTGAAACAACTCAGCTTATTGATACAAAAATTAACTGATTGCTCCATTCAGGTGAGTCTATTTTCAACGGGCTTATTTCATTCTCAATGTGCTCAACCAGACGGGATGTTGCTGTGAGCATCTCTATGCGGTGGTTTGCAAGGGCAGGCTGACTGAGGCCTTGCCTCCGCGCAAGGATTGAGCGGGAGGTTCGGTAATCTCGGTCATGCGGGTCATGCGCTGCTTTTCGAAATCTCGTATAAAGAAGGTATGATGCTGCCCGACATGTCGATATGCCAGATTCTTACAGTCAAGAAGATGTTCAAGAAATTTTGGAACTGGCGATCGCCCGTCAGGTAAAAAGCGGAGGTGAGCTTTCTCGTCAGCAACTCTACGAAATTGCTGACGAAATGGGCATTCCATCGAGTGAAATTATGCGGGCTGAAACTGAGTGGACGCAAGGAGATTTGAAAGAGCGCATCGACTTCAATCGATATCGGCGCACCAACTTCCGACAACACAGCGTTAAATACTTGATTGTCAATGCTTTTATTGTGGCTATTGACTTAGTGACCTACGGTGATGGTGTCATGACCCTGTCTTTTTCACTGTATGTTGCATTAATTTGGGGTCTATTCCTAACTCTAGATGGCTGGCGAGCATATCAAACAGAAGGCAAAGCCTATGACAATGCTTTGCAACGCTGGCGACGCCAACGCTGGATTAAACGATCGATTGGAGGATTGCTAGGTCGCTGGCTGAAGTCATCTTGATGCAGCCACAATCTTCGACCTTTGATTAGAACCTCTGAATTAATCAATGCTGACACCTCGAAACGTGCTGGCCTGAGGACGACTTGCTACTGGAGCTTCTTCTAGCTTGCGGGTCTGCACCTGATGAGCCTGAAAATGAGCCTGCCACATTTCTGGGGCATTGAGCGTTTCGCCGCCATGTACAGTCAATCGCTGGCGCACTTGACACAAAACTGGTGTGTTGACACAGGCTCCTGCCACAATAACTTGGCCTTTGGTTAGTGCCGGGAGTTCTTTAAGCAAGTCGCGTCCGGCGGCTTCGACGCCATATTTGAGACTGTCTTGGTCAACTGGATTGACAATTCGCATGATGAATTGGCTCATACACTGAGACAACACATCCGAATCGAGCTTTCCAGGCCGTTGGGTGATTAGCCCCACACCCACACCAAACTTACGACCCTCACTCAAAATCGTTCGCAAAATCATCTTACAGCGAGAGGGCTCATGGGCAGGCGCAAAGCGATGGGCCTCTTCGAGCAGGACAAACACTGGGTAGGGCAAATAATTTTCATCATCGGGATTAATTTTACCCTTCTGCGTATTCATTCGAGCCAGATTAACTTGGCGCAACACAGCGGCACAAATGACCTGCTGTTCTTCCTGACTAATCTCATTCATTTGCAGCACTGTCACCTGACCGGGCTCAAACAAATCTGTGGGCGGCAAGTGCTCAAAGGCATGGAAGTAGGGCGATCGCGCCAGACGATCGAGCTTCCATTCTAAGGCCGGAGCCGACGAGCCTACTTTTTCATTGCCGTCTTCATCCTGACTGCTGTCAGCCTCATAAACCGCTGCAATGAGATCATTGACGCCCCAGCGATAGTCACCCCGTTTGTGGCGCTTGAGAATGGTAAAGGCTTTGTTGAGAATTGCCTGCTGGCGATCGCTCATTTCGGGCAAGAGCGTCAGAATGTCGTGGTAGTCGAGAGACGACACGCGAATGCGAATATCATCGGGAGACAGCACCTTTACGTGAGGTTGATAGCCATCTGCCTCGGCAAATGCCGGATGGCCTCGCATCTCAGACAGGGTGCCATATTCTCCATGAGGGTCAAAAATTAGAACAGCGGCTCGATTGTGCGCTCCCATCAGCTCTTCGACTAACACCCCTGCTGTATAAGACTTGCCAGATCCGGTGCCTGCCAAAATTGCCATGTGAGTACTGACGAGTTCTTTCACGTCAAGCACAATCGGCACCGCTCCCGCATCGCGGAGCAGGAGCGACCCAATATGAGCTGAGCCAATTTCGTGCGGCTGACGCTTGTTGAGCACTTGCCGCAGTCGGCTATCACTCGCTAGATATACTTTTGCACCCGGATCGGGCGACTGCCGGGGATTGGCAAACCCCAAACGAGTATCAAAATAGCCAATCACGTCAACGGTCACTTCATAAATGGCCGGATTGGGATACGCAAAGCCGACCAGAGTGGCGATCGCCTCTGGATTAATTTCAGGATCAGCAAAGATGCGATCAGGAAGATGATCAATCAGGCAAATGCCAGAGATCTTACCTAAAATCTCAAGTGGTGCAGGTGGGAGACCCGGTTGAGCCAAATACGCCTCATAGTAGACAAATTCGCCGACTTTAACGTATTGGTTTTCAGCAGTAATAAAGACATACTGATTTCCGTTATCGCCGGGGCCTTTCACAGTGCCGATGGCTGGCGCAGACGGTCTGGCATGGGTCACGGTCATCTCAGAACTCTCTCCTCGTCTAGGCGTGACCTTTATTGTAATGGCCACGGATCAGAACGAGGGTATTGCTCCGGAATCGTATACTGATCCTGTCTGATACAGCATTTCAAGGGAAGATTATTGCCAGCAGCTAGTTGCTGGAGAGTAAGACGTCATAGCAGACCTGCTTTACTCGGACTGTGTGGTCGCTTTATTCTGAATTCATATCTCTATCTGAGAACATAAAATGTGATTACCGTGAAGATCAGCCCTAACCTGTATGAAGGTTTCTGATCGAATCGTGATTTGAGGTTTGGGGTAATGGAGATAGATAGTGAGAATTTGTCTAGTGTGGGCAAACTAAAACAGGCTCAGTAAACCAGGTTTAGTACGGCGTGTGAGACGTTCATGGTGAGTAACTCCAATCAGCTCAATAACTCAACCAATTTAGATCAGCAGTCAATGGCGATCGCTTCTGACTCACAACACGGGCTGAATCTAGACGCTGAATCTCTGATTAACTCTGAAATGCTTGACACGGTTAACGTGACATCGGAACAGATCGACAGCCGTCAGCGGAAGATTTCTGCCAAAATCCAGATTCCGTTTCCGGCTGAGCGTATTTGGGAGATTTTGACTGATTACGAGACGTTGGCAGACTTTATTCCCAATTTGTCCAAAAGCCGCTTGATTGATCACCCAACAGGGGGCATTCGCCTTGAGCAAATTGGCAGCCAATGTTTACTCAATTTTCAGTTTTGTGCGCGAGTTGTGCTTGACATGGTGGAGTCATTTCCACATCAGATTGACTTCTGCATGGTGGAAGGAGACTTTAAGGTGTTTGAGGGGAATTGGTTTCTCCAGCCTGCTCTGAATGCCGAATCAAACAGCACCGACCTTATATATACGGTGAAAATTTTGCCCCGACGGCTGATGCCCATAAACCTCATTGAGCACCGACTGCACCAAAACCTGCGGGTTAATCTGGTGGCAATTCGACAGCGAGCTGATCAGCTATTTGGCTAAGCTGCATCAGTTGATTTAGCCTATATCCAAGCCTGGAACTGGAGTTCCGGGGGGGAAGCTCCAACTCCCAAGCTGTTGTAGATTACAGTCCTAAATCGACAGCAATGCGATGGGCGCAGGCAAATCCAGAAAAGGCGACTGCATTGAGACCTTGGCCGGGGAAGGTGCTATCGCCAACGCAATAGAGTCCTGAAATTGCCGTGCGGTTAAAGGGCATACCCAGCAGACCCATGAGCTTGCGCGCCGGAATCGGCCCATAGGTGCCATCATCTCGACCCAGGAAGCGCCGGTGGGTGCGGGGGCTGCCAGCTTCTTGAAAGGCGATCGCCTCTGATAAACCCGGTATAATTGCCTCTAGTCGCTGAATAATTTGATTGGCCATGCGCTGTTTGCGATCGGCATAGTCATGAGATGACAGCCCCTTCCAGTCATCGATCCAGCTGGGAGTAAACGTGTGAATGATGTGATGCCCATCGGGTGCCAAATCCGGATCTAGCAGCGTTGGAATCGACACAAAAACTGTGCCTTCGGCATCTTCCATGTGACTCCAATCATCTAGCAAGATATGATGGCACTCGGTTTCAGGTGGCAGTATCTCTGCTTTGACGCCGAGATGCAGGCTAAAGAAGCTGGGTGATTTTTGGTAGCGTTGCTGCCATTTTTGTTCTGATCGGGGCGTGTCAGATTTAGGCAACAGTTTATCGAAGGTGTCCCATCGGGTCGCATTGGAAACAATTCGTTTGGCCTGATAGGTCTGCCCAGATGCAAGGCGCACACCAGTTGCCCGCCCGCAATCGCGCACGATCTCAACAACTCTGGCACGATATTCAATTTTGCCGCCTGCTTTTTCTAACCCTTCGACCAGCTTCTGAGCAATTTGGCCAACTCCGCCTTTGGGATAATTAATGCCCCCATAGTGGCGATCGCTGAACACCATACCTGCATTAATCATCGGCGTTAGATCAGCCGGCACAACTGACCAGCAGTAGCACTCCATATCAATAAACTTCAGCAATGCCGGGTTATGAATATAGCGCCGTGCTACATCACCTGCATTTTGAGGGAGATATTTAACGAGCCCTAAACAGGCAAATGGGTGCTGAAAGAAGACGCGGGTGAGATACCGAGGTTCTTCTAGTGAGAGCAGATCCATCGCGTTGAGGCAATTAAAGACGTGCCAGCACTCATCATAAAATCGGCGAAGCCCTTGTTGCTCATCGGGGAAATGGCGTATCAGCTCTTGCAAAAAATTCTCATAGTCCCGATGGACTTTAAGGTCAAGTCCATCGGGCAGATGATAGTGAATCTGAACTGGATCAGGAATCGTCTCAAGTTTGACTCCGACGGACTCAAGTGCGCGGGTGAGGAGATTGGTTGTGCCGCGATCGCCAAACCCAAAAATCATAGATGCCCCAACATCGAAGCGGTAGCCAGAGCGCTCAAAATAGCCAGCACTGCCACCTGGTATGAGATAGCGTTCAAGCACTAAGACCTTGGCCCCCTTCGCAGCCAGCTGAGTCGCCGTTACTAGCCCCCCAATGCCAGACCCGATCACAATCACATCAAATGCGTCTGACTCAGAACAAGGTGTTGAAGGAGCCATCGAAGCCGAACATATCATTGAAGACGAATCAGAAGCAGCCATGAAATTGGACGATCCTAAAAATTAGATAGATTCTCTTCTGTCAGTGTATCGGACTGAATTTTGCAATGAGATTATTTTTTAGCGTCAACCGTGGCTATACTCATCAAAACAGCAGCTTCAAACGCATGCTGAATCAGCACCGCAGACGTCTATACGGCAGAGATTACAACTATAAATTTTGGGTAAAAAAAGGGGATCGGTCTGCCGACCAACCCCGCTTGCCGATCCTTTGAGAGGAGAACACTGAAGCCACTATGCCATTATTGAAAATAGTTGTCAATACTAATGAGAATAGTTTTCAATAATAGACTGGCGAGATAATCGGTGAGCCTGATGGGGTAGCGCTTAGATTCTGTGAATTGTGTTACGGAGCTGTCCGTCTCCGGCAGGAACACAGTATGATAATTCAGATTTATTGCTGCTCTGGTCTAGATTCTCTCGAACATGTCTCTTCAACTTCGCGTCTATGTACCTCCTCATCCACTCATCAAGCACTGGCTTGCGGTTGCCCGCGATGAGTCTACGCCATCGGTGCTGTTTCGCAGTGCGATGACAGAGCTGGGTCGCTGGTTAACCTATGAGGCCGTTCGGGATTGGTTGCCGACGATGGAAACTTCTGTACAAACGCCCCTGGCAGAATGTCCGGCGACCTTTATCAATCCAGAAATTCCAGTGGCGATCGTTCCAGTTTTACGAGCAGGGCTGTCTCTGTTAGACGGAGCCCAAGCGCTGCTGCCGTTGGCCTCTATTTATCATATTGGGCTGGTTCGAGATGAAGAAACATTACAGCCTAGCTGCTATCTCAATAAGCTGCCTGAGCAGTTTGCTCCAGAGATTCGAATTCTGATTAGTGAGCCGATGCTAGCCACGGGCGGTAGCATTATTGCAGTGCTAGACGAGTTGACGAAGCGAGGAGCTGAGCCAGGGTTGATCCGAATAATTTCGATTGTGACGGCTCCTCCAGCGTTACAAAAAATCAGTGAAATGTATCCAGCACTGAATATTTATACGGCCTCTATTGATGAGGGGTTGAATGAGCGAGGGTTTATTGTTCCAGGTTTGGGAGATGCGGGCGATCGCACCTTTGGCACCTGATGTAAAGGGTGGAGCCAATTCTGAAACCAGGCTTAGCATGGGTGCCACCAGTCCCATAGAATGAATCAAAGCACTTGCTCGCGCACTCCAAACGGATCTAGATGCAGCCCGCAGCGGGTGAGATTTTGAATTAGCAGGGGGGGATAGGTCATGGCTCAGCAAGACAACTTTTTAGGCGGATTTCTACTGGGAACGGCAGTCGGGGGCGTTGTCGGGGGCATTGTTGGCGTGCTTGTTACGTCTCGACTGACTCAGAATGCCGATGACTCTGGCGCAATGCCCCTTGAAGGCAAGGGAGACGATAAGCGCCCACTCAAAGGGAATAACGAAAAAAGTATTGAGTCTGCTCGTCGAGGTCTAGAGGATAAAATTGCCCAACTGAATGATGCGATTGACGATGTGCGTCAGCGGCTGGGTGGCGTGAATGGTAGCCCTCAGATGGATGATGGAGAGCGATCGCTCTCTCAAGATTCCTAACCTAAAGCCCTTGACCCATCTCGGATTGACTGGTATTTGGTTAGACTATGTTTAAAGGTAACTATCAACTGCGGCTTTGACGTGAGGACATTGAACGTATTATGACTGACCCTATCGGTCTGATTGCAACATCTCTTGCAGCCTTCCTAAATATCTATTTTGCGCTGCTGATTATTCGAATTCTGCTGAGCTGGTTTCCCAATGTAAACTGGATGAATCAGCCCTTTGCAACCCTGAGCCAATTGACTGATCCCTATCTGAATA
>CAZCXK010000038.1:0-14580 GCA_964502605.1 uncultured bacterium
ACCAATGTTGCGCCTGCAGCACTGGCAAATAGGCTAGGGTTAGCCTGACCCTGATTGACGAAAATGAGGATTGTGCCCAGCGTAAATAGACTGATGGCGAGCCCTTTGGCGATCGCTAACATCATTTGAATTGTTTGGGTCGAGGCGATCGCCATCTTCAGAAGCGTTGCGTCATTATCAATTTGTATAGCGGTATGAATCAGAGCGCGCAGCGACTGATATTTACTAAAATCGAGCTGATAATAGGTGCCTAACTCGTCGTCGCGCAGATCTGACACAGAATGGAGGCCAAATTTCTTGGCATGGGCGATCGCCAGTCGAATCTGCTTTTTCGTAGCTAGGGTGGCTAACGCCTCGAAGATTGATTCGCGGTAGACGCCGGTTTTGGCCATCTCTAGAATGCGATCGCACAATTCGGCCTCAGATAGGCACTTACTTCCCAAGACCATGAGTCCCTCTGTCACTCATCATGTTTGTCTCCGTCATCAGCCTGTTTAATAGGGGAAACATCGTTAATTTCATCCCCACCGTTGGTTTCGTCTTCCTCCTCTGTTTCTGCGCTCTGGATCACTCGCTGACTCAGCCATGTTGAAAGTTGGGCCACACTAAATCCCAACACCACAATTGCTAACCAATATAACAGTCGCTCTGGTGTGGGCAGATATTCAACCAGGATGTCTTGCCAGGGCTGCATTAGGAGATATCTCAAATCGGCTTTTAGTCCTAACTCTAGAGGTTTAAATCGACGACCAAATCCAGTGTGAGATCTAGAGCGTTCTCATCAACAAAGCTTCAGGTCTAGACTGAGAGGCCGTTTAGGGCGTGTCATCAATTGCAGCTGAAACCCTTATGGTCAGAGCCTTGCCACGCCCGACCCAAAAAAAGGCTAGGGGCTGTAACCGTTGATTCTTGGTCATTAGAGGCTAATTGATGACAGCCCCTAATATCGAGACAACAAAATAGGCTAGCCGTTTGGCCGCTATTGCCGTTCATAGGAATAAATATCACCGGGCTGCTCAAACAGGCTAGCCGATCGCTCTGACAAGCGCTGGATATCAGCAGATTTCAGCGTCCAGTTAAACGATTCAACATTTTGCTTAATTTGCTCTCGATTGAGTGTCAGACCCGAGATCACAGCCGCTACACCGCGCTGCTGTTTCACCCAATTGAGCGCGACTTGAGAAATTTTCTTCTGATAGAGATGCCCAACCTCTGCCAACGTTTGCAGCAATTGTGCAACAGGCGGCCAACCACCATGCTTATGAATCATGCTGCTGTAGTAAAACGACCGGGCATGATCAGGTTCTAGTTTGGGGGCAGGTAGACCGATAAACCGATTTGATAAGAAACCTCCTGCTAGTGGGCCGTAGGGCAACAGCGCAATATTGTGACTCAAGCAAAGATCTTGCATCGAATGCTCAACCCGTCGATCAATCAGGTTGTATTGCACTTGGTGCGTGCGGATGGGGGCATAGTTGAGAGCCCGCTTGAGCATGGGTGTGTTGAAATTCGTCACCCCCAGAATGTGAATTTTGCCTTCATCTTGCAATATACGAAATGCATCTAATGCAGTCGCAAAATCTGAATTTTCGTCGTGCCAATGGATGTGAACCCCATCAAGATATTCTCGCTTGAGATTGCGTAACGAGGCTTCAACCTTGTGACGAACATGCGCTGCCGTAGGGACTGTGCCAAAAAAAACCGCTTTCGTCAAGATGGTGCAGTCTCGCCCTTGGAGCGCCCGTCCTAATACTTGCTCGCTGCGTCCATAAATATCAGCAGTATCAAAGCCGGTGACGCCCATCGCTAAGTAGGTGTCAATCGCCCGGGCGATGTCTTTTTCTGGTACTGATGTCCAGCTTCGATCATCCAATTGCCAGCAGCCAACAATTAAAGGATCTGATAAAAGATCTGAAATCAGAGGAGAGTGAAAATTTGTCATCCGTACGCTGTTAAACCGCAGATGGGACTGGTCAATCCAATTCTAATTAAATTCCAGAGGGTGATTAAGACGAGTGGGATGGGTCACGACCGACCGAAAACCACACTTCACTCTACTATCAAATGACTTGAGCATCTTGGCAACGTGATCACAACCCCTTATTGCCGTCACAGCCGCTTTTTTAACCGAGTCGGCGATCGTCAGACGGGCTCATGTGCGGCTGTATAGTGACCCACCTGCTCAGCAGCAGAACTGATTTACACTCAAAAGATGTCAGCTCAAACGGTTCGCTATGTTGAGTGGCACGTTCAGACACATCAGGATGGAACATGCCAGAAGGCCCAGAAATTAAACGCGCCGCCGACCAGATTGCACGGGCGATCGCCCGCCAGCCAATTGTAGAAATCTTTTTCGCTTTTGACCACCTGAAGCCGTATGCGTTGGAACTGAGTCAGCACCAGATTGACCGGATAGAGAGTCGAGGAAAGGCGATGCTCATTCGGTTTGCGCATGGCATGACAATTTATAGCCATAACCAACTCTATGGCAAGTGGATGGTGCGGGCGGCGCAGTCGTTTCCCACCACCAACCGGCAATTGCGTCTCGCCATTCATACGCCTAAGAAATCGGCTCTGCTCTATAGTGCGTCAGATATTGAGGTATTGAATGATGCTGATTTGCCCCAGCACCCGTTTCTCAAGCGTTTGGGGCTAGATGTGTTGTCTGACTCAACGACTGTTGATCAGGTGCATCAGCGCTTTCAGGATTCTAAGTTTCAGCGGCGGCGGTTTACCTCCCTGTTGCTCGACCAGCATTTCTTGTGTGGCCTCGGCAACTATTTACGCAGTGAACTCATGTTTGTTGGCAGAGTCAACCCGACTCTGCGCCCGATTGATTATCAACCCCATGGTTTGCTGCGTCTAGCTGAGGCCACGATCGCCCTCCCACAGCAGTCGTATCTGACCGGTGGCATCACCAATGATCTCGATCATGTGGCAGCCCTCAAGGCCGATGGCTGGCCCCGCAGCCAATATCGCCATTGGGTGTTTAATCGGGACGGCAAGCCCTGCTTTGTGTGCGGGGCTCCCATTATCAAAGATGCCACCGGAGGACGGCGCTACTACTATTGTCCAAGCTGTCAGGCGGTTTAAGTCAGGCGGTTTAAGTCAGGCAATTTAAGTCAGAGGGTTAATGTTCAAAGGGTTAATATTGCACCCGCCGTCGCCCTTTGGCTTCAAACGCTTCTTCCAAACGGTTGAGCGCGTGGATATAGGCCGCCGCTCGAAACGGAATCGACATATCTTGGGCGATCGCCCACATACGTTCAGTTTCTTCTACCATGCGCTCTTCAAGGCGGTCATTAATTTTGTTGAGTGGCCAATAATAGCCACTGCGATTTTGCACCCATTCAAAATAGCTCACCGTCACCCCTCCTGCATTGACGAGAATATCTGGAAACACCTGAATGCCTCTGGCATCTAAAATGGCGTCGGCTTCTGGAGTCGTCGGGCCATTTGCGACCTCAAAGATATATCGAGCCTTGATTTGGTCGGCATTCTCAGCGGTAATTTGGTTCTCTAAGGCAGCAGGCACCAGCACATCAACATCCAGCGTTAGCAGTTCATCATTCGTCAAAATGTCATGCTCAACCACATGGCAGACCGTCTCTCGGCAATAGACGGCTTTCATCACTCGACTCGACTCCTTAAACTGACGAATGCTGGGAATATCGAGCCCCTGTTGAGAATAAATCGCGCCTCTAGAATCGCTGACAGCAACAATTCTACAGCCCGCTTTATAAAGCAGCTCAGCAATTACGGCTCCGGCATTGCCAAAACCCTGGACAGCAACAGTCGTGTCATTGGGCGATCGCCCCAGTTTAGAGAGCACCGTGCGAATTACAAAGAATGCTCCCATTGCTGTTGCGGTTTCGCGTCCCAGGCTTCCGCCCATCACCACGGGCTTTCCGGTTACGACAGCCGGAGAAGCTTGCCTGCGAATCGTGCTATATTGCTCCATCATCCAGCCCATGATGGTGGAGTTGGTATAAACATCTGGCGCGAGAATGTCAACGTCTGGGCCAATAAAATCGGCGATCGCATTAATATACCCCCGGCTCAGTCGTTCTAGCTCCCCATTAGACAATGTCTTAGGATCTAGCGTAATGCCGCCCTTACCGCCGCCAAAGGGCAAATTGAGTAGGGCACATTTAAACGTCATCCAAAACGCCAGTGATTGCACCTCATCCATAGAGACATTGGGATGATAGCGCACTCCGCCTTTGGTTGGGCCCCGCGTGTCATCATATCGAACCCGATACCCCTGGAAAATTTTCAGTGAGCAATCGTCCATTCGCACGGGAATAGACACATTTAAACTCGCTTTAGGATACTTCAATCGCTCAACCGTATCTTGAGACACGGTAACGTATCTCAACGCCTTATCTAACCGTTGACTGGCATCAGCCATAAGCGAATTGGACATCGTTCGACTCCTCTTGAACTAGATCGAAGTTATGGGGCGCAAGACATGATTCTTTAAATTTTTAGGAGCACCCATCTTCATTGTTCCTAAACGGTATCAACGGCTACAAAAATGACATTATTCTTAGCGATTATCGAGGCAATGGTAGAGTGGAGGCACATTGAGAAGACGCATTGAGAAGGCACATTGACGAACGTGCTGAACAAGCACAAGCACGGGCCATCCAAGACTTGACATCGCCTGCATGACTACCGACTTTGACCACCAAATGATGCAGCGCTGCCTGCAACTAGCTCAGCAGGCTGCAGGGCAAACGGCTCCCAATCCGATGGTGGGTGCAGTGGTTGTGCAAGACGGCACAATTGTGGGTGAAGGCTTTCATCCAGGGGCAGGCCAGCCTCATGCCGAGGTGGTTGCCCTCAGAAATGCAGGCGATCGCGCTCAAGGGGCTACGGTTTACGTCAACTTAGAACCCTGCAATCACTATGGGCGCACGCCGCCCTGTTCAAATGCACTCGTTGATGCAAACGTCGCTAGGGTAGTTGTGGGCATGATTGATCCCAACCCCAAAGTGGCGGGCAGCGGTATTGCGCGACTGCGAGAGGCGGGCATCGAGGTTGCTGTGGGGATTGAAGAAACTGCCTGCCAAACGCTAAATGAGGCGTTTAGCTATCGCATGTTGCAGCAGCGCCCCTTTGGCATCTTAAAATATGCGATGACTCTCGATGGCAAAATTGCTGCAACGGGTGGCCACAGTGCTTGGGTGACGGCTCCTCCATCTCGGTCACGGGTACACCAGTTGCGGGCTGAGTGCGACGCAGTTGTCATTGGCGGCAACACCGTTCGTCGAGATAATCCGTTACTGACGGCACATGGCATCGGGAAACGCGACCCCTTGCGCGTGGTGATGAGTCGCACTCTCGATCTGCCACTCGATGCCCAAATCTGGAATATAGAGAGTGCTCCTACGCTGCTCTATGTCGAAGCCGGAGCTAAGCCCGATGTGCAGAATCAGCTCAGGCAAAAAGGAGTTGAGATTATTGAGCTTTCGCCCTTGACGCCTGATCAAGTGATGCAAAATTTAGATCAGCGCGGCTGTCTGTCGGTGCTGTGGGAATGTGGCGGAACGCTTGCAGCAGAGGCGATCGCTTCTAGAGTCATTCAAAAAGTCTATGCGTTTATTGCGCCTAAAATCATTGGCGGTGTCAATGCCCCCACTCCCGTAGCTGATTTAGGGCTAACGCAAATGCCCGATGCGTTAATGCTGGAGCGCGTCAGCTGGCAAGCCATTGGCTCTGATTTTCTGGTGATTGGCTATTTGTCACAGGTGCCCCAGCGCTAACCAACCCCATCAAGATTTAACACGGCTATGTCGTTGCCATGTTCGGATGAGCCTTGCCAAGGGTCTTGACATAGAGGCGATCGCACCGGGGTACAGAGCCTTGGGCATGCTCTCCGGTAGGTGGATGGTAGCCATTAGTTTCATACAGTTGCACAGCCTCTTTGAGTACAGTCGCCGTTTCGAGCCACATCTGCTGAACCCCCTGCTTAAAAGCAGCCTGCTCTAAATGGTGCAGTAAGAATTTTCCCAATCCGACCCCTCTGGCTTCACGCAACAAAAACATCTTGCGGAGTTCGGCACTGTGCTCGCCGCGATCGATGGGGTGAAATCCACCACTGCCCACGATCGCCCCTGCCTTCTCGACCACCCAAAATTCGCCCCCGGTTTGCCAATAAGCCGATTCGACATGAATGGCGTCTCGATCTGTATGGTCAGGCTCAAACCCCATGCCATATTCGGCCAACACCACTCGCACCAGAGCGGCAACAGCCTGGCGATCGCTAGGTTGCCAGCTGCGAATCACAAAATCTTGGTAGGTTACTGGTTGCACAACTCCTCACTCCTAATCTCAAGTCTATTTCAGTTGACCATTATCCATAGCAATAGCAGAGATTAGCGATCTAATCTAACTTGATGGTTAACTTTCTATCGGACACGCTAGAGTCTGATTATCGCTTGCAATCTTCGTTTCTCCGCCAGCCATGCATGCATTTAGAGTTATATTACTTTTAGTTGCTACGCCCGTGGTTGCCACGCCCGTGACTGGTAGCCCATTTACACCTGTCCGGGCATTCTCAATTGGCTCCGATGCAATCAGGTCGAACACCAGTTCAGATTGGGTTCGCCTTGAGGAAGAAAGAATTCTTTCTCATGGTTCATATCAACGCCATGCATTTCAGGGATTAGAAAATCGGGATGTTGAAATTATCGTGACTAGCAATCGGTTTCGCCCTGTCATAGAGATATATGATGCGGCTAATCAACTGCTGGAAAGAGCCCAAGGCAGTCGAACGGTTGAAATGAAGGTAGCTCTACCTGAAACAGGACGCTATGTAGTCGTGGTGAAAGGCTCTAGATCTGATGATGAAGGCAGCTATCGGCTTATTTTACAGGGACATAGCATCAGACGAGCCACAATTCCTAATCGGTCTAGCACTCTATAGCTATAAGTAAGTGGACATCAATCAACTCATGTGGGAAAGATGTTAGGCACAGCGGTGACGAAAGTGCCTCAGGGTTTTGATGCGTTACGCCACCGCTCTAGTGAAGCTATGCCAAAGGTTACAGGCATCCTAAGCTTTGACCCAATGTAACGAAACAATGGGAAGTCCAAATGGAGGAAACTCATGCAATCACGGAAACGTTTTTGAGAGCCAATAGCTACAACCCCGACTATGCAATTGCACAGATACCCAAGCGCGATCGGTGCCAGGTATCGGATTTCTCAAAGCCTGATTCTTCGTAGGTTTGAAGCTCTGAAATAAATCTTTTGAAAACTCTGGAATCGTTATGCCTTACATTTCACAAGTCTGGATGCGAGAGAAAAGACGAACAAGTGCCATCTTTCTTCCTCCCAATGAAGGGAGGTGCCCTCCTGGTAATGAGACATCCAAATAAAGTAAAGCAAAGTAGTTGCTGCTACCTTTATGGCGACCAATCGCATCGCTTAGCTTGGTATATGCTTGTTCTGCCGAATCTGCATCTCTACCAAAATCAAGCTTACCACCGACCTTGACCCAAATATCTTTTTGCACGCTAAATCCAAATTTACCGCCGCTAAATTTGACCCAAAGCTTATCAATGATACGGAGATCACTACAGGGAAAACTTGTCAAAGACCTTTGCTTGAAATACCCCTGCTCTGTCTGATTAGTTACCTTCAGCATGATATTCTCAGTTTCCTGGTCGGCTTCTTTCCAGCGGCCATTGGCCAGATAGTTGACCAATTCTCGATAGCGATCGGGGATGCGCTGGCGCACGACGCGCAAGGCATTGCCGGGGCGATTGGGGTCAGATGTCCACGGGGGTAGATGCGGTTCACCGTTGGGTAGGGGTGTTTCGCTGCGCGACATGAAAGGCGCAGCCTGTCTTGGCATATGGCCGATCGCCCCTAGAGCGTTTAATTCTTCGGGTGTGGGCAATCGATAATCATAAACCCCATCATCGGGCACCAGATTGGTCTGGGTTGATAACCAGGCACAAAACCAGCGGGCATCGCCCCAGCGCAGGTCTGTCACGAGCTGATCTTTCTGTTCGGTCGTCATGCGACGCTCCTCTGCCCATGAATGAAATTGCTTCTCAACCTGATCACAGAGAAAAAGCTGATATTCGCCCCAGGTGATGCACTCTGAAATCGCCCTAGCGTCATCAATCTGTGTTAAGGCTTGAAAGCGCTGGGCTAATCTCACCTCGGCTGATTCGGGTGTCAGCTTTTGACGAGCTTGCAGTAGCTGGTGTTTCAATTCGTCACTAATCTGCTGGCTCTCGTTAACGAGTCGTTGCGCCAGATCGAGGAGATATTGGTTATCAGGATGCTTCAATGCATACATTACAAATGGGGCTGCATGGGTTAGCGCTGCGTAGAAAGGAATTACCTCTTTCCATGTGGAGTTCTCAATCTGTTTCAGCGCAATCTGCTGCCCTTTCGGGTGCTGGGTCAGTTCTATGGCTGTCAGATATTCTTGAAAGGTCTTGTGAGTGAACTCATACAGATGGCCCTCTCCACCCGCCAATAACCCAGAAATTTGCTGAATCTCTTGCAAAAACCGCCGTGGAGATAGTTGCTCAGTCGCACAAACTTTGGAAAGTCGCGTTACGATCCATTCTTCTCCTTGGCTGGGTGTAAACTTCGTAATACCTTTAACCACTAACTGTGCAGCAACAGCCTGCAAGATTTTTTGGTTGTCCTCTGCCCTGGCAAGAGTTAGGCGAGTTTCCCTACTGTTAGGTCGGGCTTCAAGCAACAGGTTAAAGATCCGTTCATAGAGCCAGACTCGCTGGGTTGGCAGACTGCCATAGGCTTCATGCACAACTGCAATGATGGTGAGCAGCAGTGGGTTTTTAGCAAGTTCTATTAGATGTGCTTCAGCAAAAAGCTGTTTGCTCAAATCTTCAGCCGCCTTTTTCGCCTCGGCAACGCTTTGAGCTTCTGCTTGTGATTGCGATAGACGCTCAGGTTCGGGCTGGCGCTGGCTGGTTTCCCAATGCAGCTTCCAGGTTTCCCAAGTTCTAAACTGATACCACTGATTAATGAATGTGCTTTTTTGATCATTGGTAAAGTCAAGAATATCGATGGGCTGAACTCCCTCAAATAAATCACCGTTATATCCATGAGGTCTGGACGTGAGGATAAACTGAGATGGATAGGTCTGCATTTGCCAGTTCGCCCAGCGGCTGACGATCTCCCGTTGAGCATCGGGGACTTCATCCAGACCGTCTAGCATAACTAGGCATTTCCCCTGCATCAATTGGTCTTCAAACCACGGTTCTGACGCGCGTAACTCTTGACAGCGGGGCAACTGTTGCACCTGATCGACAATTAACTTGGGCAAGGCAGGTTGCATCTTAGACTGAATCTGTGCATGAAAGTCTCGGAACAGCAGCCGAATGGGTAAAAGCTCTTTGACGCCATGCTCTTTGTATGACTGATTGGCATAACTGAGAGTCAGGAAGCGGGTTAACGTTGTTTTGCCATAGCCCGGATCAGCAATAATCGCTAGCAGCCGATAGGGAAAAAGTTTGTCAGCGTGATGCGCCTGCGGTAATAGTTGCCAAATTTTGAGATTAGCTTCTGGACGCTCCGCATTAGGGGTTCGTTGGAAGAGGTCAACCTTGATTCGCAAGGGCACATAGATTTTTTGAAGTACCAGAGGTGGCGAATATCGACCGAATCCCTCGACGGGGAGGTTGTAGCTTTCGGTCTTGAGGGCTTCAAGATAGTGTTGATGAAACCCAGATAATTGTGTCCAGGCTTTGTCAACGTTGGGGGTAATAGTTCCATCGATCGCGTGTCCTGACGCTTCACCCAACTGTTTCATCCGGCTACTAAGGGTTTTAATCAGCCCTTGCCCAAAACTCGTAATCAATCCAGAACCCAGCGAGATCATTCCAGATATTGCCGCTTTCGGTAAATCATCGATATACAGCGAATACAACGCATATCCACCGCTTCCTGTAACGAGAAGTTTGATGGCTGCATCAGTAAGGCGTTCTTCAAATGGTGGCCTTTGTTGGGGCGGCGGCGGATTTTGTGGCTGTGTCATGGGGGGGCACATCAGAGCAAAAAGATGATCCTAATCTAGCCGATGTTACTTTAATAACACCACCAGATTCCCAACTTCTGCCGGTAAGCAGCCATTATATTTAGACATCGGTTGAGAAATTGGGGATTTTCTGGCAAAGGCTTACCTTCATTGAGTTCTGCTGCTCGACTGCGGCAAAATTATCCTCAAAGCGTCGTGAAATTCTCTCGGCGTGTCTCCAAATTTGCTCGGCGTGTCTCCCAAATTTGCTCGGCGTGTCTCCAAATTTGCTCGGCAAGTTGTGAAATTTTCTCGGCAAGTCGTGAAATCTTCCCGGAATTTCTCCAAATTTTCTCGGAATTTCTCCCAAATTTCTCGGCGTTCCTCCCAAATTTCTCGGCATTTTTGCCCCACCATCCGCCATATTCGCAATCGATAGCGTTAGATCGGGTGTTCGCTTGACCAGCGCTTCTGATTCAAGAAGGTAATGAAATTGCGTTTACGCTTATAGGTGGTGGTCAAATAGTTGAGAAATGCCTGAAACTCTTGCTCACGGCCTAATTTCAGCATCAAAATGTGGACTTTATTGAGCAGATCAACAGCCTGTCGATAGGCATCATTGGTGGTTTGCTCAATCAGAAGTTCGATTTCGGGTTGATAGATTGCTAGGGCATCTTCCGGATGGGATGCTTCGCGTAATGCAGCGAGTTGAAATCGCTGTTTGGGCAAGCAGCCATGAGCTTGAGCTGCTTGCCAAGCCTGGTCGATGTCGCCTTCCCATAGCAAGACATCAACCAACACTGAACTAACCAGATTGCCGCTGCGCCTTCCCTGCGGCTGAGCAGTTAGATTAGTGGCCTGTGTTCGCAGATGGTCGAGGGCTTGGTTGCACCACGCTGGCCAGCGATCGCCCTTTTCAGCCTCGGTTTTCAGCCGTTGGTAGCCCGGTAGCGATGGAG
Organism: uncultured bacterium; assembly: GCA_964502605.1. Taxonomy (GTDB): domain Bacteria; phylum Cyanobacteriota; class Cyanobacteriia; order CAZCXK01; family CAZCXK01; genus CAZCXK01. Next base: position 10,969 of record CAZCXK010000038.1, read on the forward strand.
ACTGAATAAATTCTTCCCAGACTAGTTGCATGGCGTCATCAAACCGACCTTGACGCTGGTACACGTCAACTAAAAATGCCCTCAAGTGATAGCTTTGATAGCCTTCTGAAAAAGCACTCAACCCTTGCTCAGCCCAGTTTAGAGCGCGACCCAGTTGCCCATCATGGTGGTAGAGTTGGGCGATGGTGAGATAGCGATTGGGAGTTGATAAATCACGGGTGATGACGCTCACCTGATCTTCGATATTGCCGGTTTTAGCGACCAGTGCTTCTTTCATGCGACTAAGCTGCGAACGGCGAAAATCAAAACTGCGGCGATCGCCCGGAGTCAGAGCTGGCAGCTTGTTCCACTCTTGATCTACTAGTTGATGATAGGCTTGCAGCCCCGTCTTTCCTAAAATAGGGGCATAGGTCGTTAAGGCACCATGAAAGAACCCAAACCCTGATGTCAGTTCTCTCTGAAACAGGCGCTCTGCCAAACTGATGGGATCTGGCTGCGACGCCTCACAGGCGCGATAGTGCAGGTCTTCTATTTGCTCCATGATGGGAGTCATGTATCCATCGGAGTCGTCAATGTCGTTGAGAGCCTTTTCCAAAGCGTCCATTGCTTCTTCGCACAACTCCACCACGTCATCGGCATAGCCCTCATCCAGCAGATCTTCGATCGCATCAACTGCCATCTGCACCCCTTCGGCATAGCTATGAGCGCTGTAGTAATCGACATTGTCTCCAGTGGCGATCGCATTGCGTAGCGATCGCCGAATGGTAGTAATATCAGCTCCCTCATCCTGATGCAGGGCGGTTTTGAGCAGCAAGGCATCTCGCCAGGTCGTGTCTTCCATAGCCCGAGTGAGAATCATCTGCACCAGGGTATCTCGATCTTGGCGATTCAAATAGTCGCGCACATCTTTCAGGGTGATGCCTTGGGGAGAGGGCGCACCTGCTGTCGCACGATAGGGCGGGGGTTCGTCAATCCAGGCTAGACCAACAGCGACACAGTGTTTGCAAAAGATATCATCAATCCCCAGCGGACAGGTGCAGCGATAGTTGAGGTTGTCATCATCTAGCCAGATCTGCACCTGATAGGTTTCAGTGCCGATGACGTCAGCCGTGATGCGATCGCCATATTGGGCTAGCGATCGCACCCGTCCGGAGTCAAAGTAGGCTTCGCCGCGCTCAAAATAGGTTTCGCCTGCATAGTCAATGAGCAGATCTTCGTCGAGCAGGTCACTGAGAGATACCATTGTTCTAATTAATCTACTACGCACATGCTCTTATCTTGCCAGAGGATGCCTGCTCTCAGCGCGGCTGTGTCCGGGCGCATCCTCATTTCATCTGATGTAGGGGTCAGGTCTCCTGATCCGATGAAGGATATAGATAGTAAATAGTAGAGGTCAGGTCTCCTGACCCAATGGAAGATATAAGTTGTAAATAGTTTTGCCCGTCAATCAGCAATAAAATACGACTGAGGCGATCGCCATGAGGGATGAGATGCCCCTACAAAGCAGCCCCATCATTGATTATCGCAACGCGAGTGCGGCTAGTTCATTCCTGCCCAGGCCGTCGATCCGGCCAAGCTCTGGCTGGAGTAACTTACACGCCGCATCAATATATGATGCAGTGCCGGATTAAAACGGCAAAACTCTGCTGCACCATAGCAAGCTTGGCATTGCAGAGATTACGGTCAGAGTTGATTTCTGCGATCAAAGTCACTTGACATAATGCTTTAACGTATCACTGACATAACCCCAAAACAGCTTCTGCAAGCCCGACTGCGAGCCTATCATCATCGCTAATCGACTAAGTTGCTTCAGACTCTGTGCTCTGGAAGTGATGAAGTTTCATGAGCGCAATACTATCCCAAAATTCCGCAACTTTCTTCTAGAATCTTGCATTGATAGTTTTCTATACTATCAACCGGTTGATCTCGGAGAAAAATGATGCAAATTGAACCTACTGAGGTGCTGATTTCCACACCGGATGGACATATGCCTGCTTCCCTATTGACACCAGTAGAACCTGGTCACAGACCCGCCATCCTATTATTAATGGAGGCATTTGGCTTAACGTCACACATTCGAGATGTGGCAGCCCGAATTGCCCATCAAGGTTATGTTGTGCTCGCTCCTGATTTGTATTACCGCAACCTACCCAACACCAAATTTGGCTATGACGAGGTTGAGCAGGCAATGGCGATGATGTGGAGCTTAGATTTCGGTAAGCCCATACACGACGACATTGCAGCCGCACTCGCGGCTCTCAAGTCACACCCAGATGTGAACCCTGATCTCGTAGGAGTCATGGGGTTTTGTCTCGGCGGTGGTTTGACCTTTCTTACAGCGTGTCAGTTGTCCCATGAAATTGCGGCAGCGGCTTCCTTTTATGGCATGGTAGCTGATGAATGGATTGAGGCCATGAATGCTATCACCGTGCCAATCTACCTATTTTTTGGTGGTCAAGATCCGTTTATTCCGGGCGATCGCATTCAACAACTACAAGTACAATTGCAAGAACTTGGCAAAGACTACATGCTCAAGGTCTATCCTGATGCGGGGCATGGTTTTTTCTGCCACGAACGAGCTGACTACAACCATCTGGCAGCCGAGGATGCCTGGCACGAGTTACTCCGATTCTTCGATCAACACCTCTGGGAACGGTGCAAAAACTAATGTGATATTACCAACTGTTTTTACCAATTTGATTGTGTTGGGTTAGTAGTTGAATTGATTTCTAGCCTGTTTCCAGTCTTGTTCAGTGGCTTCATCTACTGGAAACAAGTATTCAATTCGTAATTCTTGTAGGGTAATGTCGTAGGGTGTGCCTAGAGTGGCGATCGTTGAGAAAAATCGCCACTCTAGATCATCTCGCTTGAAATGAGTTGTGAGCAGTAACTCATTGGAGGGAGTCTGATTGGGGCTGTGCCAAATTTCAGCAACACCAGGATAATGCCTCAGTTCATTGAGCAACAGGTTGGATTCTTTGCTCTCGCCTTCTGTGCAGGCTTCACGATACAACCGTTGCAGTAAATGGCCGGCAAGTTCCTCCCAGTTGACGACAAACGGACGCAGTCCCTGCGGATCAAACATGACGCGCATCAAATTGAGTTTTCCATCTCGATAGAACTGATCTTGGAGTTTTTGGGGAGCAATGAATGTACTCAAGAGTCGAGTGGCGGCATGGTTGCTTAGGAGCAGGTTCCAGTAACGATCGACCCCGATCGCCGGGTAGGGTTCTTGCTGTCGCAGCATGAAATCGATCGCCTTACGAACTGTGGCCATTTCAGGAGCCGATAGATCAGTCTCAGTGTGAATTGGGGCAAATCCTGCGGCGCTCAACATCAGATTTTGTTGCCTGAGCGGAACCTCCAAAACGGTTGCGAGTTGCAGAACCATCTCTCGACTGGGCTGGGCTCGACCCGATTCGAGAAAACTAATATGACGCTGAGAAACCTGACTGGTGACAGCTAAATCAAGCTGACTAAAACCGCGCTGGTTTCGCCAATGTTTGAGGAATTTTCTGAATGAATCAGGTGACGAATTGGCAGTGATGGCATGTTGCGACATGGCAAGACAGTTGAAGCAAGTGAAGCAAGGTTGAAGCAAGTGAAGCAAGG
>CAZCXK010000038.1:14680-43049 GCA_964502605.1 uncultured bacterium
GTTGAAGCAAGTGAAGCAAGGTTGAAGCAAGTGAAGCAAGGATTTCAATTACCTGACAGGTAATTGCTTCAACGATTGCGCCTTGACACAATCATGATATATCGACTGAGGTTAACTCTAATGCTGAAATCTATCAAGACTCCGACCCAAAACACGTTTAATCCTGCGAAAGCTGTTTATTTGCTCCTCGCGATCGCGGGTTCAATTGTACCCTGGGTTTGGCTAATCCAAGACCCAGCAGCACTAATGTCTCCTACCCTATTTTTACAACGAGCGTTTGCAAATCATATTGCTGCGGCTCTAACCAGTGATTTGCTGATTTCAGGGGTTGTGTTTTTATGCCTGACTCGAATTGAACTACGCCGATTGCAGGTATCTCAAGTGTGGCTGCTCCTCTATATTGGCCTGACCCTTGGCATTGGGCTTTCTTGTGCATTACCGTTTTTCCTGTACCGTCGAGAGCACATCCTTGAACAAACCACGTTCATACAGTAACGATTAGCCATGATGTCAGTCATAACGATGAGAGAACTACGTTTATGAAACTACCATTTACGGGTGGCTGCATGTGTGGCAACATCCGCTATGAATGTGCAGCAGAGCCAATTCTAATGGGGAATTGCCACTGTAGGGATTGCCAACGATCAACGGGCACTGCTTTTGCGGCTGCCATTCTTGTCCCTCGCCATGCAGTCATCGTGATGGGGGAAGTTAAATATTACGACGTGAGAGGAGATAGCGGAGGTATCGTCAGTCGTGGATTTTGCCCAACCTGTGGGTCTCGATTGTTGAGTAAGCCGCCGATTCCTGAACTCATGGGCATCTTCGCAGGCAGCCTTGATCACCCCAGCGAGTTTCAACCAGGAATGGATTTCTACACCGCCAGTGCCCAGCCGTGGGATTATATGAACCCAGATTTGCCTAAGTTTGCTAAGCTGCCCCCACTTACCCCTTCAATGACACTCGACTAAACTAATTGATGCGAACGTCGGCTGACTTGCTCAACGTCTCAAACACCGTCTAGCGCACCAAACGAGAATAGAGGTGCCCTACATATCGCAATCAATACCGTTGTCATGCTGATTAGCACGTTCGTACACTTCGATCGCCGCACGGATCAACAAAATATCGCAATCAATACCGTTGTCATGCTGATTAGCACTGCAAGTTAGAGAGCATCGCCCGGTTGCGATAGCCTTTGCCGCAAAAATGTATTAACTTCTTATTAAGTTTCATTACTTCTTTGCCGACCCAATTCAGTGACTTTTCAGTGACCTATGGACGTATCAATCCCCGAATCAATTAAGCCCTATCTCAACTTCGTTCACCCATTGATGATGTGGGGGCTGCTTGCACTCACCCTATACGCGCTTTATCTAGGTATTCAAATTCGCCGCACTCGCAAGGCTGAAGGCGACCAAAAGAAAGACCTGATTAAAGGCAAATTCAACATCAAACACCATCAGATTGGGTCTGCCCTCTTGTCGTTTATGGTGTTGGGCACGATTGGCGGCATGGCCGTCACCTATGTCAATAACGGCAAGTTATTTTTGGGGCCGCATTTATTGGTAGGTTTGGGTATGACAGGCTTGATTGCCACGTCAGCCTCATTGACGCCATTTATGCAAAAAGGAAACGATTGGGCTCGCTACACACACATCGGGCTCAATGTGGCGCTGGTTGTGCTATTTGGCTGGCAAGCAGTCACCGGAATGGAGATTGTCCAAAAAATTCTAGATCGGATGATCAACGGCGCATAATCATGATCGATGCATTGAATTATTGAGTTACGGCTGATCATGGATTCAGCGTGACAACAGTGACGCCGTATGCAGCCATTACTCACCGATTCCTGATGTTGATGGAGGCAAATAGCTGGATGCCCCATGGCAAACTGAGCCAATGCCTCCAAATCATTCACTGCCCGCGCTTCTAAACAGAAAGAGGATAATGAGGCGCGACTTTAAAGCAGAGCCCTTAGGGGCGATCGCTTGCTGCCAGAATCGTACCAATGACACAGGCCCCTGCTAGATTTGCGCCCTTGAGCGTTGTTCCCTCCAGCTCTGCACAGAGCAAATTAGCGCCAGCCAGATTAGCACCGGCCAGGTTAGCACCGCGCAGATCGGCTTCTTCGAGACTGGCATCCATTAAAAGCGTGCCCTGTAGGTCGGCTTGAGACAGATTGGCACCACTGAGATTAGCACCATTGAGATTGGCACCGCGTAAATCGGCACCTCTCAAGTCAACCCCTTCGAGGTTGACATTCATTAAGTTAGCGCCACTCAAGAATGCTCCCGTAAATGCTGTGCCCTTGAGTCGCGCTTGCATCAGATTAGCGCCCCGCAAGTTAGCGCCTCGCAGATCAGCCTCACTCAAATCAGCTTGCATTAAATTAGCGCCCAGCAGATTTGCCCGCACGTCAGCGCCAATCATCTGGCAACCCGCCAAACTAGCCCCGTCTAACTGGGCTCCATTTAACTTGGCATGACTGAGGTCAGCGCCACCCAGATTGGCTCCGGCCAAGTTAGCACGACTCAGCTCTGCCTGAGCTAGATCTTCATCTTCTAAATCAAAGCCTGCAAGGTTTCTGACCTTGCCAGCGCGGATTGCGTCAATATCCATAAATTTCCATAGATGCTCATAGATGCGTTGAGTCTAATTGATAGATGAGCCTGATGATTCAGGAACTTTCATTCCACTGTACATCTGAACCAGCTCCTCATCTGAATGAGAATCAAGGAGCCATAACCCAGCAGCAATTTTGGGCATCGAAACCGACAGATTCAGACCTTGCTTTAAGCCGCTGACCATGAGCGTCAGGGCATCGACCAATTTAGGATCCCAGCGATCGCCCGCCTGATCAGAGCAGGCCGACAGTGCCATATCCATAGATTTAGCGTTTTTGATGCCGTCAAATCGGTCGGCTCCCAAATCAGAGGGCTGCAGCTGTGCTAATTGGTATTGAAATTCACTGGCTACGCCTAAAATTCTTGACTCCAGCGGAATTTCATCGCCAGTGAGCCCTGCAGGTTGGCCGCTGCCGTTCCACCATTCGGTCTGATGAGTAATAATAGTGGCGATCGCCCGCAATCTTGGCATTGTTCGCAACACCTGAGTACCCAGCACCAGCGGGCATGACAGCGCTGCGGGAGAGGTTTCCTCTGAGGCAGTAGCCCGTCCAGGGCTTAACACTCCCGTTGCGCTTTGCAAAAGTGCCAGCCGATGCAGTAGCCCTGCCAGTCGCATCCGATGCAGTTGCCACGCAGGCAAATCAAGCAACTGACCTAGCGCTTCTGAGAGGGCAGCCACTTCAGCCCCAGCCATCGGGTTGCTGACATCGGATTGATCCATTAGCTGAGCCACCCGCAGAAACGCTTGCAGCTCATTAGACAATAAATTACTGTCGAGCTTGTCGGGATGCGCTAAGTCCGATAGATCGGCAGAGGGCTGAAACGCTCTATCATGGCTGACTTGCAAATATTCGACCACCCGTGCCACGATACCGCCCAAATTTTCAACAGTTGGCAGGCTGCATAAGACATCTTGAGGCTGAGCCTGGTTTTCAATCTGACTGAGATGGTCTGACAGGGTGCGATGAAGTGGGGCATCATAGCGCTCGATGTGGGCGATCGCCAGTGCCGCCGTTTCGATGACTAAAGTGGGCTCAAACGTCCAAAATCCATAGAATTTGCGCTCCAAATCTGCGTTTGGCACCCCCGCAGCACCATAGTCTTCAGGGGATAGCTCCTGACAGAGCACCATTGCCGTGTAGCCATGAGACACAATAATCAAATGCCACTCTTGTGCCACTGGGTCGGTTCGATCTAAGTCCACCAGTGCAACATTGGTCAGCTGACTGGTTGGGTGCTCTCCAAAGCCAGCATTCGCCGCTGCCATAATCACAATCTGTTCGGCATGGTCGGCAATTTCACCATAGCGATCGGCCTCTTGCAAATACCACTTACCCTGCTGAAATGCTGTAATCACCAGGGGATTCGCGTTTGACATCAGGATCGAGTCTTCCAGGGCATGGCAGAGTGCCACTAACGTATTTTTGTAATACACCCCAAAATTAAGCGATCGCTGCCCGCCCGCACCTAAACTATGAGCCTCTTGAAGTTTCTGAAGAATTGAACCCTTTAACATACGTTTGTAATATGAACACCAAAAGCAGGAAAACTAGCTGATAACGCACTCTGTCAGCCCCAAATCAGCCCTAACTCTAACCAGACTATGACGCGGTCACTAGCTCTCGGGGGCGATCGCCCACCGGAGCACTCAGCGCCTCGTCCAACTTGGCCCGCCCTAACCGCTGCTCTAAAATAGCCATGACCTCGCGGCCAAAATCATTAGGGTTTTGTTGCCAAGCCTGCAAGCAGACCTCTCCAAAAAAAGCGCCTAGTGGTTCTGGATTCCACAGCAGCTTCTTCGCCACCCACGGCAGATGAATTGCCAGCGGGTCGTAGTCGCGCTTCAACATATCATGCTTAAATGCAAAGTCCTCTAGATGGGTGTGAGGCTGCAAACCGATGAAGAAAATAGCCGGCTCAACCTTGTCTGCACCAAAAATTTCTTCTAACGCTCGATGATAGGCGATCGTTTGTCGAATCGTCTCAGGGCGTTCATCAATTACATTAAAAGAATAATTGACCGAAACCAAATCGTTAAACCCAGCCGCTTTGAGATCGCGGCAGTTTGCCAACACTGTACGCAAGTTGTAGCCCATCCGCATTTTGCGAACCAATTCTTGAGATCCGCTAGTGATGCCAATCTCAAAATAGTTCATGCCCGTCTTCACCATCAGGTCGCACAGTTCTGGAGTTAGATTATCCGCCCGAATGTAAGCAGCCCAGTGAATATCGCTCATGCCTGAGTCAATAATTTTCTGCAATAGCTCGGCAGCATCCTCCATAAATCGGCGCGCCGGAATAAACTGAGCATCGGTAAACCAAAAATTGCGAATACCCCGATCGTAAAGCTGCCGCATCTCGGCCACAACTTCATCAGCAGGGTTAATCCGGACTTGTTTGCCCTCAACGACGGTGTAAATGCAATAGCAGCAGTTATGAGGACAGCCTCGCTTAGTTTGCACCCCAATATAAAAGTCTTGCTCTTGCAGATAATATTCAAACTCTGGCCAGATGCGCTCAATATAGTCATAGTCGCAGGCGGCTTTCTCGAACGGCGTGGGCGCTTCATGGATCATGCGATCGCGCGGTACAGTTTTACCAACGACATAACAGCGCTGATCAGAAATATCTTTACCCTGCAAGATCCGCTCTAGCAGAGCCTCGCCCTCACCTACGGAGATCACCGTCCCCTGGGGCAACATCGACCCAAGCTGCTCATAAAACACGCTGACTGCCCCACCCCCGACAACCAGCATGACATCGGGTTGATATCGTTGGGCACGCTGAAACCCACGCCGAATCAGCGCCAGGTTGCGACGCAGCTCAGCCAGATAGGTGGTCGCCATGCGGAGACCGCCAATTGCTCCCCTTAGCTTCACAAGCGGATTCTTGGCATAGTAAAACTCAAACGCATTTTGAAGCGGGTTGCCACCTCGCCCACCGACAGGGGCATAAATCTGAATATCTCGCCACGAGAACACCATCAGCGTTGGGCGAAACTCGTCGATACACTGATCAAGAGCAGCATGAAAGTCAAGTGGAGGCACAGTCCCCAAATCAAAAATCTTTTGCTCGACCTCTGGAATGCACTTATGAATGTGATCCGCGAGATAGACAACACCAATAGGGAAAATTGGGTTGCATGGAAGCCGAATGTAGAGAATGCGGTCTTCCTTTAAAGCGATACCAGGTTGAACAGGCTGCGAGTAGTATGCCGTTGGTTGCATAGGAAGAAACCAGATTATGAATTTTTTTTCATATAACTTTACGATACCATCGACTTCCTTAAGCTGCATTAGCAAACGTCAAGACAGCAGAAGGTTCTAACCTGCGAATATCAGCACCCCCAATTGGAATATGAACGGACCAGTCAGTTGGTAGTCGCGTTTACAGCCGTCAGGGATCGCGCAATGGTAGCGTTCAAATGTGCTCTTGTATTTATCTTTTGTTTAGTAAAGCTCCTCCGAACGCTATGGCTCAAATTTTTGATCCTGTTCCGTCTGAATATCCCGATCAAATTGTTTGTTGCTATGTCAATGCTACAAACAAAATTCAGGTCGCTCGAATTACAAACGTTCCCAATTGGTATTTTGAACGCGTTGTTTTTCCGGGTCAGCGTCTCATTTTTGAAGCGTTGCCTCATGCGTTATTAGAAATCCATTGCGGGATGATGGCAAGTGCAATTTTGTCTGATAAGATTCCATGCGATCGCCTTCAACTCGAAGACGAGAGCCAATCACCAGACGCACCAGAAGATTCTGACGATGACAAGCCTCCACAAATGATGAGTTCTTTGAGTGGCGTTGCATAATTGTCACAACCACCTCAGCCGTGCGTCGTCCGACCCCTGGAATTGTCATCAACAGTTGCACCCGTTCTTCCTGTTTTGCCATTGTGTCGAGTTTCTTTTCAAGCCGACCTTGTTGCTCCCAAAGTTTGTCAAGCAGCGTTAGCTCCACATCCAACTCATCTCGCCACAACCCCTCCACGCCACATTCCCCATAGGGTTTGCGGTATTTCTCCAGCACACTCACTCCCTCAATTGTCCACGCTTTGGCGCGGCTCCCCAATTGCTTACCTTGAGCATCCAGCAACGAGCGGATACTGTTTTTTATCTGATTAATCCGCCCGACCAGCACTTCGCGATATTTCACTAACCGCCGATACTGCTGCATTGCGGACGTTGGCATGTAAACTGGCACGATTTGTCCTAACGCCTCCAAATTTTGCCAGTTTGAGGGCATCATCTTTAAGAGTCTTGTTCTGCTTTTTGATAACCATGCGAATTTTATTGGTTGAAGATGAACCTGATTTAGGCGAAGCCTTAAAACGAGGACTGCTGCGAGAGAAATATGTAGTGGATTGGGTAATGGACGGCAGTGAAGCATGGGAATACCTGGAGAGCTCTTGGACGCACTATAATCTGGCGATTTTTGACTGGCTGTTACCAGGACTATCTGGGCTAGAACTCTGTCAGCGAGTGCGCCAAACTAAGAACCCCATCCCCATCTTGATACTAACGGCCAAAGACCGCATGGAAGATAAAGTTGCCGGATTGGATGCAGGAGCCGATGATTATTTGGTCAAGCCCTTTGGCATGGTCGAACTGTTAGCACGACTGCGTGCGCTTCAGCGGCGATCGCCCGTCCTTCAGCCTCCACAGCTTCAGGCAGGCGGATTAACATTGGACTATGGTACCTCGACGATCACATGCACCCAAACTCCTGCTCCTCAACCAATTCCATTGACCACGAAAGAATTTCAACTGCTTGAGTACTTCATGCAGCATCCCAATCAAATCCTGACGCGAGATCAGTTGATGAACCAGATTTGGGCAATTCAAGATGACCCGATGAGCAATGTTGTAGCGGCTCAAATTCGGCTATTGCGAAAGAAGCTGGCCGACTATAGCTGTGATGGCCGGATTGAAACAGTCTACGGTATGGGATATCGCTTCAATGCCTGACCGTAAGGAACATAAGCCCAATAGTGCCTTTCGACTAACTCGCTGGCGACTCACTGGGCTATATGCTGGCACGATGGGTCTAATTCTGATGGCCTGTGGTATCGGGTTTTATACGGCGATGGAGCGCGATCATCGGCTTGAACTCGATCATCGGCTTGAAGCCGTTGCCACGACTTTGCATGATAGCATTGAACCCTCATTGCAGCAGCCTGGGCGGGTTTCGCCTCAGGTGTTTCAACTGATTCCAAGTTTATGCACAACTTCAAGCCAGTGTGCAGAACGAGTACCCAATCGCCACCTCTTGAGCGTCGTGCATCAAGATGGTTACTATGTACGCTTTCTTGATCTATCCGGCACAGTTTTGGCGTCAGCCGGAGATGCTCCAAGGCAGGTGATCACGCCAGCTACTTCTGGGCTAAAAACCCTGGAAAAATCACATGGATACCACTACCGCCAAATTTCCTTACTCCTAAAAAATTCACAAGGGCAATCATGGGGATATTTGCAATTGGGGCGATCGCTCCAAGATCTCCACTATCATTTGCTGTGGGTGCGGGTGGCTCTACTTGTGAGCTTTCCCATCACGATGGGGATAATTGGCAGTGTCAGTTGGTGGATTGCAGGCGTGGCCATCTATCCAGCCTATCGGTCTTACCGTCAGATGCAGCAGTTTACTGCAGATGCGGCTCACGAACTGCGAACGCCTCTAGCCGCAGTGCGGGCAACCGTAGACGAGACATTAACTGAGCATGAGATTACAGATGTCCGGGCGCGAGACACGCTGCACCGAGTTGAGCGACAAAATCAGCGGCTGTCACACCTGGTACAAGACCTGCTGCTGCTTTCTCGTATGGACTTACAGATGCTACCTGTTAAACCAGCTCAGTGCTGTCTTAATGAAGTAGTTGCAGATTTAGTGGAAGAATTTTCCTCACTGGCGATCGCCTCTCATATCACCCTGAAATCAAGTATCCGAAAGGATCAGTCTGTCTGTGTCTGGGGCGACACGGGGCAGCTCTATCGCTTAATAGGAAACGTAATCACCAACGCGATTCAATACACCCTCCAAGGTGGTGAAATTCGACTCACTGTCTACCAGGAAAAAGAATGGGCCATCATACAAGTTCAAGATACGGGAATTGGCATTGCCGAGGCAGATCAACCTTATATCTTTGATCGCTTTTATCGAGTTTATAGCGATCGCGCCCGTCATACAGGAGGTGCAGGGCTGGGGCTATCAATTGCCATGGCGATCGCCCAGTCTCATCACGGTACGATCCAGGTGCAGAGTAAACCAGGTCAAGGCAGCACATTTGCGGTAAGACTGCCCCTCAACGCAGGATAACGGCTGTTCTCCAAGCCCATTCCCCATTCCCCGATCTGCTGACTCTGCATTAGGGATGGGTGGTGCCATCCGGCAGCATCGCTCCTCTGAGATGGGCGCGGGTCAGATTGGCGCTGCTAAGTTCGGCTCTGACCAAACTTGCATTGGTTAGATTGGCGTTGGTTAAATCGGTTCGCGCCAGATAGGCATCGGTCAGGTTGGCCTCACGCAAATTAGCATCACGCAGGCTAGCTCGGCTCAGGTCTGCCCGCGTTAGCTTCACGCCCTCTAGATTGGCTCGGACAAGATTGGCATGATCCAGCTTGGTATCTGGTAAAACCGCGCCCTTGAGATTGGCACTCGCTAGATCAGCTCGACTCAGGCGCGATCGCTCCAGCTTGGCATTCCTCAGATTAGCTCCACGCAGTGACGCATCAATCAGATTGGTGTCGGTCAAAAATGCCCCGGTGAGGTTGGCGTCACTCAAATCTGCCCCTTGTAAATCGGCTTCCCGCAGGGTGGCTTCACTGAGGTTGGCTCCGCGCAAATCGACTTTGGCCAGATCTGCCCCGGTGAGGTTGGCTCCGCGCAGATCGACCCTGCGTAGGTTGGCACCCCGTAGATTGGCAGTATAGCGTCGATTTTCTTCTCGCAAATTGGCACCGCGTAGGCAGGCTCCGCTGAGGTTGGCGCCCCCCAGATCGGCATTGCGAAGATCTGTGTCGATCAGGTTGGCATCCATTAAATCTGCCAGAGTAAAATCGACGCTGCGTAAATCTGCCCCTTGCAAAGTTGCCCCGTGCAAGTCTGCATCGCGGAGATTCGCCTGCACTAGATTGGCCTGACTGAGATTCGCCCCGCAGAGGCTGGCTCCTAGCAGGTTGGCTCGGCTTAAATTAGCGCGATTGAGATACGCTAGGATTAGCGTCGCGCTATGCAGGTCAGCGTTCGTAAAATCGATGCCAATCAAATCGGCACTGGTCAGGTCAATTCCTGCTAAGTTTAATCCCCGAAAGTCGGTTTCGCGACTGGCATAGCGCTGGAGCAGTTCGATGGCATTCATAGGGCAAGCAACTATAGGCCAGATGGATTGAGAACTGGAGAGGTTAAAGCCTCCGGATCCAGTGGGTCTGATGAGTGCGCGGGGTGCAGGGACGTTGTCGTTGTTCGGATCGGATCATCTGACTCGGTGTGTGGTCTGGGCACGATTGGCGGCCCAGACGCCAGACCAGACGCTATCGACGTTGCTGCAGGCTGAGATTTGACCTCAAGTTGGCAAGACTGATCTGGCTCATCGGCTGCGCTGTTCTCTGCCTGATGCGGGCTCAATGGCTGAGTCGCAGCTCCCATATTGGCTTGAGTTTGGTGGTCAGTAGAGCGAGGCTGCGATCGCCCAAACCGGGACTGAGGATTAGCCAGATAATAGCTGCTAGCCGCTTTAAGAACGGCACTGGCAGTCTGGAGGTAAGCGCTTGATTCACTCGAGCCCTGGGCAATCGCCAGGAGATGCTGTTCGAGTTCGTCGTAGCTCGATGCTGTTTGGAGAAGGGTATTCAGCAAATCATCTAATTCTCGAGTGCGAATCACTGGCCAGTGGCGATCGCTGCACTCAATACTGCCGGTAAGTGCTGCAAACAGCAACACTTTGGCGCGCAGCGGATTGGTGAATTTCATGATTTCAATGCGTAAATCAAACGCATCAGGAGGCTGCTTGCGTCGCAGGAGGGGCGCATGTTGATGATCCGAAGGAGGGGCGGCTGTCATAACGGATGGGACGGGCGGAGGCGTAGCTGCCAGCGGAGAATGACTCTGATAAAGAGGTGCAAGTGCCGTCAGAATGCTTTGGGCAATAGTCTGATATGCGGCGGGCTTACTGAGTGTTTTGACGATGCTGACCATTGCGGTCTGCAAGAGGTCAGGTGCTGGGGCTAATCGATGGGTCTCTCGTACCAAATCCGCTATGACAATGGTGTCTAACTGGTGCAGATCGGTCTCCCAGCGGGTTTGGCAGAGGCAAATCAGAAGTTTTTTGATGCGATGGCGATCGCCCCGTTGCTCCAGACGCTGAGCAATGATTTCATATATGCCGTTGTCTGCCTCACGAGGATGCGGGCCTCGATAAATCGGCCTCAATGTCTGCACCAGGCTATGGGCAACCAGGGTATATTCAGCCGGTTTGGTTAACGTAGCCACCATTTGTGAGATCTGCAGGTCTAACTGCTTGATAGTCGGCGCACGCTGCACCAGGGTCTGAATCAGTTCGTGGAAATGATAGCCCGCCAAATCAGACTCGTGGCTGACCCACTGCTGAGTGCAGGTGTAAACCATCAGCTTTTTGACCCGAATCAGATTTGGCAACTGAGTCAGGTCTCGAATCGTGATATCAAGTGGCGATAGAGCAGTCATGCATCTGAGTTCAGAGAGCGCCAAGAACGCGGGATCATTTTTAGGATGCCCAGATTTAACCGACTCACCCATGGGCGGCGGGATTGCTCATTTGAGCCGAGTTGAATGCTGCTTCAGGCAGCCGAGGTTTCCAACAGATCGAGATGCTTGCCCATCGGAGCTAATCACAGTCTGAGCAGATAAATAAACATCTAATCAGGCAGCAAAAACTTGAGAATTTTCTCATTGAATAGGGTCAGCAAAAATTCAGGTTGGCGAATCATGAGGATCGCAACCGAAACGCCGCCTAAAAAACCGAATAAATGACCTTCCCATGAGATTCCAGCCGATGTCCGTCCGGGTAACAGGTTGGTTATAGCGTTGCCATAGCCAATGGCAACTAGTAAAGCAAACAGATAAGAGATGGGGTTTCTAGACAGCACACCATAGCCCAACAAAAATCCGAGATAGCCATAGACTACACCGCTGGCTCCGCTATGAGGCACAGGACGACCGATGAGCCAAGTGCCTACGCCGCCAATGAGGGCGATCGCCAGGGTAATCAAAATAAACTGTTCAACATCAATTTGCAGTAAAATCAACCAGCCCAGCACAATAAAGGCCCATGTATTGCTAAATACATGGTCTTTGGCAAACTCTGCTTGGCTGTCACTGCCCGGTTGCCAGGCGTGCAAAAATGGCGCACAGACAATCCCGATTAGGCCACTAGCTTGCCGGGGGCGGATGCCAAAAAAATGAGACAGATTGCCTCGAAAGACTGCCCAATTGACAAGATGAACCCCCCAAGCAAACAACACGATGTTGCGAAGCACCCGAGCCTGAGGTTGCCAATCCATCCCTACTGCCATAGAGACACTGACAATAAGGGCGATCGTCAATATCGCGAGCAAAAAGCCTTCGAGCTGGCGAAAGTTATCTGGATTAGACCGCTTTTCCACATCAAACAGCAGCGACAGCCCCGCGACGATCGCCCCGACGAGTAATACCAATCGGAATGTTGCATCATCCATAGCATCATGCCGTGATGACAGGTGGATCTAGATTTCGGCAACTGCGCGTTCAATGAGCCGTCGAGACAGGGTTTGAACCCCCGTATGCTCATAGTATTTACACGCCATATCAAGAAACGCGCCTAAATAATCGAGCTTATCTTTCGAGATCTCAACAAAGCGCTCAAGATTGTCTACAACCTTTTCAGGAGTGAGATTTTTTGATTCTACAAAGCTGTCCATCCAGCCTTTGACCGACTCAAAACTTGCAGTGACAAAAT
This sequence comes from uncultured bacterium, assembly GCA_964502605.1. Lineage (GTDB taxonomy): Bacteria > Cyanobacteriota > Cyanobacteriia > CAZCXK01 > CAZCXK01 > CAZCXK01. The sequence continues at coordinate 27,277 of CAZCXK010000038.1, forward strand.
TGAGCTGCGCCTTGGGACTGTCACCCGGAATCAGATCACTGACGTCTTTAAACGTCCGATTTTGGGATAGATCTGACGGGCTCAGCGACTTGATTGTAGACAGCCCTCGCAAGGCAAAATCAGGCCCCAGGGGAATTAAGCCATCGAAGCAAACCAGTGCTGCCATGCGCATCAGTGATTCGCCGCTGTAGTCAGCAAGAGCCGCAAGAAAATCGCCAATACTATCGCCAGGGATGCCATTAATTTGACAGAACGCGACCAGTTCTACGACCAGTTTGACGCTCAAATCAATGCTTTGGGCTTTTTCGGGTTTGGGGGTAAGGTGCTTCAAAAAGCCTAGAAACGAAATGTCTTGGCCAACTTTGTTCGCAAACGCCGCTGTACCTAGCGCACCTGACGCCGAGTCAACCGTCTGATATAGCCAGAGTGCCCGCTGATAGCCCTGAGACTTGTCGTTAAATAATGTGATCGCCCGCTTGCCAATTTGGGCGATCAGGTCTGGGTCAGTTTCTCCAGTGATAGTGCGAATGGTGGTGTCAAACCCAACTAGGTTATTCCATTCGCCCGGAATGACAAAATCAAGCGATCGCAGTGCAGATACAGTGATGCCCGTCTTGGGCAGGTGATCAACGAGGTCGTAGATGGACTTACTCATGGCGACAATTCCTCAGTGTGGGGACAAGAGTCAAGGGATATATTCCAAGACAGGGGAGCCAAATTCCAACGTATTTGGACGTCGCATCAACGTCGGGGTTGCTCAGAGGCTTCGGCGGCAAGACAATGAAACTTATTGCAATTGAGCCAGTCCGGCTAGATCAAATTTCTCTAACCATGCGTCGCGATCGCCCTGAGTAAACGATTCACTGCGAGATTGCACCTTAACTTGAAATCGCCCTGCAACTAGCACAGCCGTTTGACTATTGCCCACGTCAACCGCCGGATAGCCAGCAACCTGACGGCTACTTGTGGCATATTTTGCCGCTGCCTCTGGATTGCTTACCGTATCGTTAATTGAAAGCATAGCAACTGTGGAGCCGCCCTGATTGAGCTTATATTCGGCAAAGCCTTGCTTTTCTTGGGCAGGAACAACCTGAAACCCATCACTGGCTTCTGGAAACAGCCGATTAAACTGACTTCCCTGAATCGCATCTTTGACAACTGCTTGTGTTGCCCCTGACCCAGTGGTTTCTTCTTGCACTTGGTCATAGTAGGAGGGTGGTGCTGACACACTACTGCAGGCTGATAGCAGCAGCATTACACTCAAACAAATTGACGCGATCGCCTTTCGCCAACCCACAGCATTCATAACGGGCTCCTTTTGCTCAATTAAGATGACTGCACATCGCCACTCAAGTCGATTGCCTACCTATTGCGCCCAATGTGCAGATGTTTGATGACGCTCGATGCCCCTCATTTTAGCGGGATTCTAGCCACTCGAATTCTAAAGCTACAAAATCTTGAACGACTACATCTAACGATAGAAATCTGGCTAACTGATGTCTCTACACATCCGCGCATGGGGGATATCTCCCTGTTACACGACATGTAGGGCTGGCATTTCCAGTCCTGTCAAGGTGAACAGTTTGTGTTTTGGCTGCTTCCATCAGGTCTTTGACGATTTCGTCGCTCTCGAAGAGCACACTTGACGCGCTTGGTTGAGATGAGGCAATAAACGGTGTTTGACCAGTGTGTCATTGTCAATCAATTCACGACACTAGCGTTTGCGTGTGGATGGTTTCACGTCTTTCGAGTCGGATTCACTGGCTTCATTTTCTTTGTCTAATTCAGCAGTTTGCTGGGGTTCTGAAGCATTAGCAGGGTCGCGCCAGAAGACCAGATTAGAGTTAAGCGGCTGAACTTGGGTGCCAGGGTAGTAAAAGCTAAGAATGCGATCGCTGCTCCATCCCAACTCACCAAGGTTGTAGGCTCCGGTTTGGCTCATACCAACGCCGTGGCCAAATCCACCGCCCACAAACGCATAGCCTTTGAGAATTGGAAGTGGGTTGGCGGCTGCAGTGCCTTCAGAGGGTGAGGTTTCGGCTGAGGTCGATGAGGGAGTGGGCGTAATCGGAGCGGTGGGCGCGGCTTCATAAATGGGTTCGAGATAGAACAGCGTACTGTTGGGCGCATACAATGCCCGCATAATTTCGTCTTTCTCTAACTCAATAGTGCCCTGATCGGTGGTCACCTGCATTTTTTGCACCCGACCAGCAGGCGATCGCTCTGTGACTTCTAGCACTTCAATTCGGGTAAAACTCCTCAACGGATGCTGCACCGAATCGAGATAGCGCCGCACATCGGCTGCAATTTCAGCCAGGGTGTCTTCTACACGCCAGCGAAACATATCCCACCCATCTTCGTTGAAACCCTGATTGATGCTAATAAACTGCTTCAGGTTGTCTTCGTTGTCGAGGCTGCGCTGGGGCAGATTCCAGACATTGTTCACCGAATCAACCACAGCCTGCAAATAGGGTCGGTTGACGCCATTCCACACGTCGCTAAAGGGAGCCGTCACCCCGCCCGTGGTCGATGAATAGAGCGCATCAACCAATTCATTTTGGTAAGTCAGCACTTGCAAACCTGTTGTGGCGATCGCCTGGTCACTCTTAGCAGCTGCACCTGATAGCCCCCAATACACCTGACACTGAGTGTCGGCGCACAGCTCATAATTATCGATCTCAAACCGCCGCAAGTTGCGGAGGGCGTAGGTGCGAGCCAGAATGGCTTGGGCTTCGATGGTAGTTTGAGGCGCACCCAAACCGATCTCATGGGGCACAACGCCGCGTAGGTAGGTTTCAATGGGCACCTGATTTACCAGGGTATAGGTGCCGTAGGCATTGGTTTGCAGGCGCAGATCGCCCCCATAGATGCGGCGATTTTGCTGCCCGTCTCCAGGCGGGTCAACCCAGGTGCGGCGGTTGGCAGTTGTAATTTCGACCTGATCTCGGTGATAGCGATAGCCGTTGATGGTGAAGGCGGCTTTGGGCACTTCAGTCTGGGTTTGCGTATCAAGAAACGCACCGCTGACACCGTGAGACTGCAAATTTTGCAGCAGTAGCCGCCGGAGCAGCCGACTCTGATAAACATCGCGCTTGGCCCAGACTTGCCAACGACCCGGCTGGGCAATTTCAACATCAATCCCTTGCGATCGCCACCGATTGGCACTGTCTTCAGCACTTTCAAAGCTGCGGTGGGTGCTGAGCACGATCCGCTCAATTACCTGGGGATCGGCCAGGGGCTCCATCACAATGTCGAGCGTGACTGAATTGGTTGTGATCTCTTGAGGCTGGAGATCTCCGCCCTCAAAGCGAATCTTGAGGCGATCGCCCGGCAAAGCATCTAACACAATGGCATCACCCGGATCAGAGCCAAACCGCTGAACAATGCCAATGTCCAGAATCGGTTCTGCTATTGGTTGCGCGGCCAAGGGCTTGGTTACAAACCCAACTAAAAAGGCAATCGAAATTCCCGTAACCCGAATCAGCGACCCTGGTTTGAGCAACAAAGCTGGTATTGATGGGTAACTCTCATGGCGGCTCATAGACTGAAGCTGACGGGTCATATTGCACTCCACTGTAAGATTCTCTAACGATGATGTGCCGAACAGTAAACAATCAGCCCAGGTAACAGGGGCTCACATCACTCGCGTATCGAGCATGCATTAGTCAATCGATTACGCATCAGTCAAAAGTGACAGAAATATTTGCAAGGCCATCATGGATCATTGCACATTTCCATCCATCCAACTCGATTCCAACGTTTGTCTTAAAGTTTGTCTTAGCGTATAAACCATAGCAAATTGAGCCTCAAACGGGGCTTATGGTTTCATCTGCGAAACCTGTTGCCCCAACCCACCTCACGCTACACCCGTAACTTCTCTCAACCGGACGATCTCGATACCTATTCTGTTTCTGTGCTGTTCTGACTGCTATGCTCGTACACGTCCACAGGTTGCAACTCATACTCATATCGAGTATGATTTATAGCGTGGGAGATGGGCAGAGATCAGAAGAAATCTATGGCTCGTATGCAAGACATTCCAATTCAAGACATTCGGCGGCCTCTGTTTCGTCAAAATGATCCGCAGAAGGTCGCGATGCTGATGGCCTCTATTCAGGAGATTGGGCTGCAAGAGCCGATCGATGTTCTAGAGGTTGATGGCTACTATTATGGGTTTTCAGGCTGTCATCGCTATGAGGCCTGTAGTCGCTTGGGTCACGAGACTATTCGTTGTCAGGTTCGCAAAGCACCTCAGTCGGTGTTGAAGCTCCATATGGCCTAATATGTTGGCTTGCTTCATGCGCCTAGTGAGCCGCCCCGAATCATCATCCTGAGTCGATAAGGCGATCGCCCTAAGGGCTGAGTCGAAATCTCTCGATCTATGGTTTGGTAGAGTTTGACTGACTGTCAAATTTGGCTCAGTTGGCAGCAGCTTTGATCCGATGAATTCTGTTTTTTCACACCAAACTCAGGCCACTCTGCAAGAATCCTTTAATCCGCGCAGGCTACTACTCTCAATCACGTTTAAGTCATTTAGGAGAAATCTATGCAAACTCATGCATCGGCAATGAAAGTTGACATTGGCATCAGTGAAGATAATCGGCATGCGATCGCCGATGGACTCTCTCATCTGTTGGCCGATACCTATACGCTCTATCTCAAGACCCACAATTTCCATTGGAATGTGACTGGGCCCATGTTCCAAGCGTTGCACACGATGTTTGAGCAACAATATACTGAGCTGGCTGTGGCGGTTGATGACATCGCTGAGCGCATTCGGTCTCTAGGCTTTCCTGCGCCTGCTACTTACAGCGAATATGCTGAGTTAAGCTCTATCAAAGAGACAGCAGGTGTGCCAGATGCTGAAGATATGATTCGGCTATTGGTTGAAGGCAATGAGTCGGTTGTTCGGACTGCGCGTGCTGCCTTCCCCGTGGCTGAGAAAGCTGGTGATGAATCAACCGCTGATTTGCTAACCGAGCGAATGCGGCTCCATGAAAAGACAGCCTGGATGCTGAGAAGTTTGTTGCAATAGGCTGGTAGTTCTGTCTTAGCAGACAGCTATTAGTAGACAGTCATTATGTAGCCGACAAAGGCCACAAATGGCAGAAGCTACAAAATGGCAGAGACCATAACTGCCATTGAAATCAAATCAAATCAACCTGCATGGGCAGTTGTTAGGGGTCGGCATCCGCCGACTTTTTTTTAGACGGATACACTCATAAACCGCCAATCTCCCGTGGAGAAGCAAGTTCCGCTTTCGACTAGGGCGATCGTATGGAACTTTTCGTTACAGTTGTTTACACTAATAGAGGCATCTGATAATCAAATCTGAGCAAATTTAACCCGATGAAATTTCTCAGAGCGCTGTCTTAGTCATCTCTGAACTCTGTTGTACTTATGTCTGCGACTCTAACCAAGCTGGCTTATCAAACCTTTCAACAAAGCAAAAGCTACTTTGGTCTTGCCCACAAGACCGTTAGCGCCCAACTGCTGAATGTCATTGCGCCGCCCACTGCCGACAAGCAAACCCAGCCGCTCGAGCCAAGGGTGCTGCTGCTGTTGCAAGGGCGACTCAATCAGCTATTGGATGCAGATTGGCACGATGCCGAGCAAGGAGTCTATCCGACTAATGTGCTGTTCGACAACCCCTGGGACGATTTCTTTCGGTTTTATCCTCAGCTGTGGCTCGACATGCCCCAGATTTGGCAGCGTGCCAATCAGAAGCGCTATCAAGACTTTTCATCGTTTGTGAAGACTGAGGGCTATCCGCAATACTACCTGCAAAACTTTCACTATCAAACCGATGGCTATCTTAGTGATATGTCGGCCAACCTGTATGATTTGCAGGTCGAGATCTTGTTTAATGGTTCGGCAGATGCCATGCGGCGGCGCATCTTGGCACCATTGAAGCAGCATCTGAGTGCCTCTGGAGCGCTGAATACAGCCCAGACCCGCGTGTTGGATGTGGCTTGTGGTACAGGCCGCACGCTGAAGCTGCTTCGGAGGACATTGCCGGAGTCGTCGCTGTTTGGCACCGATTTGTCGCTTGCCTATCTTCGTAAGGCCAATCAACTACTATCTCAACAGCATGGGATGCTACCGCAGCTGGTGCAGGCAAATGCTGAAGAATTGCCCTATCGAGATGACTATTTCGATGCGCTGACCTGCGTGTTTTTGTTTCATGAGCTGCCTGCTCCAGTGCGGCAACGGGTGATTGACCAGTGTTTTCGGGTTGTGAAACCGGGTGGCGTCTTCATTATTTGTGACTCGATTCAACGGATTGATTCCCCTGAGTTTGAGCCGCTTATGGAAAATTTTCCGGCAATGTTCCATGAACCGTTTTATCGTAACTACACTGAAGATGATCTGTGCGATCGCCTTCAGCAATCTGGGTTTGAGTTACCCAGCACCGAAATTCATTTCATGAGCAAATATTGGATTGCTCGCAAGCCAGCAGTTGAGCAAACTTAGAAGGGCGATCGCGCTCTCCTCCTACTCTTTCCCGTTGATTGATCAGGCTAACAGTGACGAGCCTGATGTGCAGTAGTCGGTTGTATATTAGGTACGTTAAGCTACTGCTCAGCAGTAGCTTGGTCTACACCCCGATCATATTGGATGGAGAGATAACTATAATGACGTTTGACTGTGAGCAAGAGGGTGTCGTGTCAGCTGATACCATCAGCAGCGATGACATGGATGCAAACTTGATCGAGATGATTGAAACGGTCATCTCGGGTATGGAAAATGATCAAAGTGCTATGGTCAGCCGCACCGAAGATGGCCACCTGTGGCGGTTTGGCTATGGTTCGGTTGAAGTATTCGTGCAGTTGACGGGGGCTATGGACGAAGATACGTTTATCGTCTGGTCAAATTTGCTAAAGCTGCCTGCTAAAAATGAGCCGCAGCTCATGAGGAAATTGCTAGAGATGAATTGGTCTCAAACGTTTGAGGCAAGATTTGGGATTTTTAATGGCCAGATTGTGATTTTGTCTAACCGCACTGTGGCTGAGCTTTCGCCTAGTGAAGTTTCCCGCATTATTACTGTGGTGGCAACGATTGCTGACGAGCAAGATGATCTGCTTCAGTCTGAGTTTGGCCAATAAATTCATAATTGGCCACAGCACTTGACCTCAGGTTCTGACGTTAATGCACAGAAATGTAAGCCACAGAAAAATGGCCCTTGAGCGCGGTTTACATCGGCACACGGGAGGAAGACGCAGAAGCTGAAGAAACTCTCGCGAGTCTTTACTCATAGGTGGCCCAGAGTCACTGCACATTCTCATCCTCCCAGTCTCACGTTCCGATATGCTAAGGAGCAACGAGCAGTCTCTCTTAAGCAACTGAGCTTAGTGAAGCCAGTGGATCAGGAATCGTCTCAGATGGCGCTTGAAACTCACCCGTCACCACAAATTCCAAGCGTAGCTTCAGCCATGTGATAAATTTTACATCTGTAGAAATCACAGCGGCAGCAGGCTGAGGCACATTCGCTTTGATGGCTTGTAGCTCAGGTGCCTCCAAAAAAACAGGCTGAGACACCAGCCAAAAGTCGATTTGCTTGCCACGTTCGGCATAGTTTCGGGTACGCTCTTGCAAAACTTCGTCAAGCGGCTCTTCGTCAACCAAAAAAGTGCGACTGGCTAAGACATAGTAATAGGTTTGCATAGTAACTGGCATTTCTAGTAACTGGCATTTCAATGATGATTATGACGCATCACAAGCACCGTTAAGCTCATGATGACTAGGGCAAGCCACCTAATTTACTAAATTAGATGGTCTTATAGATCACCATATAGCGATCGCCCTACTGACTCAGGATCCATCATTTCACCGGGTAGAGTAGCCTCAAGGGTTAAACAATTGCGCCCGTTAACCTGGAGTCGATATTCCACTCGATCCATCAGACGATTGAGAATGAGCCACCCATAGCCTCCTTCCTGCATGTCTTCTGGCTCTGGCGGCAAATAAGTTGATAAATCAAATCCTTTGCCATGATCCCAAATTTCGAGGCAGACATCTTGATCTTTAACCTCTAACCGAATTAAAACGGGCAGGTTAGGTCGTCCCCGATGGGCATGCCGCACCACATTAGAATAGGCCTCGACCAAGACCAGCCGTAGTCGATTAGCCTGACGCGCCCAATCCACCGAATCTCCAAGCTCAACCTCTAGAGAACGGAGTAGCCATTCTTCGACAATCGAGAGAAATTTAAGGTCGCTCGGTACATGCAGTTCCGTTCTCATCGCTTACAAAACCTCCAGAGAGAGGATGGTTTGATCATCTTCCTGAATTGAATTGTGAGACTGAATCTGATCCAAAATTTTTTTCAAGTCAAATGTGCCCCATTCTTTGACTAGGAGTTCCCATAGCCCAGTCTGCCGTAACATGGCATGGCTATCTTGCTGTCGGGACGACATCTGCAATGATGACATAGACACCATTGCTTCGGTAATGCCATCACTCGCCAACAAAAATATATCGCCCGACTGCAGTCGTAAGCGCCCTGAAGGAGCTTTCCAAATCGGCAAAATCCCCAATGGGACTCCCCGATCTTTGAGATACACGGGCTCAATCCTGGACTCTTCTCTGAAGGCTTTAGGCGAGTTGTCGCCTTGATCGCCTGACCAAACCATCGGATAGACATGTCCAGCGTTAGCATGGACCAGCTCACCCGTTGATGGCGTATACCGAGCAATGACAGCTGTAATAAAACAGTTGCTGCTGACTAAATCATTTAGCAAGCTCTGATTTAATCGCTGCATGACAGAATTTGGATCTGGGGAACTCTCCTGCGATAATTCTCGCCGGAGCACAGAAATCGCACTCGCCATAAATAGGGCTGCTGGAACACCCTTGCCAGAGACATCACCAACAGCGATCCAAATATCCCCTTGGGGATGAACATACACCTCGAAAAAATCTCCACCGACTTCTCGTGCCGGGTAGCAATAGGCTTGGATCTTAACGCCATCCAACTTTGGCCAACTTTGTCGCAGCAAATTAGTTTGAATTTGGCGTGCAACAGCCAGCTCTGCGCGCATCTGTTCAGTTTGCTCTTGAATTTGTTGATAGAGCTTAGCTTGGGAAATGGCAAGAGCAGCTTGTTCTGCAACTTCACCGATCAGTTCAATATCTTCTGGCTTCCAGGGTTGCATAGTGGCTTGGCGATATAGAACCAGCACTGCCAGATGATTGTGCTGATATCGCAACGGCACAACAAGTTGCACATACGCTGTGTCGTGATAATGGCATTGGTTGAGCTGAATTTGGCAATTCTCGAGGGCTGAGGTCAGACCGATGAAACCATCAGCACGAGCAAACTCTTGAAGGATACTGACTGAATCACCAACTACAGAATAAGAAAAGAAGTCTAAATCTAAACTGAGAGGGCTGGTGCGAGAATCGCCTGCCCCCTGAACTGGGTGCAAGGTGCAAAGGTCTGCGTTAAATGTTTCGCCCAGCGTCTTAACGATGGTGCTCAGCATACTTTGATAGTCTAAAGACTCACGGATCGCAGTCGTAACAGCGTTAAAAAGCGATTCACGACGCAATGCTCGACTCAGCTCATTCGTACGATGCTTAAGGACTCGATAGGTTTCAGCAGCCTGCAACACCATGACTTGCAGCACATCTGGATTCCACGGCTTCGTCACATATTTGAAGACCTTACCCGTATTAATGGCACCCACCAAATCTTCGACATCGGTGTACCCGGTTAAGACGATGCGAATCGTATCAGGAAACATCTCGACAGTTCGACTGAGGAACTCGGTTCCTTTCATCAGGGGCATTCGCTGGTCAGAAATAATGATGGCCATTTCGCCCTGCTGTTCTAAGATGTCCAGTGCTTCAGGCCCACCACTGGCTTTAAATACGGTAAAGTGCCGACGAAAGGTTCGATAGAGCAAATCCAGGTTGTCTGGTTCATCATCGACGACCAGTAGCTTTAGTTTCTCGCCCTCCATTTGAGTCATTCGACCCTAATTCTCCAGATTGATGGGGTTAGGCAGTCGTGCTTTCAGAAAGTTTTCGGGGAAAGCCGTATTAGAGTAGAATGCCCCTTTTTCCCTCAATTTTCTAACGAGTCTATTCAGGAATTTGAAATCCGACAAACGCGAAATGCATCATAACAAAAAAACATGACGATTTGTAAACGTTAATTGACGAGAAACTCAAAAATGGCCAAAAACGATGGATTTCATGGCCAGTTTTATACATTACAGCAGACGTGTCCTTATGGGCGATCGCCCGTCATACTACCAATTCTATCGTCCGATAGAGCCTCAAATCCATCTGCTAGAGGAGGCAAGAAGCTCTGAAATAGCGGCATCATTTACAATATGAGTAGAGTTTAGAACGTAATTAAGGCACTAAATAATGTCTTGAGCCATCTAATTCTTACGTCATCCATACACAAATGGAGCGAATTATTGGGTGATGCCTGACTGGCTGACAAAACTCTTGAAAGGCTGACTCTCCCGTACCTTAGGCTTCGACTGCGCTTTGCCTAAGGTATCTACAACGACGTAGATTGAGCACAGCCGTAACCCACGCTCCGAAGATCTGTCAGGCAACCAGGAGTGATGCTCTTTACGTGTCATTCAAGTTATGACGTTACTTTAAATGAGAGCGCTGAATACTTATCCATCAGGGTGAATCGAACGGGTGAAGTAGAGCTAACGATCAAGGCATTACCCTGGAAGGGTTAGAGGTCAAAAGGTTGGAGTAAGCACGCCGCTGCATTGAGTTGCAAAGCTCCACGGATGAATCGACGCATCAGATGGCATCGGTAAAGCTCAAGACATAGCGTGAAGCGGACATTCACTTAGTTAATCGACGAGAGGCAGAAACATGAAAACTAGCTTCCTTGCAATCATACCCTTGATGGCATCTTTAGTAATAGCAGGGGGCGCTAGGGCTGAAAACCCTGAGCATGTTCAACAGCTCCTGCTGACCCGACAATGCTATGGCTGTGATCTGTCGGGTGCAGATCTGAGCAATGAGCACCTAATTGGAGCAGATTTGAGGTATGCCAACTTACAGGGAGCAACGTTAGTCGGCACCAATCTAGAGGGAGCTGATTTAACGGGGGCAAATCTGGAAGCAGCAGATCTAACGTCCGCATTTTTGACAAACTCTAGCCTCAACCAGGCCAATCTAGATGGAGCTGACTTTACCGAGGCGCAAATCTACCATGCAGATGTCACAGGGGCTTCAATGACAAATGTGACATTAACTAATGCTCAAGTATATGGCACTGGGATTAGTGTCGGAGGAGACTAGACCTGTTTTCAAATTAGAAGAGTGAGTTCGCACGCTGCTAAGACAATGGGGCGATCGCCTCTTGATTTTCTCTGGATCCTTCCAGAGGATCTAGCGCTCTTAATTCAGTAGGGTCGCATGAACGTTGAGAGGCTGAGTCTTCAACCCTTTGTGGCGACGCCTAGATTTCTTCGATTGCTCGTCTTAGGCACGAGTTGTGGGTAATATAGCTGCAGAGACCCTATAGAAACAGTTAGCTCAATGAGCGGATTTCTAAGAGAGCTTTGACTGTGTTTGATAGGCTCGCTGTGAGCAGGTTTGCTGTGCAAATATGTTGATTCCTTTAAGTCGTCAAGCGTTTGAAGAATTAATTCCTCTTATTGCTACTGCCGATCAATACAAATATTGTTGGGGTCGATTGGCTGATGTGCTCAGACGACTTTTATTTTCGTTAGGTAGCGTCATCGCGGTTGTCGTCATCCGATATTTTTTGGGAGATGGCTTTGAGCTATTTATGGCCATTGTTGCCATCATTGCCAGCATGTACTGGCTTTGGGGGCCAGTGTATTGGGCCAGTCTCCGGAACATAGAATATCGGAAGTTCGCCTATGGTGGTTTCTGGAAGGGAGAGGTGCTAGACAAATTTATTACAGAAGAATTAATTGGGCAAGAAGAAACTGTCAACCCGCGCGGAGATCTGGTTGTAATTGAAAACCGGGAGCGGCGGCTTAATTTAGAAATTGGGGACGAATCAGGTTTTACAACGGTGCTTCAAGTACCGCTACAGCGGATACATCGTTCTATTCGGGTCGGAGACATTGCCGAAATCGTCGTGATGTCAAATCGCCCAGACTTAAGCCGGATCGCCAAGGTATCAGATGCTTATCTTCCTGATAGTGGAATGTGGATTCATGACTACCCTGTTCTTCGACGCGATACGTTTATCAACATTAGCCGCCAACTAAGTCGTCGCCAGGGTGTCATCCATGAGCGCTAGCTCAAATCTCCTGATTCCTGGCCATAGGCTTGCCATGCCAGCTCTACCAAGCCATTAACAATTGCGGCGGCTACCACCGAACTCCCTTTGCGTCCTTTGATCCGAATATGTGGGACAAGGGAGTTCTTCAGGCGTTCTTCAACCGTATCCATACCTACAAACCCTGCTGGAGTGCCAATGACCAGTGCTGGCTTAATTTCTTCGGCCTCGATCAAGCTAACAATTGTTGCTAGAGCCGTTTGTGCTTGACCTACAACAAAGATTGCTTCTGGATAACGCCGTGCGAGAGTCTCAATTCCCCATGCGGCGCTAGTTCTGTCTTTTTGAGGTCGGGTAAGCGCTTCCATGCTGCAGTAAACCGGATTGGCAAATGTTTGTTGGATCAGAGGGGTAATGCCCACCTGCACCATGGGCACATCTACAACAATCGTGGTACGAGCTGCCAGTGCAGCAGCTCCGGCCTGCAGTGCTTGATCTGAAAATCGAATCAGTGTCTTATATTCAAAATCGGCGGTCGCATAAATGACGCGACGCGCAATTTCATATTCTGATGGCGAAAAAGCATGATCACCCATCTCACGATCAATAATTCTGAGGCTTTGTGCATCTGTGATGTGCCATTCTATGACTGCCATGAAGATTTTTCCCAGAATGCGAATAGAGATCAGTACCAGTTGATTGAAGCAAATTTAGAGCGTTTCGGTGAGCTCGTGATTTACAACATCTAATCAAGTGAAGGGCTGCTGCTTGGCGTCACGCTATTGAGACACTATGAGCACTACAAATGAAGCCATGTTAATAATAGACCCGCAGCCCGCCCACAGCAGAGCTAGTAATCCATATTTACAACTGAGAAATGTGCGGTTGAGATTGACCTAGAGCACCTGAAATCATGTGGTTTTGTCAACCTTATCCATTGTGGGATGAACCGAGCCGCCGTAGTGAATAGGCTCGATGTCTCCATCCCCCGTCAAAACGAGGCTATCAATTCGTGTGAGGATGGCCTCGGGGTGCATGTCGCCGGGGGGACGTAAGATCGGCAGGCCAACGGATTGCCGAATAGCCTTGACATAGTTTGCAAATAAGGCAAACTCTCTGTTTTCATTCTGACCTCAGGTTGTAATGCCAATAAACGAAGGGGTAGAGACACCACGCATGTGATTAGCCGATAAATGATAGCTCTCATTGTACGCAACCCATTGCGATCCGTTAAGCGTCAGGGGCTCGAGCACCTTATAAGGGGTTGACGAGACTCGAACTAAAATCAGAAACTAAGCGATGTCATACCTTTACAGCAAAGCAATTGTGTTAGCGGTCTTTATCATCCTTGTAGTGGGGCTAACTCCATCATTGATATCCATTTGGATGATGCGACAGATTGATACTCAGGCGCAAGCCAGATTGAGGAGAACCTTAGAGGCGATCGCCACCAGACGCTTATCAGATCTGCAGTCATCTCCTGACCAGCACTATATCCAAGGAGTTGGGTTTATTGTGGGAGACATTACCTGCCAATATAATGCACGCTCTCACTACCTCCGCTGCGCGGTCAATCCTATGGGGCCTTGTCAAGACTGTTCTCAGTATGACGCTAAACCTTTTGGCTGATGCATTTTGGCTGGTGCATTGATGAAATTTTATTCGGCAGAATACATTGATTCACATTCAGAATAATGATCGCAAGAGGGATTCCTTCGGAGAGCTTCGCTAACGCCCTCTATACCCTGATTGACGGACAAAACTATTTACAACCCATATCCTGCATTGGGTCAGGAGACCTGACCTCTACATCAGATTTTTTTGTCAGTTAACCAGCCTCCATACCTCAGAATGATTTTAGAGGATCAGCGCACCAACACAAGAAGTTTATAAATCAATCCTTAATCCTAGATAACTTGATGCTCTGTATGAATTGCAAGTTTTTATTGAGAGGTCTTGAAGGTAACGACACGCGGAGCTTGATAGGTTAAATTTGTCACACACATTGACGCAAGTGGGACACGAATCAGCCAATTGATCATTATCTCGGAGAACGAAGAAGCCATATTAAGCTATGTCTGATAGTCGATTTAAAACTTCTTCTAGAATAGAGTGATTTAGAGCACAGATTTTTTAAAATGTATAAAAACATCTAGAAATAGCCTCAGTAGTCCGCAATTCCCACAGTCGTATTGAAAACAATTAAAAGTCTGTGAAACCTCGGGCGGTAAACAGATGTCACTTGTCTTAAAATTCTCATGAAGGCAGTCAAAATCCTTACAGAGGCTTCATGGATTTTGGCTAGATATCAGCAAAAAGTTAGTGTTATGTTCAGATTAATGGATATGTTAAGCAAGCACGTTAAACGCTTAATCTCTAAACAAGATTACAACTGATTTTGTAGGATTTCCCGCCTTAAGCTAATAACAATTCGGCTGGTTGTCGCATCTGATTCATTTTTTGGGGATGCTAGTTTAAGTGACAGATCAATCAGATCGGTTCACTGGTTCTGCTCTAGAGGATTGTCAATCCATGCGTGAGCCATGAGGGCAATGAGCCCGAATGATTCTTATGAACTTTCATGCTCTGTTAGATCTCACTTTTGCTGAATCTTAAGTTGAATCATCCTTTTGTCCAGTGCACTAGGTACTGTTTTCTTCAATGAAGTCTAATTCTCTCGAACATCAGCCAGCTAAGCCTGAAATTGGTATATACGATTGTGAGATTCATCTCAAATTCAAGCTGATTGAGGATAAACATGTTCTGAACGATCGCGATCGCCTCCTGGAAATGCTGCTTGACGCTTTTTCATATGGCACGGATGAATATCTTGAGCAGGTTCAGGTTCATGTTGCTGCCGAGGAGATCTCAGAAACCAACGCATCTGCACGGATGCGCCGTCAGATTATCCGTCTGCGAAACTCAAGTAAGTCGTCTTAGACGAAATTCTTATTAACTTGCATTTGATGCTTGCTATAATAGCGAGGCGAGATTTGAGTATACAAGCAACTTCTTGACCCGCTAAGTGTTGACAAAGCTACTCGCAGTTAGTTACCTTAGTTAAGGTCAAATTAATGCGCCCCCATCGTCTAGAGGCCTAGGACACCTCCCTTTCACGGAGGCGACGGGGATTCGAATTCCCCTGGGGGTATATATTTAGGCCGTATATGATACAAGAGTGACAGGCACCAGACGCCTGTCATTTTTGCTCTCTAGCGATTGTTACAAAGTTTGTATCAGACTCAATAGGTATCAGAAGCCCTTAATACCTGCATAAATTTAGGCCAAATTTTAGGCATGGATATCTCTGGGAAGATTGCTCAATGTAACGGGCGTTTAAAGGCTGCGCGGGTTGGAGTATTGATTGAACAACGCGGAGGGCGGCTGATTTTAAGAGCAACCCTGCCCCCCCGGCCCGGTGTCATCAAAAAGCAGCCGTTTCAACAGCGGATTTCCATAGGCCATCCAGCAAATCTCAACGGACTAAAACGAGCAGAAAATGAAGCTCGAAAAATTGGAGCGTTGCTAGCTACGG
>CAZCXK010000039.1:0-1652 GCA_964502605.1 uncultured bacterium
CACGAGCGGCCAGGGTGCCCACCGCAACTCCCTGATACGACAGAATCGATTGCTCTAGCGCCTTCCAGCCCGCTGCCACCACTGGCTGAGAAATTCCCATCTACACACGCCTCACTTCGATGTTGTTTGGGCTTACGGCTCTGCGATCATGACGGGGGCAGCACCGGAGTCGTGACAACCTCACCAGTCGCCGAACAGGTGCGAACTTCTAGCACGGCATCGACAACGGCATTGGGGGCGATCGCTCCACTACGGGCAGCGACCTCCGGGCAAGGCTTATGGGCGTGTAAGATCTGGGTGCCTTGGTCTTTGCTGGGGTCAAGACTCACCTGCTGCCGTCCCTGTTTGAGTACGGTCGCCATCCACACCAGTTCGTTCATAAAGCGTTCAAAGCGGCGGGCATAGGTGTCGGGTTCTTTAATTGTGCCTTGGGGATCAAACAGCCCATTGACGCTGCCAAAGTTGAGGTCGTAGAAAGTCGTCACCAAGCCTAGCTCTCGCATCACAGGCAATAGGCTTTGAATCACTCGCGTTCCCCCAAAGGAGCCAGCCGATACGCCACAGAGGCCAACGGGTTTGTGAATATATTCTTTGAGGTTGCTGTCTAACACATGCTTGAGCAGGCCGGGATAGGCGTGGTTATATTCCGGCACAACGATAATCAGCCCATCCGCTCGTTCCATGGTGGCTGCAAAGCCAGGATCTTTGACCGCTTCTCCAGCATCGTCAGTAGCAATGGGCAGCGTGCCAATATCAATTAACTCGGTTTCTACCCCCGACCAGTGCTGGGTTTGCGTCAGCACAAAATTGGCCACAGGGCGACTCATGCATCCCCGACGATTGGTGCCCAACATGACCGGAATCAACAAATTTGCCACAGGTTTACTCCTTCACCGGAGTCATCCGGCTCGATGGTGCTCAATGCGCTGGGGGCAGCATCCGCGTGATACCGACGGCACTGCCCAGCCTCAATCTGGGTTGACTCACTTCCCACCCCACAGGATACTCTGCCCCATGCGGTGAAGGGTCTGTCTCCTATTGTCGGTCAGCGGCATTAGTTTTTCCTGAAGATGAGCTAGATTGGGTCGGTTCATGGCATCGGGTGCATCCCCGCTATGCCTGCCCACAGCTCTGTAGCCCATTGTCTCAGCCGCAGGCCGACCCAGTCAGGGGCGATCGCTGGTATCCTAACGAACAAACGCCATAAGAACTGATCATGCGTCTTATTCTCTACAGCAAACCGGGGTGCCATCTGTGTGCAGGTCTGCAAGAAAAACTAGAACAGATTCAGACCCTTGCCATTGACCTCGACGTTCGAGATATCACGACCCGCGACGACTGGTTTCAAGCCTATCAATATGAAATCCCAGTCTTGTTTCTACAACCCCAACCAGACCAGGTCGCCCCAGATTTACAGCCCGATCAGGCCAGTCAGCGATCGCCCCTCTCTGCCAATGCTTCAGACCTCAACCAGACCTTAGGAGAACTCTCCATCGAGACTGGAGTTCCCAGTGATTACGCTGGAGAACCCCCCATCGAGAAACCAGTACCCAATGACTACGCTGGAGAACCCCTTATCGAGAAACCAGTACCCAATGACTACGCTGGAGAACCCCCCATCGAGATTCGAGAACTCCAAACTGAGATAGGAG
>CAZCXK010000039.1:1752-42962 GCA_964502605.1 uncultured bacterium
AACCCCCCATCGAGAAACCAGTACCTAATGATTACGCTGGAGAACCCCCCATCGAGAAACCAGTACCTAATGATTACGCTGGAGAACCCCCCATCGAAAATCGAGCACCCCAAACCGAGATAGGAGAACTTCCCATCGAGATTCGAGAACTCCAAACTGAGAACCCAGGACTCTCTCTCTCCCCCCCTCTCTCCCCATCTCCCCTGATTCCACTCCCCCGGCCCTCACCCCGAGCTAGCGTTCGGCAACTGGAGCAAATGTTGCAGAAATATTTGGCGCAAACTTCAGAGAATCATGCAGAATGATGGCAGCATACGGGAGGACGGGGTTGACATGACGCTACGCGACCTATTGAGCCAGATACCAATCATTCAGCAGTTGGAGATTACCCTGCCTGACCACCCCGCTATGGATGCTGAGATTAAGGGGCTGTCAACCAACTCCCATGCCTGTCAACCGGGCGACGTGTTTATTGGTATGCCCGGAACGCGGGTCGATGGTGGCGAGTTTTGGCGCAGTGCGATTAACGCAGGGGCGATCGCGGCGTTCATTTCTCCAGAGGCCGCTGCCAAGCATCCGCCATCGGCTGAGGGCAATGGTGCCTGTGTGATCATTGTTTCTAATTTGGTGAAGCTGTGTGCTCAGCTGGCGACTGCATTTCATCAGGCTCCGGCCACAAAACTGCGTCTTGTCGGCGTCACAGGTACAAATGGCAAGACCACGACCACCCACCTGATCGAGTTTCTGCTCCATCAGGCGAGGCATTCGACGGCTCTCTTCGGCACCCTCTATGCCCGGTGGCCGGGGCATCAACAAATCGCGGCTCATACGACCCCATTTGCAGTTGAGCTGCAAGCTCAGTTGGCCAAGGCAGTGCAGGCGGGCAGCCAATTTGGCGTGATGGAAGTCAGTTCCCATGCGCTCAGGCAGGGGCGCGTCTTGGGCTGCTCGTTTGAGGTGGCGGTGTTTACCAATCTCACCCAAGACCACCTCGACTTTCATCACGACTTAGACGATTATTTTGCGGCCAAAGCGCTGCTGTTTAGCCCTGGCTATCTAAACGGTCGCGCCATCGTCAATTTAGATGATCCATTTGGTCGCCAGCTCTTGCAGATGCTTGAGGCTGAGCCCGCTTGGTCATATAGCACTCAAGACCCCAGCGCCGACCTCTGGACGAGCGACCTCACTTATCGGTCAGACGGGGTTCAAGGGATGCTGCACACGCCTGCGGGTGCGGTGCAGTTTCAATCGCCATTGGTGGGGCAGTTTAATCTAGCCAACTTGCTGGCAGCGGTGGGTGTGGGCTTGCATTTAGGGCTTGACCTGGCCGATATCGTTGCCGCCTTGCCGCAGTTTGGCGGTGTCCCTGGGCGGATGGAGCGGGTGCAGGTCGATCCGCAGCAAGATATCAGCGTGATTGTAGATTATGCCCACACCCCTGATAGCCTGGAGAACTTACTCACGGCTGCGCGTCCGTTTATTTCGGGGCGCATGATTTGCGTTTTCGGCTGTGGGGGCGATCGCGATCGCACCAAGCGACCTCAAATGGGGGCGATCGCGGCACGGCTGGCTGACTGGGCTATTGTCACTTCAGATAACCCCCGCACTGAAGACCCAGAGCAGATTTTGCGCGATATCGTAGACGGCATTCCTATCTCGGTGACGCCATTGGTCGTGGGCGATCGGGCTCAAGCAATTCGGCAGGCCATTCTCGATGCCAAGCCAGGGGATGGCGTGCTAATCGCAGGCAAGGGGCATGAAGACTACCAAATTCTAGGCACAGAGAAGGTGCATTTCGATGATCGAGAGCAGGCTAGAGACGCGCTTGTGTTCCGACTCAATTCGGCGTCATCATCTTGAAGAATCCTGCAAGGGGCTGGAAAAAGTCGTCAATTCTCGCTAGATTCAAAACCAACCCTGTGTTCCTTTGTGGTGATGTGAATCGCATCATCATTGTGCCGTTGCGGCTGATTCTTCATCTTTCCCTATGAAACTCAAGTGCCCATGAATGCTCTGCCTCCGACAGATGTTTCGCTTTACGAATTGGCGCTCAGTGCCGACCATCCACCGAGTCCATTGATGGTCAGTCCGACGGTGTTTAAGTCGATCGTGAGCAGTGTGTTTGATCACTTACTTGAGACTGGGTCAATGCTTGCGACTGAGCCAGCCACCTCGATTTGGCTCAAGCTCCCTCGTGGAGAGGCATGGCAATCTGAACTGCATCGATATCTGGCATCTCGATCCGCAACAGAGCTTGTGTATGTGTTGAGAAATCAACGGGAGCTAGAGTTGGGCGATGTTGACGCTGATTCTACGGGGGGTGATCCTGAGATCACGGGGGGTGATCCTGAGATCACGGGGGGTGATCGCGATGCAATTCAGGTTGAAACAGCCACGCTGGGTCACGAGCATGCTGAATCGACCACCCTTGACGGGGCTGCCATGGCACCACTACCCTTTGTCGAACTGCCGATTGCTGATGAGAGTCAGCTGCGCCGCGAGTATTTTGTTCTGGTGCTGTCGCCTGGGTTTTGTCTGCTTGTCCTGGCGCATCGACCCAAGACAATGCGATCGTCTGATGACTCTGGCATGAAAAGATTTCAGAGGTTAGCTGCGGCTCCCTTGACTGCTGACAACTCCGAACGGAAGCAATTGCTGTTTGGGCTATGCTCATTTGACCCGCAGACGATTGCCCCGGTGCTGAATGGCATCAAGCAGGCGATCGCCCTGGGGTATGCCCAGGCTGAGGCCAATGCCGAGGCAGATGGGTTGCTCACCAACTGGGATCAGATGATGGCGCGTTGGGCTGGGGCTAGCCTGGATCCAAGTCAGGTGGGTCGATTTCTCCATCGCCAGGTGCAACGACAAGAAAAGATCTGGCACGCTAGTGCCGTTGTCCGCAAGCAAGCAGATACGGCATCTATAGTGCAGCTGGAAAATGAAGAGTTACTCAATCAGCTCCGCCTGAAGAATGAGTTTCTGAAGACCGTTGGGCAAGAGATGAGAACGCCTCTCGCCAACATGAAAACAGCCCTGTCGCTCGTGAACTCATCTAGCTTGAAACCGTCCCAACGACAGCGTTATATGAATTTGCTCAAGCAAGAGTGCGATCGCCAAGGTGCGCTGATTGCCAGCGTACTTGATTTGATTCAGATGGAAGACGTTGATGAGCAGGAGACGATTCAACCCCTGAGATTGGCCGACGTGGTGCCGGGGGTCGTGAGCACCTATCAGCCTGTGGCTCAAGAAAAGGGCATTACGCTGTCATGCACTGTGCCAGCCGACTTGCCTGCCGTTTCCTGTCTGGGCGCATGGATGCGGCAAATTGTCATCAACCTGCTGCACAATGCCATCAAGTTTACGCCTCGAGGCGGTCAGGTGCGGGTGCGGGCTCGTCTGCAAGGAGACTATGTGCAGCTTGAGTTCCGAGATACTGGCGTGGGCATTGCCTCCTCCGACATCCCTAAGATCTTCAACCGCTTTTATCGAGTCCGCCATAGCACTCAAACAGACATCAGTGGCGTGGGGTTGGGGCTTTCGATTGTGCAACAGCTTCTGCTGCGCTGCGGTGGCTCAGTGTCTGTGGTCAGCAAGGTGGGCGAAGGGTCGGCATTCAGCGTGCTGCTTCCGGTTTATAGTCAAACCAATTAGCTGTCGTGAGCCGGGCGATCGGCGGTGTGCTCCTCAGCTTGCCGCACGGCATCAATGAGCGATCGCACTGCAGCCGTTCCTTCTGAGGGTTCAAAGCTCAGCGGAAACTTGCCCCGAGCCAACATCCGCAGACCCAAGGGCCCCAAGCTCATGAGACCGCGCCAATCCCGGAATGAATTGCCGACGACTTTAAGCCCAAACTGACGTTCGTCAATCCAGCCGCCCTGCTGCACTAAGTCAATTAAGACTTTGCGATGACGCACGGGGCGACTGTCTTGATCGGTTTTGCGATCGAGTAGCTCTTGCTTGATGTGGCCGATTTGATCCATCGGCGCGACTTCCATCGGGCAGACTGAGTTGCAATAATAGCAGCGCGTGCAGCCCCAGACGCCCTGAGTGCCCTGATTGTAGGCATCTAATCGCTCTTCGGTGCGCGTATCGCGGGTGTCGCTGACCATCCGATAGGCTTTGGCGAGGGCATGGGGGCCAGCAAAATCAGGGTTGACTTCGCGCGCATTACATTCGGAATAACACGCACCACAGAGAATGCAGTTCCCAGTTTGATTGAGGCGATCGCGCTCATCTGGAGTCTGCAAAAATTCTCGCTCTGGAATCTGCCGCGCACTCGTGCTGATGTAGGGGTCGATTGAGTCTAGCGTCTCCCAAAAGCGACGCATATCGACGACTAAATCTTTGATCACAGGCATGTTGCCCATAGGGGCAATGCAAATTGTTGGACAGTCTGATGCTGATGTGGCAGATGCATTTGCAGAAATGGGGGGGGCGATCGCGTCAGCCTCAAGTGGTGCAGCATCGATGATAGCGGATGCGATTTGAGTGAGCCGATTCACTTCGCTGCCGACATTCTCTTTACAGGCCAGCACCGACCGACCATTGACGCGCATCGTGCAGCTGCCACAAATGGTGTTTCGACAATTTTTGCGAAAGGCAAGACTGCCATCATGCTCCCATTTAATGCGATTGAGGCAATCCAAAATTGTGTTCCCAGAATCGACCTCAAGCAAATAGGTTTGAGTCCAAGGTGTTTGATCTGCTGATTGCCGAATAATCTCAAACTGAACTTTCATACCTAAAAAGGAATAGTGAACCATAAGTCACTTCCAGTCTAGTCTACGGCGAAAATAGCACCACTTTTGTAACAACAGCTAAATTATGATGCTGCAATTGATCGTATTTAGATGGATTGAATCGAATAGATCTAACTATTAAGCATCTCTGCTCTGAAGCAAGGGATTGATACCGCTCTCAAATCCGTAAACACAGAGAATAAATCGCTAGAAGTGACTCAAATAGGTGCTAGCTGCCGCTCAGCCTGAATCATAGACAGGTAGCAATGATTGATAGAGAGGATCGGATATTAACCTGGGTTTAAACCATCTCAGCAATCAATGATTCTTTATAACAAGAGCGTGTCTGTAAATTAATAAATAGCTTGTCATCTTCCTGCAATTTGGGGCTATATTTTTATATATTAAAGAGCAGTTAGTCGCTTCTCTGGTATTTTAGAAATAACGAGAATTTTTAGGCAATGACCGAAGCTCAAGCAACCCCACTCACTGGAAAGGCATTACTTCAAAAAGTAAAAGAACTTTCGCACTTGCCGCGCCGAGAAAAAGCGCGACTCTGCGGCTATTACACCGTCGGAAAAAATAAGCAAACTCGTGTTAATCTCGCTGATTTCTTTGAGGCGCTCCTAGCAGCCAAAGGCATGCCGTTAGGGGCAGAAAGTGCTAAAGATGGCCGAGGGCGCGAACCCACCTATCGAGTGAGCGTTCACAAAAATGGGCAAATCGTCATTGGTGCAACTTACACCGAGAAAATGGGCTTAAGCCCAGGTGATGAGTTTGAAATCAAGTTGGGATATAAGCATATTCACCTGATTCAAATCGATACCGATCGCAATGGCTCCATGATGGATGATGATGATGACGATGAGGGCGACGATTAATAATTAATTGATTTGAGAAGGGCGATCGCCTTTTGTTTGTACAATTCATCTGTCTTTAATCTTCTCAGATTTTCTATTTGAGAAGCGTTTATAGCATCTAACATTTCGATAGTTTCGATATTAGGGAAATGGCTCAGCTGAGAGTTCTTGTAGATATCAGAACAACTCGTTTCTAGAGTTTTACATGCTGCGGATTATCCAATTTTTTATAGCCTGGTTAAGCGTGTGGTTGCCTGTTGCGATTCCGTTAGGGCTTGGTTTAGGCTGGCGTCCATTTCAACCCATTGCTCCAGCTCAAAAAATCCCGCTGCTGATTTCGCTATATCTGCTTGCACCTCCGTTAATCTGTTGGTTGGGTGGTCATTGGGGTCGGTCAAGCGCGGACTATGGCCTGGTCTGGAATCGGTCTCTGCTGACCTCGACCCTCACCGGATTTGGGATCGCGATCCTCAGCTTGATTGTGTTGTGGGGTAGTCAATGGAGTATGGGGTGGCTGCGTTGGCAGCCTCAGCTAGCACAGCCAGATTGCGAGAGTTCTCCGATCGGGCGTTTTCTGCCCCTGCTGCCGATTTTCGCCTTGGCGATACTAATTGGATTTGTCGAAGAGATTGTGTTTCGAGGATTGGTTCTCACAGAACTGTCGGCGGAGTATTCGCTCGGGCTGGCTGCCATACTTTCAAGTCTCATCTTCGCGGGGCTGCACCTGATGTGGGATGTGTCGGGAACTCTGCCACAACTGGGAGGGCTGTGGCTCATGGGTCTAGTGCTGGTGCTCAGTCGCTGGCTCGATGACGGTAGTTTGGGGTTGGCTTGGGGGCTCCATGCAGGCTGGGTCGCCGGAATTGCTGCTATGGATATGATGCCAACCTTGCAGCCAACGGGTGCTGTGCCTCAATGGCTGACTGGCCTCAATAGCCAACCGCTTGCAGGTTTCGCTGGACTATTCTTGATGGGCAGCTTGGCGATCGCGGGTTGGCTGGCGCTCTAACGTAATCAGCATTATTGGGTTTTGAGGACTCCATCGCGTCAGTGCCCCCACCGACACCGCTTGAGAAATATGCACCTGCAACAGGCGATCGCTCCACTGACGGTGCTGTTGAGCTTCGGTTTTGAGCCAGGTGATGACCGTTGTCAGATGTTCCAGGGTTGCCAGTGCGATCACGATGAGGCCATTGGGCTGCAAACGCTGCTGACAGATATCTAGAATGGGCGTGAGCTGCCCACCACTGCCCCCAATAAAAATGCGATCGGGGTGGGGCAAATTGGCCAAGGCTTCAGGAGCTGTGCCGTGCACAGGGATGATCTGCCCGACTTTAAAGCGTTGACTATTTTTTTGAATCAGCGTGATGCCTGCTGCCGTTTTCTCGATGGCATAAATTTGCGACTCAGGGCTAATGCGTCCTACTTCGATGGAGACTGAGCCCGTACCTGCGCCAATGTCCCACATGACATGCTGCTGCTGGAGTGACAATTCCCCCAGAATCAGGAGGCGCACGTCCCGTTTTGTCATCAACCCCGGACGATCGGCAAAACTAAAAAAGAAAGCATCTGGAATGCCTAAGCGAGGTGTCTGAGTCAGTCTTTTCGCATCGGGTTCAGCAATTCGCACCAGCACTACCACATTCAGAGTGGCAAAGGGAGCCGCCAAGGGGAGGGTGTCTAGCTCATGCGCAACAAACCATCGCACCGTTTCGTTGGAGCCACCAAGATTCTCGCAAACCCATAATCCATAGGTGATCGGCAGGTTGAGCCCCCGAATCAACTGGGCGATCGCCCCTGGGGTATGGGTGGAATCCGTCAAAATGGCAATTTTCTCATGCCCGCGCTTGAGAGCCTGAGTTAGCGTCTCCAGCGATCGCCCGTGAGCACTAATAATGCAAGCATCTTGCCAGGGTAGCTTAATCCGGTTAAACGCCAACTGAATCGCACTCACATGGGGATGAAACGTCAAATCATCTCGATCGAGTTCTTCTAACAGCAGCCGTCCAATGCCGAAAAAAAGCGGATCCCCCGATGCTAAAACGACGATGAGAGGCATTGCCTCGGCTGCTGTTGTAGTGGCCCTTGAGGCTGTCGCCAAAACCTGACGAATCGTCTGAATTGCGTCCTGCAAGTTATCCATCACCTGCCGCGCCGGATGATCGGGGAAATAGCTGAGGTGGCGATCGCTCCCCATCAGCAGGGTTGATTGCCGAATCAATGTACAGACGTCATGAGACAACCCAGTTGCCCCGTCTAACCCAATCCCGACGACATGCACGGGGGTCATCACCAACACTCCACTTTGACTTGACGCGCCTTTAACGTGAGCGGCTAGCCCAGGCTAGCCCAATTAAGGCATTGAGAATGGCTGCTGCAACTGCCGAGCCGCCTTTGCGGCCTTCCACCCGAATTTGGGTAACCGCAGTCTGAGCGAGAGCAGTTTTTGATTCTAATACGGCAATAAACCCAACGGGAGCCCCAATTACGAGCGCAGGTGGCTCACTGCTGCGTTGGAGGCAATCACACAGGGCTAATAGAGCCGTAGGTGCATTGCCAATCACAAAGATAGCGTGAGGGAACCGCTGCCACAGCTGATAAAGCCCCGTCTCGGTACGAGTTTTTCCGGACGGTGCTACTGCGACTTGGTCAACAGCAGTCAGGATGGGATTTTGAAACGTGCACCCAACCATCCGCTCGATGCCTTTGGTGACCATGCTGACATCTGTCACAATCGGAATGCCTGCTTGCAGCGCACAAATGCCTTGATCGATCGCGCCTGGGCTCATGTGAATCAACGACTTAAAATCAAAGTCGGCTGTGCTGTGAATCACCCGGCGGATAATGGCATATTCTGCTGGGCTAAATCTGTGATCGCCAATTTCAGCATCAATAGCAGCAAAACTCTGCGTCAAAATTGGATGGTCAAGAGATGTCATAGAGTATCTATCGCCACGGTCATCGCCCATGCGAATCGTCATGAAGAGGTGGGAAACTGATGCGATCGCACCTCTGCCGCATAGGTCTGCACAGCCTGTGTGATGCTCTCTTGCAAATTAACATAGACCTTCGCAAACGGAGGCTGCCACTCAGACAGCCCTAGCAAATCAGCCGTGACTAAAACTTGACCATCGCAGTGAGAGCCAGCCCCAATGCCGATGGTGGGAATGCTCAGCTTGTGCGTAATTTCTGCGGCCAGCTCATCAGGAATATGTTCTAACACTACACAAAAGGCTCCAGCCTGCTCAAGGGCGATCGCCTCATGTAAGATGCGCGCTCCATCTGACTGGGTCTTACCCTGCTGTCGGAAGCCCCCTAACTGCCGAACCGATTGCGGCGTCAACCCTACATGCCCCATCACCGGAATGCCAACCTGCACTAACTGAGCCACTGTATCGATCATTGCAGGGTGCCCGCCTTCCAGCTTGACGGCATGGGCACCGGCCTCTTTGAGCGCTCGCCCCGCCGACTGAATCGCCTGCTTGCGACTGGCCTGATAGCTAAGAAACGGTAAATCAAACACCATCAGCGCGTGCTTAACGCCTCGACGAACTGCTTTGGCGTGGTGCAACATTTCATCCAGCGTGACAGGCAGCGTCGTGTCATAGCCAAGCTCCACCATCGCCAGGGTATCACCGACTAAAATCAGGTCAACTCCAGCCTGGTCTAGCAGCCGCGCTGTCGGATAGTCAGCAGCCGTCAATGCTACGATGGGCCGCTCTTGCTGCTTATATCGAATAAGTTGCTGAATCGTAACAGCCATCAGTGAGTAAGACTCGATAGTGTAGTAAACATTGACGATGTCTTTATTCTACCGTTTAGCTAGTCGAGGCTGAGGCAGATCAAGCTGGATATTGATTAACCATTTCTCACCCATTTCAGAGCCGTCATCGCCGTCATCAAACGCACGACAGTGGATTGGTGAGAGGCATGAAAAGCACAGATGTAGACTGTCTAGTTCTATAGCCGTCGCCCACAAGGATGAAGACAGATAGAACGACTGAACCGCTCGTATCCCATCCTGCCCCCTGCCCCCTGCCGACTGCCGACTGCCTTCTAAAACCTAAGGCTGCTCGCCTAAATCTAAGGCAGTTGAATCAATCCAGGTGCCATCGCTAAGCTGAGCCCAGACCGTACCGTTTGCCAGTGCCCATTGTTCGGTCACGGTCACGGTATTTGAGGGCGCGATCGCCCCGATGGTCTCTCCGCTGGGGTTGCTATAGCGTTCTGCTTCAGTCTTGACCGGGAACGTTCCTTCTGGTCCTCGAAACGTGCGTGGATCAACTCCCGAGACAAACCGTTCAGAATCAGGCTCTGTAGCGGGCTCTGACTCTGTTGAAGGCGGTGAGGGTTGTGGTGACTCAGCAGTTGCTTCTAGATCCGGAGCGACTGGCGACTCAGCAGTTGCTTCTGAATCCGGAGCCTCTGGAGAAGACTGAGCTGTCGGAGCAGGGCTGGGAGTCACTGTGTTCTCAGGGGGCAGTTCAGCATCGGGTGCGGCGGTAGGCTCATTGGGTTGGGCGGCCACAGCAGATGGCGAACCAGGGGGCGTTGCTGTTGGGGCTGCTATAACCTGGTTTTCTGGACTGGCATCGGCAGTAGTGTCTGGGGATGCAAGCCGCTGACTAGCAATAGCGGTGTTACCACCTGTGGCTCCGGTGAAGCGCAAGAAATCCTTAGCGACCCAGCCGCGTGGTGTCTGCACCCAACGATAGCTGCCAGCAGATTGCTCAGACTCGGTTGTGGTGATGGTAGCTCCCTCAGGCAGGCTGCCGATAATTTCGCCGTTGGGGGCTTGGCGCAGGTTGACCCCGATGCCGCTGTTGGTAGAAACAATAGCGGTGCGATCGCCAGTTGCCGCCGCTGATGTTGTAGCAGCACCGACAGCCGTAGCAGAGGCATCTAGCTGGAGAAACTCGCTAGCGACCCACTGGCCTTGAGTGGTTTCTGACCACAGGTAGGCTCCCGCAGATTGCTGGTTTCCAGTTAACTGCAACGTCCTGCCATTGGCTACACTGCCCATAATTGAGCCATTGGGAGCATTGCGGAGATTTAAGCCGACGCCGGTGCGAGTCTTTACCGTTGCGGTTGGCACAACGCCTGTGTTTGCCTTCGTGGAGATTTGAGTCGTCTGGGCAGTAGCGAATGTGGTGGCAGCAGAGGCGTCTGTAAATCGCAAATAGTCTTTAGCCACCCAACGGGTGTTTGTCAGCTCTGCCCAAGTAAACGCTCCTGCAACCTGTTCGCGCCCTGTCAAACTGACCTCCGAGCCATCCCTCAGGCCACCAACGATCGCTCCGTTGGGAGCACTCCGGAGATTTAACCCAATGCCTGTCGGTGTCATGACGGTTGCTGCTCGGGTTTGTCCATTCGCCGCTACAAGCCTGGCAGATGGGGTGTTGAGGTTCATTAGTTTCAGTGCATTGAGGGTTGCCGTGCCAACCGTCCCATCGACGCGGTCGAGCTGTTGACGCCGCTGATAGTCTCGAACGGCGGCTTCAGTCATCGGCCCATAGATGCCATCAGCGGGGATATTGAGCACCTTCTGGATTTCGGCTACCATTGGCCCTCGGCTACCGCGCTGATAAACCGATTGGGCGATCGCCTCTTGGGGGGTGCTCACCACAGCTAAACATGTCGCGGTGCCCATTACAATGAGCCAAGCCGACCCCGGCATGAATTCGTCAAAGGAAAAGTCTGCCGCAAGCTGAAACCGATCAGGATTTTCGTAGGCGTCAGCGTGATGAATGAAGGCAAGTGCTTCCATAGGAGTTAGGCTGAAATAGGTCAAACCGGATTAAACCGGATCCGTTGCAATCACATTAATAGTTTTCCACTGAAATGAGGAAACCTGATAAAAGATTATTTAAATAATCCACAATTAATCCACAATTGGCATCAGCAATTTGCCCGTGATGACCAGGTGCGAATCTATCAGGTTTTCTAGAAGGGCTGATCAGGTTACGGTTAATTAAGCCCATGGGTTTCGTAATTATCCGGTGTTGCTATGACGCGTCTTCCCGTCCGTTCGTTGGCGATCGCCAGCGTATGCACTGCATTATTGGCATCAGGATGCCAGGATTTGGGGGCTAGCTGGCGGCTGGGCTGGCATCAGCGGGTGCTCACGAGTCGATTTGACAATCGGTTTACATCCGTGCAGTGCAGCACATTTAATCTGCCTGCAGGGCTACCCAACCCAATTTGCGGCTATGTTACTGTGCCGGAGGTTCATGCCCAGCCGACCCAAGACACTCTTGCTGTCGGAGTGGTGCTGCTGCCGAAAACACAGCCAGGTTCTGAGAATACACCTCTCGTGTTGCAAGCTGGAACTCCAGGACAATCGAGCTTGGATGAGCTGACCCCCTGGTTTGTGTCAGAAAGTCCGGCAGCCAACCTGAGAGAACGCCACGATATTGTACTGGTTGAGCCGCGTGGGACGCGCCACTCCAAGCCGTTTCTAGATTGTCCTGAACTGTTACCGGTCAGGACTGAACTGCTGAAGACAGGAACACTGGCCAATCCGCAAACTCGTCAGACGCTAGAAACGCCTGCTTATGCAGCCTGTTATGAGCGGTTGACTCAAGATGGGGTTAATTTTGATGCCTACAACACCACTGAAAATGCAGCCGATTTAGTCAGTGTCCTCAATTCATTAGGGTTTCAGCAGTTCAACCTATATGGAGCCGCATATGGAGCACGCTTGGGGCAGGTGTTGATGCAGACGGTTCCCAATCGGCTCCGGGCGGTTATATTAGACGGGCCAGAACCAGCCTTTTTGGACAATCGCCCCTACGCCGTTGAGGCGGGGAGCTATTCGCTGCAGCAGATATTTGGCAACTGTGCTGCCGATGAGGCGTGTAGCCATGCCTATCCCAACTTAGAGGCGGTTTATTTTCAACTGGTCGATCGCCTCAATGCTTCTCCTCAGACCCTTGCAGTCGAGCTCGAAAATCAATCAGGCCGCATGAGCGTCGCACTGGATAGTGCGTTATTTAACCTGTTGATTCAAGGTCAGATGCAGTCAGCTAGGTTTGTTGCCACCCTGCCGCAAAACCTTTACCAGGCGCTACAGGACGATAGCTATACATGGCTCAATCCAGCGATCGCCCACCAAATTTCATCTCTGGAGGCTGAGGCTGTAGCGGCGAGTGTGGCCTGTTCTCAACGAAATTCCCCAACGGTACAAAGCCCGATCATCCAAACCTTCTTTGGCCCTGCCTTTCCTCAACTGCAAGCTTCAATTGCTGCTGAGAACTTGCAATATTGTGATGTGTTTGACGTGGCACTGCTGCCTGAGAGCGCCTATGAGCCGGTTGCCAACGGTATCCCGACGCTGGTGATGACCGGACAATATGATCATATTGCCCCGCTAGCATTTGGCATATTGGTAGCCAATTCTTTACCCCAAGCCTATATTTACAACTATCCTAAGTTGGGCCGAGGGACGCTGTCTGTCTCGGTTTCGTCTGGGCAGATCTGCCCAGTTTCGATGATGTCAGAATTTTTGGTAGATCCGAGCCAGCCTCCTAGTGAAGCCTGTATTCAAGACATGATGACGACAGTAGAGTCAAACCCGCCGCCGACCGAAGTGGTGGTCAATCCATGAATTGCCCCAGCGGCGATCGCATTTGTATCAGTAACCACAGCCTATCCAACTCTCTATCTCTTATAACTAGTTCACGATTTTAGTAAGAACTTGTTATCAAGAGCGATTCAGCTTATGGCTTACTCATTTGACTTTTCTGTCATTTGGGACAACATTGATATATTGTTGGCGGGGGCTTGGCTAACGCTAAAGATGTCTCTGCTGGCGATCGCCTTTGGCCTCATAATCGGCATCGTTGGCTCTCTATTGAGAACGTCTGGCAATCGATGGCTCAACTGGATGTCATTGGCCTATGTTGAACTGATTCGCAATACCCCATATTTGATCCAGCTATTCTTTATCTTTTTTGGGTTGCCAGGGTTAGGTCTAAAATTATCTGCCGAGCAGGCTGCAATCCTCTCGCTGGCCGTTAATTTTGGTGCCTATTCTACAGAGATTGTCAGGGCAGGAGTTGAGAGCATTTCTAAAGGTCAAATCGAGGCAGGTTTGGCAATTGGGTTTAAGAAGCTTGCCGTTTTTCGCTACATCGTTCTTCCGCCAGCTCTTGCCAATATCTATCCGGCCTTGGTGGGCCAAGTTATTTTGGCTGTGCTATTTACGAGCGTTGTGTCGCAAATAGCCGCAGAAGATCTAACGTATGCAGGCAACTACTTAAATTCTCGCACCTTTCGCAGCTTTGAAATCTATTTCACTCTCGCATTGATGTATCTTGTCATCGTTTGGATTGTCAAAGGACTAGCCTATCTAGTTGAAATCCGCTATTTCGAGTTTGCTAAATATCGGAAATAGGGAGTTGTAACGATGGAAGCAGGGTTCACCGTTTCACGCATTTTTATCAACTTATTGATTGCTACCCAGTGGACGATTATTCTGTCGCTGATTGCATTTATCGGTGGCGGCATTATGGGGTTTATTATTGCCCTCATGCGAATTTCGGCGCTGAAGTGGGTCAAAGCGATTAGTTGGGCCTATGTGGAGTTTTTTCAAGGCACTCCGCTGTTACTGCAGCTGTTTTTAGCATTTTTTGGTCTGTCTGTGATTACGGGCGTCAATCTGTCGCCGCTGCAGGCTGCCGCAGTCGCGCTGACGGCATATACCAGTGCGTTTTTGGGAGATATTTGGCGCGGCTCGATTGAGTCCGTTCCTAAAGGTCAGTGGGAGGCAGGTGCAGCGATTGGTTTTGGATATTTCAAACAGCTGCAGCTGATCATTTTGCCGCAGGCGCTAAAACTATCGATTGCTCCGACGGTTGGCTTTTTGGTGCAGGTAATTAAGGGAACGTCTCTAGCCTCAATCATTGGGTTTACTGAGCTTTCTAGAGCTGCAGCGCTGATTAACAACGTGACCTTGCAATCTCTGCTGATTTTTGGGCTGGCTGGCCTCATTTACTTTGCTCTATGCTTCCCAATTTCGACGTGGAGCCAGCGGCTAGAAAAGCGTCTGGCGTATAAGGGCTGAGCATAGCGAGCTGAATCTACAGGAGGAATGCATATGGTGGCAGATTTACTCAGGGCACTCTTTCCAGCAGGGTTCCGGCGCATAGTAGCTCTGTTTTATCTCAGCTTGTTCTTAACGCTGGGAGTAGCGGCCTGTTCTGGTGGAGTAACCAGCACAGTGAGTTCGTCAGCACGGGTGGTGCTGGATGATGTTGCTGACATTGCTCCAGATGCATCGGCTCTGACGAAGATTCAAGCAATGGGCACTGTCAAAATTGCAGTTCCTGCTGATTTTCCGCCGTTTGGGTTTGTTAGCCCTGAAATGCAACCGATTGGCTACGACATTGATATGGCTAGGGCGATCGCTGCAGGGCTGGGCGTCGAGCTTAATCTCATCCCGGTGATTGGCAACTACCGCATCCCGTTTTTGCAGACTGATCGGGTCGATATGATTATTTCTAGTCTGGGAAAAAACGAAGAGCGCGACCTGATTATTGACTTTTCAGAGGCGTATGCGCCATTTTTCTCGGGTATTTATGGGGGGCCTAAGTTGCAGATTGAGACGATTGAAACTCTCGATGGCTACTCTATCGGCGTTGCTCAAGGGGCGCTTGAAGATTTAGAGGTTTCTAAATTGGCAGATGAAGGAGGCCTCAATATTGATATCAAGCGATATGCCAACAATAGCTTGACGGCGTCTGCTCTGATTTCTGGCCAAGTTGACGTGATTGCAACAGGGAATGTGGTAGCGGCCAAACTAATTCGAGATAACCCCGATCAGCAAATTGAAAGTAAGTTTATTTTGAAAAATTCTCCTTGCTATGTCGGCGTCCGAGAGGGCGATCGCCCCTTGCTAGACCAGGTCAATGCCATTATTGCCGACCTAAAGCAATCGGGTCGCTTGGATGAAATGTCAATGGCCTGGTTTGGCGAACCATTACCTGACGATCTGGACGCATCCTAGCGATCGCGCTGCCCCCTTAAATTGATAAACCCTCTGATAGAAGTCCATCTGTAACCTATCACAGCTTAAACCAATCCATATGGGAATTTAGAGCATGACTTACTCTCAGCCAGACTCCAAGGCTTCAAGGACTGCAACCCTCGACAGTCGGCCTATTATTATGGCCAAAAACGTAGAGAAGACCTATGACAATGGCTTCCAGGTGTTGAAAGGGGTGAGCCTGACGGTCAACCAAGGTGAAGTGGTGGTGCTAATGGGGCCATCTGGCTCAGGAAAATCTACCTTGATCCGCACATTTAATGGTCTAGAACCTTATCAAGGTGGCAGCATTGAAATTGATGGTGTTGAAATCGCCCACGGTAATCAGGGCATCGAACTGGTGCGACGAGACGTTGGCATGGTGTTTCAGCAGTTCAACCTGTTTCCCCATCTTACAGTTTTGAAAAATATTACCCTGGGGCCAATTCACTTGCGGGGCTTGTCAACTCAGGATGCCGACGCTCAAGCGATGGAACTATTAGAGCGAGTCGGCATTGCACAGCAGGCCAATAAGTATCCGGGGCAATTGTCTGGAGGGCAGCAACAGCGGGTGGCGATCGCCCGGGCTCTGGCCATGCGTCCGAAGGTGATGCTATTTGATGAACCCACATCAGCGCTCGACCCAGAAATGGTGCGAGAAGTGCTGGACGTGATGCAATCCCTAGCTGCATCTGGCATGACGATGGTCTGCGTTACCCATGAGGTTGGGTTTGCCCGCGAAGTCGCCGACCGCATCATTTTCTTGGCAGAGGGCGTTTTGGTCGCCGATACAACCCCTGACAACTTTTTCAACAACCCTAAAGAAGAGCGCATCCAGAAGTTTTTATCTCAGATTCTGCATTAAACCTGCTTGGAGGCTGATCTGACTCATCGGCTGTGTAAAGAAGCTCAGTAGAGCTAGACGATTGGATTAAAATGGCCATCTGCTCTCTATGCTAGGCCACTCTTTGATCATCCACAAGAGCAGCAAATGCCCCGGATAAAACCCATAAAACCAGCGGGCTCGACGCCCTTGTTGACCATTGGTAACATGGAGCAGCAACGGGGCGATCGCAGCAAACGCTTGCGATGATGGGAAGCTTTGATCAATCCATAGATAAATCACATGCATCGCTAACCAGCCCATCCACCATATGAAGCAGGGTCGAAAATTAGACAGCAGCAGAATGGTGGCGATGCCGTAGACTCCATAATCCATAGGGATCAGGGCTCCGATCACAAGGCCAATCAGCCAGATGACATAGCGCTCGGTAGGAAACATCTTGCTCAGGCGCTGCACGAGCAGCCCAGTCGCTAGAGTAAACAAAATATTTAGCTGCCCAACCTCAAAGAGAGGCATAAAGACGAGTTGACTGATGATGCCAATGACGAGGAGCCGCGTGAAATAGCGCCTCAAATTGTGGGTGTGCTGCTCGCCTTGCCCAATCAGCCATGCAAAGAGAGGAAAGCTGAGCCGCCCAATGATCCGCAAAAATGCCACCTCCGGGAAGAAGACTGCGCCAATGTGGTCAATTACCATAGTGATAGCAGCGATCGCTTTAATCCAAAAGTGGCTCATGGGCTGAGTGGGTATTTAATACGAAGAGATCAAAATGCGATCGCAATACAAATGGGGACACAGCACCGCTGCATCCCCACCCTATTCAGAAGCCTGGAATCGATGCTTCTATCGAGACCCAACGCTCACAAGTTCACGCGATGATCGCCCTGCAACTTTCACCTGTCCATCATCGTCAACATCAAGCATGGCAATGTCACCAGCTTGAATCTGATGCGACAAGAGCGCTTCGGCTAGATTGTCCTCAACTAAGCGAGCGATCGCCCGACGGAGGGGGCGGGCTCCATATCGAGCATCATATCCTTCCAGGACGAGACGCTCCTTAAAGGCAGCGGTCAGTTCCAGGCCAATGCCCTGTTGGCCTAGGCGTGCAGTCACCTCTTGCAAGAGCAGCTCAGAGATTTGTGTCACTTCATCGCGGGAGAGCTGACGGAAGACAATCACTTCATCGAGTCGATTGAGAAACTCTGGGCGGAAATATTGCTTGAGTTCTTCGTTGACCAGGTTACGAATGCGGTTGTATTGCATTTCAGCAACGCTGTCATCTGCAAACTGAAACCCTAGACCTGCCGCTCCTTTCTCGATGACGCGAGAGCCAATGTTTGACGTCATAATCAGCACCGTGTTCTTAAAGCTAACGACGCGACCTTTCGCATCGGTCAAACGCCCATCATCCAGAATTTGCAACAGTGTGTTGAAGATATCGGGGTGCGCTTTCTCAATTTCATCAAACAAAATGACGGCATAGGGTTGACGACGAACCGCCTCGGTTAATTGCCCACCTTCGTCATAGCCGACAAAGCCTGGAGGAGACCCAATCAGCTTTGAGATCGTATGGCGCTCCATATATTCCGACATATCCAGGCGAATCATGGCCTCCTCTGAGCCAAACACGCTGGCAGCTAGAGCTTTAGTCAACTCTGTCTTGCCGACGCCCGTTGGCCCAGAGAAGAATAAACTCGCAATGGGGCGATCGGGACTGCTCAGCCCTACACGCGATCGCCGAATTGAACGAGCTACAGCGGTCACCGCCTCATGTTGCCCGATTAAGCGCTCATGCAGCTCATCTTCTAAATGCAGGAGCAACGCCGACTCCGAATCGGTCAGCCGATTCACTGGAATGCCCGTCCAAGCGGCGACGACTTGCGCGATATCCTCGCTCGTGACCAACGGCTGAGGCTGTGCTGAGTCTAGCGGATGGGTAACCTGATGCATGGCAGCTACCTTAGCCTCCAGATCCAGTTCTTGATCGCGCAACTGGGTTGCCCTATCAAAATCTTGAGTCGCAACAGCTGCATCCTTCTGCTGGCGAATCTGGCGCAGTTCTTGAGTAAGATCCTGAGTTGGCAACTTCTTAAACGAGCGGAGCCGCACCCGTGAACCCGCTTCATCAATTAAATCAATGGCCTTATCTGGCAAGAAGCGATCAGAAATATAGCGATCTGACAGCTTCGCGGCAGCATCAAGCGCTTCGTCAGCGATGGTGAGATTGTGATGCTGTTCATAGCGCCCCCGCAAACCATGCAAGATTTCAATCGTCTCTTCGATGGTGGGCTCATTCACGGCGACAGGCTGAAAGCGCCGTTCCAAAGCCGCATCGCGCTCGATATGCTTGCGATATTCGTCTAATGTAGTTGCGCCGATGCATTGCAGATCGCCGCGTGCCAAGGCGGGCTTCAGCAAATTAGCGGCATCCATGCCACCTTCCATTGCTCCAGCTCCAACCAGGGTATGAATTTCGTCAATCACCAGAATAATGTTGGGATCTTGACGCACCTCATTCATGACCTGCTTAATCCGTTCTTCAAAGTCTCCTCTAAAGCGAGTTCCGCCAATGAGGAGCCCCATGTCGAGACGAATGATGCGCTTGTTGATGAGCAGTTCAGGTACGGCGTGATCAATAATGCGCTGAGCCAACCCTTCAGCGATCGCCGTTTTACCTACACCCGGTTCGCCAATTAAAACGGGATTATTTTTGGTGCGTCGGCCTAAAATCTGGACAACACGCTCGACTTCACGTTGCCGCCCAATGACCGGATCAATCTTTCCATCTGCTGCTTGCTGAGTTAAGTCAGCGCCAAACTGCTCTAGGG
The DNA here is from genome assembly GCA_964502605.1 of uncultured bacterium. Classification (GTDB taxonomy): domain Bacteria; phylum Cyanobacteriota; class Cyanobacteriia; order CAZCXK01; family CAZCXK01; genus CAZCXK01. The sequence goes on from CAZCXK010000039.1 coordinate 21,048, forward strand.
CATTCGATCTACTGGACTGATCTGATCGACCAGATCGGGGCATACCTCCCGCTGGCACGGAGGCCGCATCGCCAAGAGCCCGAATCACATTCGCACGAACTATATCCAGATCAATGCCAAGATTCTCTAAAATTTTGGCTGCTACGCTGTCGCGATGCTTCGTTAGACTTAGGAGCAAATGCTCTGGGCCAATATACTGGTAATCAAGGTTTCGAGACTCTTGAAACGCCTGCTCTAATACTCGCTTAGTTTTGGGCGTCAGCGGGATTTGCGCTGGTACAGAAGCTCCACCCCGTCCAATCGCCTTTTCGACCTCAGCTTGGACATTTTCCAGAGTCAAGCCCATTTCGCTTAACACCTGAGCGGCAATGCTTGTGCCTTCGCCAATCAAGCCCAGCAGAAGCTGCTCCGTGCCGACAAATGAGTGGCCCAGTCGGCGCGTTTCTTGCTGAGCAATCATGACAACTGCGATTGCTTTGTCGGTAAAAAATTCAAACATGGTGCGTCTCCCAAACGGTTGAGGCTAAAGCAGGCAAAGGGATGAACAAAATAAAAATACTTCTGGGCTAAGTCACACTGAGCCAATATAAACGGCCATGAACTTCGAGATCCATCGCTCAGCACTAGGGCGGTATCTAAGGTATGACGGCTCTATTTCGTAATCTGAGCTAAGCGACCAAACCCAACGGAACTGAATGAACTATGCATAGGTGCATTTGTTCAACAGACATAGCTCAAACCGAAGTGATTCGCCAGCTCGAACAACTCACTCAAGCCGTCTTGGTAAACTGCTGGCAGTGCTGATTCCTGACTCACTTGACTATCCAATGCTAACCGCCATCCAGTGTAAACATTCGTAACTATCAATTAATCTCAATCTAGCGACAATTTCAGCCTTCTGGCAGTGAGGGGAGCCGTATCGCCTGGGTGTAGTTGCCCCCCATTTAAGGCTTAGAGGTCGCCGTGGATGTCTGATTAGCGATACACAATGGTCTAATCTGGGAGCGGTGCCCATTTTGTAAAAGTTAACAAATTTTTTAAGCAGTTGCGACCCCCAACCAGATGAAACCAGTTGGCGATCGCCCTGATGATATGTCCCTTGATGATACTGTCTCTGACGAATTAATCACCGGAGCCGCCCCTCAGCCAGAGGATACACCGTAGCTCGACCGGCAGCAGACTTAGCTCGATCCAGGATTAGGCAAGGACGTTGAGTAGAAACAGGGTCTGATCAGAATGTCGAGACTTGGGGCGATCGCCACCATTGCTCCATTGTGGCAATATAATACTCTGGAAGAGGTTGACAAACTTCAGGATGTAGCACAGCTTGGTAGCGCACTTCGTTCGGGACGAAGGGGCCGTGGGTAGCCTTCGGCAAGCAAGCTACGAATCCCGCCATCCCGATTGACTTATTTTCTCGTAGATAATGTTTTTTTAAGCTCAAAACGCTTAACCCCCAAGGCCGCCCCCAAAGTACCCCCATGAAATGGGTTGCTGGCTCTAGCATCGAGCCACTGGCCGCGATGCCAGAGTGCTAGCCATGTTGTCATCAACTGGTGCTTGTAGTGGCGACTTTAGTCGCCAAAATCACTTAAAACAGGACTTTTCAAACACCCTCTAAGCTCGACTTTATCCAAATGCTAGAGCCTCTGCCTGGAGCAGGTTCTGGTGTGCCAAGTCCTCCCTGGACTTTTCTACATATCAGCTAGGTGCGAGATATACAAACAAGGTCGGCTTCCCGCCTGCACTCCAGACACAGTCGAGAATGACACCGGACTCAAATGGATAAAGTCGAGCTAAGATTTACCCGCCACCCCAAAACCCTCATTAGCCCCTGCAAACCCTGCCTTCGCCCCCGTGAAACCTTTGTTTCACCCGCTGAAAGATTGGTTTGATCGCTTGGTAGAAGCTTCAGCCTGCTAAAACCTTTCCTTCACCCACCCAAACGGTTTCTCCACCCACGCAGATCATTCTTTCGACCCTGCGTAAGCACCTTCCACCGCCACAGATCATTCCTCCATCTCTGCGAAACGTCTTCCATCCCGGCAAACCTTTCCTTCACGGGCGCGAACCTTTCCTCCAAACCCGCAGATGATGCTGCCATCAATGCAAATCGTTGTTTCCATAGAGTGGAATCTTGGATTTGGGTCGCAAACAATGCCGCCATCAATCTAAAACGACCTAATCCCTTAGCAAACTCAATGATGCATAGACGCCTCGTCAAATACAATCCGCCCGAGGCTGCCCTAGAAATTGTGAGGCAACTACCATAGCTGGACTATATGCAGCGATTTGTGTCCCTTTTTTGTGTCCCTTTGTGGTTGAGCAGTTTCCCCTCACCGGGCTGCAGGGTTGTTGATGAGTCAAATAACCCTTTGAGGCGATCGCCATTAGAGTAGAGACTCTCAATCCAGGCTTCTTGTCTGCTCCCATGCACCAGTGATCAGCGTTTTCGATCAACCGCCTTCATTCACATGCTGCAAAATCTGACGATCCAGGTCTAGGTGAACTCAAAACTTAGCCTGGGTCATCTCCTGATTAGTCTCTCTGGGGGGATGTCGGCTACAAAACTGGGATGCACCCAAAAATTAAGATTGTCTACTCAATCAGATTAATCAGAGATAACTTCTGGTTGGAGTGCATTCACAGCCGGAGAGTCAAGGATGTCGCCATCATAGCCAAAGCGTGAGCCATGGCAGGGGCAATCCCAACTTCTTTCAGCTTCATTCCAAGCAACGATACAACCCAAATGCGGACAGACAGCAGAGACGGTATGCAGGCCGCCGGTCTCGTCTCGATATGCGGCGATTTGTTTCCCTTTGTGGGTAATCAGTTTCCCCTCACCGGGCTGTAGGGTTGTTGATGAGTCAAATAACCCTTTGAGGCGATCGCCAAACCAATGGGTGCCAACATCTAGATTTTGCTTGATCGATTCACCTGATATAAACGGTGTCGGACGGGTAGACTCGTAGAGGTCTGCCCAAGGATTTTCGATACCCATAATCAGGTCAGACAATAGTATTGCAGACATGATTGATGTACTCATGCCCCACAGGCTAAATCCAGTTGCGACATAGATGTGGTTGGTGGTTGGTGTCAGTTTGCCAATATATGGTAGGCGATCGAATGAAATATAGTCTTGTGCTGACCAGCGATAATCAGCTGTGACGCCAAAGGTTTGTTGGGCATATGCATCTAGTTGACGATACCGTTCATCTGTATACTCGATTTCTCCAACTTTATGTCCACCACCACCAATTAGCACCATCGTGCCACCATCATTTGTTGGCGTTGTGCGGATAGAATGATAGTCATCTCCAATGCCAATAAACATGCCCTGCGGGTCGTTGGCCGCATCAATGTGAGCCCCGATTAAATATGACCGTTTGGGATATGTTTTGGCAAAAAATAGTCCCTGATCCAGAATGGGAAGATGCGTGGCGATAATGACATCTTGAGCGGTGATAGTTGCTCCAGTGTCTGTTATGACCTTGCAAGGGGTTTCGCCATCAACGGTTTTAACCCGAGTTTGCTCAAATACATGGCTACCGTCTCCTGCAATTGTTCCAGCCAGTGCCAAAATAAACTTGCGAGGATGAAACTGGGCTTGCTGAGTAAACTTCACCGCTCCTGCAATATCAAACGGAAGCTGGGTCTTAGTAACGAATGAGGCTGGCAGACCTAGTTTGAGTGCCGCATCCACTTCAGCCTTGATGCTGTCTAAGTCAGTTTCAGATAGCGCAAAGGTATAAGCCTCTTTCCGTTCAAAGTCGCAGTCAATGTGTTCGTTTGCCACCAATGCCGCCAATCGTTCGAGCCCGGCCTGATTTGATAGGCCATAGAGCTGCGCCTTTTCCTCGCCTATCTTCTCAATTAAATCGGCATAAATCAGGTGATGGAGGGATGTCACTTTCGCAGTGGTATGACCCGATGTGCCTTTAGCAATCTCGCCCGCTTCTAAAACAGCAACTGTTTTACCCGCTTGCTTAAGCTGCTTTGCAGCCGTGATGCCAACCAACCCACCTCCAACAATAGCAATGTCTACGGTCAGATCCTCGGTCAAAGGCGGATAATTAGAGGCAAGGGTTGATGCAATCCAAAAGGACTCTGGGGTTCCTGGCAAGCGGGTCATGGCGGTGTGCTCCATTGCTAATGAAGTCACCTTATGCTGACATGGGCAGCCAGCCTTCTGCCTGTAGAAAGAGCGCACTCAAAGTTATGTCTAAAGCAATAGCCCGATCGCGTTTCTACAGTCGCGCGGAAGAGTCAAGAGTATGCTGACACTGCTCACCTGCGTCATTGATCTCGGATCTCGACTAACGAAGCTGAGTCATTAGCTCGTTCCGTGCTGCATCTAAGGCTGCTGGGAGCTTGTCCACATCACGCCCCCCCGCTTGCGCGAGATTGGGCCGACCGCCGCCACCGCCGCCGCAAATCTTCGCAATGTTGCCGATAAACTTACCTGCCTGCAATCCAGCGGCATTTACCTGAGAGCCAAATGCTGCTACTAGACTGACCTTACCCACTTCTGGAATCGCACCCAAGACCACTGCTCCGTGATCGCCAAGCTTGTGTGAAAGCCGTTCGGCTGCGGTTTGCAGGGCTTTGGCATCTAGCTCGCCCAAATTTGCCACCAGAATGTGGTAGTCGCCTACTGCTTCTATGGTGCTCAAAAGCTGATCTGACTTGGCAATGGCCAGTTCTGACTTGGCAGCTACCAGTTGCTTTTGAGTATCCTTCAGTTCTGCTTGCAGCGCATTGACGCGGTCAACAACTTCCTCAGGCTTGACCTTAAAGCGATCGCCCAGTTCACGCACCACCTGATCCCGAACGTTGAGATAGTCGAGCACGGCGGGCCCTGCCACGGCTTCGATGCGGCGCACCCCAGACGAAACCCCAGTTTCAGAGACAATCTTAAAGGCTCCAATTTCGGCAGTATTGCGAACATGAGTGCCGCCACACAGCTCCATTGAGACACCCGGAAAATCAATCACGCGCACCTCATCGCCATACTTTTCGCCAAACATAGCCACAGCTCCTTTGGCTTTTGCCTCTGTAATCGGCATCACCGATACATTCGCTTCATGTGCTTCGGCAATCCAGGTGTTGACCTGCTCCTCAACCTGCTCGATCTCCTCTGGGGTGAGCGATCGCGGGCAATTAAAATCAAACCGTAACCGATCAAAGGCCACCAGCGATCCGGCTTGAGACACCGACGGATCGACAATTTTTTTGAGGGCAGCTTGCAGCAGGTGGGTGGCAGTATGGTTGGCTTGAGCCCGACGCCGACAGGCGCGATCAATTTGAGCCGTCACCAGTGCTCCGACCGTGAGGCTGCCGCGCTCGATCTGGCCAATGTGGATAAAAAAGTCAGATTCTTTCTTAACATCTTCGATGCGTACGAGCACTCCATCGCCAGAGAGATAGCCGCGATCGCCAATTTGACCACCTGATTCAGCATAAAACGGCGTCTGATTTAAAACCACTTGCACAGCAGAGCCCACCGGAGCCCTATCAACCGACTTGCCGTTGACCAATAGCGCCTCAATTTGGGCTACCAATTGTGGATCGACATATCCTGCAAATGTCGTACTGTGAATATGCTCTGCTAGCTGATCGAGACTGCCCTGCACCGTTAAGTCAATCGTTTCATGGGCATCGCGAGCCCGCTCTCGCTGAGCAGCCATTGCCGATTCAAACCCCTCTAAATCGACAGTGATGCCCTGCTCTTCGGCAATTTCCTGGGTCAGCTCCAGTGGAAAGCCGTAGGTATCATAAAGCGTGAAGACATCAGTGCCGGAAATCTGCTGGGGCTGCTTGGCCAATACTTCAGCCAGCAATTTCTCCCCCCGTTCCAGAGTTTTGAGAAACTGAACTTCCTCGCGCTGCAGTTCAGTCTTAATCGCATCGTCTCGCTGGCGCAGATTGGGGTAAACAGCTTCACTCAGGGCGATCGCCGTTTCTGCCACCTCAGTGATAAATTCTCGCTCAATGCCAATCAGACGACCGTGACGCACCACTCGCCGAATCAGCCGTCGCACAATATAGCCCCGTCCCAGGTTAGACGCCGTGATGCCATCCGCAATCATGTGAACGACCGCCCGCACATGATCGCCAATCACCTTGAGCGATACTTTAGTTTTTTCGTCTGCTTCGGCATAGCGGAGCCCAGCAATGGCTGCCGCCGTCTCAACAATGGGAAAAATCAGATCGGTTTCATAATTGTTAGGGACGCGCTGCAAAATTTGCGCCATGCGCTCTAGCCCCATGCCCGTGTCGATATTTTGGTTTTGCAGTGGGGTGAGGTTGCCATCTGCATCCCGGTTAAACTGCATAAACACCAGGTTGTAGAACTCGATAAAGCGAGTGTCGTCTTCTAAATCAATCGCGGTGTCGCCCTGGTCGGGATGGAAGTCATAGTAAATTTCAGAACAGGGGCCACAAGGCCCAGTTGGCCCCGATACCCAGAAGTTATCGGCTTCGTCCATGCGTTGGATGCGCTCAGGAGGCACCCCAATCTGATCGCGCCAGATGGCAAACGCCTCATCGTCGTCTCGAAAGACGCTCACAACGAGTCGCTCAGGGGGCAACTTAAATACCTCGGTTGAAAGCTCCCAGGCCCAGGCGATCGCCTTTTCTTTGAAATAGTCCCCAAAGCTAAAATTTCCGAGCATCTCAAAGAACGTGTGGTGCCGTGCAGTGCGCCCCACATTCTCAATGTCATTGGTGCGAATGCATTTTTGAGACGTCGTTGCACGTGGAAACTCAGCCATTCGCTGCCCCAAAAAGATGGGCTTAAACGGCAACATGCCAGCAATCGTCAACAGCACGGTTGGGTCTTCAGGCACTAGAGATGCGCTCGGCAAAATCGCGTGCCCCCGCTCCGCATAAAAATCGAGAAACGTTTGTCGGATTTGAGTGCCACTGAGAGAAGGAAACATCGGAGACACGATTGACTCAACTGCAAGCTAAGAGAACGTCACTAACCTACTAATCTAAACTATTGCCTCTACTTCCGAACAGTTCCAGATGGGCTAGTCAGGCCATGATCAAACAGAACCTGATTACATCTCCACAAGGCTCAAATTTAGCGGCTTGCGTTTAATAATTGTCTATCAGTCTGGGCTCTCACCCGATGCGATGACGCTCAGAATGCTTGATAGGCCATAGAAACAACGTTGTAGGATTCCATTCTCAACGATTTTGAAAAAATTGACAAAGGCATTCCTATCGCATGGTTGGAGATGGCTGGCAATGCCGACGACCTGAATTGCGAGGGTTAACAACTCATGCAACACATGATTTACGGAATCAGGTAATCTACACCTGTATCAGTTGCATGTTGTCATGAATTACTTACATACCCGATGGGCATTTAGAGTGCTTATATGCATAGTGATATTGCAGCCATGATTCGGGCGAATCGGAACCCATTACACTGAGAAATCATCGTTGATAGTCACAGTCAGCGATCGCCCCTGATCCCTCGTCCTCCTGTGTCTGGCTCGTATCAATTTTCCTGTATCAATTCTCGCCGTATCAATTCTCGCCGTAGCGATCGCCCCCTGCCAGGAGTTGCACATTGGATCAAAAATGCTTGGTAGAGAAGGCTCATAGAGAAGGCTCATTCATCGGTCTGCAGGGTTGAGCAAATTTCTGAGCAACATTTCTGACTTGGGGAATTTCTGATTTTGACTGGTCTGAATTTGGCTGCTGGTTTTCTGATATTGCTGAATTCAGAGATGATTTGTCACTGTGACTCTTAACTTATTGTGTGGATAGGTTCTCCGCAGAAGCTGCTCCACGTTGCGCGGCCTAGGCTCACTGCTTTGTTTAGCGGTCTGCAGAAAACTTGACCTTGGCTCACTTATCTCTCTTGCCACTAACGCCAGTTTTGTAATTACCTTTCTTGGCTAGCGATCAAACATTCATGAATGCTTCAGTTCTGGTGGTAGGAAGTGACGATTTCTTTGCCTCACTTCTAGGCCCCATCCAAAATGCAGACAATGTTACGGTTGATGGTGCGCCAACCGCATCTGAAGCGTTTCAGATTATCCAAGCTCAGCAGCCCGATCTGCTGATTATTCAGGCTGGGCAAGACGATCGTGTTGATCTGTGTCGCCAAATTAAGGCTCAAAGCCAATTAGCCTGGATATATTGCATTCTGGTTGGCGATCGCCCCCTCGAACCTCAGACTCTAGCGCTGCCGACTGACACCCCAAACCATGACACTGATTGGGATACCGAAACAGAGATAGCAGCTGAGGCTCTAGAAGCTGGCGTTGATGCTGTAATTTGGATGTCATCTTACCCCTTAACTGAACAGAAGCGAACTCAGGTCGCGAGTCGGCAAAACCGATTGCTGCAGTCTCACATTCGAGCAGGGCTACGACGGGTTTATACCTATCGAGAGCTAATGCGGACTAATAATCTGCTCTCGGCGATCGCCCTCTCTGACCCGCTGACCGAACTCAACAACCGTCGCGCCTTCGAGTGGGAACTACCGCGCCAAATTCATAATGCTCGCAGCCGAGAGATGCCGATCAGCGTGCTGATGTTAGATATTGACTATTTCAAAGTCATTAACGATACCTATGGGCATTTGGTGGGCGATCGCGCCCTCAAACTCGTCTCATCTCGCCTGCGACACAACCTGCGGTTTTATGACACCCCATTTCGGTATGGGGGTGAAGAGTTTATTGTGATTCTAAGTGAAACCGGACTCCAAGAGGCTTACACGATTGCTCATCGGTTGTGCCACCTGATCGCCGGACAGCCATTTACTATTGATGATGCGCTTGACTTAACGATTACCATTAGCGCTGGCACAGCGACTCTCCGCCTCGGTGACGAAGACAATGGCACGAGCCTGATTCATCGAGCTGATCAAAATCTACTCAAGGCCAAATCTCAAGGACGCAATCGCGTTGTCGGCGACGTGGAAACCAACACTGAGAACCAGACCATCCTTGACTCCCCTCAATCTGGGGGAGCCGCAGAAGCATAGCAATCTTGCTCTGGTAGAGTTGTACAAACCTGTATTTCCTTTATATTCAGCTCATACTTGGGGCGATCGCGTAAAAAATTTTAATGAAAACTCTCAGCAAATCAGTCTACTGTAACGATCTAGGGGCGATCGCCCCATTATATTTGATGACCGTTTTCAGGTGCGATTCGTTAGACGAAGAGAACACATTGTTTTAGTGTTGGGACTTTAGCAGGACATTTAGCATGAGCTGTAATTTAGCAACCAAGTTACGAGAAGGCACCAAAAAATCTCATACGATGGCCGAAAACGTCGGATTTGTAAAGTGCTTCCTTAAGGGAGTCGTCGAGAAAACCTCATATCGGACGCTGGTAGCCAACCTTTACTTTGTCTATTCTGCGATGGAAGACGAAATGGAGCGCCATCGCCAGCATCCTGTTGTCTCTAAAATTTACTTTCCTGAGTTAGAACGCAGAGCAAGCCTAGAGCAAGATTTGCACTACTATTACGGCAGCAACTGGCGCGATCAGATCGTGTTGTCACCTGCGGGTCAAGCATATGTGCAGCAGATCCGCCAAATTTCTAATACGGCTCCTGAACTGCTGGTGGCTCACTCCTATACCCGCTATCTGGGTGATCTCTCCGGTGGACAAATTCTCAAAGGCATTGCCCAGCGAGGCATGAACCTCTCCGAAGGAGAAGGCACAGCCTTCTATGAGTTTGACGATATCTCAGATGAGAAGCAGTTTAAGGCTCAATACCGTCAAGCATTAGATGAATTGCCCATTGATGAAGCCACTGGCGATCGCATTGTTGATGAAGCGAATGCTGCCTTTGGTATGAACATGAAGCTGTTTAATGAGCTAGAAGGTAACCTCATCAAAGCAATTGGTCAAATGCTCTTTAACAGTCTTACCCGGCGGCGCACTCGCGGCGGCACTGAGTTAGCAACAGCTGACTAATCTGCCTAATGTGCGTTAAGTAATAGCTGCTACGGGTCAGGATAGGAATATAGGCGTGGAGCGTTCTGTTCTACCCTGGGTTCACATCCTGGCCTGTTGTATATTTGAGTCGGTATCTAATCGGTATCTGATTAGATCGGTATCTGAACCGAACAATTCACTCCTCTACATCTGCAACTCACTGACTCTAAGTAATACAAGTAATAACGGTCAGATTGAGCTATTCTGCCTTTAGGGCACTCGCCCTTGCATCCAATCCCTGAAAGCTTCCCTCAGGATGATAGGATTGACTTCTGGCTTATCTATTCAATGGCTCGTTTGATTCCTACTGACGCGCTTGAATGCTCGAAGGGATTGCTGAAAGACATTGGATAGAGTGAGCTCATTCATTCTTTGCCTTGACCGCCAGACGATGCGCTTTTCAAAGATTTTAATTGCAAACCGAGGAGAAATTGCCCTTCGGATTCTCCGAACCTGCGAAGAAATGGGGATCGCGACAGTTGCAGTTCACTCCACTATTGATCGCCATGCCTTACATGTGCAACTGGCAGACGAGGCAGTTTGCATTGGAGAACCTCCCAGCAGTAAAAGCTATCTCAACATTCCCAATATCATTGCTGCAGCTCTAACTCGCAACGCAACTGCAATCCATCCGGGCTACGGCTTTTTGGCTGAAAATGCCCGCTTCGCTGAAATTTGTGCTGACCATGAGATTGCATTTATCGGCCCCTCACCCGATGCCATGCAGTCGATGGGTGACAAATCAACAGCCCGCGAGACGATGCAGCGCATCGGAGTGCCGACCGTTCCGGGTAGTGATGGGTTGCTCCCCGATGAGCAGGCGGCGTTGGCGATCGCCCGCGAGATTGGCTATCCTGTCATGGTCAAGGCGACTGCAGGTGGCGGTGGGAGGGGTATGCGGCTCGTCCGTAGTGAAGCCGACCTAGTGCGGTCGTTTTTGGCCGCTCAGGGTGAAGCCGAGGCGGCGTTTGGTAACCCTGGGGTTTATCTCGAAAAGTTTATCGAACGTCCGCGTCATATTGAGTTTCAAATCTTGGCAGATAGCTACGGCAACGCCATCCATTTAGGTGAGCGTGACTGTTCGATTCAACGACGGCACCAAAAACTGCTCGAAGAAGCACCCAGTCCAGCACTGACGGCTCAGCTGCGAGACAAAATGGGAACGGCTGCTGTCCGCGTTGCTCAATCGATTGGTTATGTCGGGGCAGGCACCGTTGAGTTTTTGCTCGATGCCCTGGGGCAGTTTTATTTTATGGAGATGAATACTCGAATTCAGGTTGAGCATCCTGTGACAGAAATGGTGACCGGGTTAGACCTGATTGCGGAGCAAATTCGCATTGCCCAAGGTGAGCCTCTAAACCTGACGCAAGATCAAGTCAAGCTGCGGGGTCATGCCATTGAATGTCGTATTAATGCTGAAGACCCCGATCAAAACTTTAGACCCCATCCCGGACGCATTAGTGGCTATTTGCCCCCTGGTGGCCCCGGCGTGCGAATGGATTCTCATGTCTACACCGATTATGAAATCCCGCCGTATTACGACTCGCTGATTGGCAAGCTCATCGTCTGGGGGCCTGATCGGCAATCGGCAATCAATCGCATGCGGAGGGCTTTGCGAGAATGTGCTATTACGGGCTTGCCTACGACGATTGGTTTTCACCAAAAGATTCTGGAAACTCCAGAATTTGTCAAGGGTGAAATTTACACGAATTTTGTGGAGCAATTCATGCAGTCAAATAAGGGAAAATCGTCCTAGATAGGCACATTTAAGCCCTTACATCATTTTCAAAAGACCCTGTTGACCCAGCAACAGCTCTCGCACCAGACTCAAAATGCCAACCCAAATAATAGGTGTAATATCTACGCCACCGATAGGAGGCACAATTCTGCGGACAGGGGCTAAGAGGGGTTCGGTTGGCCATGTGACTAAGTTAAACGGAAGTTGATTGAGATTGGCCTGAGGATACCAGGTTAAAACAATTCGCAACACAAACAGAAGAATCATCAGGCCCAACCCCAGACCTAATCCCCACGAGGTTAAATCAATAGAATTCATAGTCAAGTCGCTAAATTTACGATTTGTAATCAGATTTCACTCATAGTTTAATTTTAATTGGCTAATCAGTTTCAAAATTTGTCTAGATTCTCTCTAGAGTCGATCATCTCGACTTCCCAAGTAACGGGCAGAACGATAGGATGATGAATAAATCAGATGTTTAATTAACGAGGTTAAGATCCATGACGCCGTCTCTCATGAACTTCTTCTACAGTCTGCTTGCAGGAGCAGTAATTGTTGTTGTTCCAATTGTGATTGGCCTTGTTTTTATCAGCCAGAAGGATAAGGTCGAGCGCTTATAAGGGTTGAGCAGTCCTAGTCAGCGTATCGGCTAGTCGGCTTAGTCTTTTAGTCCTGGAAATATCCCCCTGTTGACGGGTCATGCATCACCGTGTCTCGGTTTAAGCGGTAGCATAATGGTGGATTAGCCTCTGCTTTATGTTGTCCCGAGGCACGATTGAGGTATCTCACCCAATGACAGGGGGTAGTGTTGTTGAAAACCGTGCGATCGCCCTTTATCGCCCTTTACTATAGATAAAATCTCATGGATCAACTTCTAAAGGCGATCTTGGAGGGATCTAGCAATCAGCGGTTGACAATCTGCAGTAGATTTTGGTCTGCAATCAATCGACTGTTTCGAAGGTCTCTGCTACTCTACTGAAGAATTCTTCAATTTGACCTGTTTTGGAGAGGTTCTCACGGTCAATGTGTAGAGTTCTATTCAAGACTCGCTAACATAGACATACACCGCACATGATAGGAGAGGCGATGATGATTTTCGGGAGCCATCCCATTTTAACCCTGGCTCAGATCAACTTTGGTACTAACCCTGCCTTTATCTTGGGCATCGCCCTCGCCCTCTCTGGCATTGCGCTCTATGGCATGCGGTCAGTGCGCCCTGAATTATCCCGCGATCATGATATTTTCTTTGCGGCGGTTGCGCTTATCAGTGGGTTGATTTTAATGTTTCAGGGCTGGCGTCTCGACCCACTATTGCTCTTGGGTCAGCTATCGCTTGCTGGCTCAGCTGTATTTTTTGCCGTTGAGAATATCCGCTTGCGGAGCGTCACGACAGAGCAGGCTAAGCGGAATGGCCCGATTATTGATGATGATCGGCCAGTCAGCCGTTCTTATGAGTATCAGGCTGAGCTAGATGAGTTGCCGCCCATGGAAGAACGCATGGCAACCCGGCGCATTCGAGGCAGTCGAGATGCTCGGACGGCAGAAGCAGATGGCTATGCTGAAGATACGCGCCGTCGCCCATCTAGCCGTCGTCGTTCGGCAGATGACGATGAGTATGGTATGAGCGCCAGCGATCGCCTCCGCAAGCGTCGCCTTTCTCGATCGCAGAGCCGTCCTGTGGGGCGTTCTGGTGCACGCTCAGCGTGGGATGATGAAGATTCCGATCCTGAGATCGATGATGTTCGTCCGTCTGAACGTGCGAGTGCGTCTCGTTCGGCCAGCCGTCAGCCATCTAGACCCCCAAGCCGTCGTCGTAGACCCCCAAGTTCGCCTCCAAGTTCGCCTCCCCGTCGGAGCAGACCGGCTGATGCTGCGGGCGACTATGTGAATTACCAACCTGTCGATTACTCATCTGACGATGAGGGCGATGGGTCTTATGATTATGGCGATCGCCGCTATTAGTTCTGCATAGGGAAAGGTTCTGATATCAGATTTCAATCCCATTTAGGGATGGCTACTAGAGCTGCAAAGGTCTGTGTATCATTTGCTATAAAGAATTATCAGTCAGTTTCAGGCCGTGAGTTCAGAGTTTGGCAATGCCAGATTAACTCACGACAAGTTTTGAAGCTACCTGAAACTGCATATAGAATCTTATCGATAGGCAAGCTGCACATGTCATGATGTCATGTTGCAGATTTGACAATGCCCACTCTTGTTGCATGAGGCAAATGCTTGTATCTGCGAGCATTTTGGCTCTCAGAGCCCTTTGGGTTTGTGGGCATTTTGTAAATATCGCGCTTCAGGGCTGACATCGACCCAAATCAATCGTTAAACTCAGCAATATCACAATTATCACAGGGGGTGAAGTTATTTTAGTAGCCCATGAGTAGTTGCTAGTTAACAATCAGTAAGTTTGATCGGGTTTGTCCGGGTCACATGGCCAACCCATTGAAAATAATAGAATGCGTTAGTAGTCATAAGTAGTCATACTCATTGACTTTTGCTATCTAGCATCTCCTCAATTACCATCGCCAGTCATCTCCGTTGTTTTAGCATGAACAGAACACTCCTCCGCCTTGTCACCTCAAGTTTCATTGTTGTCGGGACAGCCGCAACGTTGACGATTGCTGACAGTCTGGTGCCTCATCAGTGGCGATCGCACCCCTATTTATCAAAGCGGGCAGTGGCACAGCCAGTTGATGAAGAGACCAATATTCGGGTCTATCAACAGGCTAGCCCTGCAGTGGTCTCAATCAATGCGGGGCAAGGTTCTGGCAGCGGCAGCATCATTAGCTCTAACGGTTTAGTGCTGACGAATGCCCATGTCGTTGCAGGTCGAGAGACTGTCCAAGTTACGTTGGCAGATGGCCGAGAGTTTGAAGGCGAAGTCATCGCCTTTGGTGATCCGGGGCTAGATTTGGCCGCGATTCAAATTCAAGGGCAGACAAACTTGCCTACAATTCCTTTAGCTGCTGCCGATGCGCTAAATGTGGGTCAGCAGGCATTTGCAATCGGAAATCCATTTGGTCAGTTTCAGGGCACGTTTACCAACGGAATTGTGAGCCGCATCGATCGAGATCGGGGCCTCATTCAGACCGATGCCGCGATTAACCCTGGCAATTCGGGAGGGCCTCTCCTTAATAGCCGAGGACAGCTGATTGGTGTTAACACCTCGATTTATACTACTGGGCGCAATGCAGGCAGTATCGGGATTGGGTTTGCCATTCCAATTAGTCAAGTGCAGCCTTTTTTGACTGCAGTCCAGCGGGGAACAGCACCAAGCCAGTGGTCTAGATTTGCTCAGATTCAAGAAATTGATGCAAATGGAGCATCAGTTAAAGGTGCATTGGGCGATGACAGCAACATTCTTGAGTTTGACGGTAGTTTCTTCAATGCATATACATTCCGCGCGATGGCTGGGCAGCGTCTGGCCATTGATATGATGAGTGATGAAATCGATGCCTATTTGATCCTGATCGATCCGAATGGTCAAGATATTGCTCAGAATGATGACGGTGGTGAAGGCACAAATGCCCGATTGGTAACAGTTGCCCCCTTGGCTGGCACGTATACGGTGCTTGCCAACTCTTACTCGGCAGGTGAGGCAGGAGAGTATGAGCTGCGAGTGGCGACTGTGACACCCGGATCGTCTCAACCCAACACATCTCAATCCTCACCGACACCGACGCCTTCAGCACAAGGCAACATCATCTTGCAAGACGATGGCGAACTTGGCTCTGGTTCCGAGGTGTTGCCCTCTGACGGCAGTCTTTACCAAGAGCATTCTTTTGAAGGAACTGCAGGGCAAACCGTTGTGATCACTCTGGAAAGTCAAGATTTTGATACGTATTTGATTTTGATTGGCCCAGATGAGCAGGTGATTGCCCAGAATGATGACATCAGTCCCGACGATCTGAATTCATCGATTACAATCACTCTGCCTACAACCGGAACCTATCGGGCGATCGCCAATGCCTATGATTCATCAGGGCAAGGTCGCTATCGGCTCACGATTCGCTAAATTCCTGGCTGGATAGCTCACAAGAAATGAGATGGCATAGGGTTAACGCAACCCCAGCCAGGTGAAAAAATCTTGACGGGTCAAGAGTTCTAAAACCAGTAAGGCTGCAAACCCAATCATGGCAAATCGCCCATTCATCTGCTCGGCATAAGACGTCCAGCCGAAGGCAGGTTCGGGCATAACAGATGAGTCTAAATCTGTTGTTGGAGTTGGGTCTGAGGATGGTTCTGGAGTTTGGGTAGTTGTCATGGTAGTTGCTATCTCCTTTTTTTAGTCATTGGGGGTATGACTTGAGAACACGTAAATCCGTTGGGTTTCTAGAACATTACAAACCTGAGAAGGCGGTAGGCTTGTTGTGGTAGAAGAAGAGTCGAGCCGAAAGATTTGACGATCAAGCTGCACTTGGAGATTTGTCATCGGGTCGCAACCGGGTGAGACCAGAAACTCGAGCTGTTGCACAAAGGGCCAGAGGGCAATTTCATCTAGAATCTGGGCGATCGCCTGCACATACGGATGCTCAGCATGTTGATACCAGTCAGTTGAGGCCAGTTGAGGCTGATCAAACCCCAGATGAAACGTGAGCGATGAGCGCCCAAACAAGGCGATTGCCACAGGGCGAGCTTCTTCTTGCA
Source organism: uncultured bacterium (assembly GCA_964502605.1). Classification (GTDB taxonomy): domain Bacteria; phylum Cyanobacteriota; class Cyanobacteriia; order CAZCXK01; family CAZCXK01; genus CAZCXK01. The sequence continues at coordinate 37,408 of CAZCXK010000039.1, forward strand.
GCAGCATGTTGTGAGAGCTAGCAATATATCGCAGCTTTTCCAGTCGATCATACCGCTGAGTCACCGATTGGGGTTCATCGTGCCACTGAATGGCCACCGTCAGCAAATAGGTTTGCAGTAACAAATGCCCCATCTTCTGAGCCTTTGTTGCCAGGTAGGTCGCATTGTGAGATGTGGCCTCAATCAGTAGCGGTACTCGATGAACCATTTCCAGGCCATAGCCTTTGAGCCCTGCGATTTTGCGTGGGTTATTGGTAATCAGACAAAACTTCTTGACCCCAATGTCATTGAGAATCTGGGCACCCATGCCATAGTTGCGCTGATCGGCAGGAAATCCCAGACGCTCGTTGGCAGCGACCGTGTCCAGCCCCATATCTTGCAATGTGTAGGCCTTGAGCTTATTGATCAGGCCAATGCCGCGCCCCTCTTGACGCAGATAGACGACAACCCCCGCGCCCGCGCTCTCAATCATTTTCAGCGCCGACTGCAGTTGCCCCCGGCAATCGCAGCGCAAGGAGCCCAGAGCGTCACCCGTCAAACATTCTGAATGCACCCTGACCAGAATCGAACGATCTTTGAACGTGGCAGGGTCGCCTTTGACAATGGCCACATGTTCGGAATTATCAAGCACGTTGCGATACGCATAGATTTGAAAGTGCCCGAACAGCGTAGGCAAGTTAGCCGATGTCTCACGCTGGACAAAGCGTTCATGCTGGAGGCGATAGCTAATGAGATCGGCAATACTAATCAATTTGAGCTGATGCTTCTGGGCATATTGAATCAGCTCTGGCAAGCGTGCCATCGAACCATCAAGATTCTGAATTTCGCAAATGACCGATGCCGGATAAAGCCCCGCAAGTTGAGCCAAATCGACACCCGCCTCAGTATGTCCGGCGCGTTTCAGCACTCCTCCGTTACGGGCTCTCAAAGGAAAAATATGCCCCGGACGAGATAAATCGCTGGGCTGAGATGCTGGGTTAATGGCAATCTGGATCGTGCGGGCTCGATCATCGGCAGAAATACCTGTGGTTACGCCTAAATGTCGAGCGGCATCAATGCTAACCGTAAACGCCGTTTGTTCGCTCTCGTCGGCTTTGTTGCTCACCATGAGCGGCAGATCAAGCTCATCCAGGCGATCGCCCGTCATCGCCAGACAGATGAGACCCCGCGCCTCAACGGCCATGAAATTAATCATGTCCGGCGTGGCAAACTGGGCTGCACAGATCACATCTCCTTCATTTTCCCGATTTTCATCATCCACCACGACGATGGCTCGTCCAGCTTTGAGTTCGATCAATGCGTCCTCGATCGAATCAAACTCGAACTCCGAAACGAGTGTTGATGGATTCATCCCTTCAGGTGATCGACGCGGTTCCACAGCTTGGCGTTTAACCTCACAATTGTAAATTTTCTTGAAACATTTGAGCTATTTTTATTGTAGCGGGAGCACATCGCCCGATCTTGCCAGCATTCAACTGATTAGTATCCAGGCCTCGTTTCAGTTTGACAATGCACCCCCCCAAATTTGGATTTTGGTACTACAATGCAGCATTTAGAGAGGGTGTGCCAAACGACAACTGAATTGCTCAACTCGAATGGCTCAACTCGACAGAATGGCTCAACCTAGGACGGTTCTTGATTATGGGTGACTTAACGCGCGTTCCTGTGGGTATTGTTGGGGCGTCTGGATATGGTGGCGTACAACTCGTGCGGCTGCTGCTGGATCACCCACGGATAGAATTGGCCTATCTTGGCGGCGAAAGTACGGCTGGCAGCCCCTATGCAGACATTTATCCCCATCTTGGTCATCGCACCAAATTAACCGTTGAGGCCATTGACCTCGATGCGATCGCAGACCGTTGTCAGGTCGTGTTCTTGTCATTGCCGAATGGGTTGGCGGCTCAGATGGCACCTACCTTGATCGAAAAGGGCTGCAAGGTGTTAGATCTATCAGCTGACTATCGCTTCAGCGATCTAACAACCTATGAAACCTGGTATGGACAGGAGCGCGCTGATCAGGCGATCGCCCAGAATGCAGTCTATGGCTTACCTGAACTGTATCGCGATCGCATTGCCGAAGCCCAGCTGATTGGCTGCCCAGGGTGCTATCCGACTGCAAGCCTACTGGCCCTCTCGCCGCTCATGAAGCAAGGGCTCATTGCCCCTGAAAGCGCCATTATTGATGCAAAATCAGGCACCTCCGGAGGCGGGCGTCAGGCTAAAACCAATTTGCTCTTGGCCGAAGCTGATAATAGCCTCAGCCCCTATGGCGTTGCCCGTCACCGTCATACCCCAGAGATTGAGCAAATTTGCAGCGATTTGGCAGGCCACGAGGTTCTTGTTCAGTTTACGCCGCATCTGATTCCTATGGTGCGCGGCATTCTAGCAACCGTTTACGCTACGCTGCGCGATCCAGGGCTGGTGCGAGATGATCTACTCACCATCTATCAGGCGTTTTATCGGGCGTCGCCCTGGGTCAAGATTTTACCCAACGGCATCTATCCCCAAACAAAATGGGCCTGTGGCACCAATCTTTGCTACATCGGGATTGAGGTTGATCCGCGAACGGGGCGGGTCATTGTCATGTCGGCGATTGACAATCTGATGAAAGGACAGGCAGGTCAGGCTGTGCAGTGCCTCAACTTGATGATGCAGTGGGATGAAACCCTCGGTCTACCGCAGCTCAGCTTTTATCCCTAATTGGGGAACCCACTGACCCGAGCTAGACCCGCGAGCGATCTGTCAGAATCTCATACCCATCGGCAGTTACCAACACCGTATGCTCAAACTGCGCGGACAATGATCGATCAACCGTTACCACAGTCCAGCGATCGCGCAACATCCGAGTATGTCTTGACCCTGCATTGAGAATGGGCTCGATCGCCAACGTCATTCCTTTGCGCAACTTTACATTAGGCAGCTGATGGGTGCGAACATTAAAAACAGACGGCTCCTCGTGCAGGTTGCGACCGACCCCATGCCCCGTGAAATCTTCCACAATCTTGAAACCGTTGGCCTCTGCATGATCTTGAATGGCACCTGCAATGTCGAGCAGATGATTTCCTGGTTTTACCTGTTCGATGCCCTTGTAAAGCGTTTCTTCGGCGACTCGCACGAGTTCGGCAGCGGCAGGAGCCACCTCCCCCATCAAAATCGTGATGCAGGAATCGCCATGAAATCCTTGAAAATAAGCTCCAGTATCAACCTTAAGCACATCCCCTCTCCGGATCACCTTCTTAGAACTGGGGATACCGTGAACCACCTCATCGTTAAGGCATGAACAGATTGACCCTGGGAAACCATGGTAGCCCTTGAAGCTCGGCGTTGCCCCCATCTCGCGAATGCGCGATTCGGCATAGGCGTCGAGGTCGGCAGTCGTCATGCCGGGTGCAACCCGCTCAGAAATTTCCTTAAGCACCGTTGCAACAATTGCCGCCGCTTGCCGCATGATGGCAATTTCAGCGTCAGACTTCAGCTCAATGCCTCGGGTACGAGTTCGGATTTGGGGAGTGGGGTTCGTCAGCAAATTGGTCAAAATATTCATGAAAAACACTTGTGAATTTTATCGTGTTGTTAGTTGAAGAAAATTCTAGATGGGCGACCGCGACATCCTCGCACCCAGACATGTCATGGACGTATCATGAGCCCAGTCTTGCCGATATTGTAAGCAGATTCTGATCTTATCGACAAAAGCCAACGACAGCAGATCAGCATTACAACTCATTAGCACCTGTGACGATTGACTGCAGTAAAGCATCAGGCTTTTGTAGCACCGACCCGTTCAAGCAGGCTCGATTGTAATTGTGCCGGTCATGCCTGCTTCTGCATGTCCTGGGATCGAGCAATGTAGCTCATAGGTGCCCGGTCTAAGCGGCACAAACACCCATTCAGCTTCTGCTCCCGGTTTTAGCTCAAGCTCATGAATGGCACCTTTGACTTCTACACCTGCGGCTTCAACTTTTTGCGACCAGATGCCATCGGCAAAGTCTTTAGCCGTAAAATAGTGCTTCTCAGGACTCGGGTTATCGAGCGCCAACACATAACGCTGGCCTGCATCGAAGGCGAGAGTATTGGGGACGAATTTCAATTCACCGGCATCGGTGCCCAAATGAACTCGAACTTCGACAGGAGACTGCTGGCTAGCCGAAACTGCCGCGATCGCCTCTGCCTGAATCAGAACGACACTTCCCAACCCAATCAAACAGCCCAACAGTATGCCCCACACTGGTTGTAGCCATCGAAATCGCCCTTGAAATTGAGACATCATGGCGTTATTCCTCCAAAATGGCAATCTAGTTAAGCAATTTATCTTAAGCAGGCTGTTTAACCCAATTTAAATGGTATTGCGAACTCTCAGAATCTTCAGAATCTAATGGTGTGTATCACTATGAGGAATCAGCGAGTGGGGTCTTTCCAAGCCGTGGGCCAGCATCAGGGCCTCGTTGCCCATAATGTCACGAGGATCGCCATCTGCGACAATGGTGCCTTCGTCAATCAGAATGACGCGATCGCACACTTCTAAAATGAACTCTAAATCATGAGATGAAATCAGCATCGTTTCCTGAGAAGTCTGCAAAAACTGAATTAGGCGACGGCGAGCCCGCAAATCTAAACTGGCAGAGGGTTCATCATAAATCACTAGCTTGGGCTGCATGGCCAACACTCCGGCGATCGCCACCATCCGTTTTTCGCCCCCCGAGAGATGATGGGGAGCCCGTTCGGCGCGATCGCTCATATTAGTCAGCGCCAATGCCTGCGTGACACGATGGTCAACCTCTTCTGGCGACAGCCCCATATTCTCAGGCCCAAAGGCGACATCATCCCATACTGAGGCCGAAAAAAGCTGGTCATCAGGGTTTTGAAACACCAACCCGATTTCAGGACGAAATTCGCCGGGTTTGACAGGTTTGCTCAGCAGCTCTACCGAACCAGATGTGGGCTGCAGTACGCCACACAGCGTCATGAAAAAGGTTGTCTTCCCAGCTCCGTTGGGCCCAATTACGCCGATTCGCTCTCCTGCGTAGACTTGGACACTTAGCCCTCGGAGAGCCTCTGGGCAATTGGGATAGGCAAACCGCACGGTATCAATGGCGATCGCCACATCTGGTAGCTGCCGCATAGACTCTTGGGGGTGTTTTGGGGATTGGAGAATATTTGACGCTTCCATTTCCTCGATTCTCTGCTGTCAATACTTGAATTACCTAAATTGCTTGTGTTTGTCTTTGTTGGCAGGAGGCGACAAGAAATTTGAGGGCTAGCCTAATCCTTATGCTGCTCTAGCATAGTTAATACCGTATAGCCTGCATAGGCTACGTGAAGATGAATAGCAATTAACCAAGGCTAACAGAAATTTCCCAACCCATTAAACATAGAAATTTTAGGTATTCGAATAAGCTCACTTCAATGCTTTGATCGTTATCCTTCCAAGTGGATAACTCAAAAATGACTGGAATTGCTGTGCCTGGATTGGCGATCGCTTGTTCAACTAGTTGGGCTGCTTATACCAATTAAATATGAAGTTGCGCCAAACTAGAGGAGTCCCCTTTGAGGTCATG
>CAZCXK010000040.1:0-42181 GCA_964502605.1 uncultured bacterium
TGCGACTGCGACTGCGACTGCGCCTGCGCCTGCGCCTGCGACTGCGACTGCGCCTGCGCCTGCGCCTGCGACTGCGACTGTGAATGCGACTGCGACTGCGACTGCGCCTGCGACTGCGACTGCGACTGCGCCTGCGCCTGCGCCTGCGACTGCGCCTGCGCCTGCGCCTGCGACTAATGTTGCGATCGTGCCTAATGCTTTCGTTGTGAAACCCTGACGAATCAGCGCACCATACATTCCAAAAGTAATGATGAGTATAGTGATCGTGCCAATGACTCCGATGACGAAATCACCAGCAGCCGAAGGACTGATTATATAACTGATGAAGAGCGCAAGGAGAACTCCCTGAAATAGTGTTCCAACGAATTGAAATAGAATGAGCAAAATGAAGGAAACAAGCAGTTGCCCGATGAGCCAACGTTTTTGCAATCCGGCTGTGGCTCGGCTAAAGTTTGTTCCTCTTAAAATTGCATTCGCGAAATTGACACCTCGAATATCAGCCCCGGTAAAGTCTGCACCGCTGAGGTTTTGCCCTTTGAAGTTGCAGCCTCGCAGGGTTGCGCCTTGAAAGTTGCGTTCTCCCTGAGCATAGCGGGTGAGGACTTCGGAGGCTTTCATGGGGCAAAAGGAGAGGAGAAAATTTTCTATAGATGTAGCATAAAGCCTCTCAGAGCGGCTAGCCCAAATGATGGCAATTGCAATGTAATGCAGTAAAAAAATACCAGGAGGCGATCGCTTCTCTGGGGCACCTTAAGGGCGATCGCCCCTTCACCCTAATCATGAGCAGCATTTAGCTGAGTTGCAAGTAGCTAGAGCGATCGCCCAGTGTCAGTGGTGTCTTGCCAAATCATTCATATACGTCACGGCGATGTCCAACTTTAATAACTGTCACTACAAGCTGTCTATCCTGAACTTCATAGATAACCCGATATGTATTTGCAACCCGAATTCTGTACAAACGGAGTTGGCCTTTCAGTTTTTTGCATCCATTTGGGCGAGGGTTATCTGCAAGTGTTTCAACTGCCTCGACCAAAGTCTTCTGAACCTCTTGATTGAGTTTGCGGAGTTGCCGCAAGGCTGAAGGTTTGAAACCAATGGTATAGGCCATCTATTAAAGCCCGAGTTCTTGTTTCACTTGATCGAGGGAGATAAAGCCTTCTTCTGCCAGAGCAGCTTGAGCATCCGCAAGATCTTCGGCCTCTTCGAGAGCCTCGACATGGGCTTGTTTATGACGTAAGAATAAAACAAAATCTAAAACTTCTCTCCAAAGGTCTTCTGGAAGCTGGTCAAGGTTTTGGAGAATCAAATCTTTAGTACTCATATTGATTGAAGATGAGACATCCATAGATGATATTTCTATTTAATATCAGGCTAGCACCGCGTCTACTCTTTTCAAGTTTCCCTGTGACGATGCCTAGCATCGAAGTATGCTGCCTACTGCACCCTATTCGTCTTACAAAGTCATCCTCTGAAAACTCAATGCCCTTCCAGAGGCTACGGCTTATAAACTGGCCCTAACTGGAATGCCTCTATTTTATGGTGTTGCCAGGTTTGGCTACTATGCAATTACGCCTTGGGTTTGTAGGTCGAAGCCACTGATAGCTCTTTGAGCTGCTTGTCATCCACTGGTGAGGGGGCACTCGTCAGCAGGCACCGAGCTTGCTGAGTTTTGGGGAAGGCGATCGCATCTCGAATCGACTCTTCTCCGGCAAACAGCATCACCAGGCGATCGAGGCCATAGGCGATGCCACCGTGGGGTGGGGTGCCATATTCAAAGGCTTCAAGCAAGAACCCAAACTTTTCATGTGCTTCTTCAGCAGACATGCCGATGGTTTCAAACACTTTGGCTTGCAAATCAGGTTGATAGATTCTTAGGCTACCGCCGCCGACTTCAAACCCGTTGTAGACCAAATCATAGGCTTGAGCCCGAGCGGTTTTGAGGTCGGCAATGTCGTCTAACGATGGAGCCGTAAACGGGTGGTGCAGCGCTTCCAGTCGCTTTTCGTCGGCGTTCCATTCAAACATCGGAAACTCGGTAATCCACAGCAGGTTGATGGCGTTAGCATCAATCAGGTTCAGCTCTTTGGCCACGACTTGACGTAGGCGATCGAGGGTTTTGTTGACCATGTCGGTTTCGCCTGCCCCAAATAGCAACAGATGACCCGGCTGGGCCTGGGTGCGGCTGAGAATCTCCTGTTTTTGCTCGTCGGTGAGGTTGTCTTTGATTGCGCCGATGGTGTCGATGGCTAAGCCTTCCCGCACGCGGATGTAGGCCAAACCTTTGGCTCCGGCTTCGGCTGCTTCTTTAAACAAGTCGCCACCGGGCTTGATGCGAACATTGGAAATGGCGTCATTGCCATTGGGAATCGGGAGAATCTTGACGCTACCCCCAGCAGCGATCGCCCCTGAAAACACCTTAAAACCCGAGTCTTTGACAATGTCAGACACATTGACCAGCTCTAAGTCATAGCGGGTATCAGGCTTGTCAGACCCATAGCGCTCCATGGCATCGGCATAAGTCAGACGCGGAAACGGGCGGGGTAGGTCGATGCCTCTGACTGCCTTAAACAGGTGACACACCAGGCGTTCGTTCAGCGCAATAATCTCATCTTGCGACATGAAGCTCATCTCCATGTCGAGTTGCGTAAATTCGGGTTGGCGATCGGCGCGCAGGTCTTCGTCTCGAAAGCAGCGAGCAATTTGATAATAGCGATCAACCCCTGACACCATCAGCAGCTGTTTAAATAGCTGAGGCGACTGGGGCAGCGCATACCACTGGCTAGGGTTGACGCGGCTAGGCACTAGATAGTCGCGGGCTCCCTCAGGCGTGGAGCGGGTCAAAATGGGGGTCTCAACTTCGATAAAGCTTTCGTCATCTTCAAGGAAGCGACGCATGGCTTTGACGACAGCATGGCGCAGTTGCAGGTTGCGGCTCATGCGATCGCGCCGGAGATCTAAGTAGCGATATCTCAGGCGCAAATCTTCGCGCACCGATTCGCCTTCGGTGGTTGAGACTTGAAACGGCAACTGTTTGCGAACGCTGTTTAAGAGCTCGATTTCGTCGGCATAGACTTCGACCTCACCCGTCGGCAGCTTCGGATTGAGTGATTCGTCGGGGCGATGCGATATGCGACCGACGACCTTAACGACATATTCATTCCGCAGATCTTCTGCCAATGGATAGGATGCGGGTGTGCGCTCAGGATCGCTGACAATCTGAGCAATTCCGGTGCGATCGCGCAAATCGATAAAGATGACACCCCCGTGGTCACGGCGACGATCGACCCAGCCATAAAGGGTAACCGTGGCTCCAATATGTTCTGACCGAAGATGACCGCAGTAGTGGGTTCGCATAGCTAATATTTTAAGACGTTAGAACTGGATGCTAGAGACGGGCGTAGTTGAGGCTATCCCAAGCCCAGCTCGAGATTTGGAGTTTTCTCTCAGGCAGAACTCTAAATCTGGACTTGGATGCGGTGTACTAACAAAACGTTCTCATTATCTAGTATTGTCTGCAAACCCGACTAAAGAAAATGATCAATTCCAGGATCAATTCCAGGATTAATTCGAGCCTGAGGCTAAAAAAACTGGGGCGCAGCATTGCCGCGTCCCCAATTTGGTGTGGGTGATAGTAAATCGCTCAACTTCGAGCTGGCCCCTTATGTCTGGCTCCTTATGAATGTGGGGGATCGTTTTTAGGCTGCATCAAGATATCCCACGCAGTTTTAGCCGCTTCTGAAAGGCGATCGCCAAATTCTGTCACTTCATCCACGATCGACTGCCAATTCTTTTCCGCTTCTTTCTGCACCATTTGAATGGACTCTTCAACGCGGTCAGCATCAAACAGTTTATTCTGCTCGATCTGCTCCCTGACCTGACGGACGGCATTGAGATAGGTTTCTCGTGTAAACTCTTCTGCCGATTGAGCGTCAGACTGGGCCCGCTTGCGAATGGCTTCGACGAGGGCTTCAGTTTCGCGGCGCACCTCACTGGACTGATCGCCCAGTTCTTGATCTACCAACTTCTTGGTTTCTGGGCTGACTTCTACAATGGCTGATGTGTCAGGGCTGTTGGGTTCTGGTGTCATATGCCTCCTCCTTGTTATCGGTGTTATCGGTGCTATGAACAACTATCGAGGCTTGGCGGCCTAAACCGCATCATCAGCCTCAGTTTAAGCTATCGTATGGTCTAAGGCTCGTCATCCAACTTGAGTCAGACTTAAAAGCTCAGCGGAGTCGCACTCCGAGAATGGAATGAACGAGTTTCTTCTAGTTTAAGCAACCTCTGAATTCGATCATCCGTAGAAGGATGTGTTGAAAACAGATTGCTAAAGAAATTTTTGGGGAATGCATTCATAATTAGCAGCGGCTCAAAGGCTGGATTACCTTGCATAGGCATCTGCCGAGCATTGGCTTCAAGACGCTTTAAGGCTTGCGCTAGAGCACGGGGATTGTTGGTGAGACGGGCTGATCCAGCATCGGCAGCAAATTCACGGGTGCGAGAAATTCCCAGTTGAATCACGGTCGCGGCCATCGGTGCCAAAAAAATAGTCAGTAGCAGCCCCAGCGGGTTGGGGCCATCATCATCGCGAGACATGCCACCAAACCACAGGCTATAGCTCAGCATCTGAGCCAGAAAGGAAATCGCCCCGGCAATCGTAGCAGCGATCGCCTGCGTCAGCGTGTCTCGATTGAGAATGTGGCTAAGTTCGTGGGCGATGACGGCTTCTAGCTCATCGTCGGATAATAGCGCCACAATACCTTGTGTAACTGCGACGGCGGCATGGTCGGGGTCGCGCCCAGTGGCGAAGGCGTTGGCAGACTGAGTGGGCATGATATAAACCGCTGGCATAGGGATCTGAGCGCGATCGCTGAGCCGCTGCACCATGCGGTAGAGCCCAGGAGCTTGCTGGGGCGTCACGGGCTGAGCTTGGTAGGCGGCTAAGGCAATCTTGTCCGAATAAAACCATGAGCCCAGGTTCATGATGGCGGCCAGGCCGACTCCAATGATGGCTCCAGATGTGCCCCCAATACCGTAGCTAATTGAGATCAGCAAACCACTCAGTAAGCCTAACAGTGCAACAGTTTTGAACTGATTCATCGTTATCTCCTCTCATTGAATGCGGGAGAGTTGCCCCGATTGCCAAACGTATGCCCAATCAAGGCGCTCAACTTTGATTGTATCGGGCTCAATTGGGCTGAAACATGAGGACACTACGACTCTGAGGTTCGGGTTAGCGCATTGGTGCTGACAAAACTCTCTTGCCCCTCCCGAAAGAGAATGGGATATATTTTCGGGCCTGCCATCACATGCCAATGATCTGGACGCGGACAGATTAGTTTCCATGCCTTGGGTGTTGTTACCAACCCTTCGTGAACGGGTGTATGGCTAACGCGCTACAGGATTATGTTCGAGAGATAGGGGCAAGGTTTAAAATGACTTGAAGCTTTCGATCCGTTAAAAGCTGATTGAAGAAGAAGATTCCAGATCGCTTGGCAGCAAAATACTCCCCAATTTGTGGCGCAAGGTGCGATCGCAAATCATCTTCATCCTTTGCTTGGTAAATTTCTTCAAATAAAGGCTTTAAGGAAATGATCATGATGATAAAGAGTACTCGATCGAGGACTAGGCGCTCTGGGTTGCTATCCCTAGCATAAGGATAGGTTCAATGGCAGCCGCCACAAGGAGATGAATTGAAGTATATTCCTTTCAAGCTTGGTTGATATCTCATAGCAGGATGGACTTGACAAACAAGATAATCGCTACGGCAGAATAAAGCTTTCAAGAGTTTTGTCGGTCAACGGGCGGTGAGACATAGGCCGACCTACAAAAGAAGGTGAGCCGTGCTCACCCTCTTGCGCTCATGATATTAAGCAGGTCAGAGCGATCGCCCATATTCCCTACGGTTGGCTCTGCCTGATTACAATGGCGACTCTATTCGACGCCTTCAATCCGATCTTCAACCTCTTGATATAGCTGGCGGAGGCGATCGAGGTTTTCTTCGTCAGTTTCCCAATAGCCGCGACCGTTGGCTTCGAGCAGCGTCGTCACCATTTTGCGGAATGAATGGGGGTTGAGATTCATCAGGCGCTGGCGCATGGCGTCATCTTTGATGAAAGTATCATTCGAATCTTCATAGACCCAGTTATCCACAGCGCCTGCCGTTGCTGACCAGCCCACCGTATTCACCAAGCGCTTTGACAATTCTCGAACGCCCTCATACCCATGAGACAACATGCCTTCATACCACTTGGGGTTGAGTAGCTTGGTGCGAGAATCCAAACGGACAGTCTCAGAGAGCGATCGCACCTGAGCATTCGCCGTTGTCGTATCGGCAACATATGAGGATGGCTGCTTGCCATCGCCGCGCAGATTGGCCACCACCTTAGTGGGGTCAGAGTCAAAGTAGTGCGACACGTCGGTGAGGGAAATCTCAGACGAATCCAGGTTTTGGAAGGTGACATCAACGGTTTTGAGCGTGCGCTCAAATAGGTCGCGCGACTGATCCATCACCCCCGGATTATCCGAGTTAAACGAGAATGACTTGCGGCTCAAATACATATCTTGCAGTTCGGACTCGGTTTCCCAAGTGCTGTTTTCCACTGCCAGATTGACGTTGGCGGCATAAGAACCAGAGGCATTTGAGAAGATGCGAGTCGCAGCTTGACGAACGTGAATACCCATCTCTTCGGCCTGCTGCAGCGCATGTTTGCGAATAAAGTTCATCTCGGGTGGCTCATCAGCTTCAGCCGCCATTTTGACGGCGCGATCGAGCAACGCCATTTGATTGATGAACAAATCGCGGAATACGCCTGAACAGTTGACCACCACATCAATGCGCGGACGACCTAACTCATCTAAAGGAATCAGCTCTAGCTTGTTGACCCGTCCCAGAGAATCGGGCACAGGCCGGACGCCGACAAGCCACATCACCTGCGCCAATGATTCGCCATAGGTCTTAATATTGTCAGTACCCCACAGCACGAAGGCTATGGTTTCAGGATAGAGGCCATTGTTTTCGGTTTTTTGGCGCTCTAGCAGACGATCGACCACCACCTTGGCCGACTGCACTGCCGCCGTCGTAGGAATCGACTGCGGATCGAGCGCATGAATATTCTTGCCAGTGGGCAGCACATCGGGGTTGCGAATCGGGTCGCCACCGGGGCCAGGTAGCACGTAGCGGCCATCTAACGCCTGCAACAGCGCACCCAGTTCGTTGTCGGCAACAATTTGAGTCAGACAGAATTCGAGGTATTCAAACAGCGGTTTGAGGTCATCGGCGTTGATTTTGCCATAGCCCGCTTGGTGGAGTGCCTCAATCCAGGGTGATTTTTTACCCATGTTGAGGAAGTTGAGTCGGGTCACCTTAGAGACCCGCCCTTCGGCATCGGTTTGCTCTCGCACCATTGCTGCCACTGCCTCGCGGGTGGCCTGGTTGATGTCGTAGAGCAACTGCACGTCATCTAAGTTGCCGCGATCGCTACTTTGATAAATCTGCTCAATGTTGCGATCGCGGCTCTCGGCAATGATACGGGGTAGGCTTTTCATCTCGTCTTCAGGGCGATCGAGCCCGGCAATGTTGACCAAGGTAGCGATCGCCTCTTCAGCCGTGGGCGGTTTGCCCACAACATGCAGGCCGCAGGGCAGCAGGCGCGATTCAATTTCCATCAGCCGAATGTAGACCTTGCCGACCAGCATATCTCGATCGGTCGGTGCCATCTCAGCTGCATCCTGGTCAGGCAGCTCAATATCTTTGTCAAGGTTGACCAAACGACACTTGTCGATGATCGCATTCACAATCGAGGGGGCGCGTCCGCCATCCTTAAGGGTCTGATACGACGCGATCAGCTCGCTCAGCTCTTTTAAGCCCTTATAGAGGCCAGCATTTTCTGCTGGAGGAGTCAGGTAGCTGATGGTTTCAGCATAGCTGCGACGCTTGGCGATCGTGGCCTCAGACGGATTGTTGGCCGCGTAGTAGTAGAGGTTTGGAATCGTGCCAATCAGGCTATCGGGGTAGCAATCACCCGACATGCCCATCTGCTTACCCGGCATAAACTCCAGTGACCCGTGGGTGCCAAAGTGCAGCACGGCATCCGCACCCCAAATTTTCTCCAAGTAGGTATAGTAAGCCGCAAAGCCATGATGGGGACTAGCTGAGCGCGAGAATAGCAACCGCATCGGGTCGCCCTCGTAGCCAAAGGTTGGCTGCACCCCAATAAACACATTGCCAAAGGTTTTACCGTAGATCAGCAGATCCTGGCCGTCGCTGTTGAGCTGCCCCGGAGGTGGCCCCCAATTTTCCTCCAGGCGCTTGGAGTAGGGCGTTAGCGACTCATATTCGGGCACTGACATCCGATACGCAACATTCAGCTCGGGGCTGCTATATTGCGCCTGGGCGTCATGAATGACCGCCTGCATGAGGGCTTCGGGTGAGTCTGGCATTTCATCCACCTCGTAGCCATTGTGTTTGAGGGCATCCATGACGCGATAAATGGAGCCAAACACGTCGAGATAGGCAGCAGTGCCCACGTTGCCCTTATCGGGCGGAAAGCTAAAGACGGTGATCGCCACTTTCTTTTGCAGCTTGGGTAAACGACGCAAATTCGCCCATTTCATCGCTCGCTGGGCGATCGCCTCAACCCGATCTTGCAGGGCGATCGCCTTGCCAGTAGCACCATCTCGCCCCGATAGAATAATTGGCTCAATGGCTCCATCCAGTTCAGGAATGGCAATTTGCAGCGCCACCTGAATCGGGTGCAAACCCAGCTCACTATCCTGCCATTCTTCCGTCGTTTGAAACACCAGCGGCAGCGCCACCATATAGGGGCAATCAAGCCGCTTCAGTGATTCGATCGCTTTGGGGTGATCTTGCCGGGCTGGCCCGCCAACCAACGCAAAGCCCGTGAGGGAGATCACAATGTCAATCAGCGGTTTTTGCCCTTTTGACAACGGGTCATAGAAATAAGCATCCACAGGTTTGGAGAAGTCTAACCCGCCTGCAAATACTGGAATGACGCGTGCTCCCATACATTCCAACTCTTGCACCGTGGCCACATAGTGGGCATCATCTCCAGTGACGAGATGAGTGCGCTGCAACACTAGACCGACGCAAGGGGCAAGAGGGTCTTTCAAATCATCTGAAATGTCAGACCGCGACTGATACCAGTTCAAATATTCTTTGATGTCTTCATACATCTGCGGCGCGAGGGGGTGCCAGATGCCCATATCAGGGTAGGTGACGGGCTCCCGATAGGAAATGGAGGCGTTCTTCGCATCGCTCGTTGCTGGACGAACATACTTATCAGCCAGCATCAGCAGGAAGTTTTCCAGATTCTCAGATGACCCGCCCAGCCAATATTGAAAGCTCAGCATGAAGTTGCGCGCATCTTGGGCTTTATCCATTGGCAGGTATTTCAACACCTTGGGCAGCGTTCGCAACAGCTTGAGCATGGCATCTTGAAAGCCCGCGCCTGAGTTTTGCTTGCGCTTTTTCATAAACTGGGCGATCGCACTTTTCGACTGACCCAGCTGTGCCATCGAGAAACTGCCTAGTTTGTTGAGGCGCATCACCTGCGGCATCGACGGAAAGACGACTGCTACATCCAGGCGATCGCGATGAGGTTGCACGGCAGCCACGACCTTTTCGGCTAGCTCTTCGATAAAAATCAGCGAGGCAATAAAAATATTGGCACTGGCAACATCTTGCCCAAAGGCCTCATAGTTTTCGGGACTCCGCAGTTCTTCGAGCAGATAGCCACTGATTTCGACTGCAACATTAGGGTTCGATTGATTAATAGATTGAACTGCTGCCGATAGAGCACTTTGATACTGCGGCTCTAGCACGACATAGACCACCTTGATCAGAGTGCGTCCTCGTAGGTCATCTGGAGCGATGTATCTGACCGTGGGCTTGACGTGGGTGAACATTCAGTTAGGCTCCTTACCTCAAAAGCGTTGGATCTGCGCTACTAGCAAGCAGATGAGATTACAGCCAAGAGCATGACACAACCGTCACACTCTCTGAGCCAATCAAGCTGTGACTATGGAACTCAAATCATGAAGGGCTCACGTCTCAAATCTGACGATACTAGCAACGTGTTACATGAGTTTTTTATCAGAAATCCACGTTACACAAAGGCGATCGCCCTCTATCTGACACAATTTGAAAAAAACATCGAGATATTTTTTTACAAATATTGACTTTCTTGGAAGTAGTTGCTCAAGTTCTCTTAACAAAAAGTGATGTTCTAGCAACCTCCTCTCCTACAAGCGCTTGAAGAATTGCTTCTCGAAAACCACCATACACAGTTGGTGACTTAGTCACAATTGGCTGAGGAAAACCACCCTGTATATTTTGATATTTGGGTGCAATTGGCTGAGTATTTCAGATGACGTTTGGCGGAGGGCTGGTTCGTTACCCCGTCTGCTGTACTAATAAAAAACGACTTAGGAGCGATGGGTTGTATCGCTCCTGTCCGACGGTTAACCTGATGGCCTAACAAGCTCGCTATAAGGCGATTAAGCTGTCTCGACCCTATCGGCCATAGCGCCACCGAGCCCGATAGCCTCGATTGTCGATGTGAGTAAATCCGCTTGCGCTGGCAAGCCCGCCTTGAGTTCCCCACCAGCCATCTAAGCGACTTTGCACATCAGATGGAGAGACACCTGCGACCTTAAAATCAACGGCACCGCCCGTCAAATGACGACTTTGAGATGCTCCTCCCACTCTCCGATTAGAAACTGGGTCTCGATACCAAGACGTGACTGTAATTGGGCGACCGCTATAAAGCTCCCGAATTTCTTGCATGGTATCGGCAATTCTCAGAATATTTTCAACAATGCTCTTGTCGGTCGGCATGCGCGTGCCATTCTTGGTGGCTTCGGCCCAGGTAAAATTGCCCCCTGCCAAAACCGGGTCAGTGAGGTAGAAGGTGCTGCGAAACCCTACGAGTTTAAACCCTCCAGTGCGCTGTGGCTCAGGTTGTTCTTCATCATGGGGGTCATTTCCGGGCTCATTGCCTTCGATTTCAATATGTTCTGAGAAGACGTACCAGGTATTGCGATCTTGAGGCCCGATGTTGGAGGCAAGCGTAATCTTGACTAGCTTCAATTCAGATGGGGCATGAGCCAAGACTTCATATTCAGTGCCTGCTGAGACTGTGAGTTTTTCTGAGTCATCGAGCAAGCTAGATTGCTTCGTGCTGAGTTTGAAAACCGTGTCATTTAGAATTTTGAGCTTCATTCTCGTGCTCCCTGTACAACTGCATACAACATGACGTGTGGGCTAAATGTGTGGGCTAAGCCACTGACTCATATTTAAGAGGGCGAATTGAACTGTCAAATCATAGTCAAATCAATGGAAAAATCCCATGATTCATCAGAGGTGACCGATTATGTGGCAATCAAAAGTGACTACGATGCCCTAATGAGTCGTCGATGAAAGTGGATACGGCGCGAAACCCAGCGATTTCTGTCCAGTTTTATTATTTATCGTGCTAAAGCCTATTTTCCTTCATTGAAAGGCAATCTTTAACATCTGCGATAGTTCTCGGTAGCTAATGATGAACCCCGTTGCCGCATCAGCCTCAAAATCTACATCTGATGATCGCTCAACCCTTTACAATTTAGATTAGAAGAATTGACATTCTCACGGTTAATTTATGCCTCCTCGCTGGCCTCGTAAACCTGACCGCAATGACCCCGCATATCGTCGCTTAGATGATCGCATGAATTTTGCTATGCATGTGGCTGTTTTTGCCGCCATCAACTCAGGCTTATGGTTTGGTAATCTTGTGCAAAATCAGGCGTGGCCGTGGGTGATCTGGGTAACGAGTCCTTGGGCGATTGCCCTCGCTACCCATGGCATCTTTATCTTTGCGATCGCCCGCTATGCCGACCCGAATCCGCCGTCCACAACAGGCAAGGGGTTTGCCAAACCAAAATCTTCCTCCTGATTGAATCGGTTGCGTCGCAATCGGAGTAGGGTTGAAGAGGTAATCGATTGAGTGTAATCCTATGGTCTATTCCAATACTAGCCAAGCCATCGAAGCACTGGCTGCTGAAATTGGCGATCGCGTCTTTATCGATGTAGCAAAGTGGCACCTTTATCTTCGAGATGCCCATCTGCACACGGTCTTAGCAGAAAAGCTGTATCCGATGCTGGCAGATCATGCCCTTGACGAACACCAAGTGATGGACGTCATGAGGTCGATCCCAGTTCGGTTGGGTGGCGGCAAAATTGAGTTGTCACTGCTAGATTTGGTGCCATCGGCAGTTCAAGCGGATCTCATAGACATGCTGGGGGATTACCAAGACCAGTTCTAAAACATAGAATCGTTACCCAGGTCTATAGTGTTGGCATGATTGCGATATATGCTTACTCGCTTTATCGACTCAGACTTAGACTACTTCGTGCTTAATTTACTAAGATGTCTGCCTGAGTCAGGTTCAGTCCGGCTGACAGGTTAGCAATGCGAACGCGCCCCCCACTCCCTGAACCATCGGCATCAAAAAAGAGGCCGCCATTAGTGGGATCATAAATAAATCGGTGACTGCTGCGCGTGGCCTGCGCTGCGACCGTAAACCGATTGGTACGCAACAATCGCCCTGCCCGCAACCCTGCATTAAACCCCCGAGCTGAGACGACTATTAGATCATCGAGGGTCGAAAAGTCTAGAATGCGATCGACTCCTCCTTGCGGGCTCTCGAAAAAGAATCGGTCTTGCCCCAGTCCGCCGCTCAGCGTATCTCGACCGCCATTGCCAATTAGGCGATCGTTACCGGCTCCGCCATTGAGGGTGTCATTGCCATCGCCGCCAACGAGCTGATCATTGCCGTCTGCGCCAAATAGAGTATCATTGCCAGCCTTGCCCTCCAGCGTATTTCTGCCCGCGTTTCCCGTGATTTGATTGCGGAAGGCATTGCCAGTACCGCTAATGTTCCCAGAGCCTGATAGGGTTAGGTTTTCGACATTGTCTGCCAATGTAACGCTGACGGTGGTAATGACGCGATCGCGCCCACCATTACGGTTTTCGATCACGACATCACTGCGACTATTGACAATATAGGTGTCATTGCCGCTGCCCCCGATCAGGCGATCGCCCCCAGCCCCGCCATCGAGCAGATCATTGCCGCCGCCGCCCTCTAGGCGATCGCGGCCTGCTTGCCCTCGCAGCACATCATCACCGTTATCGCCACGCAGACTATCGTCGCCCCCGCCCCCTTCTAAAATGTCATTGCCTGCGCCGCCTCTCAGGCTGTCTCGCCCCCCCTGGCCATAGAGGGCGTCATTACCGCTGTTGCCGTCCAGGGTATCGTTATCAGCACCTCCCTGGAGGATGTCATTGCCATTGGAGCCGCGCATCTGATCTTCGCCTGCACCGCCCAAGATAAAATCATCGCCAGCATTGCCGTCAATGCGGTCATTACCGCCATCGCCATTGATCGCATCGTTGCCGCTGCCTCCCGAGAGGGTATCATTGCCGCTGCCGCCGCGCACGCGATCGTTGTCCTGACCGCCATCGAGGGTGTCGTTGCCGTCATCACCGCGCAGAATGTCGTCACCATTGCCGCCGCGCAAAATGTCATTGCCGCTATTGCCCCGCAGCGTGTCGTTGCCATCATCGCCATCGAGGGTGTCGTTACCATTCCCGCCAATGAGACTGTCGGCACCACTGCCGCCACGTAGAATGTCATTGCCATCCCCTCCTTCCAGGCGATCGCTGCCATCATTGCCCCAGAGCGTATCATTGCCCGCATCGCCAAACAGAAAATCTGCGCCCTCCCCCCCAGAGAGCCGATCATCGTCGTCACCCCCTGAGATGCGATCGCGGCCTGCTTCCCCTCGAAGCGTATCCTCCCCGTCTTCACCAATGAGGTTGTCATCGCCTCTGCCCCCATCCAGGCGATCGCCGCCTGCCCCGCCCAACAAAATGTCATTTCCACCCAGACCCAGTAAGAAGTCGTTGCCGCCTAATCCAATAATCGTGTCGGCTGCGCCAGTGCCTAACAACGTGTCGTTGTCGTCTGTTCCAGTGATTGATGCCATGTGTGGTGACGTCCTGATTGAGGGCTAAGAAAAAAAGCTATGAGTAGCGCAACGTTAAACTGTTTACGTTTGAAAGCCGCTATCGATGGGGCCGACAGCAATATTGGCACCTAATTTTAGACGAAACTTGATCCGGGGTAGTAATTTATCACGATAATGTTGCAATTTGCGTTGATGTCGATTTGGGCACAGAGTCTTGATGTGTAGTTCATCAGCTTGGTGGTTCCTGGGAGTTGCGTCCTAGCCGCTGCCTTAACCGACTAACCAACATGTCTACTTCAGGTAAATTGAGTCGGGTAGCAAACCCTACAAATGTGACCAGGCCAATAAATCCAGCGATCGTAATTTGTACTAATTGAATCAGAAACCCTTCAGTGCCGAGCCACGATTCGAGCCCCCATCGAGTGGCCCAACACATCAGTCCTGATAGCCCACTCCCGAAAACTAACAGGATGAATGGGCTGCCCCATTCTCGCCAGGGCAGCCCATTGAGCTTGCGATCGAGCAACCATAGCAGCATCCCCATTGAGATCAGGTTGACACCCACGGTCGCAAGTACCAAACCCGGCGCACCCAAAGGGCCAACCAGGAAAAAATCGAGCAGCGCATTAAGAAAAATATTGATCACGCTGATGCGAAAGGGCGTGTCACCGTCGCCCAAGCCATAAAAGACTCTCACCAGCACATCGCGCCCCAAATAGACAAACATGCCAACCCCATAGGCGATCAGCACAGATGTCACCAGTCGAGATGCTTGCTGATCAAAGGCATAGCGCTCATAGATCACGCGCACAATCGGGAAGGCGAGAGTCACCATGAGTGCACTGAGTGGCAGCATCGTCAATGCCGTTAGCAATAGCCCCTGACGAATGCGGTGCTTGAGTTCATCCCACTGATCGGGCTCGGCCAGCCGTGAAAAGACAGGCAACAGCGGCACCAAAATGACATTTGAAATGATGCCTAGTGGCGTTTGCACCAGCAGATTGGCATAGCTCAAAGCGGCAGCTGCCTGAGGAATAAACGAGGCAAAAAACAGATCGGTGTAGACATTAATCTGCATCATGCCTGATGAAAATGTAGCAGGCCCCATCACCTTGAGCACGTCTTGCACCGCAGGATGCCGAAAATCAAACCGCAACCGCAACGCCCCGAGTCCGGCTTTCCACTGCACTGGCACCTGCACTAACCACTGCAACAAGGCTCCGCCTAGGGTGCCCCAAGCCAAGACGACACCCCCGAGCATGGCATATTGCGGAGTCGTAATGTTATCCCCAATGAGTGCGACTAAGATGCCTAAGCCGGCCAACATCGCTGTGCTGGAAAACAACGGACTAATGGAGGGCAACCAGTAGTGATCGGCTGCATTGAGGGTGCCAAACCCGATACCAATCAGTCCGGCGAGCAGTGCCATTGGAGCCATAATCCGGAGTTGCTGAATGGCGATCGCCCGAATTTCCAAGCCTTCAGGCGTGCGACTCAGACCGGGTGCGACGATATCCAGCAGAGGGTCGGCAAAAGCAATGATGAACAGGGTCATGATTAGCAATGCCCCACCCACCAGCGTAGTGATGGTTTCCACAATGGGAGCTGTTTCGTCTTTTGCACGCTTTGACAGCACACTCACCATGGCGCTGTGAAACGGCCCGTTGATGCCGCCTAACAGCACCAGGAAAAACCCTGGAATAACATAGGCATAGTTGTAGGCATCGACCGCAGCTCCCACACCAAACGCTGCCGCGATCGCCTGTTGACGAACCAGCCCAAAAACCTTGCTAATTAGCGTGGCGATCGCCACAATGCCCGCGATTTTCGCCAGCGACCGAGGCGGAATCTTCTGCTTTGTCACAGATGTTTTGGCGAACCCTTAGACATGAACCATCAGCACCAAGCATAGCAGCGCCAGCAAACCAGAAACCAGATAAAACACACCGACCACCTTGGTTTCTGACCAGCCAGAGAGCTCTAAATGATGGTGTAGAGGAGCCATCTTAAACAAGCGCTGACCCACGCCATTCTCATCTTTGGTCGCTTTGTAATACCCCACCTGCAGCATCACCGACACCGACTCTGCCAGAAAAATACCGCTCAGAATCAACAACCCAAATAGGCTATTGCTCAACAGCGCCACTGCCGCCATGCCGCCACCCAGCGCCATCGACCCCGTGTCACCCATAAAGACCTGAGCCGGATTGTGATTATGCACCAGAAACCCTAAACACGCTCCACTCATACAGGCACAAAACACCATCAGCGCGGCAGAGGTCGGTGCTGCTAGCACGGCCAGCCCCAAGAGGGCGATCGCCCCAGTGCCCCCAGCTAACCCATCCAGGCCATCGGTGAGATTTGTCGCGTTGCTTTGCGCCACCGGGACAAACCCCGCCACCAGCCAAAACAACAGCCCCAGCGGCAACGTCAACCCAAATGGAACGGCAATGGTTGTGATGCCGGACGGCTGCGTATAAACCAGCCAGACACAAAAGGCGATCGCCACCCCAACCTGCAACATTAGCTTGAGGCGAGGCGAGATGCCTTTGTTAGACTTGCGACGCAGAATCTGCCAATCGTCAACCCAGCCAATGACAGCATAGGCCAGCGTCATCACTGAAACGGCGATCGCATCAGATGCAAACCCAGAGATAATCAGCGCCAGCCCTACCGCTGGCAGCACAAAAAAGAGGCCGCCCATGGTTGGCGTTCCGGCCTTGGCCAGGTGAGCTTGAGGGCCATCTTCACGAATAAACTGCCCAGTCTTGAGGGCTCGCAAAAAAGGCACAGCCCAATAGCCCAGTGCGGCTGTCACCGCAAACGACAGACCCAAAGGCAGAGTCAGGGACATTGGAGTAGAGATACTCTGCTGTAGCAGCCAGTCGAGCGCCACAGCTGTAACACCCAGACCTGCCACTAAAGTTAAAAACAGGATGCGCCCTGCCCCGCTCAAGCCGTTATTCGAGTAAAACTTAGTATCCACAATTTGACTGACTCACTCACACCACGCCGAGTTCGATATCACCTCTGCAGCTTAGTCCTCGAGTTCGACATCATCATCGTCGTCATCAGAATTAAAGCTGGGGTCTTCCCCTGCCATTAGTTCGTTGATTTCGGCTTCTTCATCAGAATAATCAAAATCGTTTTCATCTCTAGCCAGCAGCCGATTCGACTGCTCTAGCCAATCTAGAATCGAGACATCCGTTGGTTGAGGAATCACGGGTGATGGCTGACTCCGAGGATATTCGTGCAATGCAGGATTTCGCATGGTGGATCAAAATGTAGGTGTGTTAACTCAAACAAGCAAACAAATCAATTCAAGTGCCAGTGTTTGAACAGCCTTCAAGCAATCATCACACTGAAAGGTAGTTTAAAGCCGTTAGGGCTTAGTTTGAGCGATGTGCTAAAAGGAAATGAGCTGAGGCTCTGCCTAATGCAAATAAACCGATCAAGTAAATTTTAATCGCTGATTGTTAAAACAGTGCAAGCGACGGTAACAAGATATGCCGGGTCTGTGAATCAGTATCCGCAAACATTCCACAAATATTCCGAGAATACAGCTTTTTGACGCATTATCATTTGATTTGCTGATTTGCAGCGTTTGATTTGCAATGTTTGAATAAATGCAGTCAATGTGAGCATGACTGCAATATCAGCATTGGAACTTCTTAACCTAAAGATTTTTGATTGTCAAGAAAGCTATCAAAAATGGCTACGTCCACCCGTCTCAGTCCATCGTATAAAAGTGTCGTTGGAGAGGCCACAGAAATGATAGCTAAAGCCGCACTGCTAGAGGCGATCGCCGGGAGAAATCGTGGGTTACTTTCATCAGAATCTAGTAAGGAGGATATCTTAGTCAAAATCGTTGAATTAGAAGCACAAAACCCGACGCCTCGACCAGTTGAAGCACTCAACCAACTGAATGGAGATTGGCGACTGCTCTACACTACGAGTGACGAACTCTTGAGAATTGATCAGTTCCCGCTATTCAAACTTGGCCAAATCTATCAATCAATTCGAGCTAAAGACGCTAAACTTTATAATATCGCAGAACTGATAGGTGTGCCGTTGTCAGAAGGGTTCTTCAGCGTCGTCGCCGGTTTTGAGCCTGTTTCCGAGCGGCGAGTGCAGGTTAAATTTGAGCGCACTCTGATTGGCTTTCAACGACTGATTGGCTACCGGTCGCCTGCCGAGTTTATTCATCAGATTGAAGCTGACCAAAAATTTGCGGCAATTGATTTCAAGATCACCAATCGCGATCGCCAAGGCTGGCTAGATATCACCTACCTCGACTCTGATTTGCGCATCGGTCGCGGCAATGTCGGCAGCGTTTTTGTGCTGAGTAGGGTCTAACCTCCATGCGAATGCGGCTTTCTCAGTCACAGCTGAATATATTAGAGCTGTGCCCCCGCAAATTTCAGCATCTCTACCTCGATCAACTGAGCACCCCCTCATCGTCCGATCAGCAGGTACGTCTGGCCTGGGGTAATCGATTTCATCTGCTGATGCAGCAGCGCGAACTGCAGTTGCCGATTGAGACGACTGCATTTGAGGATGACGAACAGGTTTTGCGCCATGTCAAGGCTTTAGTGGCAGCGGCTCCTGAGGTGTTTCATCCTAGTCGTACCGCGTTTCGACAAAGCGAACATCGGCGCAGCCTTGATATCCATGACTATCTGCTGACAGTCATTTATGATCTATTGATTCTTGAACCTGATCAGGCGCTGATTTTTGACTGGAAAACCTATCCGCTACCTCAAAACCGACAGTGGCTCTTCACGAATTGGCAAACTCGACTCTATCCTTTTGTCTTGGTTGAGACTAGCGATTATCAGCCTGAGCAGGTCGCTATGATCTATTGGTTTGTGCAAGCTCGCACGAGCGAAGTACCCACGCCCCAGAGCCTAAAATTTTCTTATACTCGAGAAAGCCATGAACAGACCCGACAGGATCTAACAGCGATCCTCAAGCGCCTATCTCAGTGGTTAGACCACTATCAGCAAAACCTGCCCCTGCCCCAAGTTGACGAAACCCATGGGCATTGCGCCGATTGCCTATTTGCAGTCCGCTGTCAGCGGGGTAACGTCCAGAAACAGGCAGCGACGATTGAGCCATCAAACCTGGCAGATATTCAAGAAATTGCCCTTTAGTGCCTCTATTTAGATGCTTTCTTCAGAAGTTTTCAGGCTCCGAAGCATTAAACACCTGGACTGAACCAGCTGATCACAAGTTTTTTGCTCATAGCCCCCATATTTGTAAATCGCTGCAAGTATCGCCTCAAATAGCTCTGCTCCAGCCAGGAATAGGTGAAGAATTTCAGCCTGAAAAATCTGGCGCGAAGAGTGTCCAATTTCGACATTTTGTAAAGGAATTTTCGCTAAAAGTTCTCAAAGATTAACAATTCTCGTTGCAAGTCTTAAGAGATATTGCTACATTCCAGGTACAAGTCAAATTTATGGTATTCACATGAGCAAGCTATTTGGTATCTTTCCCACACCGCCTACCATTCAGGCGCAGTCTCGTGTCTATGACCTCAAGGCTCGCTTAGATTGGGGTGAACCTGCCCTAACAATTATTGATGTCCGCAGCCATGCTCAATTTAACGAGCGTCATATTTCTGGCGCGATCTCAATGCCTGTCAATGAGTTGGTCGATCGGGCTCGCCAGACTCTAGAGCTTGATCGGGATCTGTATATTTACGCCGAAACTGATGAGGAAACGGCAGAGGCTGCAACTCACCTCAGAGCCGCTGGATTTGAAAATGTGTCTGAGCTACGCGGCGGCCTGCCGGCATGGAAAGCTGTTGGCTACCCCATCGAATCTGTCAACGCGATCGCAGCGTAATCGAGAGCAAAGCCTTGAAATCCCCTATCCTGCCATACGCTACTGCCGTCGGGGAATTGCAAGTCCTCTTCGTCGGCAACTGCCCCATTGTGTTTCTTGCCTTCGTAGGTGGCACTCAAATAGCGCACCTTGCTCCCCGCTCATGAACCACGAAGCTATTCACGCGGTGGGTTTTGCGCTTGCTGCTATAGTGCGTCTTGCAGTGGCTTTATCTGTGGGGCAATTGATGCAATGTTCGGTGCCATCCATCATGAACTCTAAGCTGGGGCACTTTGGGAGGACACTCTCCAGCTTCGCGGGTTCTCTCTCCGATGCATTCATGCATCAAAAGTACAATAATTCTCTGTCAAAATCTGCGGAATGTGGGTCTAAGTCTCAGGAAAATGGGCGATCACCACTCCGTTCAAACCAGAATTAAAGCAGAAAAACTAGATCATGGCGTGGGGACGGGGTAGCGCGGATGTCGTCTCGTCAACCGCCATCTGAACGGGCAACCGCACTTGAAACCGAGTTGTGTCTGCATCTGAAAGTACGTGGATATGCCCTTGATGATGTTCAATGATGCGGCGGGCAATTTGCAAGCCAATGCCTGTCCCTTGGCCGACAGCCTTGGTTGTGAAAAATGGTTCAAAAATATGGGGCTGCACGTCAGCCAGAATGCCAATGCCATTGTCGGCAATTTCAACTAAGATTTGACCACCATCGAGCTGAGTATGAATCCAGATGGTGGGTGAGGCTGCTTCTATTTCGACGGGCGATCGCCTCTGATGCTGCCATGGATCTGGGATCGTTAAGGTCGCATGAGATTTCTGCTCAGCCAATCGCGGGGCTGGAGTTGGGGCAAATCGAGCCTGCGTGGCATCGATGGCATTATCGATCAGGTTAGTCCAGACTTGATTGAGTTCGGTGCCATAGGTTTGGATGCGTGGCAAGTTTGGGTCATAGTCTCGAATGACCGTGATACTGTGCCTCAGCTTGTGGTGCAAAATCGTGAGCGTGCTTTCCAGCCCGTCATGCACATCGACAGTTTGCAAGAGGCCAGCGTCTTGGTCAGAATAGTCTTGAACCGCTTCGACAATGTTGAAAATTCGTTGAGTCGTGTGGTTGAGCTGGTCTAGCAGTCCGGCTCCAGTTAGCAGGGTTTCGAGCCAGGTGACAACACTCGGGATGCACTGCCCCGGCAGTTGAGCAGCTAAGTGGTCAAGCCATGGCAAATCTAGCCCTGCTGCCACCAAGGTTGGTGAGAGCCGCCATCCATCAGTAATACCGTGGTTGGCTAACCAGTCGGTGACATCGTCTTCGCGATCGCTCTGTGTCAAGGGGTCGAGCAGTGGGCCCGCCTGAGCCCGGGCGATCGCCTCCTGCTGAACGCCATCCAAGATGCCTTGCTGGTTAGCGAGCATCGACTTTTGCGCCATGACAAGAGTCAGGGTTTGCAGCACTGGAAACACCTCACGCAGTTGCCGTGCCGCCTGCCGACTTGCCGCTGCTGGGTTGTTGAGTTCGTGAGCCAACCCGGCGGCCATATTGCCCAACGACACCAGATTCTCTCGGTGCTGCGCCAAAAGCTGCACTTCTTGCAAGCGTTCGGTCGCCGTGCGCACGATCGTAGTGGCGAGGGTCGGACAGAGCCCAATCAGTTGCCAAAACACCGCATTGGGCACCTCTAAAATATAACAGCGCGTGCGGGCATGGCCGCTGGCCCAAAAATAGTCAACGCCCATCACTGTTGGCACTTCACCAAACAGATCAATGGCCTTCACCGCCTTGATTAAGACTTCCTCATTGCCGACGCGCTGCGTGATCCAATATTCGCCTTCCAGCAGCACAAACACATGCTCAGCAGGGTCACCGTCTCGACGAAAAACAACGCCTGGTTCTAGACATACCTCACGGCTGTGACTGACGAGCCATTGCAGTGTGGCGTCTTCCAGGTGCGAAAACCCTGAAATCTGTCGAATGTTATCTAGCACAATCATACGAATCTCCTGTCGGACAACTTAGGGATAGGCCACCTGTAGATTTGGACTCATTAGCATTGTTTCAGTCAGGTTCATGGGCAATGAGACTTGCACACAGGTGCGACCGGGCTGAGAGTCAACGGTGATCTGCCCGCGATGCTGTTCTTTAATTACCCGTTGGGCAATGGGTAGCCCCAGCCCTGTGCCAGTGCCTCCACGTTTGGTGGTAAAAAACTGCTTAAAGATGTGAGGCTGAGCCTCAAGTGGAATGCCCACGCCGCTATCGATGATTTCGACTACCAAATCTCCCTCAGACTGGTAGGTGTGGATCTGGAGATGCCCCGGTGCGTCTAGAGTCTCCATCGAGTCGATGGCATTCTCGATCAGATGTGTCCACACTTGGTTGAGATCACCACCATAGACGCAAATTGGCGGCAGGCTCCGGTCATAGGCACGCTCGACGACCACATGAGATCCTAGCCGACGGCTCAACACGCGCAGGGTATTTTCTAGCCCATCGTGAATGTCCATTTCTTGCAGAGGTGCCTGATCTAGATAGGTATAGTCTTTGGCGGCCTGCACCAGCTGAGAAATGTGGAGGGTGCTGCGCTCGATTTCATCAACTTGAATCATGCCCGTCAACGTGGTTGCAATCCACAGCAGCACATCCGCAAAGGCGCAGTCTGGGACAGCGGTAATCTTGTTGAGCCATGCGGTGCCCAACCCGGCTCTGAGCAAGGTAGAGGCTAAATAGTCACGATAAGGGCGATCGCCCACTCCATGGGCCTGCAGCCAACTATCCACCTCAGCGACAGGTTTGGGTTGGCTCACATAGGCCGCATCAGGGGATTGAGCCAGGGCGATCGCCCCTTGTCTCAAGACATCTTGCTGAATCTCAATCAGGCAAGCTTGCTGATCGGGCGTTAGGGTGTGGGTAATTCGCAATGCCAGAGATTGCAGCAGCTCAAACTTTTTCTGGAGCTTTTGCACAGCGGCCCGACTCGCCTGAGCCGGTGGATAGAGCTCTTGGGCCAGCCCCGAGGTGAGCGTGCCCAGCGACATCAGCTTTTGAGCGCGTAGTGACAAGGCATCTAGGCTTTGCGATCGCTGCGTAGTGCTCACCATCAAATCATGGGTGACTGATGGGCAGAGTTCAAGCATCTTCCAGAAGCCAGTTGTATCAAACTGAACTAGCCGACAGCAGCTCCGAGCCCTTGCGGTTGCTAGCACCGGGCGCTCGAGCAAAATCAGTTCGTGACCAAAGTAGCTATTGGGCTGATAGGTGATCCAGGGAACTTGGCGATCGCCCACTCGCTTGGTGCAATGAATTTCACCCTCCAGCAGCACCCAAAAGAAGGCCCCACAGTCTCCTTCAGCCGTTAAGATATCGTTGGCCTCCAGCCAGCGCTCAACCCCGTGCTGGGCAAAGGCAAACTGATCGTCATGTAGATTGGCAAATAGTGGAATCCGGCGTAGGCAACTGAATTCAACCATAGAGGTGCATATAAACAAAGGACAAATGAACCATGTTGCAGCAGTCTCTTGCTCTAGTTGACTGCAGCGTTTGAACGCAGTGAAGGTGTTTGATTCACCCTCTGACAGTGCTGCGCGATCGCCAACACCATCCCTGGCTAGCTCCCCTTGGGAGGTTGTAGCGGTAGACAAATCAAAAATTTGGTTTCTCCAGGTTTAGAATCAACTCGAATCGCGCCCCCATGACGGTTCATAACGATGCGACGCACGATATCCAACCCCAGCCCGGTGCCTTTGCCCACCTCCTTTGTGGTATAAAATGGCTCAAAAATTCGAGATCGTACCTCCGTCGGAATGCCTGGGCCA
Organism: uncultured bacterium; assembly: GCA_964502605.1. Lineage (GTDB taxonomy): Bacteria > Cyanobacteriota > Cyanobacteriia > CAZCXK01 > CAZCXK01 > CAZCXK01. The sequence continues at coordinate 23,677 of CAZCXK010000040.1, forward strand.
TCATCAATGATTTCGACCTGCACATGGTTGTGTAAATCAGTCGTGCGGACGATGAGCGTCCCCTGTCCATTCATGGCGTCAATGGCATTATCGATCAGGTTTGTCCAGACTTGGTTGAGTTCTCCCCCGTAGGCGCAAATTTTCGGCAACTCCGCATAGTCTCTCGTGACAGTGATCCCCTTTTTTAGCTTGTGATGCAGAATGGTGAGAGTGTTTTCGATGCCTTCATGCACCTGAATTTCTTGCAGTGGGGCTTTGTCCATGTAGGCATAGGACTTGAGCGCCGTCACCAGTTCTGAAATGCGCTCGGTGGTTTGCTCAACCTGGTTAACCAGATCAGCAACATCCAGGGTTGACTCTAGCCAACCGAGGGCTTCTGGCAGGGCGCGATCGCCAATTTTGTCGGCCAATGTTTGGATCTGGCCTTCTTCTACCCCAGCCGCTACCAGCGTCGCAGCGATTTTCCAACCATCCGCGATGTTGTGATCGTCGAGCCAGTCAGCGAGCCGATCTTCGCGATCGCTTTGTTCGAGGGGGTCAAGATGATGATATAAACGACAGGCCATCACCGACTGCTGCATTTCGACCAATGACAGCCGTTGGGTTTCAGTCAGGTCTTGGCGACAAAGATCCAGGGTTTTTAACTGTACCGCTTGCATCGCCTCGCGCAGCTGTTTGGCAGCTCGTCGCCCCGCTGCGGCTGGGTTGTTTAGCTCATGAGCCAGCCCTGCCGAGAGTTTTCCGAGGGCGGCTAGTTTTTCCTGCTGCTGCAAATGGGAGCCGACTTCGTGCGATCGCCCTGCCAACGCTGTCAAGATCACAGCAGCAGTTTGAGAGCATTCGGCTACAAGTTTGCGAAAGGCGTCGGGGGCGATCGCGAGCACGCGCGTTGCTCCCATGGCGCGTCCGGTAGCGGTAGCAACGCCTCCCGTGAGCATAGAAATATCGCCGGTAAACTCACCAGGCTGATGCACGGTCAGCAGATGATCTTGCCCCGCAATATCTTTTGTGATCCGCATGGTGCCCTCAAGCACCACATAAAAATGGTGGGTCGGATCACCTTCGGCAAAAATGACCTCACCCGAATCAAAGCGGTGTTCTTGCCCATGGTCAATCAGATCTTGAATATCATCGATTGAGAACTTGGGAAATAATAGGCTTTCCTGAGGGTTGTGCAGCATGTGTCGAAAAGGATCAGGGACAGAGAGCTATGTGAATTGCAACGGATTCAAACGCGAACTTCAGTCAGATAGCGATGGATAAACTGCACTGAAATCGAGCCTTCACCCACCCCCGAAGCCACCCGTTTCACCGACTGGTGGCGCACATCGCCCGCAACAAAAATGCCGGGGACATTCGTTTCGAGCAGAAATGGATCGCGATCCAGCGTCCAACCTTTAGGCCGTTGGCGATCGCGCCAAAGATCAGGCCCCGAGAGAATAAAGCCGCGTTCATCGCGCTCAACTAGGCCACCTAGCCAATCTGTGCGAGGGGCCGCGCCGATAAAGATAAAGATGGAGGTCGCAGGCACAGTTGCTTTCTCATTGGTCTGTGAATCAAGCAGGGTCAGCGCTTCTAAGCTGGTTTCTCCCTTGGCTTCTACCACTGTGGTGTAAGGCTTGACATGGATGTTGTCGGTAGCCTCAATTTGGTCAATCAAATACTGAGACATGCTCTTGGTCAACGAGCCCGATCGCAATAGCATCGTGACGCTGCGAGCATATTTAGAGAAATACATGGCGGCTTGCCCCGCTGAGTTTGCACCCCCCACGATATAGACATCTTCGTCTCGACAGGCGATCGCCTCAGCCTGAGCCGCCCCATAGTAGACTCCGGCTCCTTGCAGATGATCCATCCCAGGGACGCTGAGCTTGCGATAGGAAACCCCAGTTGCCACGAGCATGGCGTGACAGCTAATTTCGCTGCCATCCGATAATGTGACTATGCGATAAGGATCTTTTACCTGGACGCCGACAACCTCTTGCGGCGAGAGAATCTCGACCCCAAACCGCCGCGCCTGAGTCACTGCCCGTCGTGCCAGGTCTGCACCACTGAGCCCCACAGGAAAGCCCAGATAGTTTTCAATGCGAGAGCTAGATCCGGCTTGCCCTCCTGGGGCTTCCCGCTCAATCATGACGGTTGATAGCCCCTCAGACGCGCCATAGACTGCGGCTGCCAACCCAGCGGGGCCACCCCCGACGATGATCAGATCGTAGAAAGGCTGTCCAGCCTGAGTTTGGAGGCCGATTTTCTCGGCAATCTGCTGCGGGGTGGGCCTGCTGAGTTTGTGGCCATCGGTAAAAAGCACCAATGGTAAACAAGACGCCGGATCGGCTGCGGCATAGTCTAAAAGCTGCTGCGCCTCACCGTCAGACTCGACATCAAGCCACTGATAGGGAATCTGGTTACGAGCCAAGAAGTCTTTGATGGTATGGGTTTGGGGCGACCAGCGATCGCCAATGACACGAATCCCTTCAAACACCGGACGATAGGAGGCCAGCCAATCATCCAATAAGTCATCCAGCACCGGATAGAGTCGTTCTTCTGGCGGGTCCCACGGTTTGAGCAGATAGTAGTCAAGCCGTGCCGAGTTGATGGCGCGAATCGCCGCATCGGTGTCGGCATAAGCCGTCAGCAGCACTCGCTTGGTGTCTGGGTAAATAGCACTAGCCTGTTCTAGAAACTCAACCCCTTCCATTTGCGGCATTCGCTGGTCTACTAAAAAGAGTGCGACGGGGTCATTGCGGAGCTTTAGCTGCTGGAGTGCGTCTAGGGCTGAGGCTCCAGAGTCAGCCCGAATGATACGAAAGCGATCGCCATAGTGCCGCCGCAAGTCGCGCGCCACCGCCTGAAGCACTTCCGGATCATCATCCACAGAAAGAATTGCAGGTTTAGCCATGAGGGAGAGAGCTAACGATAGAGATAGATTTAACGGTTGCACAGGTCAGGGCGAGTTGCACAGGTCAGGGCGATTGGAGAGATACTTGAAACGTCTCAACAGCGATCGCCAAGGCCGCCAGATTATTACGAATTTCGAGTTGCCGCACAACTTGACGCCCCAACAGCTTCAGCGATTCTAGCTGTGTAGGGGTGAGTTCGCGAGGGTTATAGTCCATCACGCAAAGTGAACCGAGGGCCAATCCATCAGCCGTTAATAGGGGCGCAGCCGCATAAAAGCGTACTTTGGGGTCTGCAGTCACCATCGGATTATCGGCAAATCGCGCATCTCCTAACGTATCGTTGACGACGATTAAACCATTTTGCAAAATGCAGTGAGCGCAAAAGGCTATTTCACGCGGTACCTCCGGTGGCAATGGCCCAATTCGCGCCTTGTGCCACTGCCGCTCAGCATCAATCAGGCTGATGTAGGCAATGGGCGTTGCACAAATATAGGCAGCAAGTCGGGCTAAGTCGTCAAATGCTCCTTCAGGCGGGGTATCGAGAATCTGATAACGATGAAGTGCCGCAAGCCGTTCAGCTTCATTGGCGGGGAGAAGACTAGGAGTCATGACAGCTCACCATCCTGGTAAACACCCACAGATAAACAGTTGGACAGTGGTCGATCGCTACAGTCCAGAATAGCGTTTTCATCACAGATTTTGATGAATGGCAGATTAAACTCCATCATCAATGGCTGCAATGCCTGTACCAGCGACGGGAGGATTCCTCGAGCTTATTTCCCAGCCGATGCTATTATCAACACCCCGTTGAATACAGTTGACATCGGTTGACCACGCTTCCGTTTCCTGCCGCAACGTCTCAATGTCTCCAAAGAGTCCTCAAAGGTTTCGTAGAAAGCTCCTTAATTCGCTCGTCTATCCAATCTAATAATCCTTCAATTAAGGTCTTGTTGCCCTCTCAAGCTATTGGGGTACTCTGAGCAGGTCAGTCTAGTGAACTGGAGTCAAGAGCCCTTACAAAGGATGCCTAGCTCTCTTAGTAATTTCCAGATGGGTGAACTGCAGGTAGAGGTCGTTTCTCCTTTGGATATGCTGCATTCGCCAGCGACATCAACGGCGAAGCCTGTCGATATGGAAGCCTGTCGATATGGCAGACACGAGCCCCCAGCAGAGATGTCTGGTCTACGCAAGGGAAGCCCGCTGTAAGAGGCTGTTGAGAGAAAAGATGAATTGGTTCATGGCTGATGTGCTGATGCTGATCCAAGTTGGAGGATGAAACACATCTATGGTGAGGCTCATCCGAGTCATCTCCGGCTGAGTATAGATCTTGAAAGGTTTTACAGATTCTTCATCCTTTTGGGGCTTTTCTGTCCAGGCAAATGACATTGAGCTGATTAGGGTAGTAGTAAGGGGCTTTACGATTTCTGCCATCCAATTTTCAGATTTATTGATTTTCACGACTGCTGGTGTACTAAACATATGGGTAAGATCTTGGAAAGTATCCCCTTTGTAGAATTGAGCTATCAGCACCAGCCAATTCTGCTCAACCTGGAGCGCGCAATTTGGGACGTCATTCATCAAAGTGATTTTGTTTTAGGGAAGGCTCTTGACGAGTTTGAAATCATATTTGCTCATGCCTGTAAGGCTACTTACGGAGTAGGCGTTGCCTCTGGAACCGATGCGATCGCCTTGGGGTTGCGAGCCTGTGGCATTGGTGAGGGTGATGAAGTGCTGATACCGACCAATACCTTTATTGCGACCTTAATTGGTGTAGTGCAAGCGGGTGCGACTCCGGTTTTTGTTGACTGTGATCCTGAGACGGCATTGATTAATTTAGTTGCTGCAGAAAAATCGATCACGGCTCAAACACGAGCTATTGTTCCAGTACATCTTTATGGTCAGATGGTTAACCCGCAGCAGCTGCTAGATTTAGCCAGTACCTATGACTTGATGATTTTTGAAGATGCAGCTCAAGCCCACCTTGCAGAACGAGATGGGTATAGAGCGGGAGCGATTGGAAGTGCTGCGGCATTTAGCTTTTACCCAAGCAAAAATTTGGGTGCGTTTGGCGATGGGGGCATGCTGGTTACGCGGGAAGAAATTGTGGCTCAAACAGCTCGATCGCTGCGCAATTATGGTTCGCTACGCAAGTATCATCATACAGACTATGGGACTAACAGTCGGCTAGACACGCTGCAGGCTGCTGTGCTCAAAACTAAACTGCCTTACTTACCAGCGTGGAATCAAGCAAGATACTTAATTGCCCAACGCTATGACGCGCGGCTAGCTCCATTACATTCATATGGAATCGTCCCTATGGTGAATCATAGTCAAGAGGGACATGTTTATCATTTGTATGTCGTCAGAGTCACGCCAAATTGTCCAGTGAGTCGCAGCATTCTGCAAGCTGAATTGGCAGCTCGTGGTATTCAAACTGGAATTCACTACCCAGTACCCTGTCATTTACAGCCTGCGTTTCAAGATTTGGGGTATAAACTTGGAGATTTTCCTCAAGCTGAAGCACTCTGCCAGGAGGTCTTATCGTTACCGATGTATCCGGGTTTAACAAATGAGCAGATTGATCAGGTTGTTGATACCATCAGCCAATTGATCAGTGCGGTTGTGCCAGTCTGATATCCAGTTATATATGCTGCTTAATCTACCTCAGAGAGCTAATTCACTTATGCAGATTCAGCGTTGGAGTCACTTCTCAAAGGTTCTGAAGTCCGTAAACTTTGGCTGGCAGGGATGGGCTACGTTAGGAGTCATGGCGTTGCTCTATCTGCCGTTATTGGCTCACTGGTATGACGGCTGGCTTAACAAATCGATCAGCCTGGAGCACGAATATTTCAGTCACGGCTTAATTGGGTTGCCGTTTGCAGCCTATCTCGCTTGGACAAAGCGCGATCGCTGGCACCAATTGCCTGATAACAGCCATATTGCAGGGTTGGGACTACTCATTCTTGGTATGGTTGGCTACCTCAGCAAATTGTCAGCCGTGGTCAATCTTTCACTACCAATGGTAGTGGCAGGATTATGTTTATGGTTTAAGGGCTCATCAGGACTGCGGCTCCAAGCATTTCCGCTGTTGCTGCTGCTGCTGGCAACTCCAACGGAATTACCTTATCTTATTGCTCCTTATACCTTGCCACTTCAGCGACTAATTGCAGGCACTGCGGGCTTCATCTTGTTTCAACTGGGAATGAATGTTCAGGTTAATCAGATTTACTTACTCGTTAATAATCGGATTGTTGAAGTTGCTCCTCACTGTGCAGGGCTTAAGATGCTATTTACGAGCTTGTATGTTGGCATGATAATGCTGTACTGGACAGGGGTCTGGGCCTCTCGCACAAAAACTATTGGCTTCGTCGTGGGGATTTTTGTGGTTGGAATTGGGGCCAATATCCTCCGCAACACACTGCTAACGTTTTTTCATGGTAGTGGCCGCGAGGCTGCATTTGTGTGGTTGCACGAAGGCTGGGGAGGAGATCTCTATTCAGCTGGAATGTTGGGATTTTTAATCGTGTTGCTGCACGGGATCGATCGATGGCTTCCTGCTTTTGCAAGTTCAGAACAACTCTGATTTAGCATTTGCAATGCCGCCTGATCGAGTAATACGACGGTGGTGAATGAGGAGGCTGAGTTTATGCGATGAGTCTGAAACGCAAGCAATGAGAGGTGAGCAATGATATCTATACAGCCAATCGCAGGACGTTTACGGTCAATTCGAGCCATGGTCGGATTATTCATATTGGCGATCGCCCTGGCGATGGTGCTCCCCAATTACGTCACAGGCCGTTGGTTCTGGACTCAGCCACCTCAGGTTGCAGCGCTAGACTCTTTACGATCTCTGCAACAGCAGGGGCTTGAGCTATCCGACTGGCAAACGCTTGATCAGCAGACAGGAGAAATTGGTGGGCGGAAATGGTCCATTCAAACGCTGACTCCTGAAACTCTAGAGTTGCAGGCTTTGATTGACGGTAATGACGTCCGCACGCCCATATTTCTGTTCATACGCCCTCAAATCCGGGCTCAAGACCAGCCCCAAGTTGAGTGGATGGATATTAGAGGCGTTCAACAGTGGACAGAAGATACGCGCCACCGAATTCGATTCTCAGTTCCAACTCATAATTCTTTACAATCGGCACAATCCGCTGACTCTATTCAAATCGCAGCTCGTTACAGTCGAGGATGGAACTCGGATGGTACGTATGCCGTCCTGCAGTGGTATGCCTGGCCTGATGGGGGAAGCCCGACCAGTAGCCAGTGGTTTTGGGCAGATTATCTTTCTCAATGGCGCGATCGCCAGCGAGCTCCCTGGATTGCAGTTAACGTTTTAATCCCGATCAAACCACTGGGTGATATCAGTCTCGCTCAACCCCTTGCCGAGAAAATCGGAGCATCAGTTCAATTAGAGTTGATTCAGGACGTCTTTAAACTCGGTGAATAGGTCAAATGGGTAAGCTCATGGGGCCTAAGCACTGCAATGGTAACTTTAATTATTTTTCAAAGATGGCAATCGGATATCGGCAGCAGACATGGTTTGAGCTTCATGCCTTGTACAATCATTAATTCGCAATCAGGGTTGCAGCTTCTGATCAGCCCTGAGTCAACAGAGATATTGGCAAAATCCTTCTCATTTTGAACAGATTCGATTAGAACTGGGTTAGATTGCACTTTTAATGTCCCGATATAGTCATATACATGGTTGAGGCTCCTTGGTTTCTATTCCGATTTCATTCGAACCGCTGCTGGGTTCGGATTATATCTGCTGCTCCAGTGGTCTCTAGTGCATTGCTTCTAACATGGAGTCAAGGCATTGCAGCCTATGCGTCAGGATATGTTCAAATATCTCAGGCTACCGATTCTCAGCCATCTGTAGCTCAAAACCAGTTAGAAGAAATGAATCGGCGCTTGCGAGATGACTCTCAGCCTGGTTCAGATTTTTCATCAGAGACGGAAATTATCATTGAGCGATCGCCCACTCCAGCACCAGCATCGACGGCAGTATCTCCTCTAGCTCCCGAATTTAATCAATATCGCTTGGGGCCAGGAGATTCTTTCTTTGTCAATGTCCGGCGATTCCCGGAGGCTAGCTTCCAAGCAACTTTAGATCTTCAGGGAAATGTGGTTGTCCCTCTGGCAGGTGTGATCAATCTGCAAGGGCTAACGCTGCAGCAAGCCCAAACTCGTTTGCAATCTGAGTTAAGTCGTTTTTTTATTGATCCAGATGTTGGGCTGACCCTAGTTGCACAACGTCCAGTTGAAGTCACGGTGCTTGGAGAAGTGACGAGACCAGGTATCTACCCCCTCCCCAATCCTGAATTGCCAACGGCCTTACTCTCAGCTGGAGGCACCACACGACTCGCCAATCTGCGAGTTGTCCAAATTCGTCGCCCTATTCAAAACCAAAGTGGCGAAGTCGTTGATGTTGTAGAGCAAAGCATTGACCTATTTACCCCAATTGCTGAAGCAACAGAGCTACCCAACGTCCGACTTGCAGATGGAGACGTAGTGGTTATACCAACTTTGACTGCGCCTGAAATAGATACGTATGATCGCACTGTTATTGCTCGATCAACCTTAGCTCAGCCTGAAATCAATATTCGACTGCTCGATTATACTCGTGGCATTAGAAGTATTAATTTACCAGGTGGCAGTGACTTTTTAGATGCCCTAACGACAGCGACAACAGATTTGACCAACGCTGATTTGTCTGACATCGCGCTGATTCGCTTTGATCCAGTAGTCGGCGAATATGTGACTCAAGAAATTAACGCACGAGACGCGTTACGCGGTGACCTTAATCAAAATCCAACTCTGGAAGATGAAGATATTGTGGTGATTGGCCGAAACCTAATTGCCAGACTTTCCTTCTTCTTCACACGAGTCGCTCAGCCAATTCGTGACCCATTACAGTTGCTATTTTTATTTGATACTATTGTCGACTTTGTTGGAGGGGAGGATAATAACTAGCGCAACAATTTAGCCCAATTTACCCGATGCTCAGCGATGTAAATCTATAATTGTGCTCATTCCTGATTGTGAGTTATAAACTCAGGACACTAATTGATGGGTGCCAGGGGCAAAGGAAAACTTGAGCTGTTTAGGTCTGTTAGTTTACTGATTAGTTAATTGATTTGATACTCGTTCGGAGTTTTTGGTGCGGTTATGACTCCTCCACTCGTCAAGCGATATCTGGTAGCTTTTGATCGACATAAATGGGCAGGGCTTGCAGGCTTTGCAGTTGTTATGGGTCTCTCTGGTGTAGCAGCTCTCCAGCCTGAGCCGCCAATCAGCTATGTCTCAGAAGGGATTTTGGCGTATGTCGAGCCACCGCTAACCTTCTCGGCAACAGTAGCAACGTTACGTCAGCAGGGACAGGCTTTGACGGCGGCCCGCCTGCTTTCTGACGAGGTTGTAAGTTTTGTTTCTCAAGAGCTGCTTGATCAAGATATTACGGTTGATTCACGTCAACTTCGCCAGAATACCAAAGTCGCTGTTGCAACTGAGCCTGTTTTGCAGGTAACAATTACTTACGAAGATACGAATCAAGATCGAGCCAACCAAGTCGCGCAGTTGCTCATGGAAGCAATGGTTGAACAAAGCCGCTCGTTTAATACGCTACAGCTGCAGCGGATCAACGAGAACTTAAATGAATTGTTGCCACAGGTCGAACGCGATTTAAGACGGGCAGAGCAGCGGTTAGAGCAATATGTTCGAGAAGAAGGCCCTGCCTTACAAGCCGCACAAGATGGCAGCTTGGTGAATGCCATTACGGGTAGTCAAGGTCAACAGCGCGAGGCCAATTTGACGCTGTCTAGCCTGGATGCCCAAATTCAGAGCTTACAGCAGCGGTTGGGGTTGACCCCTGATCAAGCTTATGCTTCATCTGCGCTGAGTGCAGATCCGATCATTGGTGATTTACGCACTCAAATCTATCAAACAGAGAGTCAACTTGCGCTCTTGAGACAGCGGTTGCGGCCAGAACACCCAGAAATGGTGGCTCTCCGAGAGCAGCAGCGGGCTCATGAGGAATTGCTTCGTGGCCGAGTTCAAGAAGTGATCGGCGGCAATAGCTTGGCTGCCCCTTTATTGGCAACTAATCGGATTCGTCAAGACAGTAGCTTAGATCCTGCGCGTCAAGAGCTGGCCAATCAGCTGGTTGCTTTACAAACCCAACGAGAAACTCAACAGCAGATTTTACAGGCGTTACAACAGTCGGAACAGCAGCTGCGGGATGAGTACCGAGAGTTGCCGAATAAGCAGCTAGAGCAGGCGCGATTAACTCAGGAGGTAACGCTCAAGAAGGCTTTCTATGATCAAATTCAAGCCCGACTAGAAGATGTCACCCTAGCTGAAAAGGAGACGCCCGGTAATTTAGTGGTCGCTCAACCGCCTCAAATCTCTACTGCTGATGGGGCAAGTCGCAATCCGGTTGTGATCTTGCTGGTCGGTGGTTTCGTTGGATTACTGGTTGGTGGCGGACTAATTGTATTGCTTGACACACTAGATTCGACCTTTCACACGCTGCCTGATGTTCAGTCTGCGCTGCGTCAGCAGGAGGTGCCGTCGTTGGGGCTGCTTCCTCTCATGCCTGTTGATCTTCGGCGAGGAGAGATTCCGGTGTCTGTGAATGTTGATTCTCCCTATATTGACGCCTATGAGCGGTTTAGAAGTAATCTGCGCCGAGCTGCTGGGAATAAGCCACCTAGAGTTGTGTTGCTTACCAGCACTGTCGTAGGGGAAGGTAAGACGGTCAGTGCGTATAACTTGGCGATCGCCTCAGCCCGAGCTGGCAAGCGGACGTTATTGGTTGAAGCCGACTTGCGATCGCCTTCCCAAGCTAACGTGCTAGGTGTTACTCCTGATCCTCAGAGTCAAGTTGAGCCCTTGCGTTACTATGGGCATCTCAACGACTGTATTCGTCTCGTGCCCGAAATTGAGAACCTGTATATTCTTCCAAGCCCAGGGGCTCAGCGCCAGGCCGCTGCTATTCTAGAATCGAGTGAAATGCGGCGTATGCTCGAAGACGTGCGCGGGCGCTTTGATATGGTGATCTTGGATACTCCAGCATTGAGTCGCTATAACGACGCGCTACTGCTTGAGCCACACACAGATGGTATCGTGCTTGTTACCCGACCAGGTTATACCGAGGAAGGGCTTTTGAATGAAGCCATTGAGCAATTTCTAGAATCCGAAGATATTCAGTTTTTGGGGGCTGTGATCAATGGCGCAGATATCCCTTCTCAACCATTTGACGAGCGCGACTCTAATGGGGCGTTCACATTAGACGACTTAGAGAGTCGAGAACCTCTCAACCGCGTCAGCAGAAGTTGAGCAGAAGGTAAGAGAAATAATTGACAGCGTTAAGGGAGGCAATCTATATAATTTTGCACGTCCCAGTCGGTAGTAGTTGCAAGGAACCGCTCCCACTCATCCCGCTTATACCAGGTGTAAACCTTGTACATTTCCTCAGGGAGTGCAGCTCGAATGACATCATCTGCTGCTAATCGATCGAGCGCTTCTCCCAGTGACATCGGCAGCTTCTTCACCTGCTTGCCGTCTTCCATTGCCTCATAGAGGTTACGCGTTTCTGGCTCACCAGGGTCTAAATTTCGTTTGATGCCGTCATCAAATGCCTTTAAGATGCCAGCAGCCATCAGATATGGGTTGACCATCGAATCAACAGCCCGGTATTCAAATCGGCCAGGTGCTGAAACGCGCAGCCCACACGTTCGGTTTTGAAACCCCCAATCAGCATAAACTGGAGCCCATAGCCCGGTATCCCAAAGCCGACGATATGAATTAACCGTAGAGCAGCCAAGCGCGGTTAAAGCTCCTAGATGCTCGATCACACCACCAATTGCATTCAACCCAATGGGGCCAGGTTTTGTCGCAGACAGTGCCGGATCTGGCATGAATGTATTCTCCCCACCCTTGCGATAGGTAAAGGTGTCTGGCATTCCTGGCAGACTCTCCATGCCAAACGCGTTGACCTGATCATCTCCGCCATACCAAAGCGATAAATTATGGTGACACCCATTGGCTGAAACCCCCATAAAGGGCTTTGCCATAAAGCAAGCAAGCAAGTTGAATTCGCGCCCAACTTGAGCACAAATCTGGCGATAGGTCGTGAGGCGATCGCACGTCCGTAGAGCATCATCAAACATAAAGTTAAGCTCAAGCTGCCCAGGAGCATCTTCATGATCGCCCTGGATCATGTCTAACCCCATCGCCTCAGAATATTCAATGACTCGTAAAAAAACGGGACGCAACTCTTCAAACTGGTCAATGTGATAGCAATTGGGTTTAGTTTTGCCGCCATTGGGCATGCCATCCGCACCTTTCTTCAGCCACATCATTTCTGGTTCGGTGCCGTGCCTTAAATGAAGCCCGTTGTGATCGGCCTGAAACTGAGCATGAATGCGTTTGAGATTGCCTCGACAATCAGCCGTTAAATATGCGCCTGGATTTTCTGGTTCCTCTCGGTTGCGAAAACAGGTGCAGAAAACGCGAGCAACTCGGGGATCCCACGGGAGTTGACAAAACGTTTCTGGATCAGGGATGGCAACCAACTCAGAGGCTTCAGGCCCATAACCAATGTAATTGCTATAGCGATCAAGATAGAGATTGGCCGTTGAGCCATAAACCAGCTGAATCCCTCGTTCGGCGATCGCCTCCCAATGGGCAGACGGAACCCCCTTGCCAACGATTCTGCCCGTTACTGAAATGAACTGATAGTAAATATATTTGACACCAAGTTCATCAATTTTGGCACGAACTTGCTGCACAAGCTCTGCCCGATCCGCCTGAGCCACATAGGCTTCTAAATCAGTCAGAGTGTCAGATTTGATCAGGGTTCCAGTCATGGCTCACGCCTCCAACGAGCGATTCAGATTCAGCACTTAGTCTAAGTATTACCAACAGATACAAGCCTGAAAGAGGCCGCACGACTGATGGAGATTTACTAGCAGTAATGCTGTCTGTAGTAAACCGAGCTTGTTATAACAACTCTGTATCTAGAGATACGGTCACGACAATTTTTATCAGTCTCAGTCAATTTCTCCTAATTGAGACAGACTCTTGCATAGTCTTGCTCTAACCTTGGCTTGCTCGTTTAGTGATTTGCGGCCTCAGCCCAATGATGTTCAGGCTCAGATCGTCGATCTATGAACTCGAATCGATGATGTTTAGGCTCAGATCGTTAATTTCTAGCCTCAAATCAACGGATTGCAGCATCAACATATCGTACTGGCCAGCACTTCCTCCATTCGTTGGTGCTTGACTCAGTGCAGGAGCGATCGCTCAAACATCCGCAATGCGGTATATCTGCAACGATGAATCAGGTATGTGATATGACATGTGTCGGCATGAAAAAGGCACGGTTAGGAGTATTGCCCACGATACCTAGATCCGATAGCCATAGGGAAAGCTCCCAGGTTCAGCATTCGAGGCGATCGTTCCCTCAGACATTTCCTGATTAGAAACGTAGCACAACAGGTCACCTCAATTTGTTTTGAGCCATACCTGAGCCATGTAGGCATGAAAAAGGCGCACGAACACTCATGCGCCTCCCGATCAAACAGATTGAGTCTAGACGTACATAAAATGCCAAAGCTGAAAATGCTAAAGCTGCTTCACTTCAGCAACGAGTTTAGCCACAACATCCTTGGCGCTGCCAAACATCATCAACGTTTTGTCTTTGTAGAACAATTCGTTTTCAATTCCAGCAAACCCAGTACTCATGCCACGCTTGATGACGATGGTATGCTGAGCCCGATCGACCTCAAGAATTGGCATTCCATAAATTGGACTGCCTTCTCGATCGCGGGCAGCTGGATTGACCACATCATTTGCCCCAATCACCAAGGCGACGTCTGTACGTTCAAATTCAGGGTTGATGTCGTCCATGTCATAAAGCTGGGTATAGGGCACATTAGCCTCAGCCAGCAAGACATTCATGTGTCCTGGCATGCGGCCAGCCACTGGATGGATCGCATAACGAACTTCAACGCCTAAGCGATCGAGCTGATCAGCCAATTCGCGAATAGTATGTTGAGCCTGGGCTACAGCCATTCCATACCCTGGGACAATTACCACTGAACGCGCATAGCCGAGCATCATCGCTCCTTCTTCAGCCTCAACGCTGCGAACGGCTTGATCTCCAGGGCTGCCTCCTGTTGTCGTGCCACTGGCCGATCCGCCTGTGCCAAACGCGCTAAACAGCACATTGGCGATCGATCGATTCATCGCCTTACACATGATTTGGGTCAGAATAATCCCCGATGCGCCAACTAAAGCGCCAGCAATGATCAGCATGTTGTTCATGAGGATGAACCCAGCAGCACTTGCAGCTAAGCCAGAGTAGGAGTTGAGGAGCGACACCACAACGGGCATGTCTGCTCCACCAATTGGGATCACAAACAAAATTCCAAGCACCAGAGACATGCCAACCAGGACGAAAAAGAGGATGGGCTGAGCTGGCGACACGAGTAAATATGCGCTGCCCGCTAGAAAACCAATCAGCAACGTAAAGTTAATGACCTGCTGCAGCGGAAACGTAATTGGAGACCCTGTAATCAGCCCTTGCAGTTTGGCGAAGGCGATGAAACTGCCTGTCAGCGTTACCCCACCAATCAAAATGCCTAAGACGGTTATCAGGGTGGCATCCCAGGTGACGGTGCCTTCGCCTAACATACGCCAAAATTCGGCGACGGCAATGAGAGCTGATGCTGCTCCGCCTAACCCATTAAAGATGCCGACCATCTGGGGCATAGCTGTCATCGCGACCTTTTGAGCCGCGATCGCCCCGATCAGAGAGCCAATGACAATACCAATCAGAATAATTTGATAATTCATCACAGTCTGATTGAGCAGAGTGGCAACAATTGCAATTAGCATGCCAACCGCTGCGACCATGTTGCCCTGACGCGCTGTCGCTGGCGATCCCAGCTTTTTTAGTCCCACTATAAACAAAGAGGCCGCAATCAAATACGACAGCTCAATGGCACTGGGTAAATAGGTCATGCTCATGCTTTTGCCTCTTTCTTCTTAAACATTTGCAGCATGCGATCGGTGACTAAAAAGCCGCCGACAACGTTAATAGTGGCTAAAACCACCGCAATTAACCCTAGAATCACGGTCAGATTCCACTCTTGGGGCCCCGCAACTAAGAGCGCACCAATCACCGCAATACCTGAGATCGCATTGGCTCCAGACATGAGCGGCGTATGTAATGTGGGCGGCACTTTGTTAATCACTTCAAAGCCGATGAATGAGGCTAGAACGAATACGACTAGCCCTGTAAGCAATCCTGCTGCCATAGAAAGATCTCCCAATCTAAAACTATCCCAATCTAAAACTGTTTAAGGTCATAACTGCTTAGGGTCATAACTGCGCTAATGATTAAGCGCTAATGACTAAGTGCTATGACTAAACGCTAATGACTAAGCATTAACCGTTGACTCGATGGTGGCGATCGCATCTCGAACGCGCTGGCTGCGAATTTCGCCGTTATGCGTTACGCAGGCCGCATCGATAATGTCATCCTCAAAATCGAGATGAAGTGAGCCATCTTTGACAATGTGCTCAACGACCATTTGCAAATTCTTGGAATACATTTGACTGGCATGGACAGGCATCGACGAGGGCAGGTTGATTGGGCCAATAACTGTAATGCCGTGATGTAGCACATCCTTCCCCGGCTCCGTACAAGCACAATTGCCGCCTTGTTCAGCAGCCAAATCTACAATAACTGAACCGGGCTTCATTTGAGCCACCATGTCTTCGGTTACAAGCAGTGGGGCTTTTCGCCCTGGCACTTGAGCGGTGGTGATTACCACGTCTGCTTGTTTGATATGCTCTGTGACAACCTCTCGCGATCGCTGTTTTGCTGCTTCTGAAACGTCTTTGGCATAGCCGCCCTCAGCCACAGTCGTTTCATCTAGCGTCACTTCAACAAATTTTGCTCCCAAACTCTGCACCTCTTCTTTGACAGCAGGTCGAATGTCAAAGGCTTCGACTACTGCCCCTAAGCGTCGGGCTGTGGCGATCGCCTGCAAACCTGCCACACCCGCACCCATGATAAATACCTTCGCTGGACGAATCGTGCCTGCTGCCGTCGTCAACATTGGGAAAAACTTGGGTAGCGCTGCCGCCGCAATCAAAGTAGCTTTATATCCAGCTAACGACGCTTGAGATGAAAGGGCATCCATACTCTGAGCCCGTGACGTTCGTGGAATCATCTCAATGCTGAAGGCTGTGATGTTTCGCTCTGCCAACTGTTGGATTAATTGAGGATTGCCCAATGGGTTCAGAAAGCCAATGATTACCGCTCCAGGCTTTAGAGAATCAATTTCAAGCTGTCCATTTTCCCGTTCTTGGGGGGCACCCACTTTCAGCAGAATGTCAGCATCATGCCAAAGCTGAGCTGCATCTGAAACAATTTGAGACCCTACTTCCTCATAGGCTGCATCTGAGAAGTAAGCGCGATCGCCCGCGCCTGCCTCCACGCGAACGTCAAATCCTTTATGAACCAATCGAGCCACAGTATCAGGAATCAGCGCCACCCGACGCTCTCCCACTTCAATTTCTTTGGCGATCGCTAGTTTCATGAACTCTCCTTAAAATCTCAAAAACATCATTCAAAACTTAAATTCTTCCACGTAAATGCAGCACTCCCATTGCAAAATGTCACGAGTTCTGGTGTGACGCTCTACAAAACTGTGCAGGATGTCAGATTTTAAACCACCCTACAAGATGCCCTGAGAACTTTAACAATTTAGAAGTGGGCTGGAAATTGGATAGTCATAAGCAGCAGTCGAAATCATCTGTAGAAAAATCCAAATCCAGACAATCTACCCGGATGCCAATGTCAATCATCAGTGAGTCATTAAGTCACTTCAAATTCTAAATTGCTCATTTTTTCCAGATAAGCAGCCGCAAAAATTATTTATTGGCACTCTATCGAGGCTCAATGATTTGCTCTACAGATTTGCACCACATCAACCTTTTCTCTGAACGACCGATATCGACTTCTTCTAACAGCTTAAACAGCTTGAAGCTTCTCAAGCGCTGCTCTAATTTTTTAAAGCATCGAACCCTGTTACTTAATTATTCGAGATCACTTGGGCTTATTCACCGTAACTGCATCCTAAAGTGATCCCCAAATCTGGATGCAGTTCTTCACCTTATCTTATGCATTTCGCCCACTCGCTTGCAGATTTACTGCAGACCAAGGATTCAAATTAACGTTTGTTCATCTAGAAATTAATTTTTATTTAGTTTTTTGTTGTTCGCTTGTTCGGCATTTTGCTGCATGAGTGAAACAGCTTGAGTATCACTCAGATGACAAGTGACAATAGAGTGGGAGAGAGTGGGAGAACGGTTCGTTGATTGGATCAGCACAATGTATTATGTCAGTTCAGTCGGCTAATCGTTATGCTGGTCAAGAGCAATACTCGGGAAGCAGTTGCAACCTACTTGCAAATTGACTATCTATCTATCTTCGGTCGAGCTGTCGCAGGCCTATTCCCAAACTGTCACACATCCCATCTACATGAGAGTTTAGGGTTAGATAGGATGTGTAAGTAGGGTTAAGCATCAGTAATAGTGTGGCTGAGTGCTCTCAGTCGATATCCTAGTTGCCCCTTTGTACTGTACTGGACGCCAACCCACTTGATAGAGTTCACGAAACTTACTCCGTCAATCAAGTTAGTGCTAGTCAGACAGCTGTATTCAGGTGACATTATGGATATCTACTTGTGTCATAGTTTAGTAACGTAATAACAATTTGTGAATTTCTCGTGGGGAGTGTTGTGGAGGTGTCAAGTATGTTTAATCTGCTGAGTCATCGCATCGTTTCAGCAGTAGCCGCTGTAGGTTGCGTAGTTACAGGTCTGTCAGTTCCTGCTCTAGCTCAAGGGCTTCCTGGCTTGACAATTTTTAGCGG
This sequence comes from uncultured bacterium, assembly GCA_964502605.1. Classification (GTDB taxonomy): domain Bacteria; phylum Cyanobacteriota; class Cyanobacteriia; order CAZCXK01; family CAZCXK01; genus CAZCXK01. The sequence continues at coordinate 41,530 of CAZCXK010000040.1, forward strand.
TGTTGACCGTGAGTATGAGCTAGGTTATAGGCTTGACTATGATGGGGTTCCCAATCGAACCGATCGCTATCGCCTGAGACTTCCGGCAGACAAGTTGCCTCTGGCGACCGATCAAATTGTCATTACATATCCTGATACATATCGGGGCGAGTTTAAAGAAGACAAAATTGAGGTTCGGATCGATGGCGACAGCCTCGCCTTAGAGGAAGTGGTCTGGGATCCCGAGAACCGTTTCATTGAAATCTATCCGTCTGAGCCCGTCCCTGCCCGAACCAGCTTTGAAGTTGTGCTTTCAGGAGTCCGCAACCCCAGAAGACCCGGAACCCACTATTTCAACGCTCTATTGAGAGCACCGGGTGAGGTTTTAGCGCCTCAGTATGTCGGCACCTGGATCATTAATATCGGGCGACGCTAAACTATCGAGCCCGTACATCCTGAGTCAGCCGCTTCCTAGCTGGACGGGCTAGATTTGAAAATTCCACCTGACGCCAGTTGAAATTTTATACTGAGAATTTTTGCAATGGCGATCGCGTTAGTGTCAGCTCAAACTCAGTGTGATATAATCGGAAAGCAAAACGGGGCGTAGCGCAGCTTGGTAGCGCACTACTTTGGGGTAGTAGGGGTCGTGGGTTCAAATCCCGCCGCTCCGATT
>CAZCXK010000041.1:0-6378 GCA_964502605.1 uncultured bacterium
ATTGGTCAGAGATAGGGAATATTTCTTCTATTACTTTACGATCTGTACTTACTGCCATAAGAACTAGAGGCCACTATATGCCACACCGCAACCATCCTTTATTGTCTTGGTGGGAAGACATGATGCAGTGAGTTTTAGCCCCCAAGCAAGTTCTAAATCTTTGTGAGCGTGGCTACGGTACGGTCGTTTTTGACATTTCCTGTGTTGAGAGTTGAGGCTGGCTCCAACAGCATGACATGCACCTCTTCATCCGCAACAGGTTTATGCTCGACCCCTTTGGGCACAATGACAAACTCTCCCGGATTAATCACAACTTGGCGATCGCCTCCTGATCCGCTAGCCCCATCCTGATACAGCATTTTCAGCTGCCCACTCAACACTAGAAAAAGTTCATCTTCATGTTCATGGTGATGCCAATGAAACTCTCCATGCAGTTTCACCAGCCGGACATGCTGCCCGTTGAGCTCACCCACCAGCTTGGGGCTCCAGTGATCAGAAAATAGATCCAGCTTTTCCTGAAGATTAACTACGTCCATCTCAATCACTCCGTCAGATTCATGGATTATGCGCCAGTCTATTCAGACTCTCAGCAGGCTGCAACACGTGGTATTCATACTTGCATGATTGAAATAGATGGAAAGTGGTTGCACCCTATTCGGCAAGAGTTATACGGCTCTAAGACGGGTTTTGGATTCTGGCCTCAATGTCATCAAGGGTTTTTAGCACCAGACGGCGAGCTTGCAAATTCCAACCTCGCCGTTGGACTCTGATAGCAATCAAACCGCCCACCACCGTCGCAATCAGGTCGGCTGGCTGCATGAAGGAAATGCCAAATAGGAGCCCAAGTCCAGCAATGCCCCAAAATGGCAACGCCACGGTCTGGCGCTGATCTTCGATCAAACGGCTCAGCGGATCAGTTGGCATTTCTGCCAATAGCGCTTCCTTAACCTGGAGTTGCTCTTGCCGGGAAACGGATAGACCAATTTTCTGCCGCAACTTTTCGATTTTGCGGGCATCTGTGCTGTATTGCGTGAGTTCATCCTCTGCCATGAGGATTAAGCGTTCTAACTGTCCCATACCCTTAGAATTAGCGACTTATTGCCGCTGAAACACCGCTGAAATTCGTGATTGCATTTGCGAAACGACAGCTTGGATGCCGCCACCCTTCCCGGATTGAGGAGCCACTGCTAGCTGAATCGGATCATCCTTAAATTCTTTGAGTCGATATCCATATTCCAGCTGTCTCTGATGTTTCCGCAACACCGGGAAGAGGCGAAATGCCCCCTGTAGCAGCTGATCTTCGCTATCAAAAATGGCCCGGTTAATCTGGTTAGTGCGCTTGACGGCGATCGCCCCCACCGGATACCAGCTCTTTTTGCCCATGATCCGAATATAGACTTCAAACTCAGGCGTGCCATCAGCTTTCATGGCCTCAAACTGCTTAGCTGCGCGGGCGCGAGTTTCTGCCCGTCCTGAGATATTGCGCTGAGGCTGCGGTTTTCCAAATCCAGAGGTACGAGTCATGCGTCATTAATGAATATCTTGTTAATAAAAGTTTACATTAATAAAGTGACTCTCAGCATTTGGGTTGGAATGGGTTTGAACTAGTTGCCCCAACCCGATGCAATACGCATTGCCGAACTTGAGCTATCGCTGGATTTGAGCAAAGATTTCGCTCAGCACATCCTGGGCTCCTTGCTCTTTGAGATGTTTGGCTAACTCAACACCCAAAGCCTCAGCATCTTCTGCGTCTCCGGTAATCGAGTCTTTAATCATCCGCTGCCCATCTAAGCTGGCAACTAGCCCCGTCAGCGTCAGCAGGCTACCCTGCAAGGCTGTGTTGACACCGATCGGCACCTGGCAGCCCCCTTCGAGCTCTCGCAAAAATGCCCGCTCAGCATAGCAGCGTTGGGCCGTTGGGGAATGCTCTAACGATTTAAGCAGGCTCAGAATATCTGGGTCTTTACTGCGGCACTCAATGCCTAGCGCCCCTTGCCCCACGGCATGAAGAGAAATCTCGGCTGACAACACCTGATGGATGCGATCGCCCATGCCCATGCGCTTAAGCCCAGCCACAGCCAAAATAATGGCATCATAGTCGCCATTGTCTAGCTTTTGTAGACGCGTATTCAAATTGCCGCGCACGTCTTTGAAGGTCAGGTGAGGATAATGATGTCGTAACTGAGCCAGCCGTCGCAAAGACGAGGTGCCAATCACAGCACCTTCAGGCAGCGTGTCAATCTGTTTATCCCGATGCTGCTCATGCACGACTAGCGCATCAGCGGGGTCTTCTCGCTCGGTGACACAGCCCAACATTAGGCCGTCTGGCAGGTTGGTGGGCAAATCTTTGAGTGAGTGAACGGCAAAGTCAATCTCGCCGTTTAGCATGCCAACTTCTAGCTCTTTGGTAAAGAGACCTTTGTCGCCAATTTTGGAGAGCGCCACATCTAAAATTTTGTCGCCGTAGGTGCTCATCGTATGAACTTCAAAGGTGCGATCGGGAAACGACCGCTGCAGCTCCGCTTGCACCCAATGGGTCTGAATTAGCGCTAGCTGACTCTTTCGAGAACCAATTCGAATTGTGCGGAGAGAACTCGCAATCATGTGACCTGACTTACCTAAAACTCATTCTAAAACAGATAGATATGCGACAACGATTGCCGTTGATAGCCAGCTTACCGCAGTGCGTGCCCCAAATTGCGTTGCAAGATATTGCAGGATATTACAAGCAGTCGTCGCGTCGTTACAATCTGGCAATGTGATTCACGCTTAATGTAATGCGCGCTTAATTTTAGCGGCATTGCGGATGAAGGCAACACTGATTCTGTAAAACCAGCGTAAGCGATGGTATCGTAGAGCGATCGCCATGCGTTAGTCGCAATCGCAGCTGATTTAGTAGTCCTAGCAACATCTGAGATGTTAACCTGCTCCTTATACTTAGTATAAGATTCTAGATGCATATTTCAGGTCTAGATTCGCATCTACTTTTCCTAAAGTCCACACCACGTAAGTGTCCTCTAAACATACTTAGACAGCTAGTTGTTTATTTTGCTGAGCTTGAGTGAATTCAGGGTTTTCTGCCGTCTCGGCGTACATTTGGTTGACCCCAAGGCCTATCCGATTTCAAGCGGTAGGTAGTCGGTTAAACACGATGTCACGCCATTGATATCCTCGCGGGTAGAAAATCTACGACCATGCACGACGACCCGACCTCTCCCTTGCAGTTGACTGATGAAGTGGCTGCACTTCGCCAACGCGTTTATGAGCTTGAGGCGATCGCTGATGATTATCAGCGGGTTAAAGCTGATTTATACGATTTTCAGCAGCGCTATCATGACCTGATTGAAAATTCGGTTACAGGGCTTTATCAGACAACGCCTGATGGACGCTATCTAGTTGTCAATCAAACTGCGGCTCGCATCTTGGGATACAACTCATCTGAGGAGTTGCTCACTTCCATCATCGATATTGCTACTCAGGTTTACGTTGATCCCAGTCAGCGCATAGTCTTTCAGCAGATATTGGCTGAGCAAGGGTTTATTTCTGAATTTGAATGTCAGCTCTATCATAAAGATGGCAGTATTGTTTGGGTGTCTGAAAGTGCGCGCGCAGTCTACGACCAATATGGAGATCTGCTCTATTACGAAGGTAGTTGCATTGATATCACCAAGCGTAAGCAGGCTGAATCAGCACTCCAAGAGGCCAAAGTCGAGCTTGAATGTAAAGTTGCCGAGCGCACAGCAGCCCTTCGAGAATCGAATGACCAGCTGATTGAAGAAGTGGCCGAACGTCAGCAGGTTGAGATGGCTCTGCGCGGGGCGACCGATCAGCTCCAGACTGTGCTAGACGCGGTTCCAGGGATTGTATCGTGGATCAGTTCTGATTTTCGCTATTTGGGAGTCAATCGCCAGTTGGCGAAGACCTTTAATTTGCCACCCGAGGCGTTTATTGGGCAAGACATCGGCTTTCTCCACACCAGCAGCGAATTCAATACGTTTGTGCGGGAGTTTTTTGCGAGTCCGGCTCAAGAAGCGTTTCGCGAAGTTGCTGCTAATGTCAACGGGGCGCTGCATAGCTTTCTAATTGTGGCGCAGAAGTATGACCAAAACCGCGCTGCGTTTACAGTTGGCATTGATATCACAGAACGCAAACGCGCCGAGTCGGCTCTAGAAAACGCGGAAAGAAACTATCGCAGCATCTTTGAAAACACGATTGAAGGAATTTTTCAATCGTCGTTAGATGGGCAATATCTCAGTGCCAATTCTGCTCTAGCCCGCATTTATGGCTACGATTCACCTCAAGAGTTGACGAATAGTCTCACCAGCATCCAGAAGCAGCTCTATGTTGACTCAAATCGCCGCAGCGAATTTGTGCGTGTGCTGCAAGAGCATGATGCGGTGGTCGGGTTTGAGTCGCAGGTCTATCGCAAAGATGGCCGCCTCATCTGGATTTCTGAGAATGCACGAGCCGTGCGCGATGAGATGGGCAATCTGCTGTACTACGAAGGCACGGTTGAAGACATCACCGAACGCCTTGAGGTAGCAGAAGCGCTGAAAAAGGCGAAAGAAGAATTAGAGAGCCGTGTGGAAGAGCGAACCCAAGCTCTCCAGGATCTGAATGCTCGCCTCATGATCGAGATTGCTGAGCGCCAGCGCATCGAGGCGGCGTTGCGCAATTCTGAGGCAGAGCTCAAAGCCTTGTTTGCCGCCATGACAGACTATATTGTCGTATTTGATGCCCAGGGCACCTACATCAAGCTTGTTTCCACCAATACTGAACTGTCGTATCAGCCGGAGGTTGAGCGCGTGGGCAAGACGGTCTATGGAGTCTTGCCAGAGAAGGAGGCATCGATGTTTGTGATTAATATTCAGCGGGCGCTGAACACTGGGACAACGGTTAACCTGGAATATAGCCTGCCTGTGCAGAACGGTAGTCCTGACTCGACGCGGGAGGCTTGGTTTACGGCGAGTGTGTCTCCCATGCTCGATCATCGGGTGATTTGGGTGGCGCGAGATATCACCGAGCGCAAACGGGCTGAATCGGCCCTGCAAGAGGCAGAAGAAAAATATCGCAGCATCTTTGAGAATGCAGCAGAGGGCATTTTCCAGACAACCCAGCATGGCCAATGCATTAGTGCGAATCCGGCTTTGTTGCGGATGTATGGGTATGAGTCTGTGGATGAGCTTCGTGCTGCCTATCCAGATGTGGGGCAGCTTTATGTGGATGCCCACCGCCGGACGGATTTTATTGATCTCATCGCCCAGCACGATATCGTCTCAAACTTTGAGTCTCAGATTCGCTGCAAGGATGGCAGCGTCATCTGGACGTCAGAAAATGCCAGGGCAGTGCGCGATGACGTCGGGCACCTGCTCTACTATGAAGGCACCATTGAAGATGTCACCGAACGTAAGCGTACCGAAATAGCGCTGCAGGCTGAGCAGGAAAAATCGGAGCGATTGTTGCTCAACATTCTGCCGGAGGCGATCGCCGATCAGCTCAAACAAAACCCCCGCTCCATTGCGAACCGCTTTGACAATGCCTCGATCTTGTTTGCTGACATTGTCGATTTTACGAGCATTGCGGCTCGAGTGCAGCCAACGGAGCTAGTGGACTTGCTCAACGATATCTTTTCTAGCTTTGATCAGTTAGCCGATCGCCACCATCTAGAGAAAATTAAGACGATTGGGGATGCCTACATGCTGGTGGGCGGGTTGCCAACGCCCAGAGCTGATCATGCCGAGGCGATCGCCGAGATGGCACTCGACATGCAAGATAAGATTGGGCAGTTTGAGCGCGACAATGGGCAGCCCTTTCAGCTGCGAATCGGCATTAGTATTGGCCCTGTAGTGGCAGGTGTCATTGGCATCAAAAAGTTTATCTATGATTTGTGGGGAGACACCGTCAACGTGGCTAGCCGCATGGAAGCCCAAGGGGTTGGTGGCAAAATCCAGGTGACGGAAGAAGTCTATATGGTGCTCAGGCACAAATATGAGTTTCAGAAGCGGGGCATTATCAAAGTAAAAGGGCGAGGCGAGATGATGACCTATTGGCTGACAGGGCGACGGACGATAATAGGCTAGTGGGGTCACCGCTACCAACCCTAATCACTAGTTATGACGAAGCCCTCTGGTTGTCTGACAAAAAATTTTGCATTGGATGCGGAGATCGCACCTTTTGTAGGGGGCAGGTCTCCTGACCCAATGCAGGATATGGATTGTAAATAGTAGGGGGCAGGTCTCCTGACCCAATGCAGGATATGGATTGTAAATAGTAGGGGTCAGGTCTCCTGACTCAATGCAGGATATGAGTTGTAAACAGTAGGAGGCAGGTCTCCTGACCCAATGCAGGATATGGATTGTAAATAGTAGGGGGCAGGTC
>CAZCXK010000041.1:6478-19432 GCA_964502605.1 uncultured bacterium
GTAGGGGGCAGGTCTCCTGACCCAATGCAGGATATGAGTTGTAAATAGTAGGGGGTAGGTCTCCTGACCCAATGCAGGATATGAGTTGTAAATAGTTTTGTCCGTCAATCAGCGAAACCCTAATACCCTTAGCCTACGGCAGAGCGGCATATGCTCATCGCCTCAGCAGCTTCTGATAAACACACGCTGACGCTCCTTCCTAGGTCTATAACAATAAGTATTATTGAAGCGTTACTTTGCAATGTACGAGCATGATCTGAAAATGTTCGACACAAACTCGATTCGTTCGTCACATTAGGCTGTACATACTGAACGTTAGACGTCATGCAGCAGTTATGACGCTAATCCGCATTCGACGTTACGCTGCAAATTGGCTCACAAACTCTGGAGGTCGGCGACTAGATGCCCCCCACCTGGCAAGAATAAAGCCTGCTGGCGCGGGGTCTCATGAGTCGGCGCGAGGCAATGTCTTTAGATGTAGGCATCGTTGTAACAGGCAACCCTTAGAGTGTCGTTCGTCAAGCAAGACTGAGGCTCTGGCGCATGACCGTTAACCGTCGCGGGGTTTAGATAAAATAAAACAGCAGATTCTGATTTATTCTTGCGTCGCGTTTATGCCCATTCAACCGGCCCTCATTACCCGCGTATTACCCGACTCGATTGCTGCTGAGATAGGATTTGAGGTGGGCGATCGCTTGGTCGCAATCAATGGGCAACGTCCCCGTGACTTAATTGATTATCGGTTTCTGTGTGCCGATGAAGTGTTAGAACTTGAAGTTCTCGATGCGATCGGAAACAGCCATCACGTCGAGATTGAGAAAGACTATGACGACGACTTAGGGCTTGAATTTGAGACCGCTCTGTTTGATGGGTTAATGCAATGCAATAACCGCTGCCCGTTTTGCTTTATCGATCAGCAGCCACCCGGCAAGCGGGAAACGCTCTATCTCAAAGACGATGACTATCGGCTCAGTTTTTTGTATGGCAGCTATCTAACGCTGACCAACGTGCCTCCCCGCGAGTGGGACCGTATTGCCCAAATGCGCCTATCGCCGCTCTATGTCTCAGTGCATGCTACAGAACCTGAGATCCGCAGCCGATTGCTCAAAAATCCGAGAGCCGGACAAATCCTAGACCAGTTGCGCTGGTTCGAGGCGCATCGGCTGCAAATTCATGCTCAGGTGGTGGTTTGCCCTGGAATTAATGATGGAGAGCACCTCACTCAGACGCTGCTAGATCTGGCACAGTTTCGCCACTCTGACCCGCCTGCCGTCGCTTCAGTTGCGGTGGTGCCCGTCGGGCTGACTCGGTTTCGTCCTGCCGATGACGAACTAACACCTGTTACTCCCACCCAGGCCCGTGCAGTGATCGCTCAAGTGCAGCATCTGCAAGCAAAATTTCGGCAGCAGTTGGGCTCAAACTTTGCTTGGTTAGCTGATGAATGGTTCTTGATTGGTCGGGAGGCATTACCGCCTGCGTCTGATTATGAAGACTATCCTCAAATCGGAAATGGCGTGGGTTCTATTCATCAGTTTTTGGCAGATTTTGCAGCCGTTGCTGACCAGTTGCCCACTCAAATTTCTCCTGCCCAAACACTGACATGGGTTGTCGGCAATGCGGTCGAATATGCCTTTCAACCTATTCTCCAGCGTTTGAATCAGGTGGAAGGGCTGACGGTTGAGATGGCAGCCCTCAAAAGTGACTATTGGGGGCAAGCCATCAGCGTGACTGGATTAATTACCGGACATGACATCGTGACTGCGCTGCAGAGCAAACCTTTAGGCGACGCGATTTTGCTGCCAACGCTGATGCTCAAGCATGATGAGGCGCGATTTTTAGATGATATGACTGTGGAAGCAGTGGAAGCTCAGCTAAAAACGCCGATGTGGTGCGTAGCCGATGTGGAAGAACTGGTCGCCTATTGCAGCCAAGGAGCGATCGCCCCCTGGCATGGATGATGACCCACTGGCTCAGATGGAGAGGGTGATAATGCCGCAGCCAATGCGACCGCCTGCATTTCCGGTCGGTTGACTATAATCGTCACGCTGCTCATGCAAAATGACAGCCTTATTGGCGATCGCCTTCTCGCCAGTGCTCAGAGGCAATTCTGGGATCACTTCTGCCAGTGAGCCGGTGCTGTCGTCGTGGATATAGATGTTGCCCAGATCTCCAACATGGGCACCCTCGAAGCCATCTGTCATTAGTCGGCCATGCTTGACGCCAAGGGGGTTAAAGTGGCCGCCTGCCGCCTGCCCAGCGTCATCACAGCTCTCATTTTCATGAATGTGGAACCCGTGATAGCCCGGTGGCGCTTGGTCGATGGCGACATCAATTTGTAATCCCGTTTGTGATTCAGTAAATGTGGCTGCGCCGATGGGCTCAGATGGGTCGCGGGTGCTAAAAATAGTTGCTTGTGCAGTTGGGCTGCTGGCTTGAGCCCAGGCGGATGGGGTGATCAGCACGCCCACACCAAGGAGTAGAGCGATCGCTATACCAAGGGCGATCGCCCCTTGAGAGCAGCAACGAAAGCAGCGATTAAGAGGACTAGCTTGGCTCATAGGGCGCAGGTGACGGAAGGGTGACGGAAGATGGTTGGGTCGGTTGGAAAAAATATCTTGGTTTAATCCTACCGTGTTCCTACTGCGTTAGGTCAGTCTTGCGACCCACTAACCAATAGGTCGTCACATTGCCCCAGCCTTTGACATGGAGAGCCCCGCGCTGTTCAAACAGATATCGGTCTTGCAAGTGCTCATACACCTCTTCTGTGACTTGAATCCGGCCTGCAATACCCTGAGATTCCATGCGGTTGGCGATGTTGACCGTGTCACCCCACAAATCATAGATAAACTTTTTAATGCCAATCACCCCAGCGACGACGGGGCCTGTATTAATGCCAATGCGGAGCTGAAAGGGCTGCCCATTATCTCGACGAAACTGAGCAATGCGATGCTGCATATCGAGAGCCATCTCGGCGATCGCTGAAATGTGATCGGTCTTGGGTGTGGGCAACCCGCCTACTACCATATAAGCATCGCCAATGGTCTTAATCTTTTCCAGGTGGTGACAGTCTGCGAGTTGGTCAAAGTTTGAAAAGATGTCGTTGAGCAAGTCCACGAGTTCCGTAGGCGACATATGCGCTGACAGCCCAGTGAAATTGACAATGTCGGCGAACAAGATTGTGACATCATCAAAGCGATTGGCAATCAGCCTTGGGCTTTGTTTGAGCTGATCGGCGATCGCCCCCGGCAAAATATTGAGCAGGAGCCGTTCAGAGCGCTGTTGTTCATCTTTAAGTGCAGCCTCAGCCTGTTTGCGCTCGGTGATGTCTTGCACAGTGCCCTCATAGTAAACCAGGTTTTCCGAGTCATCATATACGGCACGGGCGTTGTTCGATGTCCAGATGACGCTACCATCTTTGCGATAGACCTGCGCCTCAAAATTCACTGCGGCCCCATCCTCTTTTAACAGAGCCAAAAACTCAACCCGACGGTTGGGGTTGACATGCAGTTGGTGGCTGATATCGGTAATATGCTCCACCATATCTTCTACAGAGTCATAGCCATACATGCGAACCAGCGCCGGATTAATGCTGAGGTATTGTTCCCCCGCCGTAATTTGATAGATTCCCTCTGCCGCATTTTCAAAGATACTGCGATATTTTTCTTCGGCTTCTTGCAAGCGTTGCTCAGCTTGCTTGCGTTTGGTAATGTCGCGCGCCACCCAAATCACGCAATTGTCGAGCATGGGCGAGACACTGGCAGAAAACCAAACATGATCGGGAGGCGACTGCCCGTCTGACGGCGGTTTTCCATGTAGCGGCGACGCAGGGGCTGGCAAGCTATATTCCAGATAGGTGGTGTGTCCTGTGTTGAGAGTGCGCTGAATATGCACCACAAATAAAGTCGCTTGCTCAGTCGGCATCACCTCATAGACGGTTTTATCGATGAGGTCATCGGGTGACTCGACCATAAGGTCAGCATGGGTTGAAAGCACGTTGAGATAGCGCCCAGCGGCATCAAAAACCACCACGCTGTCAGTCATGGCTGCAAACAGCGCCCGCAACTCAGTTTCTGATTGGCGGAGCGCAGCCTCGGCACGATGGCGCTCAGCAATCTCCACTACCAGGCGATCGTTGAGTTCTCGCAATGCCGCCGTGCGATCTTCGACCCGCTTTTCTAAGTCTTCGTAGGCTTTGCGGAGTGCTTCTTCTGCCAGTTTGCGCTCGGTGATGTCTTCTACCGTGCCTTCGTAATAGAGCAAGCGGCCCATGTCATCTAAAACAGCGCGGGCGTTCTCTGAGATCCAGGTGATGCTGCCATCTTTGCGATAGACAGCAGACTCAAATCGATAGACATCGTTGTGTTCTTGCAAACGGCTGACAAATTCGGCTCGGCGATTGGGTTCGACGTAGAGCTGCTGAATACTAGACGGATGCGCCATCAAGTCTTCGGGAGAATCATACCCATAAATTTTGGCTAGCGCCGGATTGACATCTAAATAATAGCCATCAGGCGTCGCCTGAAAGATGCCCTCAATGGCGTTTTCAAAGATGGCTCGATATTTAAATTCGGCTTGGCGTAGCGCAATTTCTGCCTGATATCGATCGGTGATATCAATGCCGACAACAAACGCAGCCTGGTTATGGTTATATTTCTGCATCGTGATCAGATATTTGTGAAGCTGACCATTGACATAGGCTGAAATTTCTCGCAAGGCGTCTATGTGGGGGCTGTTAAAGAATTCTGTAATAAAGCCTTCAAATTCTCTGCTGGTGCTGAGAAACCCAATATCTTGCCCGACAAACACCTCTGGCATCAAATTGAAGGTGCGGGCTAGATGTCGATTGACACCCAGATATTTCAAGTCAGAGCTGATCCATGAGACGATGCCCGGAACCGCGTCTAACGCCGCCTGGAGCTGATCCTTAGCCATGAGCAATCGGTCTTCAGCCTGTCGGCGTTCGGTGATGTCGATGCCGACGACAAAGGCGGCTTGGTCGTGGTCATATTTTTGCGCCACGATCAAGAAATTGTGAAGCGCATCATCAAGATTGGCCGTGATTTCTGTAGAAATATCTAACGACGAGCTGGCAAAGAAATTTTGGACAAAGGCCTTAAATTCGGTGCTGTTGTCTAGGAAACCGATGTCTTGTCCAACAAATTCGTCAGGATGGCGCTTAAAAAAGCGAGCGAGATGCTGATTGACGCCGAGATATTTCAAGTCAGAACTAATCCACGACACAATACCTGGAACGGCTTCTAAGACGGCTTGTAGCTGCTCTTTAGCTGAGCGGAGGGCGTCTTCGGCGCGACAGCGTTCAGCCAGCTCGCGCTGCAGTTGCTGATAGAGTCCTGATTGGTGGACAGCGATCGCCAGGTGGTTGGCTAACTGTTGCAACAGATTAATCTCAGAATCATGCCATTGGCGAGTGGCGCGGCATTGGTGAACGATAATCAGACCCCAGAGATCATTCCCATGCAAGATGGGCACCGCCAGCATCGCTTTGACCTCAAGCTGGGCCAAAAAATCGAGGTGGCAGGAGGCGATCGCCGAGGTATGAATGTCTTCCAGCGTCAAAATCCGCCCATGCTGATATTGACGGGCATAATGCTCATCAAAACAGGGATCGTAAATGTTGTTACCCAGCACAGGCGGCCATTCTGGACGCACCGACTCCACTGTGACATTACCGCTCCAGTCGGGGTTAAACCGATAAATCACGACGCGGTCGGCATCAAGCAACTGATGAATTTCGGCCACGGTCGTGTTGAGGATCTCGTCTAAGTTGAGCGACTGCCGAATCCGCAGGGTGACATCTTGAATGACGCGTTCTTGCTCGGCTTGATGGCGCAGCGATTCTTCAGCCTGCTTGCGATCGGTGATGTCAATGCTGGTGCCAACGAGGCGATAAATCCGCCCGGTTTCATTACGCAGCGGGGTGAGACTGGTAAACCACCACTGATGCGTCTGCTGCAAGGGCAGATACTCTTCATAGACGATTTTTTCACCTGCATCCACACAGGCCTGATAGTGCGATCGCATCGTTGCGGCCAGATCGGGCGGAAAAATCTGATCGGGTGTTTTACCGAGGCTATCAGCACTGCAAACCCCTGTGAAATATTCGCTACAGGGATTCGATCCGGCATAGCAAAACTCACCGCCCTCTAACACATCAATGACAAAAATCGACTCAGCAACTCCTTCATAGATGCTGCGTAAAAACTCCCTTTGGTCAGCAAGCTGCTGTTCAGCTCGAATGCGATCGCTCACATCCCAAAAAATGCCCTGGATCCCGATAATGTGGCCGTGGCGATCGCGCACTGGAGCCTTCACCATATGGACATAGGTTTCTTGATCCGACTGAAATAAAGGGCGTAGCTCAATGGTGTCAATGGTTTCACCTGTTTCTAGCACATGGGCGTCGTCTGCTGCATATTTGGCAGCTAAGTCAGATGGATAGGCATCATCAACCGTCTGCCCTAAACACTGATCGAGCGCCGTTCCTAAATTGGCCAAATAGGCAGGATTAGCAAACGTCAATCTTCCAGCGCGATCGCGCCGAAAGAGAGCCAGGGGCAGCACGTCTGTCAATGACTGATAGAGCGCTTCACTTTCATAGAGTGACTCTTCAATCTGGCGTCGCTCGACGATCTCAGACAAAAACTGATCATTAGCTTCTTGTAATGCTGCCGTTCGCTCTTTCACCGTGCGCGCCAGCTTTTGCTGCTCTTGCTGCAGCGAATCTTTTTGCAATAAACAGCTCTGGTTTGACTGTTCTAAATTCAGAATTTGCTGACGGAGAACGTCTAACTCATCAAGGAGTTGTTTCTTCGTTTTACCGAGATCGTTCATACGTGCTAGCCTCTTCATCGTTTTAAGAGATGCCGCGATCGCGCGATTTCTCTGTAACCCTCGACGGTAGCGCACCTGATGACACCAGGTAGCCCATGCCAAGAGCATTGCCCTATAGACAGCAACTCACAATTTTTGATGCTAGAGACCCTGATTCTTAAATCTTAAAAAACCGCTGCACCTCAACCAACCGCCAAGATTATTTATCCTGCTCAGCGAATTGACCTGCTCAATATTAACTTCGTTACTGATTTGTGATGCAATTCTACTATACGAAACAAAATATATACAATTACTAAGAGAATCTTATCGAAGCGTAAAGAATACCGTATATATCATCCCCAAGAGGTCTGCAGCTATGGGGTTTCTGGCTTTATTAAACTAATCAATTGATTGTTTTTAATTTGGGTTTCTATCAACATGGCTAAATATTTCTGTAATCAAAAAGTGTACAAATATGTATGACGTTTTAACTATTTAATGTTCTAACTAGTTAACAGCGTTAATCGTCAAATTAGCGGTCAAGAAGTCGTGGCTGGGGCTGATAGTGATTGAAGCTGAGAGGCAGAATCCGAATAGCTACAGTATCTTGCCTGGTTGCCTGACAGATCTTCTGACAGATCTTCGGAGTGTGGATTTTGGCTGCGCTCAATCCACGTCGTTGTAGATACCTAAGGTATGGGAGAATCAGCCTTTCACGAGTTTTGTCAGCCAGCCAGGTATCTTGCGATACGATTAGCTCTGACATCCTAAGTAATCCTACTTTCTAGGACTTGCTTGACACTTTTTCTAGCAAAGCGCTGGATCAGGAATTCTTTGAGGCCGAGGCCGATGTGAGTGCAAGGCTGTGCGCGGATGCATACGTATTCAATCCATCACACATTCACTCCTGTGTATTCACTGCGTATTCAATACTTGCGTATTTAATACTATAGGTATAGCTTGACTATTTGTTCCTTACTGCTCATTTGATATTCAATACCACCATGCCAGATCTTTACGTGACGTGGCCCGACTACTACCAAACGATTGAACGCCTTGCGGCTAAAATCTATACCTCACAGTGGGAGTTTAACCAAATTGTTTGCATTGCTAAAGGCGGATTGCGAGTAGGTGACACTCTTGCTCGAATTTTTGATCTACCACTGGCAATCTTGGCGACCTCATCCTATGGTGGCCCGGACAATCGCATCCGAGGACGTGTCACGTTTTCTCGGGATTTGGTGATGACGACAGCCAATTTGGGAAGTCGCATTTTGCTGGTAGATGATCTGGCTGATTCTGGCGTGACACTGGCGAAGACCGTTCAGTGGCTTGATCATCACTACGGATTTTATATCGACGAATTGCGGACTGGCGTGCTCTGGTATAAGAGCTGTTCGGTGGTTGAGCCAGACTATTATGTTGACTATCTACCAGATAATCCTTGGATTCATCAGCCGTTTGAGCGGTATGAGACGATGAATCCGACGGATCTGCTGCCAGTCGATTGCTCAGTTTCTCTGTCGTAGGCTCCCTCTCCTACAAGCCTGACTCAAAGCGCTGCAAAAGCACCCCACTCTCTGATTGAGCCCCAGGATAGAGAGCGAGGTGCTTCCTCTTTGGAGGTTGAGGGTATCTGTTGAGGGCATCTGCTGTCGCAGCACATGCTTAGACCAGTCGTGTAGGTGGTCTATTCGTCAATTTATGGCATGGTCTAGTTGCAGATGCCCATAGACAGGGTTGAGAGTCGCTGAACTAGTTCACTACAAGGGTTGAGAGCCGATCATCTCAAATCAGGGCGGCGTGTCGTTCAAATGTTTGCTTTGGGCAAATAGTTAAGCACTATCGAAAGTGGCAGGGTGTAGACGCATGTTAGACGCGGATCAGCGTTTGATAGGAGTTGAGCGTTACAGTTACTTGTTAGTTGAGCCCCTATGGAAACTCTTGCATTTATCGAACAAGCTTGCTCCTATGAGCGTTATGTCAGCCAGCGATCGCCCCTAACTCTGCGATCGCCCCGCCACTGGTTTGGGGGATGTTTTCAGATATCCGCTTCGAATACATCCATCTCCACACCTGACGAGGTTTCCCGTGGATGCAAAGCTGGCATCAGCCCGGTGTGGTGGGGAGTTTAGAGTGTATGGGTGTGGGGTTGATGTTCTTAATACTCATCCACTTATTCCCCCATTCTCTCTCGTTGCAAAAAGTGCAACCTTCCAGACTGTGTGACAGATCCGATGCCATGGTATAGCAGTGTGTTTTGAGTATTAACGCCCATGAAGCTTTCTTATGCTGGGTTGGCGATCGCCCTATTTGCAGCCACCCTAGGAACTGCAACTCACTTTGTTTTAGCCCAATCAATGGGTTCTCCTTTGATGTCTAATCCTGTTTCTAATCGCGACCCTATGAATTCTGCTAGTTTTCAGGATGAAACACCTTTGGATCGAGCAGCAGGGGGGCTGTATGTGCAGTCTGAAAGCGGTGAACAACAGGTGTTCCCGCTCACACACACTGACGTGCAGGCTCGTATCAGCGGCAACCTGACCCGAGTTGAAATCACTCAGACCTTTGAGAACCCGTTTGAGCAGCCGTTGGAAGCCATCTATGTGTTTCCGCTGCCTGATGAAGCAGCAGTTGATGGTATGGAAGTCAAAATTGGCGATCGCATCATTCGAGGTGATATCAAACGGCGAGAAGAGGCCAGAGAACTTTATGACCAAGCCGTCCAAGCAGGGCGCACGGCGGGGTTATTAGAGCAGCAGCGCGACAACATTTTCACCCAGTCGCTAGCGAATATCCGCCCCGGTGAGCGCATTGATGTTACCATTCGCTACACCGAAAGCCTGAAATTTGCCGAACACAACTATGAGTTTGTTTTTCCGATGGTAGTGGGGCCGCGCTACATTCCGGGCGACTCGATTACACCGGATGGCAATACCAATCAGGTGCCTGATGCCTCCCAAATCACGCCACCTGTGGTGCGGCCTGATCAGCGATCGGGGCACGATATCAACGTCACGGTTGACATTGATGCCGGGGTGGCTGTGCAAGAGGTGCGATCGCCCTCTCATGAAATCCAGGTTCAACCCCAAGGCCAGGGAATGCGGGTGCAGCTATCCGACAGTGACACCCTGCCCAACAAAGATCTAATTTTGCGCTATCGCCTGTCGGGTGATCAAACCCAGGCCACGGTTCTGACGCAGGCCAACGAGAATGGAGGGCATTTTGCCGCCTACTTGATTCCAGCGGTAGACTATCGCCCCAGTGAAATTGTCCCTAAAGACGTGGTCTTTTTGATGGATACATCCGGATCGCAGCAAGGGGAACCGTTGGCCAAGTCGCAAGAGCTAATGCGGCGCATGATCAATGGGCTCAATTCTGACGATACGTTTACCATCATTGACTTTGCTAATACCACGACGCGGCTGTCGGCAGCTCCGTTGCCCAACACGGCGCAAAATCGGCAGCGGGCGATCGCCTATGTCAATCAGCTTACAGCCAATGGCGGCACCGAATTGCTCAACGGCATTCAGGCTGTGCTCAACTTTCCTGCCGCTCCCGAAGGGCGCTTACGGAGCGTGGTGCTGCTGACCGATGGTTACATTGGCAACGAAGCCAGCGTGCTAGCCGAAGTGCAGCGGCGGCTGAGCACGGGCAATCGCCTCTATAGCTTTGGGGTGGGCAGTTCGGTCAATCGCTTTTTGCTCAACCGTCTGGCCGAAATCGGGCGCGGCACAGTGCAAGTTGTGCGTCAAGATGAACCCACTGAGGCTGTGGCAGAGCAGTTCTTTCAGCAGATTAATAACCCAGTGCTCACCAACATCACCGTCGAATGGCAAGGCGATGGCGACGCCCCCGAACTCTATCCTCTGGCTGTGCCGGACTTGTTTGCCAATCAGCCGCTGGTGCTCTTTGGCCGCAAGCCTGACGCGCTGAGTGGCACCCTCCGCATCACTGGAGTGGCTGCTGGAGGCGATCGCTATGAAGAAACTCTGGCTGTCAACTTTGATCAAAATGCTGGCAATTTGGCAATCGCCCAACTGTGGGGTCGCGCCAAAATCAAAGACCTCATGAACCAAATGCACAGCGGTGAGACCGTATCGGGCGTAGAGGCCGTAACGCAAACGGCACTCGACTATCGCTTGCTGTCGCAATATACGGCCTTCGTTGCCATCAGCGAAGACGTTAGAGTCGATCCCGATGGCACCCGTCGCATCGTGCAGGTGCCTATTGAGATGCCAGACGGTGTCAGCTATGAAGGCATTTTTGGCGATTTTGACGCTGGTGAGGTGATGCCGATGAGCATGTCACCCAGCTCGATGAGCCGTCTCCAACGGGGCCCCAGTGCAGCATCCCCAATCGGAATTGTGCCTCCAATGATGGAAGATGCCCTAGAGAGTAGCCCTGTCAGACCAACACAGCCTCCGGTGCAGCGGGTGTTTGTGGTGGATGCCGCAGGGTTAGACACCTCTGATGTGGCGCGACTAGAGCAATATTTGCAGCGGTTGCAGCCCCCTGCAGGCATCACAGGTGAAGTCGTTTGGGAATTGCGAATCAGGAACGGCATCGTCGAACGGCTACTACTCGATGAGCGCGAATCAACCCTTCAAGACCGAGACACTCTCGATCTGATGCGGCGATCGCTCCAGAGTTGGCAACCCACAGCCACAGGCACAGGCACCGTTCGCGTGCGCCTGTCGGTGCGTTGAGAATACAGGAATTAAGAATGCAGGAATATACTCAGCAGCGGTATTAGGGCGATCGCCCACCCCACCCCCACCAGAGATCGAGACGCAGGCAGCAGAGGTGGGGACTCCGCTGGCCCGCCGCGACGCTGATTTAGCAGGGCTTCAACCCGCACTTCGAGTCGAGAGGCTGACATAGCCCCATCAAAAGCGATTCCAGTTGGGCGCGGTTCTAATGGCGATCGCACCACTTGCAGCAACGACTCGGCCAGCACCAAGGAGTCAACTGACTGAGCTGCCCACGCATCTGCCCTCAGTTCTCTCAGCAGCAGCAGTTCGCCCCAGAGGTCATCGGTCTGAGGCAACCAGACGCTGAGCTGCTTGATCCACCCTAGCCAGAAAAACCAGAACGTATCTCGAAACTGCTCATGGGCCGCTTCATGGGTTAGCACAGCAGTGAGGTGATCGACATCTAGGGTGTCTAATAGCCCTCGACTCACTACCAGCTCAGGCTGCCAGAAGCCAATCTGAGCAGCAAACAGCGCAGGGGTATCGAGCAAATATCCCGTGCGACCTTGCACAGACACCATCGGATAGGTTCGCACCTGACGGAGCGATCGCCATCCTTGCCAACTGCGATGCAGCAAGACGCCCGCAATCAGACCCAACAGACTCAACGCCAGAGCATAGCCCCCCGCCCCTACGGCAAGGCCCATCATGCGACCTTGAGTTCCCATACAGAGCACGGCGATAACAGTGGTCGCAACCCACAGCGGCGGTAGCAAAAAGGCAGCTAGGGTAGTTTGCCAGCGCAATGTCCAGGGCTGCTTTAGCGGCGTCCAGACTAGGCGCAGGGCGATCGCCAGAACAATAGAGATCGCAATCAAACTGAGATGCATTACGACTCCTCCTTAGCGTTGCGAATGGCGTTGAGACGTTGGGCGATCGCATCCAACTGGTCAAGGCTGGCGGCATCAAGGCGATCGGCAAAGGCCGCCACGATGTCAGGCGTCCCGACTGCAAGAAACTCCTGGAGTTGGGCATAGGTTTGCAATGCTTGAGCCTCGGCCATTGATATCAATGGCCACCAGCGATAAGACCGTTCGCGGCGATCGCACCCCAGCCAACCCTTCTGCGTCAGCCGCCGCAGCACAGTGGTGACTGAGGTATAAGCTAATTCGCGTTCAGGGTCGCTCAAAATGCGATCGTGAATGTCTTTAACTGTTGCAGACTCTAACTCCCAAAGGATGTCTAAAATTTCGGCTTCGAGGGGGCCAAGAGAAAGCTGTTTGGGCTGATAATTGGGCAAAGGAGCCATGATGGGGTCACTCAAGAGGCGCTAACTCGCAGTTTTGATTAGTGTATCGAATTTCTAGTCAGCTGTTTAGTAGCCTTTCTTGTCAATTAATCCTCGCTCAATTAATCCTCGCTCAAT
>CAZCXK010000041.1:19532-42163 GCA_964502605.1 uncultured bacterium
TCAATTAATCCTCGCTCAATTAATCCTCGCTCAATCCGACTTAGAAAAGGCCATTCAGTTCGTTAACAAAGATTCCCAGGCCGATTGGTTGCGAGGTCTTGCCGTTACGAGAAAATTGGTAATAGACGTAGTCTTGCTCGCGTTCTACCCAGGCTGAGCGGCGAAAGCAGCTCTGGATAAGCGACAGGCTTCATCATGTTAGGGGTATCAAAAGGCTGATGCGTCGGCTACAAGGTGATGCCGCAGTA
The DNA here is from genome assembly GCA_964502605.1 of uncultured bacterium. GTDB lineage: Bacteria > Cyanobacteriota > Cyanobacteriia > CAZCXK01 > CAZCXK01 > CAZCXK01. Next base: position 19,781 of record CAZCXK010000041.1, read on the forward strand.
GGTTTTAGAAGAATTGGGATGGTGGGATTCTTAGCTTGCTTGTCGAAGGCTACCCACGCCCCCTTTGTCTCGAACAAAGTAAAGTTCAGAAAGTCTTCTAATCCCTTCTAGATATCGATTATAGCGGTTCTCAATAAACCGTCCTACCAATCTCCTACCGCAATCGATCCAAAATAGCTCCGGTTATCCACCTTTGCCGTTCTCCCAGCAGCTACTCGCTCTCATATGGATGCCTGCTGCATTCGGCTTCAGTAGCCCAAGACCTGTGATGTCGTGTCGCTATGGCTGATGACTGTGCTGGCTTCAATGCCATTGAGGTCTAAATCCAGTTCTTCGGCGAAGGCTTCGATCAGGCGAACAATGATTTTTTGAGGCGTTCATGTTCGGGGGAGGTGGTCATGAGTTCGAGGGTGCCTTCCAGATAAGTCATCCGCAGTGCGGGGAACTGGTTCATGAAAAGCGCGACCAAGGCATTGTACTGCTGCCAGGTGACGCCTGCCAGCACGAGCCCTTGCTCTGCGTTGGGGAGATCGAGTAGGGATATTGTCATAGCACGATCTGGGCCTCTCTTCGTAGTTTTGAATGTATCACTCCTCTGGCAAAATGACCTCTGACAGCAGCCCAACCGGAATCTCTATCAACCAATCCCATGTGCCCCGTTCCTGACGGATGAACTGGTCGGCCTCTTCGGGGGTGGCAAAGCTGCCAGGGGCGGCTCCAATAAGGCTCGTGAGCGATCGCGCGGTTTCTTTAGCTAATTCAGTAGAGTCTTGAATCAAGACAATCACCTCCGCGATCGCCCCTTCTGGCAAGCCCGGTGACGTTAGCTCAATGACGCCTCTAGGCTTGACGATAGTCTGTTGTTTAATTGCAATTAACATTGCCTAAAACCTTAGTCCAGATTTTGCTCACACAACTGGAAGATATAGCGCAATCGCCCCAGCAACAGATCCATATCTCCGGTGGAATACACGGGGGTTTCGTAGACTGTACCCTCTGGGATCATGCGGTAGAACTGCCATGCCCGGCCATTGGTGACGATACCGTAGACATCAATCTCGCGGCCCGCTTGGCGATTTTGCCACTGGCAGGCCTGCATCTCCACTAGGCATTGGGCAATGCCTTTTTCAAAGTCGTCCTTTTTGGCTTCGATGATGCACAGTAGGAGAATGTCTAAATACCGTTTTCGTTCGGCGATCAAATAATCGACGTAGCCTGCGGTGGTGTCACCTTCGAGTTGGGCTCCCTTCCAGATTTTGAGATGGTCGGTGCTGGCGATCGCTTCTTCGCAAATAGCATCAATCAGCAGCTTTTTCGATTCTTCGTAGCCTTCTAGGTCAAAGGTTTGCTCTAGGCGATGCAGCCGCTCTTGGAAGAAGGCGCTGGGTTCTACTGGAGGAACGTCTAGGTTCTTCCGGGTAGAGGGCGATCGCTGCCCTTTGATCCGATAACCTCCTCGGTCTAGATAAATCGTAACTAAGGGACTTGCGAAAAAATAGAGTACCCATGATTCTAAAGAAGTAGCAAGCAGTGGAACTCTTGCTGCGGCTACTCAATGGATGTCAAGGGGTCTCTAGAATGCTGCTGAACGATACGATTAAAACCGAGAGCCGAATCAGACAATATTCCTCCCATAGCATCGAAGTGGCTTCAATATTTAAACTTCAGAACTTACCTAATTCTGAATGCTCCCAGGTTTGACAGGTTTACTCCTAAGTGAATTGCCTCCACTTTTGGGTGGAGGTTTTCTTAAACCAACCTGTTCTAGCTTGGTCTCTATCACCAACTAAAGCTGCTCACGAGTTGCCCACTGGCTGATTAAGACAATTCCAGCACTTGCAGCAGAGATGAACGTAGCAGCAGCAGCAATTTCGGGGGTGATGTTTGTTCGTAACCGAGCCCAAATTTCCATGGGCAGAGTGTTTTCTCGCCCGGTAAGAAAGATAGTGACGATAACTTCATCAAATGACAGCGTGAACGCCAGTAACGCTCCGGCAATGATGGCGCTACGAATATAGGGAACGATGACGCCGAAAAAGACTTGGTGAGGACGCGCACCCAGATCATAGGCCGCTTCTTCTAAATTGCGAGGAAATTGGGTCAGCCGTGCCAAGATGGGGCCAAACGCTACGGGTAAGCCAAAAATGGCATGTCCCAAAATGACCGTCGCCAGGGATAGTTCTAGGCCCAAGTCAGAAAAGTAAGCCAGCATCGCCACACCTGTGACAATTCCAGGTAAGAGAATTGGCAGGTTTAGAGCAATGCGAAAGGTGGCCTTGCCAAAGAATGAATAGCGATAGACGGCAAAGGCGGCTAATGTCCCAAATCCTGTAGCCAGAATTGTTGCAGCAGCAGCTACTTTGAGTGAGCTGAACAAAGCCATTCGCAAGGCGCGATCGCTCCATAGTTGCTGATACCAGGCTAGCGTGACGCCCTTGAATGGAAGCGCGAGAATGGCCGAATCATTCAGGCTCATCAGCACCACAACTACAATCGGCAGATATAGAAACCCGAACATGGCGATCGCCCATACCGATAGCAATCCAGACGAGGGAAAGGTAGACCGAGCCGTACTTGCTGGCTTAGGTGTAACTGATGTATCAACTTGAGTCATGGCAATGTCTCTAATGCCCCATGGCGCAGGGCGATCGCCAGCCCAGCAAACACAATCAGCATCACCACGAGGGCGAATGCAGCTCCCAGTGGCCAGTTATATGAAACACCAAACTGGGACGCAATCACATTGCCTAACATAATGCCGCTAGGGCTACCCACTAAACTGGGGGTAATAAAATCTCCCATTGTCAGGGCAAACACATTAATCGAACCCGCCACAATGCCGGGAGTTACTAGAGGCATAATGACTCGTCGAAATGTGATCCAGGGAGGCGCATTCAAATCGGCTGATGCTTCCAGCAAGTCGGTGGGCAAGCGCTCAAAGGCTGTAATGATAGGCAAGATCATGAAGGGAAGCCACACATGCACAAAGGTCAATGTCGTAGAAAACTGATTATAGAGAAAGATAGAACTCGGTGCTGACAAAATGCCGACCGACATCAGCAGGCTATTGATGACGCCGTTGTAACCCAAGATAATCTTCCAGGCAAACACCCGCACCAAATAGCTTGACCACAGCGGCAAGATCACCAACACAGTGAGCAACGTCCGGGTGCGATCGCCCTGTCGCGCAATGAAATACCCCAATGGCAGTGTAATGACAATATCAATTAGCGTGACTCCTAGTGCCGTTGCTACCGTGCGCACAATCACGGTGCGATAGGCCCCATTGGTCAAAATTGTCTGAAAATTGTCGAGGCTAAATTCTCTAACAATGTCGAACGACTCTAGCCGCCAGACACTATATGAAATCAGCAAGGCCAGGGGCACAAAATAGATCAGCGACATCCAGACCAGCGGCGGTAGCAGAGTGGCATAAAGTCCAGTTTGCTGGGGCTGACGGCGTTTGAGTGGCGACTGAAGGGCAGCATGGGTCACGGTTGATTTGTCATTCTGTAACTGACCGTTATTATGACGCGATTCTGGCAGGGCGATCGCCGCTTGAAAGTCATGGTCAGGCACAGACCTCAAGTTAAGTACCATCCTTGTAAGATGAGCACAAGCTATTGGTTGAAATGATGACCTTTACCTCCGCTGAGATCTTGCACCTTTCTCAATAAAGGTTGCCAAGTGAGCCAAAATCCAAAAGAAAGGGCATAGCAAAAATATCAGAAGACGGTCATGGGAACCATTCTTCAACACGCCCAAGGGCTAGTGTATAGCCTCCTCTGTTTGATGCCTAGTGTCTATCAAAAGTCAGTCTTCAGGCTTTATTGGGGCTGTTCCTAGACGCTCAAGGTCATGCTTTGCCCGCTCATGCTCCAGTCAAATCCGCTAGTTCGTTAAGTCGATTTCTCAACCGCTATCGCTGGTTCACTCGAAGTGTGATTTGCACGACCCGTCAGCCGATACCGAGTTTGGAACCTGCGAGTTTCTGAAGGCGGTTCGTCAACGCTCTTGGCGACCCATTGTCGGTCTACGCAGCAATCGTACTCTACAAGACGGTCGTTGCCTCAAAGATCTCTATCGTCATGCCAAGCGGGGTCTGCAAGTGTATATCAAGGGCATCAACTATCCCCTTACTGTGTCCTGATTTTGGCTCAAACGGGCCGACGGCAACCGAGAATTACGATTTTTCGCCTCCAGCTATCATTGTGGGTTTGAAATTGTTCTCAAAGGGGCAGGTCTCCTGAACCAATGCAGGATATGGGTTGTAAGAGGACAGATTGAACATTTCCTCCCTCCTGCCTTCTGCCATACCTCCAATTGGCTTGCAGCCGATATTCCCACCTATGTGGAGCATCAATCCTCAGATCGGTGGGCGCATTCTTACTCTAAGGTGCTGAGGATCTGCCGAATTTTGCCTCCTTGCCGCCAGTCTAAGTGCTTCGGGAAATATAGCTCAATAGCGATAATAGTATTGGTTGTAGCTGTCGCATAAAGTCGTGTTGGGGCTGTGTCAACGGTATATGACTCGACATTCTTGACTTCCGCAATCAGTCGCCGCGCACTGGAGTTATCGCCGCCCTCATTTGGGCCAATCAGGAGACCAACGGCAGGTTTGGTGCGGCGCAGCATTTCAAAGTTGGGCAATGAGAAATGGTCTAACTCGATGCGGATGCTGCGAGAGCTAATGTCTGTAGCAGTTCCAGGATAAAATGTGCCACCCCAATAGAGCTGAGTCGATGCTTGCACCTTTTTGCGGACAGGAGTAGAGCGGGCAGGTTTTGGTTCGCTAAAGGCTCGAATGAAAGCCGTCGCTAAAAATCGCAGCGATGAAAAGGGGCGATCGGCCTCAGACCGGGTTTGCACAGCCCATTCATCGACATCAGAATAGAGAACCAAAATCAGGGCATCATATTGCGCGGGGGCTAAATCAATGAAGTTGACCGTGACATAGATTTCATTCTCGCTCACGGGTTCCACTCGCACCACCCGCGCATCTAGAAATGCACGGGCTCCAAAGTCACCCACCAGCTCTAGCTCCACTACATCAGGCAAATTGGGCCAACTCTCCAGCTGGATGCGGGCTCCGCTTTCGCTCACATCCACGGTTTGCCCGGTTAGGTTGGTTTTTCCCGCACTATAAATGATAGTTGTGAGATGGCGATCGAGGCGGTGAGCTTGCCGCAGCTGAGGCTGTTCGAGGGCAACGAGCAAGGCTGCACCTAATAGCACAAGATTAAAGATGCTCCACAATGCATTGATTAAGACAGATTCAACAGTTTCTGGACGCAGCGCCAGCCAAAACGGAACAGCCAGTAGCGATAGCAGCAAGAGTAGCACCATGCCCAGCGTCATGCGTGCTGACTCCCAGTCAAAGCTGCGCTTGGTAATCGATGTGCCCTTATCCGTCACATTGAATGAACCAAGCTTGGGGTTGATCAACGCCATAATTGTAACGATGCCATCTTGAAACGCCATGGCATACTCAAAAATTTCGTTCCAAAATGAAAAGCGCACTGTCTTTTGAGTAATGTAGTTGGCATTCATTGCCAGCACGATATGCGGCAGGGCGTAGACTAATGTTTCGACCCCAAGCCCTCGGATCAGGTTGATGCCAAATAGTAGATAGAGCACGGGTGAGAGAGCATACATCAGGCGAGGAAAGCCAAAGAAGAAGTGAGAGGTCGCCGAGAAATAGCATAACCGCTGCGGAATGCTCAGCTTGAGTTTGCGGTTAAATAAGGGGTTCTCAAGTCGTAAGATTTGCGCCATGCCCCGTGCCCAGCGCACCTGCTGCCCTACATAGGATGAGAACTTCTCGGGAGCTAGTCCGGCCACCATGATCTTGTCGTAGTAGACCGAGTTGTAGCCCAACGAATGGAGCCTGAGCGCTGTATGACAGTCTTCGGTCACAGTTTCGACGGCAATGCCGCCGATTTGCAGCACGTAATCGCGGCGAATGACAGCGGCTGACCCGCAGAAGAAAGCGGCATTCCAAAAGTCGTTGCCCTTTTGCACGACTTTATAGAACAGTTCGTTGTTGACAGGGACGCGACCCTGAGTCAAGAGATTGCGCTCGAATGGGTCAGGGTTATAGAACCAGTGCGGGGTCTGCACAAGCGCTGTCTTTTGGTCGTAGAAAAAGCCAACAGTTTGTTTGAGAAACTGCTTACTCGGAATGTGGTCGCAGTCGAGAATAAGGACGAGATCGCCCTGAGTGCGACGCATTGCGGTGTTGATGTTGCCTGCTTTGGCGTGATCATTGTTGTCACGGGTCAGCATCGTGCAGCCAAGCTCGCTGCACATGGCTTGCAGTTGGCCTCGCCTTTCTGGAAACTTGCGACCGTCATCCAAGACGTACACCCGTTTTTTATGGTTGGGGTAGTCGATCGCCATCGCTGCCAAAGCGGTCTTGCGAACAATCTCAACATCTTCGTTGTAAGTCGGGATGTAGATATCAACGCTAAACCACTGCTCTTGGGGCACAAAGCTAAAGTCAACTGGGGTGCGATCTTTGAGCTTGAGGGTCTGAAAATAAGACAGCAGCAAGGTGGCGATCGCATATAGTTCTGCCGTGTAAAGCAGCACGCTAAACAGCGTATTTACCCAGGTTTCCAGGTTTAGCGTGTAGTTGGTGCGGTAATACAAATACCGTAGGGTGGTGACGATGCTGAGCCAAGCGAGGAACAGATGCAAATATTCCCCTGCTTTCTGGTTGAGTTGCCGCTGTTCCAGGGTGACTACCAGCCAGCCCAGAGCGACCAACACTCCGGCAACGACGGTTTGCTGCCAAACTTTGATCGGCGTGATAATCAGCGGCAGCGACAGGCACAAGAGCGCCACCGTTAGCCAAAACAGTGGCCACTTGCCGACCGTTGGCATCAGCCGATCAAACCAGAGGGGGAGTGCGAGCAGCCATCGGGCGAGCCGAGAGGTTTGGCGATCGCGCTGAGATTCAATTTGGGGCGATGAACTCGTCATTTCACTTCTTCCGACTTGCTAATACGGTTGAGGTAGAGCTGGGAGATGGCATAGAGCAACACGGCTAAGAACACAATGCCCGTCGGCAACATGAACCAGTAGTCTTGCAGGAATAGAGAAATGCGGCTGAGCGAGTCAACGCGCTCGATGCGGCGCTGCTGAGCTTCTTGCAAAAAGCTGAGGCTATAGCCGCGTGAGCCATAGGGCGACGGATCATCTTCATTACGGCTGATTAGCACCGTATCACCCCGGAGTTGGGCAAACAGCGCGTCTTGGTTGAATAGATCCTGCACCTGCTGCAGTCCGGCGTCGGTTTGAGCTGTCAGGGCTAGCAAGACGCGATCGCGATTGTCGGATGAGAGCACCGAGCGCACGATGCCTTCGCTATCGGGTAATGCATGCACTTGACTCCCCATCCAAAACCGGGTGAGCCCCTCGCGCAGGCTAAAGTTTTCGGCCTGCAACACCTGCTGCAAGGGGAAGCGATCGCGCCGACCAATGCCAATCAGATTGCGTTCTTCGCGCACTTCCGAAGGCACCGTTCCGGCCCGATAGACATTGAGCTTGATCGACTCAGCGCGGCTGAGATTTCCTAAGCGCTTTGTCACGGCCAGCATCGTCGCCACATCTTCATCACCCGGTGTGTCAGGCAAAACCAGGGCTGTAGCCGAGAGGTCTTGCGGTGCCGCAAATGGGTATCCCGTCTTCAGCAAGTCGAGATTGGGCAAGGTGACAACAGTGCCCCGATTTAAGTCAAAGCTGCTGTCGCCATAGACGCGCCCCCACAGCTGATCATCGGTTGTGAGCCCACAAAATTCCGATTCTCGCGGGTTCATGATGAACCGCACACTTAAAACTGAATCGGGGCGAATCAAGTTGTCGGGCAGGTTGACTTTGAAGGTCTTTTTGCTGTCAGCGCCTCGGTTAGAGAGCCGCTTGGAGCCAATGGCCACATTGTCTAAAATTACTTCCACCGTTGAAGTTCGGGGATTAACCTGCGGGCTGTGGCTATAGTGCAGCGTCATGGTGCTGCCCCGTGAGAAGCGATCGTCGGGCAAGGCGCGGAAATCCACCTGCACCGGAGGCGCTTCGGAACCATGGACGGTCACTTCTTGAAAGGGCTGACCACCCGGAACAGTCAAATCGCTGAGCTGAAATGAATCTTGGTTCGGCAAATATCCTGGCCAACTATGGGGGTCAGGCGTCGGCACGTCAGCTACCCGGTCGATGATGGCGGCCTGTCCGGCTACAATGTCGCGAGCGCCCGGCTGAATCAGGTTTTGCACAGCCTTGGCCACTCCGATTGGCGAATTGCCGCTGGCCACTAAGACTGGCACGCTGCCGTCTTCAATCGTCGTAAGCATCAAGACGCCCACTTCACCGGGGAGGGGTCGGTTATCGCCATCCAAAATCTGCCCATTTTCGACCCCAAAGGGAAGGGTGAGGTCTTCGAGAATGGGTTGGTCTCCAGGGGTGCCCACAATGACGAGGCGATCGCCCCAGCTAAGATTGTTAGTCGTGGTGACTAGCCGCGTTTCTAGCTTTTGAAACTCAGCCAGCCGCCCCATCCCTGCTTGAAACCGACCTACGGCAGTCAGCCATTCTTCGCCATAGTCTGACGGGCTCAAAATAGCCAACCGCAGGGGGTCAAGGCTGAGATCGTCAATAAACGGGTAGGGGTAAAGGCTGAGATCAAGCGTCGTCGGCAGGGGTTGAAACTCAAACACCAGCTTGGAGTCGGGCAAAATTTCACTCCACAGCGCAGGGTTGGCAGGGTTGGTGCAGGTTTCTGACGTGTGATGTTCTGCCACCACCGAAATTTCGTTGTAATCCTGAATCAGGCTAGTGGGCACGTTGAAAATTGCTTCGCCAATCTCCCCTTCGGACTGATCCAGGCGAATGCTGCCCACGCTGGTGTTGTTAACTCGCAAGGTGAGAAACGAGCGATTAGCCAGCAGCGACGGCGAATGCTGATAGCGCAGCAGGGCTTTGACCGTTTCGACCTTCCATTCTCGCGGGCGAGTAAAGCCGAGTCGGCTCTCAGGATAGACACCAGCCAGCCGCAGGCGATTGCCGACAACGGGGCTGCGATTAAATTCGAGCACATACTGATAGGTCGGGAGATCTGCGGTTGCCGCATCTGCATCTGCACTGGTTGCAGCTCCAGAGTCAGGAGCATCTGCTGGATCGGAGGTCACATCCTCTGGGCTGTCATCAGCTTGGGGTTGAGGTGCCGCCGGACGCGATCGCACGGGGGTTGGCGACGGACTGGGCCGAAAGACGGGCGCGGGAGTTGACGGGCGCGGCAGGGTAAATTCTCGAATCAGCTGATTTTCTTCTTGCTCTAGGCTGTTGTCGCGTTGAGCCGTTGCCAACTGTGGCATCAAGCTAACGAGGCCAATGAGCCCCACACAAATCAGAATAATCAGAACAGATCGCCGCCAGGGGGCTGGGCGATGGGAGCGGGAGCGTCCACGCCGACGAGACGACGGGCTAAAAACATTTGGGAGCCAATGATTTAGAAAACGAAGCATAGAGACACGTTGAGAATTTAAGGTATATGGTGTGGTCAGTGGGGCGATCGCCAGAGCCAACAATGGGGCATCTGGGCAGATTTCAGGGATGGACTAGACACCCCTCAAACCGGGTTCATTAGCAGCAGCATGAGTCATCAATACATCAATAATTGAGGGAAGAAACAATCAAGGATTGAGCAAACGAGCCGTCAAATCATCAGGTGGGTAGATGCCAAACCAGCTCAGATTGTGGGTGTAATAGGCAGAATCACTATCCCAAAAGCCGTCACGATATTGAACCAACAGCTTTTGGTGCCGAATCTCAGTGGCGATCGCCGGATTCGTCAAATTAAAGGCGGCATAGAGCATGCCGTATTGGGCGGTCGATTCATAATCCACTAGTGGATTGCCCTCTAAATCAATGCGTGCCGGAATCGACTGCTGCGATTGCCACTGGTCTTCTAAAAAGGCCAAATGGGTCTGCAAGTATTCGACAGCGCGCGGTTCGTCAAACCAGACGGCATCGAGCATGACCCGCCACCACACGCGATAGGCGTCAAAGCCATAGCTACTGTTGAGGCGGGGTGACTCTAGCGGCATAAATGCGTCTGTTGCGGCATTGTAGGCCACCCAATCGCTGGGCAAACCCACATCTGAAATCTGAGCTGAGTCTTCTAAAATGCGATAGCTGCTCTCGACTAGGCTGAGCCAGTCGTGGTCGGGGTCAACTTGAGCAAAAATTCGAAAGGCATAGGGCGCAAAATAAGAGGGATTGAGATAGAGCAAATCGGGTTCAGAGCGAAACGACTCGATTGGCCCCGGTAGCAGATAGCGATCGCCCTCTAAGTCTGGAATGCTCGGTGATTCAGCCTCAGAGGTTGGGATGGGTGCTGCTTCCGCAACAACTTCAGGAGGATTTTCAGACGCCGTTTCAAGATTTGATGCCGACTCAGCACCTGAGATATCGCCATCAGCATTGGGCACCACCACTGTCGAATAGTCCCAGATGTCTTGCAGCTTGATGCGGGCCAGATCCAGATAGTCAGGTCGATTCCAGCGACGAGCTGCCAAAATCAGCGCCGTTGCAGCATCAATATCGGCATCGCTGGCAAAGTTGGCATCTTGAATGCCCCACGTTCCGGCCTCATCCTGGCCCCACGTCCAGGCCCAAAGCTGATCGATCCGGTCGCCGTTGGCATCTCGGCGTTGCAGGTTTGTTTCGGCCCAGTCGAGGGTCAGGGCAAAGGTGTCGGGGTCGTCAATCATCACGGCTCTGAGCATGGCGTAGGCTTGCCCTTCAGAAACGGTGCGATCGCCATCTTCTCGATCAATGACGCGCCCATCGGTCTGAATAAACTGCTCGACATAGGCCTGCCAGCTTTGAGCTAGCAGTTCGTCGTTCGTGAGCGTGGGAATAGCCGCTGCTGCATCTGATGCGGGTGGCTGTTCTGGTAAATCAGGAGCCGGAGTCACGCACCCCTGCACCACCAGCCCAGTCAGCAGAACTGGGAAAAACCACAACAGAGAAACGAAAATAAGCTTAGTCATAGAGAGAGAGGGTATGCACTCGTGGGTTTAAGCTGCGTTCATATCCAAATCGGGCAGTTTTTGGGGACATCGATCCAGGGTGCAAACTAGACATGGGTTAATACCGTTCCCATTCCGGCTGAAAGCCGCGCTGCTGCAGATAGCCTTCGCGGATGCGCTGCATTTCGCGGCTAATATCAGCCGTAGACTGCCCTGCGGCGGCCATATCAACTTGCAGTTGCTCAAGCTGAGTGAGGGCATCGAGCCGTCGTCCTTGCACCACAGTCAACCCGACTAGTGACGTGATCGCGTTCGCGTTGTTGGGGTCGATGGCCAGCGCTTGGTTATAAAGCTGTGCCGCTGAGTCATACTGTCGCTGTTGAAATCGCACGCCTCCCAAGGCCAGCAACGCGCCAATATTGCTCGGCTCTTGACTCAGAATCGATTCGTAGGCATCGCTGGCGAGGCCGAGATTGCCCAGATCTTGAGCCAGTTCACCCTGAATAAAATAAACATTGAAGTCGTCTGGGTTTTGAGCAATCAATCGCTGCAATTGGGCCCGTGCTAGATCTGGGCTGCGGCGGGCAATCACCTGCAACCGTCGCAACTGAATGGGAATGTTGCCAGGGTCGGCGTTGGCTAAGGCGGTATAAAGGTCTTCTCGATTAGGATCAGCAGGCAAGGCTCCAGCGAGGCTATACAGCTCAGGTGGGGTTGCCGAGACGCCATAGGTGGCCAGCCAGCTATTTAGAATCGCCTCAGCTTGGGCGGCGCTGATGAGGTCGGCCTGATAGGCCAGACTGGCTCGCCCCAACTGCTTGGCCGGATCTTGCGGATTGAGCGCTAGCACCTGATCATAGAGGGCGATCGCTTCTTGGATTCGTCCCTGCGCTTGCCGAATGCTGGCTAATCCCTGGAGTGCGCCACTCAAGGTTTGTGGGTCAGGGTTGCTAGCAATTAGGGCTTGATAGCGCTGAGCAGCGGCTTCCAGATTTCCAGACCGCCGATCGAGCTCGGTTTGCAACAGCACGATGCTGCCTTGGTCTTGCTGCCCCAAGGGTGTTGCTGCATAGGCAGCGAGGGCATTCTGAGCCGCTGCGGCGTTGCCCTGCTGGATATAAATCTGAGCTATGCGGAAATTGAGAAACGGCTCGTTGACTCCTGCATTAATTAGGCTTTGATAAATCGGCAATAAGCCCGGATCAGGCGGATCTAGGCGAATCAGCGATTGGGCAATGGCACGCTGCTCAAACGGGCTAGAGGGAACAGGCTGTAGCAAGGTCTGGAGCCGCTGCTGCAGTTCGCTGCTGCCAATCTGCCCGGTTTGCCGCTCTAACACGGCCTGCTGCACTTGCAAGCTCACATCATTGGGATATTGGGCAGCCAGTTGACGATATACATCTAAGGCATACTGCCGTTCGGAGGCCAGAGGCATCCCGCTGAGGGCATCGGCAATTTCGCGGGCGAGTCCAGCGGTGACGTTGCTGCCCCCCTGGACTAAAACCTGCCGATAGAGATTGGCAGCCGTCTGATAATATGCCTGGTTGCTGCTAAAACGACCCAAGTCGTTATAGGCTCTTGCCTGCACCATGCGCGCATCTTGTCGCCCCTGTAGCGGCGATAACACCTGCACGGCCTGATTAAACTGGCCGCTGGCCGCATAAGACGACGCCAGTGCCCCTCGCAAATTAATCGCGGTGCTGTCTAGCTCCCGCGACTGCCGCAACTGAGCTTCTAACACTTGCACAGCCTGTGACGCCCGACCTGTTTCGCGCAGGGCTAGGGCATAGGCGATCGCCTCATTGGCTCCTAAGCTGCCGCCAGCCGACTGATAGCGCCCAAATAATTCTAGCCCGCGCGCATAGTTGCCAGAATAGGTATAGGCTTGTGCCGCCCCGAGCACCACCGCTGGAGTAGGGTTGCGCTGCAAGACAATCTCATAATCGGCGATCGCCTCACCAAAACGCCCCTGATAGACAAACAATAAAGCACGCTGAGCGCGGGCGTTAACATCGCTAGAGTCTAGGTTGATCAATCGACTCAGTGCCTCAATGCCCTGGTTTTGCCATTCAGGGCGATATCCGCCCAAGACGCCCAACGCTCCGAGTGCCAGACGGTTATTGGGGTCAAGCTCGATAACCCGCTGATAGGTGCGAAAGGCGTCTACGTCACGTCCGCCACGACGATAGGCGATCGCCAACCCCAGGAGCCCTTCGAGTGACTGCGGATATTGCTGGAGTGCGCGTTCAAATTGGGCGATCGCCTGGTTGGTCGCGCCTCGATCCAGCGAGGTATACGCTTGTCGGATGGCACTGGGAACCGCTTGCGCCAGCACCACCGGGGTTGTCACCATTGGCAACAGAGAGAGGGTGCCGGTCAGAAGACCTAGCCCCAAGAGATAGCTCCAGGGTTTATGACGCGATGGATGGGAGTTCACGATAGACCTCATCAGGTTGCTCTCCTTTAGATTCATCGTCAGAGTCATCGAGGAAAGATATCGAACGTTGTGCGGACGCGGAAGCCAGCGACAGTTTCGCTAAACTCATCCCGCTGCTGTAGGGTAAAGCCCAACCGGAAGTTATCTAGAATAGGGAAGTCATAAAACACTTCCAGCACATCGGGGGTTTTGCCATCAAGTTCTTGGCGCAAGTCATCATTGGATAGCGCCCGACCATATCCCAGGCCGATGCGATCGTTGGGCATAAACACATCCAGCACATTTAAGCCAGCACTAAAGGTGTCGCCCACAAAGTCAGCATCCAGATTTTCATAGCGGCCATAGCGGGCAAAGAGCCCCAAGTTGGCCTCCGGGATGAAATATTCCGCGTTAAAGCCAAAAGCCTCTTCGCGATCGCCCTCTTCAATCCCAAAGACGTCGTCACCCCGATCAAAGCCAAAGATTTCGGCAGGGCCGTCATTGGTGCCGCCATCGCGAGCCGAGACGTAGGTGCCTCGCAAAATCAGATTGCCGACGCGGTAACCTAGCTCACCTGCAAACCCATCCAGTGCAAAGTCGCCAATGGCACGGTCTGAAGAGAATGCCGCCGCGCGCACTTCAAAATTATCGGTAGGGCTAAAGTTGATTAGCGCACCCGGACGCGACCCAATCGAGCTTGATGCCAGTGCCGGATTCGTTTGAAAGACTGGGTTAAAAAAGTGTGTTAACGAATCTTTGGCAAAGCTGTTGCGGTCGAAATACGACGTTAAGTCGATTTGCCCCACCACAAAGCGCAAGTTGGGCAAGTCTCGCAGTGATGCTGCAATATACAGTTCATTGATGCTGAGACCTTCCGTCTCGGAATCGCTAAAGTCTTGCCCTTCTGTCAGATCAACGGTGCCCCCCACAAAAATTTGAGGTGTAAACGGATAGATTCCAGTTAGACGAGCCCGTGCAGATGCATCGTCATCCACCAAAATAAACCCTCCTTGAAACTGCAAGAAGGGTTGTGTGACTGGGGTACGTCCAAATTCAGGCTCTTCCAGATCGCTCAGCAAACTGGGCGACGGTGAGGTAGTTGGCTGTTCGGGTTGCCCCTGCTGCCCAAAGATAGGCGGCTGGGTAGGCTCACCGGGAATAATCACAGGCTGGGGTTGCCCCGTCTGGCCAAACGTCTGGCCGACGAGTGGCGTTGTCATCCAGCTACTAGGCACTGTCTGCAACGGGGTCTCAAACGAATCATCTGGGCTAAAGGTCGCGGGTGCCGCAGCCGCAGCTTGGGGCATCATCCACGGGGCAGAATAGCCTGATTCTAGTGGCAGAGAGGCATTGGGAGCACTCTGACCCCATGGCAGAGAGGTCGCAATTGGCATCGGAACTGCTGCTGACGTTGCAGATTCCCAAGACGAGGCCCGACCTGCAATTAGAGTTGGAGACGGTGTCGATGACTGATAGAGCAGGGGCGAAGTCAGGGGCACCGGAGGAGAAAATGGATCCGATGGGTTGAATGAGGCTCCTGGGAGCGAATGGGCAGCTCCATTAGAACTCCGTTGTAAGGCAGACGGCACATTGGGGCGATTCCACGCATCAGTTGGAGCTAGATTCGGAACCCGCTCACCGGGCGATGGGGAAGAATTCCAGGCAGGTGCAGTGGATTGCACCGCTGCCTGCCAAACGGTCTCCAATGCCACTAGCTCCGGCGGCGACCATGCGGTAGGCGCTAACCCACCGCTAAACTGCGATGAGTTGAGATCGGCTTGGTTCCATGGCGCAGACTCTGGAATCGGAATTACTGCCGCATATGACGGAGATGGGAGTCGTGAAACCGCTTCAAACTCTGATGTCACCGGGATTGGTATGACCACCTGAGGTGAGGAGTCTAGACGGGGCAGGGCAGCGCGATCGCCCTCTGTCGATAAACCCGTGATGAGTTGTGACTCTGGAGTCTCTGCCCCACTCACAATTGACGGTAGCGAGGGAGGTGGTGGCAGGGTGCGCGATGACGATCGCCCCGACGGAGGGTTAGCCGGAACGGCGACCAAATAAGGGACAGCCCCCGACAGCTCCTGAGGCATGCCCGCGTCTAAGCTGGCCATTGGCAGGGCTGGATGCAATGCCGCCATGGGCACCTGCGCCAATAATGGTAACGCGGTGCCCATCGGTGCATGGCTTGTAGATGACTGAGCAGGTGTTGAGTGGGTAGGAGCCGTAAAATCTGGGCGGTAGGCGATCGCCTCCGGACTCAGTTGACGGTCTGAAATCGGCGGCTGAATCGCAAAAATAGCCGATGGGGTATCGCTTGATTCAGCGGTTGATTCAGTTGCCGTAGAAGCTAGGACAACATCAGAGGTGAAATTTGAGGTAAATTCTGCCGTCCAGTCTCCAGCTAATAAGGTCTCGGAGGATTTGGCAGGCTCAAATGGCTCCACGACAATATCAATTGGAACCGCTCCCTCATTGCGGCTCTCATCGATCTCAATTGCGCTAGTCTCAATCGTGGCGGATAAAGGCGGCAGCGCAGAAGCCGAGCTAAACATCTCCGCTGAATCACGCTCAGGCTGTAAATCCTCAGCCTCAACGCCATCGGCAAGAGAGGTCGAGGGCGATCGCAATGGACTAACCAAGTCAATACTCTCAGACTCGGGCTGAGGCGGCTGGTAGGTCAAAGATGCGTCGAAAGCCGTCTGCGCGGTTGGAGACGGCACCTGCGAGAGTGCCGAACCCGGCTCAGCCATCTGAGCAATCAGGGCGGCTTCGTCTGCCTCGCTAATTGAGTCTGATTCAGGCGGCAGCCGAAACCGCAGCGGAGTGGCAGGCGTTGCAGCAGTTTGAACAGGTAAGACGGGAGCGATCGCTTCTGATGCTTGTGTCTGCAGGTCAACGAGTGTGGGAATGGCCGAGGACGCGAGTGCAGCCTCTGGGTCATTCGCTAGATTTTCATCAATCAGATTGCCGTCAATGCCGTCAGTGTCAGGGTCGTCAGGGGCATCAACTGGAGTCGCAGAAACAGCCTTTGCATTGAGCCCAAGGAGTGCTAGACCCAGCCCCACAGAGATTAGGCTCGTGCTGGCGTGGTTCAAATTGAGTTGGAGAAGGGTACGAGGTAGTTTAGACATCTAACAATCAGCTAGGGGCTTCTGGTTTTGGATGCGTTGCCATGTCACATCCTGCAAGCATGGGTTCACGCTGCAAGCTGACAATGCACTCCTAATTTGCACTGAGCGATCGCCCATCCCTAAACGGGAGGAGGGGCAAGTGCGACCCTCAATCAAAACAAAAAATAGACTTAATTCGATAAAAGTTGGTAGATCCTGAGACCGTTGCTATCCAGACAATTACTTCTATACAGCGGTCTTGCAAAATGCGGTCTTGCAAAATAATGGTCTTGCGATTCCGGTAGATGCAGACACTCTCCTATGCACCAGGTTTGATTGGTAGAAGTGCCATTTTCCGGATGCTTTAATGCAATCTCTGTTATTACATCCAGAGCTTGCTATTCCTATCCGGAACCAAATAAATTTCAGTGAAACTTTTCTCCCCATATACCTATTTGCCTACTATGGTTATGACTCAGCATTCTGCAACGACACTGAGAGCTTTGCCCGCTTTCAAACTTGTGCTCAAAAGGCTTCTGCCATTGGGTCTTGCCGCTATTCTTCTGACCTGCACTGGCTGCGCTACCGTCTCAAACTGGTTTCAAGCTCGAGTGTCACCTGCGCCTATTGAGCTGACGATTCTGCAAGTAGAACCTTCCGTGCGACCCGGTATGTATACGGTTGCAGGCAATGCCACACTCCCGGATCAGTCGCAAATTACAGTGGCAGCCGTGCGTCTGCTGGATGCACCCCAAAATCTTGATAACGACACCGCTGAACAGACCTATGAAATTTTGGCTCGTCAATCTACCCTGGTCGAGCGCGGCGCTTGGCAAACCAACTTAAATTTATGGCGGGTTGCCGCCACGGGTGACTTTCAAGAAGCATGGCAAATTAGTCAAAACTATCTCGACACTGGGTTTAAACCCTCTCCCGAAGTGACGTTTACTGCAACGTTTGACCCCACTCAGCAGCCCTTAGAGTTTCAAAGCCAAGTTGAAGAAGGCGGTAATCTGGCCCGCCAAAGCTTGGCCCAATACAACTCAGATGGCGAGCTATATCTGCAAGCCAGCCGGACGCTGACCCTGGCCTTGCCTACTGGGAGTACTGCTCCCGCTGATGCGACTGAGCCGACTGTAAAACTGACGACTACATCAAGAACTCCGCAGGTTGCTGAGACAACTGCCATTACCGGAGGGAATACAACAGGTGAATCTATCACTGCCCGCAGTCGCTCTGATGCGCCACTCATCCCTCAAGAATTTCTTCGATAAGACTCAATGCTGATGAGGCTACAAGTCTGATATCATTCCCGCTCTGATTTACACCTGGGATAGTTGTCTTGCTTATCAAAAAGGACAGCCAGATGGCTATCCCCGGTTAAATTTCAGATTGAATTTAGTGGATCTGTTTAGATCTTCTATTTAGATTGATAGTGATAGACCGATCACCTGTTGGGCGGGCGGGCGGCTGAGGTCTCAGAACTCAGCCCTCTCGGTTTTATGCAGCAGGGCTGGAGATCGGGGTATTGACTGCATCAACTTGATGCAGTTTCTCAACCTGAGCCATGACTTGCTTGAGATTACTGAGCAATTCATTTAGCTGAGTGGCATCGTGCTCTGATGACGGAGCCGTTGCAGCTGATGAACGATCTTGACGAGACGCCATTGCGCTCGGACGGACAAACCCATTCATCACTTGGGCAGATGGCATGGCCGCTGCAGCTTGCTTAGCAGGCTGACGCCGAGAGGGTTGAGGCAGGGCGATCGCCCGATCAACTGGGGCCACTGTCGAAACGTGGTAGGGTTGGCGCTGAGCAGTCTGATGCTGTGCTGACGGAACAATTTCTCTTGGCTGAGGCATTGACGGAGCAATGACAGCCTGATTGGGTGCGTAAGCCCTTTCCGTCTCAGGTTCTTCGTCGATGAAAGAGGAGAGACCTGAGGCTTCGAGTCGAGCATCTGAGAACTTAAGTTGTTCAACTAATGCGTCTCTTTCTTGCAGTTCTTTCTGCAGCTTAACCATCTCATCTTTGGTTTGAGATAGCTTGCTAGATGACCGACTCCAGCCCAACATAGTCAGTGTCATGACTCCCATCCCAAGGCTGACGGCAGTTGCCAGACTAAGATAAGGAGCTGCCAATTCTTTCATTTGACCCACAAACACAGGATCATCGTCAACTTGAATCGTGACTGGCTTCGAGTCAAGAGTTGCCATTGGGATTGTAGCGGCACAAAACACAGCTCCAGATAGTGCTGTGGACGAGAGTAGGTAACGTGGAATACTCATTAAGCTCACTCCAATTAGTTAACAAATAGGGGGTTGAGGAAGTGACTAAATTGGAAGAAGCACCCGAGCAATAACTGGCTGGAACTGATGATTGACTTAAGGCCAGCCGACTGATTAAGTTCGTGCGATAGATGATGTTTATTCGCTTGATCTCAGACTAACTTCCATCTAAGTAGAATGACGTATGGATGTGATGAAGAGTACTAGGGTCTCGGTTAAGCTCCTATAAACTTTGTTACACGCCGATATTCGATGGTTTAATTGGATACAATTTGATGCTTCTAGAATCATTCTAGAGTTCTGAGACCTCTTACTTGGTCGCTCTTTGAGCCTATATTCGGTATGTTTTAGATTGGCATTATGGGTGAGCTTGACCGATTCAGTCTATCGATGACACTTCGCGCTACAGTACCCGTCGAATGGAATAACGCATTTACCCAGGTTGAATACCAGATTGAATAAATATGAAGTCTCAAAAAGAAAGCGGGCGGCTCCCAATACTGATGATGTGGCCGTTGATCGTGAACCAAGTGCGGAGAGGTAAGGCGATCGCTCTACTGAGTCTTGTCCTCACATTTACATTCACATTCACATTCACATTCGCAATGGCCTCAGCTCATGGAGTTGCGCTAACGAGTCCGGATGAGGTCACTTCGTCAGACTCCATCTCAGACTCCATCCCAGGCTGGATATACGACTACCACACGCCGAGTCGAGATGGCATTGGCAAAGTTTATATGGGGCGCGAAATTGCAGCCGTGATGGGGCATCGCGGCGCGTTTTGGCTCGAACGCCCTAACCGTGAACAGGAAGAACAGCCGCAGCGGATGATTGAGACCCTGGATTTAGTGCCCAATCAGGTGATTGCTGATATCGGTGCAGGCACCGGATACATGACATTTCGATTGGCAGCAGCCGTACCAGACGCAACGATATTGGCTGTTGATATTCAACCTGAAATGCTGGATGTCGTCGAGTTCTTAAAAGCTGAAAATGGCGTTACCAATGTAGAGATAGTGTTGGCTGAGCCCGATGATCCTCACTTGCCCAAGGGGGTTGATCTGGTGCTGATGGTAGATGCTTACCACGAATTTGAATATCCCTACGAGGTGATGACTGCGATTGTCGAAGCCCTCAACCCTGGAGGGCAGGTCGTGTTGGCTGAATATCGAGGTGAAAATCCGTTGATTGCGATCAAGCGATTGCATAAGATGACACAGCGGCAAGTGCGTCGCGAACTGCAGGCTGTTGGATTGGAATGGGTGAAGACAGATGCGGTATTGCCGCGTCAGCATCTCATGGTTTTCATGAAACCGTCGCCATAGTGAGGAGTTAAGACCATGCAACACCGAATTCGACAGAGGATTCAAGTCTGTAAACGCATGTGTCTAAATCAGCTTCAGCGCAGCAATGGCTACATCAAGACCTTAGCCAGTGATGTGCGTCGGACAAGTCGGCAACGGTTATATGGTCGTCGCGTCTCCCCTCAAGCACTGAAACATCTTCAAGACAGCTTGCTGGTCGAAGCCGTATTTGATGCCAATTATGTCGTATTGACTGTAGGTTCCTGTGCGATCGCCACCTTTGGGCTGTTGGCTAATAGTGCTGCGGTGATCATTGGCGCGATGATTATTGCCCCCTTGATGTTGCCGATTCGCTGCCTCGCATTTGGTATTCTGGAAGGTGAGGCCAAGTTGGTGCGACGAGGGTTGGTCTCCGTAGGTTTGGCAACACTGATTGCAGTGACTTTATCCTCAATGCTGGGCGGTTTGTCTGGTTTGGTTGACTATGGCAGTGAGGTGCTGGCTCGCTCAAAACCTAACTTACTTGACTTAGGCGTGGCTGTCGCGGCGGGTGGCATTAGCGGGTTTGCCAAGGTGCGCCCCAAAATATCGAACGCTCTTGCCGGAACCGCGATCGCCGTTGCGCTCATGCCGCCAATCTGTGTCGTCGGATTGGGCCTTTCTCAAATGAGGTGGCCACTTAGCCTTGGGGCTAGCATCCTCTATCTGACAAACCTCCTGGGAATTACCCTCGCCTGTATGCTGGCCTTTCTGATCACAGGCTATACGCCTCTGATGCGGGCTCGGAAAGGGCTTGGGCTGGCGCTAGTCTTCACTAGCATCTTGCTGGTGCCACTGGGGATTAGCTTTGTTCAACTCGTCCGACAAAATCAGCTTGAAGCCAGTCTGAGACGGGCTCTCGTCGATCGCACGATCACCTTTCAGCGGGTGCAGCTGATTGATAGTCAGACTAATTGGTTGACAACACCGCCCGAGGTGCGCCTGATTGTGGTATCCAGTGAGAATCTGACTCCTAAACAGGTGCGCCTACTCGAAGAATTTGTGGCCAAGGAATTGGGGCGATCGTTTACGCTGATTTTTGAGATTAGTCAGCTACAGGAGGTCAGACGTGAAGAAAAACTGCACGGTGGCGGGCGCTAGTGGGTTCAGTTTCTTACAAATCACCGGCTGTTCGATTGACTCAAATCAGTGGCGGCAGATCATCTCGAACCTTGCACCAATGCTTTCGTCCGTCCACTGCGTTGGGGATTATGGGGAGACGGGACTGAAGAAGGAGCTATAAACCTGACCGCCTGACACATCTCAGTCAATCATAGGTAGATTAAGTCTTTCAGGTTAAAGAACGAATTCGAGTAAACTAAATCTGGTCATAGAAATTTCGCTCAGCCCGCTTTGAGGCAAAACAAGGTTCTGGGGCTTTCGGAAGCAACGCCACTGGTCGCAAGAGTCATCGCTCTTTATGTACAACCCCCTGGAGCCAACGCAACCCAATCTTGAGGTAGCTAATGCCACGCCGCCAGTGCGGGTCAACCTGTTGATGCAAGCCCGCGATTTGCACCGACATTCCCTGCGTGGTGGCATAGAGCAGAGCCAATGCCGCAATCAGGTAGAGTCGCTCTAAAGCGGCTTCACACCGTAAACGAGAATCTTCTAACTCAAACGCCCCTGACTTACTATCGAGAAATAATTCTTCGACTTGAAACCGCAGTGCATATTGCCATACGGTTTGCAATGAGGGAGGCTCATCGGTGACGACGGCCCAAGAATCCTTGCCCCCCTGAACCGTTGCCAAAACTAAAGTACAACGACAGACCCCATCGGTTCATAAGTGCACCTGACGGTACAAGTGAGCTTCTCCCAAAGGTGGATAGAAACGACCAACCATCTTAGGATACTTGCTGGCACCGTGCAGCAAGTATCCCAGGGTAAGCGTAAACAGTAGTGCCACCGACTCACTTGTAACCACTCCATCAACTCATGATTGACAAACCCTCGGTCAGCCAACGACATCACATCAGGATGCTGGCGCAGCCACCACCGCGCTCTTCGCAGCAACGGTTGATACTCTTCAAAGGCAACGGTTGCACTACCATGTTCCAAAACACGCCACAGCAATGGTACGGCCCGTCCACAACAGACCACGGACAGGTGAATCAAACTGACCTCAGTCACGATACCTAGTTCGACAACCTGCCGTGACAATAACCGTAGTGACCAGTTCGCGTACCCTT
>CAZCXK010000042.1:0-41776 GCA_964502605.1 uncultured bacterium
GAGTCAGTTGTGGATTAGGTAGGAAGCCAATGAGTCAAGTTCCAGGTCGTGCTCTCAGCAATGCAAAATGGCAGGGAGTAAGGGAAAAAGTAACGCCCAAAGCCTGTTCGGAGTGCATCAGATTCCCAGCGACAACCAGATTCGGAACCTGCTGGATGGCGTCGCGCCCGAGCAGATGTTTCCGATGTTCGAGGAAATCCTGCAATTGACCTGCCAACAGTCATCGTCAAACGGTGGACGGGGAAAATTGTTCGCGTAGCGTGCCGAAAGCATGGAAACCTGGATCTATCGGTATCTCAATGGCGTGCCCCTCAGAGATGGGGAGATGCGCTGTTGGTGAACTGGTGTGAGACACCGTAAGCCGTCCTGATGGTCGGGTGGCTTATCACAATGCCTTCGTGACCCGCTACACCATCACCGATGACACCATGGCCGAAATTGTTCAAGCTGGGCGAACCCGGTGGAACGTCGAAAACGAGAATAATACTACTCTCAAGACCAAGGGGTACAACTTGGAATACAATTTCAGACATGGCAAGCAGCATCTGGCCTCATTGCTCGCCACCTTGAACATCTTGTCCTTGCTCTTCTATACCGTGCTGGACTTGCTCGACCAGAAGTACAAACGCTTATGAGCGCACCTGCCAACTCGCAAGACCTTCTTTGAGGATTTGCGGGCCTTGACCCGGTACATGTAGTTCGACAGTTGGGATCATCTGCTCACCTTCATGCTCCAGGGACTCGAGCTTGAGATCCCGCCCAACAGCAGTTGAATCTTTAAAATGAGAATTGCTGCGATATTTTAGAGCCAGAAGCGTATGTGGCGGAGCCAGAACATGATGACGAATAACTCAGTGGGAAAATAGGAAGGGTCTAGCTCATGGGGGCATTGCTTGACTGGAACCCTCCTAAACTCTGGAAATCATGCAGGTAAACCTGTTGCCAAGGGGGCATGCATATGGAAAATTTCCCTGTCCTGATACACTCGGTATGGGTTAAATGATGCATCGAATGGGACATTGCGATGGCACCCCCCCCTCCCCAGCCTCATGAAGAATTTGCCGATGCTGCTCAGCGTTGGAAGTTAGATCAACTCTACGCAGATCTCGCCACTGCAAAAGGAAAGCGGCTCACAAACGTCGAAAAACAGTATTTGCGAGGGCTGCTTTGTAATCACAGCCCCAATGAGATTGCCCTGCATCTGCATGTGGCGAGCGATACGGTGAGAAACTACCTATCTAAAGGGCTATATCGCTACATCGAAGATGTTTTAATCCGCCAGTCATATGCCGACGCCCGCGTCAAAGATTGGAGCCGAGTGCCTCAGTTGTTAGAGCAAGCCGGATATCGTCGAGTTGCAGACCCGGTTGCAGAGGTAGGCCGTTCTGACGAAGAGCGATCGCCCCTAATTAAGGTTCAGTCGCTCATTCCCGTTCCTGCTGCTGAGCAAGGCATTCCTGATATTGCCGTCTTCTATGGTCGCACCCAAGAACTCAGCACACTCATAACCTGGATGGAGACCGATCGGTGTCGCCTGATAGCGCTATTGGGCATCGGTGGCATTGGCAAAACGACAATGGCTGCCCAGTTGGTGCAGCAGGTTCGAGGAGGGGGCTATGATATCGTGCTATGGCGATCGCTCCGGAGTCGGCCTACTGCTGAGGCGATGCTGGCGTCTTTGCTCAGTGCGATCGCCCCCTCCATTGCCCCATCAGACGGTGATGCGTCGCCGTCGCTTGATCAGCAGCTGCATCATTTGCTCAGTGGTTTGCGACAGCGTCGCTGTTTGGTCGTACTTGAAGACATGCAGTTTGTGCTGCGGAGTGGCGACTTTGCGGGGCACTACCAGCCCGGTTATGAACCCTATGGCGAACTGTTGCATCGAGTTGGCGAAGAAGCTCATTTGAGCTGTTTACTGATTACCAGTTGGGAGAAACCCTGCGATATTTCAATGATGGAGGGCGGCAATCGCCCGGTGCGATCGCTCCAGCTAGATGGGCTTGGCGAGGCCAGCCGGCTCATTCTCAACGAAAAGCATTTGACCGATGAAGCCCTTTGGGACGAGCTGATTTTGGCCTATCGGGGCAACCCGCTGGCGTTAAAAATTGTAGCTACCACCATTCAAGAGCTATTTGGCGGCAGCGTAGCTGCATTTCTCGACCAGAGCACGTTTTTTTTGGGCGATCTGACCTACCTGTTGCATGAGCAGTTTCAACGGCTATCTGACACAGAGCAAGCGGTGCTGATCTGTTTGGCGGCTGCGGGTGAGCCCATCCCATTGAGCCACCTGCGGCAGGCTATGCACTCAGACGCACCGTGGTCAGACATCCTCACGGCTCTAGAATCGGTGGGGCGGCGATCGCTCACCGAAAAAGTGACCTGTGATGGGGAACCGCGATTTACTCTGCAGCCTATGGTCATGCGCTACGCCAGACGATATCCCCCATCTAAGTGAACAAGTTGTGATCTGCATCAGGAATGAGGGTGATGCATGTTGAAGCAAGAGGTACTCCCTGATGTGTTCCTGGTGCATCCAATGTTTCAACCTGGCACTCTACTGCACAATCGCTACCACGTCATCGAATCTCTCGGTCGAGGCGGTTTTAGTCAAACATTTACGGTGCAAGATGGCAGCAGCACCAAAGTATTAAAGGTATTACTCGATCACTATGAAAAGGCGATCGCCCTATTTCAGCGAGAAGCCTTTGTGCTCAGCCAGCTTCACCATCCTGGAATTCCGGCAGTAGCTCCTGATGGATACTTTATCCACACTAGTGAACAGTCGTTACCACCGGCGCACTGTTTGATTATGGAGCACATTCCTGGCATTAATCTGAGCCAGTGGATGATTCAAGGCCGACATCGCCCCCTCCTCGAACCGCAAGCGATCGCTTGGCTGCAGCAGTTGACCACTATTCTGCAGCAAATCCATCGGCACCGATATTTTCACCGCGATATCAAGCCGTCTAACATCATGCTCAAACCCAATGGGCAGCTCGTGCTAATTGATTTTGGCGCTGTCGGCAAAGCAACGCCCACCACATTCTTTAAATACAATGCCCATCAACAAGGCACCCATCTTTATTCCCGTGGATATACGCCGACGGAGCAAATGCAGGGCAGAGCCATTCCTAGGTCTGACTTTTTTGCCCTCGGTCGAACGCTTGTCTACCTGCTGACGGGCAAACATCCGCTAGAGTTTTCCTTCGACTGCACCACTGAAACACTCAAGTGGCGGCAGGCTGCGCCTCAAATTTCGACGGCCTTCGCCGACTTGATTGACCAACTGATGGCACCTCTACCAGGGCAGCGTCCCGCGTCTCCGGCGGCGATTCTGCGGCGCATAGACCAGCTAGACTACCAACCCGACCCCTATGTGGCATTGCGCCTGGCTAGTTGCTAACCCCTTTGAAATGAGGAGACTCATAATCAGGATGTGGTGTAGAAAACAGCGTGTAGTCGGGCGTCATCGCTATACCAGCGCTCAACTATCACGAGCGATCGCCCTTACAGCACCATCATTCTTGATTAAATCAATGCTGGTGTTGCTTTAGTCTAAAACTCTCTCACTTAATGCAACAAATTTGTTGTTTTAGTAGACAATAATTTGACCCAAACCGAGAACAGTCTCACTTAAACCGAGACTAGTCTCACTCAACATGAGAATCCTGTTACTTAAACCAAGAAGAGTCTCATTGGCCACCACAGTTTTCTCACTTGAGACTAAACCGATCGCACCTAGAGTGAGAACGAGCACCAATATAGCAAAAACGCCTCTGGTTTACCCAAAGACGTTTCTGGTATGTGCATCAATCTAGCCAAGGCAGGCATGATCGATGCTCAATTGTGGAACTCAGCCGCTGCATCAGATGCAGCGGTTTATGAACCTTATAGCGCTGATGTAACCTTTTTTGAGGATGATTTGCGGGCAAACCGCTGTCCCATCTCTTCAACCACGGCATCTAGACCGCCGGTGTTGCCGCTAGCTTTAGCGTAGGCGTAAACTTGCAGCGCAGCGGAGTAGGCTTCGCTGCCAACAGCAGTGACGGTGTCATCGAGCAGTTCTTGCATCTGCATGAATGACATCATGAGCGGAAAGAGTGCATCAAACAGTTCAACATCCCGCTTCATTTCATCCAGATCAAATGAGCGGGGCAAGAAATCAGGATTTTGAGTGGCAATTTCCAGGGCTTTTCTGACAAAGGCGCGGCTCTTGTCGCCTAGTTTGGGCATGGTTTTGCGATCGTCAGTAGACAGATCTACTAAAAAGGGAAGCTTTGCTTTGATCGTGGCGATCGCCTCGAAGACGGCTTGCTGGTCTGCGGCAGTCAGGCTGGCACTAATAGATGTCATCGGCATAACGTTGTAAGTGGTTTAAGTTGACGGGTTTAATGTTCCCGAATTTGACGTCGTACGCTCGTCACGATGTGCGATCGCCCCCGCTCAACGCCGCTAGGTTTACAAATTTATTTTGAATTTATCAATGAAATTCAAAATCTATACCTAGGCTCGGTAGACTGGGGCTAGGCTGTTGATTAAATCTGTAGTTCTATTCCTTATGAATATCCGCACTGTTGCAACCCAACCCTTCTCAGATCAAAAGCCCGGCACCTCTGGCTTACGCAAGCAAGTTGCTGTGTTCCAGACGTTGCACTATCTCGAGAATTTTGTCCAGTCTATCTTTGACGCACTAGAAGGATTTCAGGGGAAGACGTTGGTTGTCGGTGGCGATGGGCGCTATTACAACCGTCAAGCCATTCAAATCATTCTCAAAATGGCTGCTGCTAATGGGTTTGGCCACGTCCTTGTCGGGCAAGGCGGCATTCTATCTACGCCCGCAGCATCTTGCATTATTCGCAAAAATCAGGCACTTGGCGGCATTATTTTATCAGCCAGTCACAACCCCGGCGGGCCAGACGGCGACTTTGGCATCAAATACAACACCAGCAATGGTGGCCCCGCACCCGAAAAAGTCACCAGTGCCGTCTTTGAGCGCAGCAAAGTGATTGACCGCTACATGATGCTCGACGCGCCTGATGTCAATCTCGATCAGCTGGGTACGTCTCAGCTCGGCTCGATGACGGTTGACGTGATCGATGCAGTCGCAGATTATGCAGAGCTAATGCAATCGCTGTTTGATTTTGATCGCATCCGCACGCTGTTGGCAAATGGCTCGTTTCGCATGTGTATGGATGCGATGCATGCGGTGACAGGCCCCTATGCCCAGGTATTGTTTGAAGGCAAACTAGGAGCGCCCGCAGGCACCGTCGTCAACGGCACGCCGCTAGAAGATTTTGGCGGCGGCCATCCTGATCCCAATCTGGTCTATGCTCATGATTTAGTGGATCTGATGTTTGGTGAGAATGCTCCCGACTTTGGCGCAGCGTCAGATGGCGATGGCGATCGCAACATGGTTGTGGGCAGCAACTTTTTTGTCACCCCGTCCGATAGCCTTGCGATTTTGGCGGCCAATGCGACGTTGGTTCCGGGCTATCGTCAGGGTCTAACCGGGGTGGCGCGGTCGATGCCGACGAGTCAGGCGGTCGATCGGGTCGCTGCAGCCTTGGGCATCGACTGTTATGAAACACCCACCGGCTGGAAGTTTTTTGGCAATCTCTTAGATGCCGATCGAGCCACCCTCTGCGGCGAAGAAAGCTTTGGCACTGGCTCCAACCATGTGCGCGAAAAGGATGGGCTGTGGGCGGTGCTGTTTTGGCTCAATGTTTTAGCGGTGCGCCAGCAGTCGGTAGAAGCAATTGTGCATGACCATTGGCAGACCTATGGGCGCAATTACTACTCACGCCACGACTATGAAGGGGTGGAAAGCGATCGCGCCAATACTCTCATCGGCAATCTACGCGCAGCATTGGCCGATTTCAAAGGTAAAACCTTTGGCAGCTATCAAGTAGACTATGCTGACGACTTTAGCTACACCGACCCTGTGGATGGCAGCGTGGCTGAAAAACAAGGCGTCCGCATTGGCTTTACCGATGGGTCTCGTATTGTCTTTCGCCTATCTGGAACTGGAACTCAAGGCGCAACCCTGCGGCTCTATCTAGAAAGCTATGAACCTGATCCATCTAAGCATGATGTTGACCCGCAGATTGCGTTGGGTGAGTTGATTACAATTGCCGATGAGATCGCTCAGATTAAAACCCTGACGGGGCGTGACCAGCCGACAGTGATCACCTGATTGCCGCACTAGTGGCCGCACTAATTACCGCATTCAGGTCTGGACTAACGCTAAATTCGCCAATCGTAGAGCCTGTAGAGTCATCTGGGTTCTGCGATTGGGCTGAGGGCTTGGCTCTGCCTGTGCGTAGCAAGTATCGCCAAAGATGAGGTACACAGCAGGTCAGAGGCTGAAGTGCAGCCGTTAAGACCCAGGCAACGAGACCTTTGAGATCACAACCATGCGTAACGTCCCCAATCTGGCGTTTGGGGACAGATTGACAGAGATCCGATTGGTCAGTTACTAGCGCTGAGCCAGAGATTCAATGATTCTTAACCCGCTTCTCAGGCATTTCGCCATTCTGTAGCAGATACTGCAAAGTATCAGCATCAGAGCAGACTATGGAAATTCAATTTGGGCGAGAAATTAGTGGCGATCGCCAGAGTTCGGCTTCGCGTGAATGGTTAGTGACCAATGGCATCGGTGGCTATGCCTCAGGGACTGTTGCTGGCCTCTTGACCCGGTGCTATCATGGGCTGCTCATCGCGGCTCTTAGTCCTCCGCTAGGACGAACGCTCCTAGTTACTAAAATCGATGAAGTCGCTCACTATGGCGCAGATCGCATCGAGCTTTCCACCAATCGCTGGAGTGATGGCACCCTAACACCTCAGGGGTTTCAACACATTGAGCATTTTTCATTAGACGGTACAAGCCCAGTGTGGCAGTTTGCATTTGCCGATGTACGCTTGGAAAAACGCATCTGGATGCAGCCAGGAGCCAACACAACCTATGTGCAATACACTCTGCATCGCGCCTCACAGCCTGTTCGCCTCACCTTCAATGGGTTGTTCAACTACCGCGATCATCATAGCCGCACTCAAGGCCACAATTGGCAGATGGATATTGCCCCTGTCGAGTCAGGTGTCTGTGTAACCGCCTATCCAGATGCCACACCTGTGTACCTGCTCAGCAGTATGGGAACTGCTACACCCACCCATACCTGGCATTACGGATTTGATCTGGCCATCGAACGCGATCGCGGCTTAGTTGATCGCGATGACCATCTGCATGGGGTCACATTTGATGTCACCCTCGAACCGGGCGCATCAGTAACGCTGGTAGCCAGCGTCCATCCTCATCCGATCTTAAACAGTCACGCAAGTTGGCAAACGCGTCGAGACCATGAGCACACTCTGGTCAGTCGTTGGCAAAATCATGAGTCGTATCCCCCACATCCTCAACCTGACTGGGTGCGTCAGCTGGTGCTGGCTGCTGACCAGTTTATTGTCGATCGCCCCTTGCCCGACAATCCGCATGGCAAAACGATTATTGCTGGATATCACTGGTTTGGCGATTGGGGTCGCGATACTATGATCAGCTTGCCGGGGCTGACTCTCTCCACCGGGCGTCCTGAAATTGCTCGGTCGATTCTGTATACGTTTGCCCAATATGTGGATCAGGGAATGCTGCCCAATCGGTTTCCAGACGGGGGAGAAAGTCCAGAATATAACACCGTGGATGCGACCCTATGGTATTTTGAGGCCACTCGCCTTTATTACGCTGCCACAGATGATGAGGACTTGCTGCAGGCGCTGTTCCCAGTTTTGGCAGACATCATTGATTGGCACTGCCGAGGAACGCGCTACGCCATTCATCTTGATTCTGCAGATGGCCTGCTGTACGCTGGCACGCCAGGGGTTCAGCTCACTTGGATGGATGCCAAAGTTGGCGATTGGGTTGTGACGCCTCGTGTTGGCAAGCCTGTTGAAGTCAATGTGCTATGGTATAACGCCTTGCGAACGATGGCTAAGTTTGCGCGCCAGCTCAGTAAGCCTCATCAAGAGTATGACGCGATCGCCAACCGCACTCTTGCCCGGTTTGATCGGTTTTGGCATGAAACCAACGGCTATTGTTATGACGTGATTGATGGGCCTGATGGTGATGATGCCTCACTACGCCCCAACCAACTGTTTGCGGTTTCGTTGCCCCTCGCTGCCACTGGCAATGGACATCCGCCCTTACTCTCGCCCCGTCAACAGCGGCAGGTTGTCGATGCGTGTGGGCAAGCTCTCCTCACATCATATGGGTTGCGATCGCTCTCTGCCAATTACCCTCACTATCATGGCCACTATGGGGGCGATCAGCTGGCTCGTGATGGAGCCTATCATCAAGGGACGACGTGGGGATGGTTGCTAGGTGCGTTTGCGATCGCCCACATGCGCGTCTATGGCGATGCAGCGGCAGCGCGGAGCATTCTTTCCCCAATGGCCGATCATCTCTCTAATCACGGCTTAGGTAGCCTGAGCGAAATCTTTGATGGTGATCCACCGTTCAACCCGCGAGGCTGTATTGCTCAAGCCTGGACTGTCGCTGAAATTCTCCGAGCCTGGACAGAGCTTGCCTAGCGGCTGGTCTATACGTCGAAGCTGGCCCATCTGCACTCCATCTAGGGCAGCGTTTCTCCGTATAATCCGTCTTTCATAGGGCGATCGCCCACTCGTTCAGCAATTGCACGGTTGAGCCCAATTTTTGCTGAGAGTGTCTCCCATGTTTCTCGGAGACGCCAACCAATCGTCTGGGGCGATCGCCCTAAAATTCAGTATTTCCGCAAGCGGAATCAGCTATCTGGCTGGTTTTAATGGTCATAGTTCAGCAAAGAACAGACGCCAATGGGTTTTCATCTACCAGGTTTTGCACTCCTGTGTTGAAATAGCTTCGATTCCGGTACTGCTCCCTCAGTTGAGTCAGCCTGATGTAAGAAGATTCTGATTTTTTAACGACTCACAAATTGCTGCTCTAGAAATAGGCAAACATCTGGTCTTATTCCAGAAAGTTTGACTGTGAGTCCACCCTGTGACTGACAAATGATGTTTGTCCAGATTTACCCCATTAATCCTAACCAAATTCTGACTTCAGAGGAAAAACATGTCCATCCTAGATCCAATCCTAAATCCACTGCTCAACCTTGTGAATGGCATTTTAGACAATAGTGTTCAACTACTTGATGACTTGACGAATGACACCACGCTACTAGAAACCCTCAACACAGATTTGGGGGACTCGCTAGATGATGTCATTAATACGGTTGCAGAAGTTTTAGGCACGACTACCACCATTGTTGATGACTTACAAGCAGGTGGCTCTGTTTTAGACATTGTGACTCCGCTCAATGGGGCGATCGCAGACATCAACAATCTCTTGCTCATGCTGGATGGCATTGATTCATCTGCGGTCGAGCACCTAGAAGCCGCTTTGGCATCAATGGCAACTGATTTCACTGCTCTTGTGAGTAATGTGCTCATCTTGACTCCCGAAAGCATAGTTGACGTGCTTAGCCCACTTTCGGGTGATTTAACAGTACTAGACACCAGCTTGGTCAATGGTCTGGTGTCTGGCCTCGTGGGTGATTTGGGTACAGCAGTCAATGATCTATTGGGCGATCCATCAACCCTGCAAGGTCTACTAGGAATCGCTGGAACTGATGTGGTTAACGATCTGAGTCAGGTCTTCAGCGACTTGAATGACGTGATCACCGATTTACCCACGACGCTAACCGATCCAGCAACACTAGCAACTGATTTGCAAACCATTGTTGATACGACATCTAGTTTAGTTGCAACCTTGCTAGGCCTTGATGATGGCGGTGCAGTTGATGATCTAGTTGCTGCTCTGGGTGACCTGTCAACTGGCCTAACCAGTATCATTGATGATATTAATGACGGTTCTATTCCCAGCTTGACTGAGATCACGAATGCCTTGAGTCCAGTGACTGAAGACATCAGTGATGTTGTAGAGGCGCTGATTGGTATTCCAGTAGATAGCGGTTCAACTGGGTCTTTGCTGGATACGTTGCTGGGCGATACAGCACTAGTTGACGATCTAATTACTGATTTGGGCGAGTCCATTTCAGATGTTGAGACTGCCGTTGGGTCTGTTCTGACCGGCTTGTTAGGTGTCCAAAATGATTTGGCAGATGGCATCGAATCACCTCAAGATTTGGCAGATGCTATCTCCAGCATTGTTAATACAGTTTCAGATTTGATCACTACCTTGCAGGCTAGTGGCAGTGATTCTGCAAGTAGTTTAGCTACGGCTCTAGAGTCGTTAGTTGATAGCCTACAAGATGTCGTGACTGACCTCACCGATGGGACAGTTCCTCTTGTTGAGGATGTCTTGGATATCGTTAATCCGATTGTGGACGATTTGCAAGATCTGACCGATGTGATCACGGATGGCGGCTTGACTGGCGGCGGTTCAGATGATGGTTCTGGCTCAGATGATGGTTCTGGCTCAGATGATGGCGGCGGTTCAGATGATGGCGGCGGTTCAGATGATGGCGGCGATTCAGATGATGGTTCTGGCTCAGATGATAGTTCTGGCTCTGGCTCAGATGATGGCTCTGGAAGCGACAGTAATTCTGGTGGCTCTGAACCGCCACTAATTGGTGTTCGCGGAACAAATGGTAACGATTCGTTTGTAACCTCAGCCAACCAAGATCGCTTTGAAATGTTGGGTGGAAACGATACTGTCACCTCCAGCTATGCCAACCTCAAGCAGCAAGACACGATCGACGGTGGCACAGGGGTTGATACGTTTATCCTGAGTGGAGGTGTCACCTCTGATGTTTTTGAAGTACGCGTTGCCAGTGAACTCAATTCTCAAAACCTCATTTCTGGGACGGGAATAGTTGGCACCTCAATTTCTAATTTTGAGAGCTTTGATCTCAGAGGATTTGTGGGTCGTGCAATCGTTCGAGGAGACAGCAGCGACGATGTAATCGTGACTGGTCGGGGCAAAGATCTGTTAATTGGTGGAGATGGCAACGACCAACTAACTGCTGGTGCTGGCAAAGATAGGCTGCTCGGCGGCAATGGAAATGACACCTTGGTAGGTGGCGGGGGCAAAGATACGCTCGTTGGTAGTGCAGGTAATGACATCCTAATGGGTGGCGGCGGTAAAGATCGTCTGAAAGGCGGCGCTGGAAATGACGTCCTAATTGGAGGTCGTGGCAAGGATCTACTCATCGGGGGTGCAGGTCAAGACAACTATGTCTTCAACAGCATCAAAGATAAGGGAGATAAAATTAAGGGCTTTGAGCAGGTTGACAGTATTGTGGTTTCAAGAAAAGGGTTTGACAAAGACCTAGCGCTTGGAAAACTGTCAAATGACCAATTTGTATTGGGTAGTAGTGCTCAAGATGCAAGTGATCGCTTCATCTATAACCAACAAACTGGCACCCTCTTTTTTGATAGAGACGGAGCCGGAGGTAAGGGGCAAGTGGCGATCGCCAAATTGTTGGATGCTCCTAGCCTGAGCGCAAGCAACATCAGCGTTATCGGATAAGCCAAGGTGCACTCTGATCGCTGACTAATCTTGATTAAAATGTTTCATGGGAGTATTTCAAATACTCCCATTTTTGTTTTGAAAATCCTTAAACATACGATCGCCCAGTTGGTTAGCACGTTGCTGCGTAGCACAACCGGTCAGAATCAGAATCTGCATGGTAGAACCTATAAACCATCTTTGGCCAAGATGTCGTAAAACCATTGTTCGAGGCGATCGCCCATCGCAGCCAGGGAATAGTGAGCTTCAGCCTGTTGACGACAAGCTCTTCGATCCAGCTGTTCTAGCTGGTGAATCGCATTAACTAGCCCCTCAATGCTGTCGGGTTCAACTAACCAGCCTGTTGAGCCGTGATCCACAATTTCAGCAGGCCCCCCTCGCTGGTATGCGATCACCGGAACGCCACAGGCGAGAGCTTCGATCGCCACGTTGCCAAACGCCTCAATCCATTTGGGGGTCATCAGCAGTCCTTTACATTGTCCCAAGGCGAGCTGCAAGTCATCCGTGGGCACAAAACCAGCGTGGTGGATAGGCGCATTAGGATATTGACGCTGGATGGTATTCCAGTAATCGCGATCGGGCATGGCTCCCCAAATGCTCAACGGCGTGCCGACCTGTTGAACAGCGGCAATCGCATCTTCAAGCCCTTTTTCGGGGGCGATGCGACCCACCCACCCCAGCTGATCTTTGGGATGTAGACACACCTCATAGCGCGACAAATCGAGTCCATTGCCCAGACATCGAGCGCGATCGCCCCAGGCAAACGTCTGGGCTTGAGCTTGACTATGCACGCCCACCGTTCCTGGAGAATCGAGAATTACTTTCTCAATGATGGTATCCATCGCAGTCGTCAACGAGCCCATGCTGACCAGATGAGCAATCGGACGCTCAAACCACCCCGTCAGATAAAAGGGCAGCCAATCATAGGCAAAATTGACGATCAAATCATAGTCATACTGCACCCAGCGGGCGTAGTGCCACATGTTTTCTACCACAGAGTTGCTGGGTAAAGTAATCGGTGCCTCTCGACCTTGAGCTTGAGTCGTATTTTGCAGCGCACCCGCTACTTCCGTCAGAGCCACCCCATCTAGAATTGAACCTAGCGGAGCAACTACCTGCACCGAGTGTCCACGCTGCACTAACGCCTGGGCCATATTGGAGAGCGTCAGCTCAACGCCACCGCCTAAGCCTGACCCCAGTGGGCCAACTGGAGTTGAAAGAAATAGCAATCGCAGCGAAGTCATAGGTTCTCGATGAAGGTTCTTGATAAAAGATTTGCAATGATCGAGTTTGGGTGACAGAGTCTCGAATTAGACAACGTGGGTTTGAGACAGCAACCACATACCGTAAGATTGAACGTGCTCTCGTTATGGATGCTTCGACTTGATGGATGCTGCCGCACCGCCGCTACTTCAGCTTGATGCTGATGCGATGACCACCCTACTACGATTTCACGCGCAAATCTTAGTCGGATTTATTGCCGTTCTCTGGACATTAGAACTAGTTGACTCGCTGATTTTGCGCGGCAACCTGAATCGGTATGGCATTCGTCCACGAACCGTAGAAGGGCTGAGGGGTATTTTAGTTGCCCCACTCCTTCACGGTAATTTGCGGCATCTAGCCACCAATACATTTCCACTCCTCATTTTAGGCTGGTTTGTGATGCTACAGGGCGTGCGCACGTTTGCCATTGTGACAGCGGCAGTATGGTTGACTAGTGGTCTAGGGGCATGGCTGTTAGGCGGCAGTCGATCTAACCACATCGGCGCAAGTGGCCTCATCTTTGGCTATTTAGGCTTTCTAGTTGCCAGAGGTTATTTTGAGCAAAGCGTCATTGCGATCGCCCTGGCAGTCATTGCCGGGTTTCTCTATGGCGGCATGGTGTGGGGCGTGTTGCCCATTCGTCGAGGCCGATCATGGCAGGGGCATCTGTTTGGACTGGTCGGGGGCGGAGTCATGGCGCGCTTTTTACCCGACATCCAACAGTGGCTACAACCATAGATGCGACTGGATATGCGACTAGATATGCGACCAGCAGTTTATCCTTACTAGCTGGCTGCAATCCGATAGGCACAGCGGCGATCGCCCGACAATATATGTTCCGTGCGCTCAATGAAGACACAAGAGCCTAGCAGCTGTGTAAACACCTCCAACTCTGAGCTACAAAACATGGGGCAAGTCTGAGCAGCTTGGCAAATCGAACAGTGATTTTCGACCAGCACGAGAGCCTCACCCGGCTGCTCAATCACCTCGGCCATATACCCATCTTGACTGCGAAGTTCGGCCAGCTTAGCAACACGCGATCGCCAATCTTGATACTCCGTCATTTGGGCCGCATAGGTGTTTACCTGGGTCTGAGTACGGCTATCGAGTAGGGCTTTGATTTCAGGCTCTCCAAACATCTGCCCGATTTCTTGCAGCAGACTCACCACCAAGTCAGCATGATTATCGGGAAACTGCTGTTGAGCAGTGGCTGTGAGCTGCCAAAACTTCACAGGACGCCCCATGGGCTGCCGCTCTTCTGTATAGGCGACCCATTGTTTGGCTTTCAGAGCTTGCAGGTGCTGACGAATGGCCATAGGCGAAACATTAAGTTGCTCCGCCAATCGGCTAGCTGTTTGAGGCCCGCGAATTTTCAGCAGGTGCAAAATTTGATCTTTCGCTCGAATGGGCTCAACCTCGGAAAATTGATTCATACAACACAACTGGGCAGGGATGAGACATCTCTCACCCCAATGTAAACGGTGATTCTGATGCTGACTCCCTCATGCGCTACAGATTTGGCAAGTCCCTAAAATTCCTGATAGGAGATATCAATCTGTAAGGGATATCGCTTAAACTCATGGGCAAGTGCTTTATTTTAACCCGACCCCCACGGAGGGGATGTGGAAAAATCACTGCACAGATGTTAGATTTTTAATATAAAATTCTATCGAAAGTC
This sequence comes from uncultured bacterium, assembly GCA_964502605.1. Lineage (GTDB taxonomy): Bacteria > Cyanobacteriota > Cyanobacteriia > CAZCXK01 > CAZCXK01 > CAZCXK01. Next base: position 14,457 of record CAZCXK010000042.1, read on the forward strand.
TGACAGTTTTGGCGAAGATCTGCTTTATCTAGTCTTACGATGAAGCTATCACAGTACTCTGACAGTATCTGTGTAACTGCTGGCAAGACTTGTCAATCTGACTAAGCCGATCTTCAAAAAATTGCAGAATTTTAGAGTTCTACTGTCGTTGTTTTCGGTGAAACGTATGCTTAAGCACATTACATCAACCCTCAAAACTTGGTTCCCCGCTGAGGTCGTTCATGCACATTGCGATGGCCCCTGTGGCGTTTATGACCCCGCGTCGTCTCGAATTGCAGCAGAGGCTGTTGTTTCGATGACGAAGAAATTGGTCGATTTAGGAACCCCTGACACCGTTGAGAAAGCCAACACCTTTTCTCGCTTTGTGGCGATCAAAGAAGAGCAGGCCCAAATCACCAAGGACGAGTTGTTGATTCTCTGGACTGATTACTTTAAGCCCGTGCATTTAGAAAAGTATCCCGATTTGCATGAAACCTTCTGGAAAGCGGCTAAGCTCTGCTCTGCCTGCAAGGTTGAGGTCAGTCTAGAACATGCGAATGAGCTGATGGCGGCTGTCGAGAAAATTCATAAGATGTTCTGGGCAACGAAAGAGCGCGATGTCACTTTCTATAAAGCGAGCTAGGTGCTGAGTTTCTCAGCTCAGTTGGCAGGGTGCGGTGGCGATCGCACCCTGTTTTTGTATTGGGGCATATGAGTCATGTGCAGAGTATGCAGGACGAGTTATTAGTTGCAGACTGCCGAGAATTCATGCGCTGGGTTGTCCGTCAGCGGCGGCGATTTCGAGTGCATGGGTGCTCTATGTTGCCGCTGCTGCAGCCAGATGACGAAATTTTGGTAGACGTGAATGCCTATCGCGATCGTGATCCTCAAGTTAGAGATATTGTGGTGGTTGAGCATCCTGATTGGGCCGGATTACGGATGGTCAAGCGGGTCGCCGCTGTTGATGCGAATGGCAATTGTGTTGTCATCGGCGACAACCTCAGTGAAAGTACCGACAGCCGAAGCTTTGGAGCAGTTTCTCGGCATCAAATCATCGGCCAAGTGACCAGTCGTTTTTTGTAGAGATCGCCCCACAGATGTCAAGCTAGAACTAATGCATTGGATGAGACTATGCCTGAGCGATCGCCCCAATGGCAGATCCAGCCTGCGGCCCCCCTGCCGCCTGAGTTTCTAGCTGCTGTTCAAGCCCAGAGTCGCGGCTCATCAGGATATTATGCGGCTCAGCTGCTGTGGCAACGGGGTTTACGAGATGTGAGTCAGATTGCTGGGTTCCTCAATCCAGGGTGTTATCAGCCTGCCAGTCCGTTTGAGTTTGGCGACGAAATGCATCATGCGGTCAATCGCTTGCAACAGGCTTACCAAAACCAGGAGAAAGTGGCGATTTGGGGTGATTTTGACGCGGATGGCGTCACGGCGACATCGGTGCTATGGGATGGGTTGGGGCAGTTTTTTCAGCCCCATGACCGCCTCACCTACTGGATTCCAAATCGACTAATTGAGTCTCACGGGCTATCGATTCCAGGCTTGCAGCACTTGGCAGAGTGGGGCTGTCAACTCATTGTCACCTGCGACACTGGTAGCACCAATCTACCTGAGCTAGAGCATGCGGCTCAGTTGGGCATGGATGTGATTGTAACCGACCATCACACCCTGCCAGCAGTACGCCCTCCCGTGGTAGCCATCATTAACCCGCGCTATCTGGCTGATGATCATCCCTTGGCTCATCTGTCTGGCGTTGCCGTGGCCTACAAGCTGGTCGAAGCCTTCTATGAAACCCTGCCTGATGTACCCAGTCAGCCCCTCGATCACCTGCTTGATTTGGTAGCGATTGGCTTGATTGCCGACCTGGTAGAACTCACCGGAGACTGTCGCTATCTGGCTCAGATGGGCATTCAAGTATTGCAAACCCATGTCAACACAGCCCAGCCGTCGCGCCCCGGCATTGCCCACCTGCTCAACCTCTGCCGCAAAAATGGCGATCGCCCCACTGATATTTCGTTTGGGTTGGGGCCGCGCATCAATGCCATCAGCCGCATTCATGGAGACGCCCATTTTTGCGTTGAGCTGCTCACCAGCCAGGATGCTGATCTCTGCCGCCACCTCGCCAACGAAACTGAGCTGGCCAACGTGCGACGGAAGGCGCTTCAGAAAGACTTGGTGACTCAGGTCAAGGCTCGTCTTGCTGAACTCGATCTCTCTACAACGGGCGTGATTGTATTGGCAGACGATCAGTGGTCACCAGGCATTTTGGGGCTGGTAGCCGGAAACATTGCCCAAGAGTTTGGCCGTCCGACGATTCTCTTGAGTACGCAGATACCTGGGACTGGGGATCTGACTAATACTCCGCCGACTGATCTATCCATTAATCCGCCTAATCCCCTGACCAGTTCTCAGTCTCAGCTAGCTCGTGGGTCTGCTCGTTCGGTCAACCAAATTGATCTTTACCAGCTCGTGCATGACCAAGCTCATCTGTTGCAGAGCTTTGGCGGCCACCCTTATGCAGCGGGCTTAAGCTTGCCTGTCGAAAATTTGCCACTCTTTGCCCAAGCTATCAATCGCCAGCTGCGAGAATGCTATTGGCCGACCGCTGAAACCTCGCCATTGCTGCGGGCTGATCTGTCAGTAACCGTTTCTGAATTAGGGAAGGGGCTATTCCAAGAATTAAAACTGATAGAACCCTGTGGCATGGGCAACCCAGCACCGCGCCTGCTGATTGAAAATTGCTGGTTTACAAACGTCTGGCACCGCAACATCAAAGACTGGCGGGGCAAAACGGTGCGCTATATCAAGACCGAGTTTCAAATCTGGGATCAAACGGCTCCAGAGGGGTTTCCAGGGGTATGGTGGGAGCACTATAAAGATGAATTCCCCCCTGGGCGCTGTGATGCGATCGCCGAACTAGATTTCAATACCTATGCCAAGCGCTATGAGCTACGACTGCTTTCTGTGCGGCCAATGAATCTGGCAGCGGTGGTCTCTGTCTCCAACGCTACCGACTGGCTGCTCGACTGGCGGCGCGATCGTCCTCTAATGTCGGGAAATAACGCCGCTCAGGTACTACAAGTGAGCCAGTGCCCCAGTCGCTGGAATGATTTGCAACAGCAGTTTCGCCAAGCCCTTTCTACACAGCAAATGTTGGCGATCGCCTACCCTCCGCCTCAACATACATCGGCAACGCCGGTATGGCAAACTCTGGTGGGTATTGCTAAATACCTACACCGCACGGGGGCATCAGCATCATATCGGCAGATCCAACAGCGGCTGGAAATTGGCGATCGCACCTTGATGCTGGGTCTAGCCGCGCTAGCGGTAATCGGCTTTAATGTCAGCGCCGACGATGCTACCGTAACGATTCAACCGAGCGATTTAAATCAAATTTCTGATATTGGGAGAGAGACAGAGCAAGCAATTGGTCAGTTTTATCAGGCCGTAGAGGAAGAACTGTTTCGACAATGCTATTTCTACGAGGTGCCTTTCGACATCATTCGAGCCGTCGCCGACCAAGTGGCTTCAACTTGGCGATCGCCCGATCCTGCCCCTCTCGTAAATTCTGAGCACCAGGCGATGGCTCAATAGCTGTAGGTAACCAGGCTTTCTGCCATGGCAATCTGCAAATCGCCAAATGCTCGTTGCAAATCATCGACGCTGTGAAAACGCTCTAACCGATGGATAACTGTATTTTGATCAAGCAGCAGCAACGTGGGTAGATTAGTCAGTCGATAGGTGTTGGCCAACTTAAGATTTTCATCAGCATTGATGCTGACCACCTTGATTTTCCCTCCCCACTCTTCCATGACGCGATTCAGTTGGGGGTTGATCAGCCGACATAACCCACACCAAGGTGCCCAAAAATTAACTAAAACAGGGACAGACGATGACAAAACCTCTTGTGTAAATGTTTGTTCACAAACTGCTGAGATCATGATCCCTCTAAATTTTTGATTTAATTCCTGTTTGGGATCATACACTCTACATACATCCGCAAGAAAGTATAAACCAGCGCTTAATTTCTGTTCAGTCATGAAACCCTAATAGCATTTCGATCCGATTATTCACATTTCTTTATATATTTCATATTTCTTTATGCAGATGCATATACAGCTCATTTTCGAGAAAGCTCTGTAGTGTCAAGGAGTCTGAACCCCTTGTGAAGTGCAAAGATTCATAGAGACTCAAGTGAACTGAGGCTGAACCCCATCTGCCATTGGGGCGATCGCCATTCTACGAGTCATTCAGACCGTTGCCGAGCCCTAGTCTTCTAGCATTTGCAGCTGATATAGACTCGCATATAGCCCTCCTTGGTTCAGCAACTCATCATGACTCCCCGATTCGAGTAATCGCCCCTGTTTGAGCACCAAAATGCGATCGACATTGCGAATCGTTGAAAGTCGATGTGCAATGATAATTGCTGTTCGCCCTTCTAGCATGTGCTCTAGAGCGTCTTGAATCATGGCCTCGGTACCCACATCTAAGTTGGCGGTGGCTTCGTCTAAGACCAAAATTGGAGGATTCCGAACGGCTGCACGAGCAAAGGCCAGCAGCTGTTTTTGCCCGCCCGACAGATTGTTGCCTCGTTGCCGCAGGGGGGTATCGTAGCCATCGGGCAGTTGCTCAATGAAGTCGGAAACATTGATCTGCTCGGCAGCCCGGTGGATTTCATCGAGCGTATAGGGCTCTCCCAGGGCAATGTTGCTTTTGACATCGCCTGCAAACAGGAAGCCATCTTGTAAAATCACCGCCATGCGACGGCGCAGCTCTGCCTGCGGCAAATCACGAATGTCAACCCCATCAAGTAAAATTCGTCCTTTACTGGTTTCATAGAGCCGACACAGCAGACGAATCACGGAACTTTTGCCTGCACCTGTGGGGCCGACCAGCGCCACTTTTTCGCCAGGATGAATGGTGAAGTCTAAATCTTGAATCACATATTCATCCGGTTTGTAACCAAACCAGACCCGCTCAAAGCGAATTTCACCCCAAGCTTTTGAGGCTGCTGCCAGGTGCGCCTTTTGCTCTGTGAGAGTGATCTGACTATCGATCGGGTCGGGGTCTCGGATTTCAATTGGTTCAGATAGGAGGTCGTTGACCCGCTCAAGGGCCGTTAACCCTGCCTGAATAATGGTGAATTTTTCAGCAAACTGACGCAGCGGGTTAAACAGGCGTTGAGCAAACAAAATAAAGGTAGTGAGAGTGCCCAGATCGATTGCGGCTTGCATCACTAAGACGCCTCCTAGCCAGAGTACAGCGGCGATCGCCACAAAGCCAATCCATTCTAATGTCGATGAAACCGCCGCATCATATAAGATAGTTCGATCGACCTGAGTCACATAGCGCGTATTGATCCGGTGATAAAGCTCACTATTAAACTGCTCTCGCCGAAATAGCTGCACCACCTCCACACCAACAATGTTTTCTTGCAGGTTGGCATTGAGGGCAGAGAGTTCTTCTCGGGCTCGATAATTGGCCTGACGATAGCGCTGTTGTAGCGCCACCACTACAGCTGTGATGGGCAGCAAGATTGACACCAGCAGCAGCGCCAGTTGCCACTGTCGCCAAAACATCACAACGGTGATAATGATCATCGCAAACAGGTCGCCGACGATCCCCACGGCACCTGTGGCAAAGACGTCTCCCAGTGCCTCTACATCACTCGTGAGGCGGGTAATCAAGCGTCCAACGGGGGTGCGATCGAAAAAGCGAGTCGCGAGTGAGGTGACATGCTTAAACAGGTCATTGCGAATATCGGCAGTAATTTGCTGGCCTACCTTCAAGATTTGGTAGCCTTGAACGCCCTCAAAGCTGAGACGAATCGCAACCGTAATCAGCAGCAACACGACTAATAGATTGAGCCCACTCGAAAGCGATCGCCCCTCCAGAAAAGCCATCGTCGGCTCACTACGAATCAGCGAGACCGCCTGACCAATGAGGATCGGCTGCACCGCTTCGGCCAGCGCCATGGGCACCAGCAGCAGCATAGCAAAGCCCAACAAACGGCGGTGACGCAGCGCATATGGAAATAAAATTTGGAACAGTTTCCAGTCTGTTTTTGGGGATCGCGGCTTGCGTTCTAACCCTGATTCAGTGGAGGATGAGGCACTAGTCATGCGGTCACGCTCAAGTGTCTTCGGTGCTACAAAAGCATTTGCCTTCCAACTGTAGCGCAAGACTGCGATCTCTCAGGGCGCAATTGAGAGGGAGATTAGGGAGCGATCGCCAATGTCTGCTCTTGCAACTGCCGGATACGATTGTGCAAGTCATACAAATCAAGCCGATAGCTGAGGGGGTTGGCAATCAGTCGGGCGGTGCTTTCAAATAGCTGTGTAATTTCGCTCAGGTTATTTTCCCTCAGCGTTCGCCCTGACGCCACCAAATCAACAATGGCCTCTGACATCCCTGTAATTGGCCCCAGCTCGACCGAGCCGTAGAGAGGCACAATTTCAACTGGCAAATCAATGGCTTGAAAATACTCGCGGGCGCAGTTGACAAACTTTGAAGCCACGCGGCTGTGGAGTGGTAAATCTAGCGCTGAGCGATATGGGCTAGACGTTTTAACAGCAACAGACAATCGACAATAGCCAAATTTGAGATCGACTAGTTGCGCCACCTGCGGTTGCTTCTCGCGCAAGACATCATATCCGACGATCCCCAAATGAGCCTGACCATATTCCACATAAACAGGCACATCATAATTGCGAACCAGCAACGCCCGCGCCGTTCCGGTGGGGTCAGTGACTTCGAGCTGGCGGTTAGCCTCATCTAGCAAGATACTAAAATCCAGCCCAATAGCCTTAAACAGAGCGATGCTGTCGCCGAGCAGCGCCCCCTTAGGAAATGCAATGGTCAACATAAAACTGCAACGTGAATGGATTCCAGACTTGGTCAGGGCTTAGTAGGACTAAACTCCTCCCGTCAAACGTTTACCATCAGCTATTAAATGCCCGGTTGATAGGCCGGAGACGCAATCCAGGAGACAACAACTCCCAGCACAAACCCTGCAATCACCTGAACCGGAGTGTGACCCAGCAGCTCTTTGAGCCGATCTTCATTAAATTCGGGGTGCCCATGAAACAGCTCATCAATAATTTGGTTAAGAATACGTGCCTGTTTGCCAGCCGCCTGTCTTACTCCGGCTGCATCATACATGACAATCATGGCCACAATAAAGGCGATCGCAAATTCTGAGCTTTGCCACCCCATCGTTTGCCCGACGCCACAGGCCAGGGTCGTAACTAGTGCCGAATGAGAACTCGGCATGCCACCCGTTTCGACTAGCGCGCGCAGATTAACTTTGCCATGTCGGGCTACCTCAACTACGATTTTGAGCGCCTGCGCCACAACACAAGCAATCAGAGCAATTGTCAACACTCGATTATCCAGGATATGCCAAATGTCCTGCATGGTAGTTTTTGAATTTAGTGCGTACGAGCAACAATGAAGTCAGCTAAGGCCATGAGCGGCTGAGCTGCCTCACCAAATAAACTTAACTCGTCTTTGGCAGCGGTAATTAACTGCTGAGCCTTTTGTTTAGAAACATCAACGCCCCAAAGACTGGGATATGTCGCCTTCTGAGCCTGCAAATCTTTGCCAGCGGTCTTGCCCAGCTCGGCCTGCGTCGAGGTGATATCTAGAATGTCATCGACAATTTGGAACGCCAACCCAATGTGCTGGGCATAGGTCGATAAGCGCTGTACCTCATCATCAGTGGCTCCGGTCAAGACTGCACCGCACACGACCGAGGCTTCTAGCAGCGCTGCCGTTTTATGCTGATGGATAAAATCGAGAATTTCAATTGAAACGTCTTGCTGACCCTCACAGTCTAAGTCAACACATTGCCCACCGACCAGCCCAGCGGCACCGACGGCACGTCCCAGACGGGCGACCACATCTAAAACTCGCTTCGCCGGGACTTGATGAGTATGAATGGCCACGAATTCAAACGCATAGGCCAGCAAACCATCTCCAGCCAGAATGGCAACAGCGTCTCCATAGACCTTGTGATTGGTGAGCTTGCCTCGGCGGTAATCGTCATTATCCATCGCGGGTAGGTCATCGTGGATCAATGACATGGTATGAATCATCTCTAGCGCACATGCTGTTGGCATCGCCGTCTCTACTGTGCCACCTGTCATTTCACAGGTCGCCAGACATAAAATCGGGCGTAGTCGCTTTCCTCCAGCCATGAGGGAATAGCGCATCGCATTATAGATGCGCTCAGGATACACCACGGCAATTGATTGCTCTAGTGCCTGTTCAACGATGGCCTTGCGTTCTGCTAGATAGGTTTTGAGATCAAACTGGGTAGATGCACTAGAGCAGGTTTTGTCTGTGACCACAACGCTTTGCTTACTCGAACTTGTCATATCCTCACCATCACTGTGGAATTCGCTGCTGAGACGCTTGGGAAATTAGCCTACAAACCAAGGTATTTCATAAGGCAAGGCGTCGGCGATAGCTCCATACTGTATTGTGCAACAGCATGGTAACTGTCATGGGGCCAATTCCACCGGGAACTGGGGTAATCCATTTGGCGATCGCCCTGACTTCATCAAACTGGACATCTCCAACCAAGTGGGGCTTGTGGACGCCATCATCAAGTCGGTTAATGCCCACATCAACCACAACCGCTCCAGGCTTTACCATATCAGCCGTCACCAACCCCGGATGCCCCACTGCCGCCACTAGAATATCGGCTTCACGGGCGATCGCCCCCAATTTTGGAGTTTTTGAATGCACAATGGTTACCGTCGTATTGGCTGCCAAGAGTAACAGAGCGAGAGGTTTACCCACCAAAATGCTGCGCCCCATCACGACTGCACGAGCCCCCTCTAGCTTAATGTCATACTCTCGCAGGAGCCGCATCACACCTGCCGGAGTGCAGCTTTGTAAGCCCATTTCGCCTCGCAGTAACCGCCCCATATTGACCGGATGCAGCCCATCCACATCTTTAGCTGGATCAATTTGGTTGAGCAAGGCGACCGCATCCAGATGATCGGGCAACGGCAACTGCACCAAAATTCCATCTACGCGCTCATTCTGATTGAGATCGTGAATGATCTGCTCTAGCTCAGATTGGGAAGCCGTTGCTGGCAGATGTTTCCCATAGGACGCAATTCCGACGTTTGCACAGGCCTTCTCCTTGCCGCGCACATAGGCTGCACTCGCCGGATTGTCACCCACCATTACCACAGCCAACCCCGGAGGTCGCCCCGCTGAGAGGGTCAGAGCCTCGACTTGCTGCGCCAGCTCAGATTGAATCTGACTGGCCAACATTTTTCCATCAAGCAATCTAGCCATAGTGGCATGAGTTAGAGTTAAGGTCTGAATTCAACACCCATAATCGGTGCCATTCACTCTCATTAGTGTCTCAGATTTGGTTGCTCGTTTAAAACGAATGCATGGAAGCGTTAAAAAATGACGCATTTGATTGACGCTATTGCCAGAATCTCAGCCAGAAACCGGAGCGTCTATCAGGTGATGCAACTGGGGCTCTTGATGGGCAGCCTTAGCCTGTGTGGCTGCAATCGCTTAGCCCAGTCAGACGTGGGGCGGTTGATTTTACAGGGAACGGGTCAGGCTGAGTCGGTTGAGGCTATTCATGATCAAGCGGTGGCAGTTGATCGAGCGGTTTACCTCACAGGCACAGTGGGCGATCGCATCCCACTTCTCGATGGGCAGCTATATCAGCTGCAGGATCAGACGGGCTCAATCTGGGTCGTGACCTCTGATCAAACGCTCCAAGAGGGCGATCGCCTTGTGATTCGTGGGGCAGTGCGCTTCCAAGACTTTCCCGAAATTGAGAGCGCACCCGGAGAGTTTTACATCCAAGAATTGCAGCAAATCGAGAAAACAACGGCATCTGACGCCCAGGATGCAGAGTCAGAGACGTCAGAGGCTGGGGCAGTATCATGACCTCACCTGACTTCAATCCCACTTCATCCCCAGCTGTTTCCCAGACTCGTCTGGCTGTCACCGGAGCCATTCTCTATCAAAATCATCAGGTTTTAATGCAGCTCCGGGATGACATTCCAACGATCGCCCATCCAGGACTCTGGGCTTTCTTTGGCGGCCATATCGAACCGGGCGAAACCCCACTAGATAGCATGAAGCGCGAACTGTTGGAAGAAATTGGTTACTGTCCGCCGCTGCTCGCCCAGTTTAGATGCTATAGCGACTCTCGGGTGATTCGCCATGTGTTTTCTGGGCCGCTGACGGTGCCGATCCAGGCGCTGACCTTAAACGAAGGCTGGGATTTCGGGCTCTTGACCCGCGAGGACATTCAACGGGGCGATCGCTATTCGGCAGAGGCGCGACAGGTGCGCCCCCTGGGGGTGCCCCATCAGCAGATCCTGCTTGATTTTCTGCGAGAGAATGCTATGGTGTGACGGGGTAGCCCGCTACACCTTAATGTTTTAAACAGCTAGTTAATACCTTAGACATTGAGGACTCTGCCCAATGGTCAACGGTTCACTCCGTCAGCTTGATGTTTTCAAATCAGAGCCCACCCTCACCCCCTCTGATTACCAAATTCGAGAAAGCAAGCGGGCGAAAAATATTTCAATTAAGGTGTCTCATCTAGGAGACGTAGAAGTTGTTGTGCCGCTACGCTTTGATCGGCAGCGGTTGACCGATATTCTAGTGGAACGCCAAGGATGGATTGAGAAAACTCTGAGGCAGGTGCAGGCCGAACGACGATCGCTCTCTCCATTACCTGAGTCGCCAATTCCAACTGTGATTGAGCTGCGATCGCTCTCTCAACAGTGGGCACTGCGTTATCAATCCCTAGAGGGCGATCGCGCCATGCTCACCCGCGATAATGCCAATCACCTGGTATTTAGTTGTCCTGAGCCATCTCCCCAACACTGCTACCCATTGCTGAGGCGCTGGCTTAAGAGCACGGCCCAGCAAGACTTTGAGCTGTGGCTCCGCAATATCAGCCGCGACATTAAACTTCCCTATCAGTCGATGTCTGTGCGGGGACAGAAGACGCGATGGGGCAGTTGTTCAAATCACAAGAGCATTAGCCTCAACTACAAGCTGCTCTTTTTGCCTCCCGACCTAGTGGACTATGTGTTTGTGCATGAGTTGTGCCACACCATCCATCTCAATCATTCCCAGAAGTTTTGGGCTCTCGTGGAGGAAAAGCGCCCCAACTATCGCCAATTTGACCAGGAACTGCGAACTGCGTGGCGCTATGTCCCAGAATGGGTTGAGCGTTAGAGCCCGTCATCTGATGCAAAACCATCTTATGTGAATGTCTCATGTGAAAGTAATGTGCATTAATCTAGCTGCCACGGCCTCGTTTTGCGGAGGTCAGTCCATTGAAGGGGCCGATCAAATAGGCTGCTGATTCTCAAACTATTAACAACTTCATTAACTGACAACTGTTCGTTCGGTAATTTTGTAAACTGGACTTAGGGAGCGCCCGACGCGCTGCAGGATGGGCGATCGCACCTATGGCTCTCGATCCATTGCTCAACGATTTGCAAATCGCTACAGCAGATCTCCATCGGGTCAATCCCTGGATGGGGCTGATTCGATTTGGTAGCATTGGCCTCGTGCTCATCAGCGCAATGTGGATTGCGTGGTCATCTGATCAAGCTCTGATTAATGTCAGTGCCATTGGTGTTGCAGGCTGTGCCTATGCCGTTTGGTTGATTTGCACCCATGATATGACCCACCGCACCCTGACAGGCTGGCAGTGGTTTGACACCATCATGCCGCGTTTGGTGAGCTGGCCGATGGGGTGGCCCTATGGACTGTATGCCCAAATTCATCATCTGCATCACGGCTGGAATGGCAGCAACCTCCACGATCCAGAACGGGTGCAATGGACCCACGACGAATATAGTGCTGCACATCCGATCATACGATGGTATGTCCGCCATCAGTGGGTAATTGACTTATTCATCTTAGGCGGCATCGGCCTCATTCTCAGAACAGTGGTTCATGCCCTGCAATTGCGAAAGTCATTGCCCCACTTGCAGATACAGTTGGGGGTAGATATCGGCGGCATTGTCGCTGTGCAAAGCCTTCTTCTGGGGGTGGCGATGCTCCATGGATCTGTGCTGCGATATGTGCTGTTTTGGCTGGTGTTAGAACGCATCATTGGCGTCGTCATGCAAACACGCAGCTATCTCGAACACTATGGTCTTTGGGGTAAGTCGTCTCGGTATCGGCTAACGCAGCTCTACTCCAGCCGCAATTTACATGCCTGTGCGCCTGTGAACTGGCTCATGGGCGGGTTGCCTTATCACTCGGTGCATCATGCCTTTCCAGATGTTCCATTCAACCAGTTGCCCACGGCCTTTGATCGCGTGCAGCAGGTGTTGCAGCAGCACAACATGCCGCTATTGCAGCAGGATGGTGGCTACCTGCAAGCAACGCTGCGCTTAAGTCGTCATCCGTCTTTAATTGGGGCGGCGATCGCCAACGACTCGACTGGACGACGACAAATGCTGACGATTTAGACAGGGTTATTTTTTAAGTCTTCACGATTTTTAAAGATTTGTTAGGGTCAGAAGGGTAAAGTCTCCCATGCTGTCTTGTGAAAACTGATCATGAATAACCTGCCTCAAGCCATCTGGTTGCGCCGTCGTGACTTGGTGACTGCATATACGCTATTGCGAATCATTATTGGTGTGAACTACTTCAATCATGGGTTCGTTCGCATCGGCAATATTTCTGGCTTTGTAGATTCCATGGTCGAACTATTTCAAGACACGTTTGTGCCAGAAGCATTGGTTCGGGCTCCGGCTGTGCTAGTGCCCATTGTGGAGTTAGTTGCAGGTTTGTTGATTACGATTGGACTGGCAACCCAAGCTGCCCTAGTGACGACATTTGGGCTCATGATTGTGCTGATGTATGGTGTTACCCTGATTCAAAATTGGGATGCTGCCATGTCTCAGCTGGTCTACTGCTTGGTGCTGTTTATTTTGATTGCAGCGAATAGCTTCAACACAGTATCGGTCGATCGCGTGATTGAGAAACGTCGAAACTAGCAACTACTCGCTTGCGCGGGTTTCAAACACATGGCCTCCGGCTTCAACCCGCAGAGTACCCTCCTTCCAGCCGAGGGTGATGGGTGCGTCGCCTTCGGTGGGTTGATAGAGGGCTAAATGACTCAGCAAGTCATGTTCTACCCCATGGCGGATCACGATGGGGCGATTATCGTCGGGGTTATAGGTTAGTTGCAAGTGGGTATCCGTGCTGCTGTTGAGCTGAGCTGTACCCTGGGCGATCGCCCCTATGTCTAGTCGGCTGCGAAGTCTGATGTCAGCTTTAAAATCAGCATAGCTACCATGCGTTTCAGCTTCTCCAACTTCAAGGGCAAATCCAGCATAGGTGTTTCCTCGCGGCATCGCCTTCAGCGTTTGCTCCATAGCGTAATGGTTGGCCAACTCATCATCTGGAATCTCAACAGGGTCATAGCCGCTCAGATTAATCGGATACACAGCTAGCCAGGTCTTGTCGAACTGAAAGAACCAAATATCGCCGTCAATGTCAGCCTCAGCCGTCTGGGGAAGCTGGAAGAAAAACGGGCGCTCATCGGCAGGGCGCAGCCAGATCAGGAGATTGCGGTATTGCCCAATTTGATCGCCATCGTGCTTGCCCGGTCTAACAAAGCCGCCGCCCGTATTGGCCACAAAGTAATCAACGCCGCGTTCGTCACTGTCAGCCATTAGCTTAAAGGGGCTCACATCCCCATCGGCAAATGACGAGACCACGCTACCCATTTGATAGGTGTGTCCCCAAAACGTGGTTTCCCAGTAGGCAGGGCGATCTGACTTTCCTGGTAGCCAATGCTCATAAATCGGCTTGGTGCTCAACAGCTCCACTGGGCGGTCAAACTGCTTGCGAGCCAAAGCAACTACTGCTTCCGGCGGGCGATAGGTACTGGTCAGCACATGCACCGCATCTCGCTGCGGCTCAGGGTTGGGCACGGTGGCATCGCCAAAGTAGTGCCAGAGTAGTCGTGCTGCTGCCGAGCCAAACACCACATTAGCCTCGCCATAGTCACGCTTGCTGGGGCCACCAAAGCCGCCGCGATAATATTTGACGGCTCCAGCTGCTGCAAGCCAATCAAGAGTAGACTTGGCAAGCTGCTGCACCTCTAGATCATCGGCAAAATCATAAAGATTGAGATATGCCGTCAGCGTATGGTCGTGATAGTTTTCAGAATCCCACTCCCCCATGCCAATGGTGTAAAGCGATCGCACAAAGTCCTGAATCTTGCCCTTGTATTGCACCCGAACCCGCTCATTGCCTGTTTCTTCGGCCATTAAATAAACCGCAATCTCCCGCATGGCACGCAGATTATCAGTATTGCGGCCATCAACCCAGCCACCACGTGCGTCTGGCCCCCAGCCACTGCCGCCGCTGCCAGTGCCATAGATGGGATGAGGCCGACCATTGGGATCTTCAGCAGTCCAGGCTTGGGCACCTCGCCACATACGCTGATGATAATCAGGATCTAGCAGGGATTCGAGCAGAAAATATTTCCGCATTTGCCCCTTCAGCGTAAACGCGTAGTAATAATCAATGCCTTCAGTGTGACGGTGGTCGCTGGCTTCAGCATCGTCGCTTTGCAGGAAGTTAAGGGCATTCTGGCGATCGCCCGCTAACACATGAAATAGGGCAATGGGGTATGAGCGCTTTTCATTCTCGCCGTGGGTGTTGCCATAGCGCTGCTTCAGGTAGTAGTCAATGGCAGGGGTGGCACGCTGCCAGAACTCAGCTTCTAGCTCAGGCGACCACTCGTTGCGGAGACTGGCAGCGCGAGACGGGATCAGCGCTTGAATCCACTCCACAGTATCAGACGAGGGAGGAGCTACAGACGCATCGGCAGGCGATCGCCGCTGAGTTGATTGTGACGGGGCTGGGGGCTCTGAAGACAAAGAACCCTCATGGCGATCGCCGCCCATAGTTGGAGCCATACAAGCGGCGGTAATAGTGATAATGACTCCGGCAGCTACCCTGGCGAGCTGTGTGCTGCCAAGTCTCCAACGCATTGGCATAACAATGACCTTTAGAGGTGAAGACAGCATAATGACATGACGAGAATCGTTTGATCATTAGTTCCAGCATTAGCCTTGAATCATAGCCTTGAATCAATGCAGTAACGACTCCAGTCTCAATCAGGGTCAAACGGGGCATCAGCCTGGGGCGATCGCGTTTGAAGAATCGATAAAGCGTGAGTAATTTCTCTAGTGCGTCTCCGCCAAAATGGATACGATGAGCAATTATAGTGAGAGTGAATGACTGCAAAGCCTAAGATTACGGTATTCCATCCCAATGAGTATGGCGGGATTACGGGCTGAGATTCTATCTAAGCTAGATCAGGAAATGTCTTTTTAGACCGAGATCTGGCTGCCCCGGTTCGATCTGAGTTCCGGTTTAATCGTGCCTAATTTGCTGTTGCTAACAAGCCGCCAACCACAACCAGTTACGAATGCCCAAATTGCGTGGAGCCATTCACATCGGGTCAGATTGAGAGGGACAACTGTTTTGGATATTGTTCAAATTGTGCCAAGAGTGCCGCCGCTGGTGGATGGCATCGGTGATTATTCGCTAAAGCTGGCGGGTCATCTGCGTGAACACCACGGGATCTCGACACAGTTTCTGGTGTGTCAACAGCGCAAGACGTTGAGCCCGACTCTCGACGGTTTTCCGACCATTGGGCTACCACATCAAGAGGTGACGAGCTTTGTGCAGGCAATGCCTCAAGAGGTGCGGCATGTAGTTCTGCACTATACCAACTATCCCTATGTGTTGGGTAAGCATGATGCGCCTTTTTGGCTGATGGAGGGGCTAAAGGCAGCTCGTCAAGAACGCGACTTTCGGCTTGTTGTCATGTTTCATGAGCTGCCGTTGCTCAAGCGGACAAACTATATTCGCCCGATTCAAGGCTTTGTGGCTCTCCGCATTGCGAAAATGGCTGATCGAGTATTGACCAACTGTGCCAATTTTCAGTCGATTTTGCTACGGTGGCTTAACGAGCCCATCGCGACGCTGCCTGTGTTTTCTAATGTCAGCGAACCTGGCAATATTCTGCCACTGGCAGAGCGACCTCGACGCATGGTGGTGTTTGGTGGCCCCAACCGCATGCGAATTTATCGCGATTCGATGCAGGAGCTGGCTCAGGCCTGTCGGTCGTTGGGTATCACAGAGATTTACGATATTGGCCCACCGCTGAAGCTCGACCAACTAGACCGATCTGACCTAGATGGCATTCAAATAACCGAAATGGGGGTGCGATCGCTCGATGAGATCAGTGAGTTGATGCTACAGGCGATCGCCGGATTCTTTGACTACTCTCGGTTTTCAGGATTTCTGGCCAAGTCGGGCGTCTTTGCAGCCTACTGTGCCCATGGATTGATTCCCATTAGTGCCACCTACAACCCTTCTGAAGCTGATGGCGTCTGGGCAGGTCAAAACTATTTGATTGCAGATGCTCGCCTTGATGCCCTGCCAGACAACAAGTTGCAGGCGATCGCCCAGTCCGCTCATACTTGGTATGCTGCCCACAATCAGCAAAACAGCGCTAATGTCTTTGCTGAGCATCTACTTAGCGACTCACTTCACGTTCAACAGCCTTCATTTGCCACCTGACACCCCAAAACCATGGTTGATTTCACAGTCGCAATTCCCACGTATAATGGTGCCAGTCGGCTGCCTCAACTGCTTGATCGACTGCGATCACAAGCGCAGCCTGACGGTCACCAGTGGGAGATTGTGGTTGTAGACAATAACAGCACGGATGCCACTGCTGACGTAGTGCGTCAGTATCAAGCTGACTGGCCTGAGGCGGTGCCGTTGCGCTATTGCTTTGAGTCAGAGCAGGGGCTGGCCTATGCTCGACAGAAAGCGATTGACGTGGCTACCGCTGAGCTAGTTGGGTTCCTGGATGATGACAATCTGCCTGCCGAAGACTGGGTTGCTGAAGCGGTACGCTTTGCTGAGGCGCACCCTCGGGCAGAGGTCTATGGAGGTCAGATTCATGGTGACTATGAAGTGCCCCCGCCTCCTGGGTTCAAGCGTATCCAGTCGTTTTTGGCGGTGCGAGAACGGGGTTCTAAGCCCCACCAATACGATCCCCAACGGCTCAACCTCCCTCCTGGAGCTGCAATGGTGGTGCGTAAGTCAATCTGGCAGGCCCATGTGCCTCCACGCCTGAACTTAGTGGGCCGGGTTAATGGCTCGTCCCTTTCAGGCGAAGACTATGAAACCCTGCTGCATATTCACCATGCGGGCGGGGAGATCTGGTATTGCCCGACGATGCACACGTACCATCAAATTCCCTGTCATCGACTCGAACGCCCCTATCTGCTGGCGCTGGTCAAAGGAGCCGGTCTGTGTGTCTGTCAGCTCCGGCTGATGTATGTGCCGCTGTGGCAAAAGCCCCTAATTGTTGTCCAACTTGTGGGGGGTAGCTTCAAGCGCTTACTGACTCACTGGCTGAAATATCGTCAGCATCTGACCTCAGATCTCGTGGCCCAATGCGAACTGGCTTACTTTTGGAGCTGTGTTGTTAGTCCTGTGTTCTATCTTCGCACCCGACTGAGCCAGCCTTGGGGGCGATCGCCCCACCCCCAAACCAATACCTCTTTATTAAAAACCCAAAATGCAAAATAAGCTGCTATGAACAAGCCGTCCGTTATTGCGATTGGATTAGATGCCGCTGACCCAACCCTGATTGAAACCTGGATGGCCCAGGGTCATTTGCCCGTGCTCCAGCAGTTACGCCATCAGGGAGCCTATGGCCGCCTCACCAATCTGTCTTACTACAAGGCAGAAACCCCTTGGACAACCTTCCTTACTGGCTGTATGCCAGAGAAAACAGGCTATTGGTCTCCCGTTGGATTTCGGGACGGTGCCTATGAGGTGGACGAGGTGCAGGCATATGATTTTGCTGACTATCCGCCCTTTTACGCCCTCGGAGACGATTACCGCGTCGCGGTCTTCGATATGCCTCAATCCGTGTTGACAGATGAGGCCAATGGCCCACAAGTACTGGCTTGGGGGGCCCATTCGCCGCAGACGCCCAGTCATTCTCATCCACCCGCGCTCCTGGCTAAATTACAGCAGCAGTTTGGCAAGCACCCCGCCCTCCACCGCGATCACGGTGACTGGTGGGATCAGTCTTATCTCAATCGCCTGCGTCAGACCTTAAAACAGGGGCTCAAGCGTCGTGTTGCGATCTGTCGAGAGCTGCTACATCAAGAGCGCTGGGATCTATTCTTGACAGTCTTCGGAGAACCGCATTCGGCAGGTCACGATTTTTGGTATCTGAGTCAGCCTGATCATCCCCTCTATGCCCATCGGCCTCAGGAAATAGATGGCGATCCGCTGCTGGAAGTGTTTCAATCGATGGATCGGGCAATTGGTGAAATTTTAGCTGATGTGTCGGATGACACCTATGTGGTCGTATTTGCAGCCCATGGCAGTGGCAACAACACAACTGATGTAGCCAGTATGCTGTTCTTACCTGAGTTTCTCTACCGGTTTAGCTTCCCTGGACAGGTGATGCTGGCTGCTGGCAAGGCTGGAACAACGCCTCCCCCCCTGGTGACATCGCCTCGGCGCAAAACTTGGAGTGGTGAAATCTGGGAGCGAAAATATGAGCCCAATCTGCTGAAACGTTTGCTAAGACGACAGTTACCCAGCAAGTTTCATCCGTATCTCGATCGCGGGTTGGGTAAGCCTCAAGCCCCTGATTTGGTGTCACCACAGCAACTCCAGGCTGAGGGGCATTTCATGGCATGGCAACCGACGATGTGGTATCGCCCGCTATGGCGGAAAATGCAGGCGTTTGCAATTCCCAGTTTTTCAGAAGGCTATATTCGCATTAACCTTGCCGGTCGAGAGCCGGATGGCCTTGTGGCTCTAGAAGACTATGATCGGCTGTGTACTGAGCTGATACACGAACTCTCGGAACTTCGCAATGCTCGTAGTGGGCAGCCTGTGGTGAAGAAGGTGATTCGAACCCGAGAATCAGGGAGCGATCGCCACTCGACACTTCCCGATGCCGATTTGGTGGTCATCTGGGCTGATGAACCTGCTGATGTTGTTGACCATCCCCGGTTTGGGCGCATTGGCCCAGTTCCCTATCGCCGCACCGGCAGCCATCGCGATCGCGGCTTTGTAATTGCCACTGGCGCTGGTATTGCACCTCAATCTACGCTGCCAGACCATCATGCTGTGGATTTAGCACCCACGATTCTGACGCTGATGAGTGCGCCTGTGCCTGACTATTTCGATGGCACCTCTATTTTGCACCCAGCTCTGTCTGCGGTTTAGCAATGCAACATATCACGGTATAGCTCACGCATTGTTCTATCTGGGCTTTGCGGGCGAAACTCCTACATCATCTATTCTGAATCCATATGCCGCTGCCAAATTTTCTCATCCTTGGTGCTATGAAAGCAGGGACGACCTCCCTCTATCGCTATCTCTCTCAACATCCACAAATTTATATGAGCCCGGTGAAAGAGCCTCGGTTTTTTGCCCCAGAGTCGCATTCGGCAACCGCAACCCAAACGGGCGATCGCCCGGTGAAAAGCTCATTTGTGGGTGATTTAGATGCCTATCGGGCTCTATTTGATGGCGTCACAACCGAAACAGCGATTGGTGAGGCTAGCCCAATTTATCTTTATAGCCCTAATGCACCTGGTCGGATTCGCCATCAGCTTCCAGACGTCAAACTGATTGCCGTGTTACGACATCCCGCTGAGCGGGCATTTTCCCACTATTTGCATGTGTGGCAGTCAGGCCGTGAACCGTTGAATAGCTTTGCTGACGCGATCGCCGCTGAAGATCAGCGGATTCACGATAACTGGAGTTCTCTGTGGCACTATCGCCAACGGGGCTTTTATTATCAGCAGCTTAAGCGCTATTTTGATCGGTTTGATGCGACTCAAATCAAAATTTGCCTGGCCGAAGATCTTCGCACCGCCACCACTGCAACCCTTGCAGATCTCTATCGTTTTTTAGGAGTAGATGACTCCGTTAAGCTGGATGTCTTCAAAAAGCACAACACTGCTAAGCAAACGCCCAAAAACGCATGGCTGCATCAGTTCTTGACTCAGAAAAATCCGTTTAAGTCTGTACTCAAGCCTCTAATTCCAACCCAACTGCGGCAGCGGGTGCGAGATCGGGCGATCGCCTCCAATTTGGTAACGCCCCAAATGCTACCGGAGATTCACCAACAGCTAACCGATGGATATCGAGACGATATTTTGCAGTTGCAAACCCTGATCAACCGCGACCTATCCCACTGGCTCAACGCAGATTGGGCACCCGATCAGCCCACTCGATCCGGGTCTCAATCGCTCCATCCGCGTGAAGCTGTAAACGCCTAAAGCCGGGAGGAAGGTCATCAATGGCAATCTCAGCCTGTTTGGGCGCAAACTGGACGCAGCTAGAGGGCGTTGCCAGATAGCGGACACCGTTTCGAGTTGTATCAAACACTTGATGAACATGCCCAAAAATGACGACCTTTACCTGAGGATGGCGATCGATCACGTCCAGCAATAGTTGAGACTCATGCAGTCCCAATTCATCCATCCAGGTTGAGCCAATGAGTACGGGGGGGTGATGTAGTGCAATGAGTGTTGGCTGTTCAGGGTTGGCACTGAGACAAGCATCTAGCCAACTCAGCGTCGCCGTTGAGAGCTTACCGTGGGTGCATCCGGGGAGAGTCGAGTCGAGAAGCAGAAAATTCCAACCGCCTAGTTGAAAATGCTTCTGAGCCATCCACGGTGGTACATTGAGCACTTGGCTCATTAACGCTGGATGATCATGATTGCCCGGTATCCAATAAATCGGCAGATCAAACGCTTGAAAGGCAGAACGGAGATGCTGATACGACTGGATGGTCTCGTCTTGTGACAAATCTCCTGTGAGCAGCAGCGCATTTAGTTGCCGATCAATCTGACGCAGGTGCACCAACACCTGCTCAAGGGAGTCTATAGTTCGTAGCCCCCGTAACTCTGCGGTCGGGTCAGCGAACAAGTGAATATCTGTAATCTGGGCGATCGCCAAGGACGAGTTTACATGTGCCATGAAAAGGGTTGCCATAATTGTGCAAGATTTTTCCACCACCATGTATGATAGAAAATCAGTGATCAATAGCAGTTTACCAATGCTATTAATATCCATTTCGTTTATAGAGTAGCTTGTAACCTGATACACACCTCCCTAACGGCGGCATAGCCAAGTGGTAAGGCAGAGGATTGCAAATCCTTTATCCCCCAGTTCGAATCTGGGTGCCGCCTTAATTTGAGTTACTGAGAACTGTTTGAAAGCTGTTTTTCAACAAGTTTTCAAGCTTTAGCACTAATTCATATTGTTGTTAAATGTAGCAAATTATGGCAGCAATCCTCATTTTGGCGAAAGGCTGTCCAAGTTCTAGAAATACCAGTAATGTAACATCAATTTACTAAATACCTACGATAGATAGAGCCTCAAGGATGAAATCGTAACTGGTGCATGACAGGCCGTTCAATCTCCTCCTCGTCTTGTTTTCTAGTCAGGGGACGAGGGACTTTGAGTCTTGCGCCTAGGCGATCGCGTACAAACTTCATGCACCACATCATCGTTGACCTGTAGCCCAGATTCACTGGCAAGCCACTGCTGAATTTCGACATAGCTGCCGAAGCCTCGGGGTTGCTCTAAGCGTCGCTTGCGTTTGGCTTGGGCCCAGGGGGGAATAGCAGGCTTGCGTCCCGGGGGGGGAGCACCCGGACCTACCAGTCGAGCTAGTCCGCCCTCGCGATAGTGGTGTAGCCAACGATGTACCGTACTACGATGGCGGCTCACTATCTCTGCAACGTCCTGAATCTGTTGGCATTGCCCACTTTTGAGTAGATACAGAGCTTGTAGACGTTCTCGCTTGTCTGCCTGACTTTGCTGCACCATTAAGGCTTTGAGTGCCGCACTGCTTTGGTGTATCTCGATGTGAGGGATACCAGTTATCGGGGATGATTCCAATTCAACATCGCTTCAGTTTATCTGCATTACTTAAAAACTGAATTGATATAACGATTGAAGTTGGTTATATCAATTCTGCAAAACCGCACTACAGATCCAGATGTGGTAGCGTGATGGCGTGATGGTGAGGAATGCGTAGCTGTGATTCAGAGAGTTGCTCTGAAGAATTGCCCAAAAAATAGCGTCTCAAGTTCCTCGGTTTCTGTCGGAGAATTTGCCATCGGCTGGTCAACCCTTCCTTCACCACTTCTGCACTATTCGTTTTTTAGCTGTTTGCTTTCAAACAGGCCAATGATTTTAGCAGTGACATCGTCAATTGTGAGAGCATCTGTTTGAATCTCAATCGCGTCAGCCGCCTTTCGCAAGGGTGAGATTGAGCGATTGCTATCCTTGAAGTCACGCTCATAAATGCTGTGTTCTAAGTCTTCTAGGCTGACCTCGGCCTGCCCTAAATTTTTGAGGTCTTGCTGACGGCGGCGGGCTCGCTCTTGCACTGAGGCCGTCAAGAACACTTTCAGTTCGGCATGGGGGAAGACATAAGAACCAATGTCGCGCCCATCCATGACGACGCCCCCTTTGCGGCCATAGTGTTGCTGCTGTTGGACGAGAGCCTGACGCACTGTAAACTGAGCGGCGATCGCCGATACATTTGCAGTGACTTCACTACTGCGGATCTCCTGCGTCACGTTTTGGTCATTGACCCACACCTGGCTCTCAACAGGCATTGATGAACGGGTCTCTGCCGAGTCTTGCGTCAGACGAATTTGGCATTGACGGGTAAGCTCTGCGACGCCCGCTTCGTCGTCAACTGCAACCTGGGATTGCAAGACAAACCACGTAATTGCCCGATACATAGCTCCAGAGTCGAGGTAGAGCAAGTGGAGGTGTTGTGCGACCAATCGAGCCACGGTTGACTTGCCAGCCCCTGCTGGCCCATCAATGGCAATAATGGGCTGACGCTTGCGTAAGATGATGTTGTCAATTAAGCGGGTCGAGCCGATACGCGCCGCGATCGCCAGTAGGCAAATATCTTCAATCTGATTGAGTGGGGTCATCGTCATCGGGTGAACTAGCTCTGCATATTCTAGCTGCACCGACGCCATCGTAGAAATCTCTGCCTTCACGGCATCTAAGATAGGAGTGCGATCGCACTGCCCACTCTCAAACAAGTGCTCAGCCCGTTTGAGGCTGCGATAGAGCACAGTAGCCTGCTGTTTTTCGAGGTCAGAGAGATATTGATTCCGAGAACTGAGAGCCAAACCGCTCTCTTCACGCACAATTGGACAAGCTACAATCTCAACTGGAAGATTTAAATCGGCACTGACGCGTTGCAAAATAGCCAACTGCTGAGCGTCTTTTTGACCAAAATAGGCGCGGTCGGGCAGCACTAAATTCAACAACTTGGTGACAACAGTAGCTACGCCCTCAAAATGGCCGGGGCGGCTGCGTCCACATAGCCCAGACATCATCTCGGCAGGTGGGATTACCTGAGTCAGGCGATCGCCTTCTAAGCCTTGCTCGTGCCCATATAGCTCTGAGGCACTGGGGACAAAGATCACATCAACACCCGCGTCTTCACAGAGTTGCTGGTCAGTCTCTAGAGTTCGTGGGTAGTGCTGAAAATCCTCTTGGGGGCCAAATTGCAGGGGGTTGATAAAGATACTGACGACGACGATTTGATTCTCGTGTCGGGCGCGTTGGATCAGACTCAAATGCCCCGCATGAAGGGCACCCATCGTCGGCACTAGCCCAACAGATTGAGTTGCTTGAGGCAAGTCAATGTCAGCAGTATGCTGATGTTCGAATGCACCAGGGTCTAGCCGATGCAGCTCCAAATATCGACGCAATCCAACAACTGTGGTAAAAAGTCGCACTGCTTATAAACCTGCCGACTCAACTCTCCGCCTTGTAGTTTACAAAATTCCATTGAGAACTGCCTGCACCCAGATCGCAATTACACCAATGATTTACGTTTCACAGTGTTTTAAAGCAAGAACCCCCCGCTTGGTTACCAGGCAGAGGGACAGCGACCGATTCAAATCCGGCACATGGATTAATTGCGCGCCGCGTTGGCAGGGCCAAGCACGTTGATTCTCACGGGGGCGACTCCCGTTTGAATCATGCCAATGGTGCGTGCTGCTGCTGCAGATAAATCAATGACACGCCGACCACTGTAAGGGCCGCGATCGTTAATACGCACTACAACCGACTGCCCCGTATTGACATTGGTCACTTCGACCAACGTGCCAAAAGGCAAGTTGCGGTGGGCAGCGGTTAATGCATTTTGGTTAAATACCTCGCCGCTGGCGCTGCGTCGTCCGTTAAAGCCGGGGCCATACCATGAGGCCATCCCCGAGAACGTAAACTGAACCGGCCCGACAGAAACTCGTTGAGCCCGAGGCTGAGGAGCCCCTTCAATCTGAGTTAAGGGTTGGGCATCGCCCATTTGACGACGCAGACGGTTAGCTGCTTGCAGGGCATCTTCTGCCAGATTGTCTGTCGTATCGGGCAAGAGCGTTTGAGCGCTAATCTCGACCAGGTCGCTGCCATCAACCTGGATAACATAGCTTTCCCGATCTGCGTCCCAGCGGACGGTGACCGACTCGGCCTCAACACTATCTCGATGGAGCTGGTTCAAACGCGCGGCAACTGATGTTGCCCGCCATACAGGGTCTGAGCTGTAATCTGCATCGGGGTCTGAAGCAGCCGCATCCTGATTAGCAAGATTGGATGTGATATCCGATGAAACACTACCGCCAGAGCCGCCTTGGGTAGACGCAATTTTGGCCTCATCTATCGGGCTGGCTGCGGTGGGGCTAGCTGCAGCAAATGAATCTGCGATGGGTTGATGGACTGTGGTTGCGGTATCTGATGATGGCTCTACAGGGGGGGAAGTAGAAGTGCGGCGATCGCCAGTTTCCAAAAAGGTTAGAACTGGGATATCACGAACATAAAGGGTTGCAGCCTGTCGGCCATTGATTTCATGGGAGTAGATTGAGGCGATCGACTCTTCGGCTGCTTCCTGCTCCTCTTGAGATTGATATTCCCCAACTTTGACTGCCTCAGCATTGGATTCAGTGCTTGATGAGGAGCTAGTGATAGACAATTCAGCAGAGAGCGAATCAGCGGTCGATGAGCTTGGGCTAGCCTCCCCCAACGGAACATTGGCTTCTGCGTCTTCGTCGGTGATCCTGGACTGTCCAGCTTGACTCGAGGGCGATACGCCCAGAGTCGTAAGAATAAGGGCAGCTGTAAGACCACTCCAAAGTTTTTGATTCATAAAGTTCCTTCTGAAAAGCAATTGAAACTCAAGAACTAGACGGGTAATGACCCTTTTGGAAGATCGTTCCCCAAAAGCTTCTTAAACAACTAAGTAACTTCGCGGGAATTTGATTCCGATGAATCACGCTACCTAAACCAACTCGTAGTCGGTACGAGTTCGCATTGTGTTTCAGAACTGTAACAAGTTAACACGAAGTTTTTGATTTGGGGATCAGGGATGGGTAGAAAATCGCCCTAACTTTATAAGAACTTCACATTAGGTCTTCTAACTAAAATGCTTGTTAGCAGAAGATCTAACAGATTTTACCCAGACTTTTTGCTTCATTAAATCTTTATATAAGTTTTAGATTTTCTTTAGATTATTTCAGGGATTTTATGAGCGAAACGACTAATGTTCTTCGCCTATTGCATTAGACGCGCTCAATCACTATGAAATGATTTGCCGTTATAAGCATCTAGAGATGTAAGCTGTATCCAAGACGGTGGGAGGTACTTGAGCGTGAAGCCGTTTACCGTCTGTAATCCACTCCAGAAAGCTATCCAATCTTAGATAAGTTAGGATTTAGAGGCTGATCAGAACCGACTTAAAGGAGCCTAAGTTGGGCGTCAGACTCGTTGAATTGATTTAGCTCAGCAGGCTGGTGAGCCTCCTGAGTTTCGTCGGCAGCGTCTTGGTTAAGGTCATGCCGACTGTTGGCAGCAGGTGCCGTGATCGAAGTGAAGAGAGCTTGAGCGGCTACCCGCATATCGTCAGCGATATCCTTTAAATCGGTACGCGTTTCTAAATAGGTGTCAAGTGCTTCGAGTGGAGATAGGCGGGTGCCTTGTCCTCCAAGCTCTGGCAGCCGTGGACGAGCCAGTTGGCTGATCAGTTCTGGATAAATCGTATAAGTATGTGCTGAGCTGAGGGCTATGCAGAGCGCTGTATGGTCGAGCTGGTCAATTTGATCTGGATGAACTTGGTAGATCAAACGCACGACTGCATCTTGAATCTGAGCGGTGGCGATCGCCTTGAGTAATTGAGCCTGGGGGTCATCCCGTTTGGACAGGTCAACCCGAATCGTGCAAAAACTGCGAACGGGGAGGGGGCAAAACTCGACATGAGCCTGATTTTTTTCGATCTCAGCCAAAACAAAGCCTTTAGGCTCGTCTTCTTCGCTGAAGTCTACTCGTTCAATGCTGCCAGGATAGACAATGGGTGGGTCAGTGCTAAGAATTTGATGACAATGGACATGCCCCAAGGCGACATAGTCAAAACACGGGCGGTTGAGTAAGGCCATGGGCACCGTGAACCCCTTGCCTACTGCAAGAAATCGCTCTGCCCCATATCGAGCCGTATCGGTCATCAGATGGGCGAGTAAGATGGTTGGCAAGTCGGAATCAAGATGACGAATTTCTCCTTCAAGGGCGACTCGGAGCCGATCGATCAGCAGATGTTTGACATCTGCCAGTGATAATCCTTCGGTTTCGGGGCGAGTTAGAAGGGTTGAGGGGGTCAGCCAGGGCAATGTAATCACTTGGATCGCCCCACCGCGAGTCTCAATCCGATGCGTGTTGAGGCGATCGCCCACGACGAAACCGGGGACTCCCAGCGTGCGATAGATGCAGAGGCTGGCTCCGCCATGTCCCTGGGTATGCTGATCGTGATTGCCCACCAAAAGCACAGTTGGAATATGGGCATCGACCAGACGGCGAAACTGGGTAGCAAAGGCTTCTTGCACAATGGGCGGTGGGGTTGCATCGGGGAAGGCATCACCCCCAAACAACACCAGGTCTACAGGCTCAGCGATCGCCCGATCGATGCAGCATCTCAGGGTGTTGACAAAATCTTCGAAGCGGGTGTTGAGCCCGGTCTCAGGGTTGATCTGCCCATGAGAAAAGCCGCTGCCGAGATGGATATCAGAAATGTGAAGAATCTTGACCATGAGGCGATCGCCCAAACTCTGCAAAGACATGCATCCAGTTGACAGTTCGCATGTTCTATTACGAAGCATAGGCGATCGCTGGCCTAATATGAAATAGCCTTTCTATTCGCTGTATTTTAAGAACTT
>CAZCXK010000043.1:0-40146 GCA_964502605.1 uncultured bacterium
ATCCCTTCATCCTGGATGCTTTATCTGTCATTAAAACTGTTTAAATTGGTATGAGTAGTTCTCGACAGAAACCCGCTCGACCCCAATGGCAACGACGCCTGCGCTATCTCTATGTTCGGTTTATTCGGATGCGGGGCAGCACTGAGGCGATCGCCCGTGGGTTGGCATCCGGTGTGTTTGCAGGCTGGTTTCCACTCTTTGGCTTACAAACTATCATCGGCGTGGCGCTAGCGGCCATCTTGCGCGGCAATAAAATCATGGCGGCGGCTGGCACATGGGTCAGCAACCCATTCACCTATGTCCCCATCTACTACTTCAACTTTCAAGTGGGAGAATGGCTGCTCAAAGGGTTGGGCATCTCTGTCAGCATGCCCAAGCTGCAAGAGTTTCAGACTGTGGTGGAAGCATCGGGCTGGGGAGCATTTCAGGATTTTTTGGCGCTGGGTGCAGGGGTTGCAGGCACGCTGTTTCTGGGCTGCTTTGTGGTTGGTCTGGTCAGTGCCGTGTGCGCCTATTATTTGGGGATGTGGAGTCTCAACTGGCTGCGGGCTCGACGCCAAGCCCGGTCTTCTCAAGCAAGACGGTCTTCTAAGTAAACTCTCATGTGTACATTCTAGTGTGCTCCGCTCAGCGCATGGCTCAACCAATTCTTGTGTCGCAGCCCAGACGCAGCCTAGCCCATGGGCTCTGACTGTTCACAAGCACCAATGCTGACCCAGCTGCTGGAGCCGTTGGCCCAGTGCTCTTTTTTCCAAATGGGGGCATTGTGCTTGAGGGTGTCAATCGCATATTGACAGGCCGCAAATGCTTCTGAGCGATGCGGGCAGCCGACTGCCACCAAAACGCTGATCTCACCAATTTGGAGCGTCCCGGTGCGATGATGAATCACCACATGGGTCACCTCTGACCAGCGATCGCGAATGTCAGCTGCAATTTGCCGAAAAATCTGGATCGCCATGGGCTCATAGGCCTGATATTCCAGGGCAACCACAGGCTGGCCATCGGTCTGATTCCGCACCATGCCACTCATAACTACGATCGCGCCGTTGGCAGAATCGGTAGCCAACGCATAAGCGGTATCTAGCGAAAGGGGGGCAAAGGTAATGGCGACGTGGTCGGCGCTATGGGATTTAATACCAGCAGCTAAGGACGTTTGCATAGTGACTCATGGATGAAAGGTCTGGGTGTGAAGCTGTGATCAACCCCAACAGTTTCTAAAATAGCTTGGTTATACTGGCCATGAAACCTGAGCTTGGGTAAGTGAAACGCTCGTGCTGCCATGATCGACCCATCACGTTGTCTTGAAACCTCTGATAGTCGCTGGGCTACGTTTAGTTGGCTCGTGTTTAACGGGCTCAGCAATCCGATATTAATCCTATCTGCCCTCTTGGGACTGACAGGGCTACCCTGGATCAGCCGCTGGCGCTGGCGTAAGTGGGTCAGCGGGGTGGGGGCTCTGCTGCTTGTGGTGTATCTGGCAGCAATTTCTCCTGGGGCGATCGCCCTGGGAACCCGACTTCTCACCAGCAGTTTGCCGCCGGATACGGGTAAGCCTGCCGATGCCATTGTGATTTTGGGGCGCGGGGCAAATCTGCGACCGCAACGGGTCAACGTAGCGGCTGATTTGTGGCAAGACCAGCGCGCCCCACTGATTTTTGCTAGCGGTCGCGGCGATGCTGAAGAAATTGCTGCCATGCTAGAAGCTACGGGCATCCCGGCTTCAGCTATCCTGGGTGAGCCATGCTCTAGCACAACCGAAGAAAACGCTCAATTCACTGCTGGGCTGCTGCCTCCTCAAACGTTTCAACGCATCATTCTCGTGACAGACCCACCTCACATGCTGCGATCGCTCCTGACGTTTCGCAGTCTGGGGTATGAGGTGATTCCTCATCCCAATCCGCTGCCTCGCCAGATTCAACTTAGCCAAAAGGGGTTTCTAGTGTTTAGAGAATACTTGGGACTGGTCAGCTATGGTGCCAAGGGGCGTTTTTTAGACCGAACGGCGTCATCCATGCTATCGGCCAACCCCGCTCATCGGCATCTCTAGATATCGGCACCGCCAGAAAGATATTGGCACCGCTAGAAGATTGGCATTTCTAAAATATGAAAATGCAAGAGCGCCACAACGCCTATGGTATATGCTGTTGAGGTGCCAAGGCTGACGAGAATATCTTTTTTAGGGTTTTTGGGGCGATCGCCCCACACCACATCAGTGGCTCCCAACTGCATCATCAAAATGCCCACTACATTCGAAATCCAGTAGCCTACGATCGTCGCTGGAATCAGCCAGTCTTCGACCAGCCAGCTCACACCATAGCCAAACCCATAGGCGATCGGTAAGTTAAAAAATAGGTCATTCCACCATGACAATGGCGACAGCATGTAGCCCAGCCCCATCAGCAATCCGCCGCGTAGTTTTTTCAACATTCTGATTCGTCTTCTATTTCAATCTAGTTTTTGAGTCTAGTTGCGGTCTCCTCCTGTGCCCATGAGATAAAGCAAGGCCATCCGCACGGCAACGCCGCTGGTCACTTGTTGAGGCACAAGGCTGATGGTGGGGTCATCCATTAGTTCAGAACTAATCTCAACGCCCCGATTGGTCGGCCCCGGATGCAGCACTTTAACCTGGGGGCTGCAAATCGCTAGGCGATCGCCCGTCAGGCCAAACTGCTGCTGATATTCTCTCAAACTTGGGAGCAAATGCTGAGTCATGCGCTCTTTTTGCAGGCGCAAGGTCATCA
This sequence comes from uncultured bacterium, assembly GCA_964502605.1. Taxonomy (GTDB): domain Bacteria; phylum Cyanobacteriota; class Cyanobacteriia; order CAZCXK01; family CAZCXK01; genus CAZCXK01. Next base: position 2,742 of record CAZCXK010000043.1, read on the forward strand.
CAAAATCAGCGTTTGCGAGGGCGGGTTCGAGAGACCAATGGAGAAAAAGCCGACGTAATTGAGGCGCTAACGGGGCGATCGCCTCTGATTTGGTTGGGGTATTTGCCGACTGCTGATGGTCTGGGAAATTATTAGAGTCAGAATGGGGGATGGGGCGATCGCCCGTTGGCTCAGTCTGTTTGGTAGGGGCTGGATCAGAACCCTGCGACGGCCACTCTGAAAGTTCGATCCCCTGAGCATAGCTCGCAAAGGTTTTGGGTAAGAGTGTGGGGGGGGCAGCCAAATGCACCTCTGCTCCACCGGCCATCAGACTCCAAATGTTAGACCGGGCAACCCGCGAATGGAGAATATCCCCGACAATGGCAATCTTCTTGCCTGCAATCAGCTCGATACGCGGCTGATCGGGGTTGAGCACCGAGCAAATCGTAAACAAATCCAGGAGCGCCTGAGATGGATGCTCATGCTGCCCGTCACCCGCATTAAGCACGCCCACATGGGTGTTGAGCCGCTCCATCTCTTGGGCGATCGCCAACGGCACACCCGCATGCTGATGCCGGACGACCATCAGGTCAGATCCCATCGCCAAATAGGTTTTGGCTGTATCGAGAATGGTTTCTCCCTTGCTGATTGACGAGGTGCCCGGAGCAAAATTGAGCGTATCGGCTGACAAGCGCTTAGCAGCCAGCTCAAAACTGCTGCGGGTGCGGGTTGAAGGCTCAAAAAAGAGATTGGTGACCACTTGCCCTTGCAAAGCAGGCACCTTTTTGGTTCGACGAGACAAAACTTCCCGAAATTGTGCCGCCGTCTCCAAGATGATGTTGTATTCAGACGGACTAAAATCCGCTAGAGATAAGATATGGCGGCGAGTCCAAAGGGCAGTTCCCATGAGAAAACCTATGATTAACCTGAGCGTTCTTCTATCAGAAGACCACACGTGCCATCCGTTTGTCCCTAGACAGGCAACAACATTTCAACTTGGCTGGCTGACAAAACTCGTGAAAGGCTGATTCTCCCCTACCGTAGGCTTCGACTACGCTCTGCCTAACCCAGATTATTCACGATTTCTTCTGAAACAGGTTTAGATCTCCCATCTAGTGCCCATCACATCACCCAAGATGGGCACGAGCAAGCTCTTTGCTCATCCTACACATTGCTTATCCATGAATTATTCAGGCTAAGGTATCTACAACGACGTGGATTGAGCGCAGCCGAAATCTACACTCCGAAGATCTGTTAGGCAACAACATTTCAGCATATAGCAGCCGTCCTAATCGGAGATAGGAGTGAACTGGCATTGAAAACTAACTGGCATCGGGTATAACAACCCTCCTACTATCCCTTGCTAAGGAATTCAGGAGGGTCTTACCACATTCACGTCAAGCGGCTGACAACACCCGTCTGCTTGCCTCTAGCTATTGCTTCTAAATGCTGTGACAGTTGACAGTTGGCGGTCAAACGTCTTGAGAATGCGCTCAGCCATCTGAGACGGCGTTAACCCCAAATCAGCTTTTGACTCATCGGGTGTCGCATGATCGACGAGCCGATCAGGGATGCCGATGCGCGTCAACGGCACCAAGACATTGGCATCTAGTAGCGCTTCGGCCACAGCAGAGCCAAAGCCGCCCATCACGCAGCCTTCTTCGATTGTGACGACGCGCCCAATTTTCTCAGCCAGTGGCAAAATTAGCTCCGTATCAAGCGGCTTGACAAAGCGCGCATTAATGACAGTAGCCTCAACTCCATGTTCACTCAGGATTTCGGCCACCTGCATGGATGGATAGACCATCGAGCCGTAGCCCAGCAGCAGCACGTCATCACCCTGACGCAACAGTTCGCCTTTACCGATGGGTAAGGGTTCCCACCCTTCTTCCATCAGCGGCACGCCATAGCCGCTGCCACGCGGATAGCGCATAGCAATTGGGCCATCGGTATGTTCTACGCCAGTCACAACCATCCGCTGCAATTCGGCTTCGTCTTTAGGAGCCATAACCACCATGTTAGGAATGCAGCGCAGGTAGGCAATGTCATACATGCCTTGGTGAGTTGGGCCGTCTTTGCCTACAATGCCAGCGCGATCGAGGCAGAAGAAGACAGGCAAGTTTTGGATGCAGACATCATGAACGATCTGGTCATAGGCGCGCTGCAAGAAAGTGGAATAGATGACTGCGACCGGGCGCATTCCTTCGCAAGCCAATCCGGCAGCTAGAGTCACCGCGTGCTGCTCGGCGATGCCAACGTCAATATACTGCTGTGGCAGCTTTGCCTGCAGTTTGTCTAGCCCCGTCCCGGTTGCCATGGCAGCAGTGATGCCAACGATTTTGGGATTATTCTCAGCTAGCTTGACCAGAGTATGCGCGAACACTTTGGAGTAACCCGGCGGCTTGGGTTTGCTCGATGGAATGGCTTTGCCAGTGGCGAGGTTAAACGGATTTTGAGCATGGTAGCCAACCTGATCGTTTTCGGCGATCGCATAGCCTTTTCCCTTGACTGTAGCAACATGCACCAACACAGGGCCCGCATGGCTATGAGCCTGCTTAAAGGTGGCAATTAGTTCTTCCAGGTTATGGCCATCGACTGGCCCCATGTAGGTGAACCCTAACTCCTCAAAAACAGCCCCGACTTTTGAGACAGCTAACCGCTTCATGCCCTCTTTCAGCCGGTTAAACTCGGGTGTCAACGAATCGCCGACAAACGGCAGATGCTTCACCTGCTCTTCCAGATTATCGGTCAAAAACTGCATGGGAGGGCTCAGGCGCATCTTATTGAGATAGCGAGAAATTGCGCCCACATTGGGAGAAATCGACATGTCGTTATCATTGAGCACCACTAGGAGGTTGGTATGAGGTAAGTGCCCAGCATGGTTGATGGCTTCCAATGCCATGCCACCCGTTAGTGCTCCATCGCCAATGACGGCTGCAACCTTAAACTTCTCGCCTTTCATATCGCGAGCAAGCGCCATCCCTAAGCCTGCCGAAATGCTGGTGGAGGCGTGCCCGGCTCCAAAGTGGTCAAATACATTCTCACAGCGCTTGAGATACCCAGCGACGCCGTTCTTCTGACGCAGGGTATGAAAGCGGCCATAGCGCCCGGTGAGCATCTTGTGAGGATATGCCTGGTGTCCAACATCCCAAATCACTTTGTCATGATCCAAATCCATCGTTTGGTAAAGCGCGATTGTCAGCTCTACAACGCCCAAGCCAGGGCCAAGATGGCCACCCGTAGCCGCCACCGTCTCGAGGTGCTTTTCCCGAATTTGGCGGGCAATTTGCTTGAGTTGATGAATCGACAGACCGTGAAGCTGATTAGGATGGGTCAATTCACTCAGGTGCATAGTGGAGATACCTTTCAAATTGCGAATAAAGTAAGTGGGCTTTAGTGACTTTTTTCACTCTAACTCCAATCGGAGATGCTGATTAGGATTGCTTAGCTCAACGATTAAATAGGTTAATGTCGATACATTATCGAAAAATACATGCGAAGAGAGAGCTGAAAAAGGGCTACTCTGTACACCCATGTCTGGCGATATTTGCTGGTGAGGCATTTAATAATGTGGGATGACAAATGCAGAATTAAGACGCAACAAATCGTTTCGCTGAAGCAATTAAACGCTAGTTAATGACTCAGTCATCTCACGAATGGGGACGGGCGATCGCCCGCCTGAGAAAAAACTTTACGTCATCCATGCACTTGGGGCGTACTTAGAGCAGACTTAAACTGACTTTAGGAACAGGCTAAGGTGAAAGATTCTGCCCAAGTCAGGGAATGCTTAATCCCAAGTTGACGAGCTAGCCCAGGGTCAAATGATTCAGAGCGATTTAGACTGCCCAAACGACTTAGACACCATGGTTTGCCCCCAACATAGATCAAAGTAGAGCAAAAATGGATAGGCTCAAACGGCATTCCATGAGACGTGCATCAGCCGTCAGTTGACTAAGTCTCAGGTTAGCCCGTAGCCTTAACTAAATCTGGCTAGGGGGGTACACCCCTTGTTAAGGAGGCTAAGTTTGCCATAGTGCTTACCGTGAGATATCCGCCTTTGTCTTTGCTCATTTGAGTGCGCTACTTGAGTGCGCTACTTTAGCTGGGTGAGGCTGTATTAAACGATAAGATGAGTGATTAAGAGTGCTCAGGAGTGGCTCAGTGGCGATCGCCATTTGAAGACACTAGGGTCAAAGATCTACGATCGGTTAGATTATCTATTAACATCACTCAAGGCTCTGGATACATATTTCTCAATCAGCAGTTCGAGATCAGCCGTATCGATCATTTGCTCTTTTGCATTCCTCAGGAATTGGCTTATGACTGAAGCACAACATCCGTCTACCTCTCCTTCAAATCCAGGAGCACCTCCACCTCCACCTCCAAGGCGATCGCCCGTGACTGGGTCATTTACAGGTGCGCCGACGCAGCAGATACACCCATCAGCAGCACCAGGTGGCCCTGAAACAGCTATCAACCCAAATGTGGGTGCGACTCGGGCCGCGCCGACGACTCCCCCACAAATGCCTGCCGCGCCGCCCTCCACCGGACATCGCCCCGCACCGCCGCCGCCGCCGCCGATGCGAACCTCACCCAAGGCTCGCGTGAGTCCGGGGGCTCCAACCCTGGCTCAGCTTGTCAAAGAAGCCTTTGATAAGGGCTTCTCCGACGTGCATTTAGGGGTCGGAGAAGTGCCGCGTTTTCGAGATCGTGGAGAAATCAACACGACTGAATATCCTGTGACTGATGAGCCCACGTTTTTCAGCTGGCTAGGAGAAATCCTCTCTGATACCGATATTCAAACCTTTAAGGATACGCTCGATTTTGACGGTGCTGCTGACTACGATTTTGCTAGGGTTCGAATTAACATCTTTGATTCATTGTTAGGGCCTGGGTTAGTTCTCCGACTCATCCCCAAGAAGATTCTGACGCTCGAACAGCTCAGTTTGCCGACCGTCTTTAAAGATGTCTGCCATTATCACAAAGGCTTGATTTTGGTGACAGGCCCAACAGGTTCGGGTAAATCAACCACACTCGCTGCAATGGTTGACTACATGAATCGAGAGATGCCTCGGCACATTGTCACCATTGAAGATCCGATTGAGTTTGTTCATACGAGCCGAAAGGCATTGATCAAGCAGCGAGAAGTTGGCATTCATACGCTAAAGTTTGATAGCGCCCTGAAAGCTGTGCTGCGAGAAGATCCCGATGTCATCCTGATTGGGGAAATGCGGGATAAAGAAACCGTAAATACGGCGTTGAAAGCAGCTCAAACTGGTCACTTGGTATTTGGCACCTTGCATACCAACAGTGCTGTGAAAACGGTCGAGCGTATCCTAAATCTTTATGAGCCTGACCAACAAGACCCGATGCGAATCTCGCTAGCAGAATCACTCGTGGCCGTCATTGCCCAAGGTCTCTGCCGCACAACTGATGGGAAGAGAGCGGCATTCCACGACATCATGATTAATACGGATGCAATTAAAGACTACATCATTAGAGGCGACCTAGATGAGGTAGAGGCACTGATTCCAAAATGTACATTTGACGGCATGTGTACGATGAATCAGTCTCTATATAAGCTATACGAAGCTGGGCGCATTACTGAAGAGACCGCATTAGAAATGTCGCCCAAACCTAACGAGATGGCTCAAATCCTGCGTGGACGTGTCTAACGCCAAACACTTCATCTCTCCCCCGCCCTTGTTTAAGGGCATTGTCCTGTTTACACCCGGGGGAGACCTAGTTTATTGCATCGATTCGCACAAGCAAAATCGATGGCATCTGCAACTCTGCGCCGTGTTACAAGATATGATTGGGTTGCCAGAACCGCCTCACTTTTTGGTGCCATTTTACTCAGCAACAATTGATCGGTGGCTAGATCCGCAAACACGACAGATTAGAACAGTTGCGGAAGCATGTCCAGCCGTTTTGCGATATCAATCGCTGCTCAATGCACTCTTTGGCACTGACTCGCTTGTTTGGGACACTGCACTGCACCCCGAAGGACTGGATGACTCTACGTTGTTAACGGTTTATCGAGATCAAGTGCCTCAATTATGGGAGCATCATGACTTAGTCGTTCGCCTGGATGCTAACTACGCTCTAGGATATGGTCAACCCAACTCTACCGTGTCTTGGTCGCCTCTGAGCACGCCTGACGAAGCTCAAGGTTACGTGTTGCGTCTATTTGTTTCAGGCCACAGTGCGGCCACAGAGCGCATTTTACAAAATCTGCACCAGCTACTTGAGACATCGCTGCAGCAGCCCTATACTCTCAAAGTAGTTGATATTTATAAACATCCTGAGCAGGCGGAGGTCAATCAGATCGCCGCTACCCCAACTTTGATGAAGGTTTGGCCACACCCTGTTAGGCGCATCGTCGGTGAAATGGACAGTGCTGCAAAACTACTCCAAATTCTGACGTCTGACCATGAGCCGTGAGAAAGCATAATTTCAGTCAGCGATCGCCCGACCAACTAACCCATGCATGAACAATGCCAGTATGGGTTGATGCTTGATTGAGCTCAGCTTCTTTGAGAGTTGATCCGGTTAAATCAGCTCCGCTCAGTTCTGCGCCGTCTAACCTGGCACCAATTAGATCAGCATCTTTGAGAGTTGCGCCTCTTAAGTCTGCCTGAGAGAGGTTGGCTCGTGCGAGATTGGCTCCAGTTAGGTCGGCACCAATCAAGTTGACGCCGCTCAAGTTAGCGCTACGTAGATCAGCATTTTTCAAATCAGCGTTTGTGAGATTCGCAAAGCAAAACTTCGCTCCACTCAGTTTTGCCATACTCAAATCAGCAGAGCTGAGATCGGCACAATTTAACCGAATGCGCCGGAGATTTGCCCCTCGTAAGTTGGCACCATGCAAATATATTCCTTCAAAGTTCCGCTTTCTAGCTGCATATTGTTTCAAAAGAGTGCTGACATCCATGAGCTCGATCTCCTAATTCAAGCATATTCAAACATCATCATCATGGCTGTAAGCATCAGTCATGATGGGTCATACGTTTCCTAATAGTCGAGTAGAGTTGGGTTAAAAAATGCCAACTAAGAGGAGTGATGTAGCGAGACATAAACCGATAAACAATAGGATGAGGATGTCTGCAATGCTCTCATCATGCTGGGTCGTAGGCTTCGGATTATTCATGAGAACCTCCTGTCCTCATTGACCATGTGTTCTCATTTTAGAAAGACTTCTATATATAAACAGTGATCTTACATAACTGTTAATATTGCTCGCTAACGATTGACGTTCACTCTTGAGGAATGAAACGCTCCACCCATTCGGGCAGCCACTGTTCGAGCTGATGCTGGAGCGATCGCTGGTGGCGCTGATAAAGCACCCCTAAATAAATCACTGCAACACCAATGGCCGACAACGCAAATGGAAAGAATAGAGAATCAGCAAACACCTGATAGGCCAAATAGCTCAGATAGCTAAACACTCCTAGTCCTCCAAACACCACAAATATCCGCCGTCGCAGCAGCAACGATAGACCGATTAATCCAAGGTTGATCAGGCAATAGAGGAAACGCTGGAGTTCAGTTCCACCATCCATTAACGTGATGCCGAACCAAAATGAAAGCAGCCCAGCCAAATAGAGCCAAAAGGCGAAATCTGCATCGCGGCGGCTTTTTAGATCGACCCAATAGGCCACAATCAAACATCCAATGCCAAACCACATCGAGACCAGAAGCCGCTGATTCCAGGTGAATTGATCGTGCCCAAACAGTAGGGGCGTTAGATCCATTGACATACTCCATAGCGAAAAGGCGATGGGGGCAGTGAGAAACGGAAACCGGACAAACTGGAGCGCTACGACCCCTGCCAGGATGGTGCCCAGCTCCATCAAAAACCAACTGCCGCGAATCCACACATGAAAGTCGGGATAACTCCCCGAGATGCCTGGATGCCAAAACCCTGTCCAGCGCTGTAATCCATAAATTGCTAGTGGCGTCATGCACACGGAAATAGTGTAGAGTAACCCACCCGGCACCCGCAATCCTTGACTGCCCCAGAGTGTTTTGCCAGCCAGCCCAAAAAACAGAGCATATAAGCAGGCAATAATAAACATGCCTGAGCCGCCAAACTCTTCCCAGGCCAGTGACATAAACCAGCCCATCGCGCTAATGACAATCAGCGCCCCAAAATAGTAGGCAACATTGGCCACGCTAAACCGAGGGCGATCGCCCATCCGTTCTGAAAATGCTTGCCAGAGCTGATCGGCTTGGTCTTGAGAGATAATCCCTTGAGATACTGCCCAGTAAAAGTCGTCTTTTAAGACATTCATGTCTACCATCCCCTGACCTGAAGACTGATGCATTTAAATGTATGGTGTGGGTAGAAAGAAGAGAAGCCCCCAATGTGGCAGTTTAACAATCGGGCTGAATGCAGTTGGGCTGCTTCAGTTGCCAAACCGCTCCCGAAAATCAGCAGCCACCATTTCACCAGTGGCTTCGACAATTTTGCCCACAATCGGATGAACGACCAAGCTAGTTACCGCTCCGGCAAAGGTTGGCATATTCTGAGCAAACCAAAGTTTGACTGTCTGCATCGCAGACAAATCAGGCTGATCGGTTTCGATCGCATCTTCAAGTTGGTCAATCTGTGCGAGGGCAGCAGTCTTTTGATCGAGAGGGGCTTCTGCAGCAATTTGGGCTCTCAAGGCTGCAAAGATTCGTTGCAAAATTGCTAAATCAGCCTCAGAAATGCCCGAATGATGCTCATTGTGTTGAGTATGATGATAACCACCAATGATCATGTTCTGACCATGCACATTGTCAAGTTGAGTGTTGTCATTGCCGACTGCGACGCGATTGTGGTGCGCGTTAGAAAAATTAAACCTGTTACCCGACTGTTGAGATTGTGGAGATGAGGCCATGGGGATACGCTCCTGTCTGAGGGGGATACTAAACCAGTACAGAGACTCGCGTGGCCGTCCGGGTAAATTGCTATATTGATAGGGCTGATTAATCGAGCCAGTTGATTGGGGTAAAGAGTAATGTGATTCCAGTCAACATAGAAAGTATTAGATGGACATAACACCCGCCCAAAGAGTGCCCAAGGGACAACTCGTTTGACGCACAATAGCCTGCACAAGCGGCCACGGGGGAAGTAAGAATTACACTACCCTACAGTTTTGTTTAGGCTTCTATTATAAGCAATACCACGTCTACCTCAAACCCTGGAGAATTCTTCCAGGCAAAACTCCAATGCTGGAATTGGATGCGGTACGGGGTGTGATAGGAGGTGCGATCGCCAGTGATCTGATCAATTCAACACGTTAGAGTCACATGCGGCTCAAATTGACGCCATTCAAGGTTTCACTGATATCACTGATGGTTTCCTCAATGCCGCGCTCTTTGCGCTCGCTGGCGCGGTCGGTTAAATAGTCCACTTGATCCCGCAGCAACAGGGTGAACTTGTAGAGTTCTTCCATAACATCGACCACGCGATCGCGGTAGGGCGAGTCTTTCATCGTGCCGTCCTCGTTAAATTCTTGATAGGCTTTGGCAACCGAAGACTGATTGGGAATGGTAAACATCCGCATCCAACGTCCCAAAATGCGGAGCGTATTGACACTATTAAATGATTGTGACCCACCACTAACTTGCATTACGGCCAGTGTTCTCCCCTGAGTAGGTCTGACCGCGCCGAGGCTAAGAGGAATCCAATCTAGTTGGTTTTTCATGATGCCTGTGATCTGTCCGTGCATTTCTGGACTCGACCATACCTGCCCTTCAGACCAAATGCTCAATTGCCGCAGTTCTTGCACCTTGGGATGAGTATCTGAAACACTGCCATAAATTGGCAATTCTCGCGGATCAAAAATCTTAATCTCTGCGCCAAATCCTTCAATGATGCGAGCCGCTTCTTCTGCCAACAAGCGACTGTAGGAGCGATCGCGCAAGGAACCATACAAGAATAAAATTCTGGGTTTGTGATTGCAGCTCATAGGGCAATAAAAAGGTGATGATTTGAGCAGACCCCCTTAGTGTTTGATCAGGAAGTCTGAGTAGGGATAAAACACGCTGGACATTGCCAATCTTTATGGAAGCATGAGTAGACTGCAACCGATGCCCTAACGGATTTTGAGCATATACCCGGTCTGCAGGATGCGCCTGATTCGGCATGTGAGCATCTTGCCGATCTGGAGTTTCAAAGCCCCACCCCTACCCTATCGGGGAATTCTCCGATAGGGTAGCTTGGTCGATCAGAACATCTCTAAGCGCAGCAGGGCTGGCTATCTACAGCGCGAGCAGGTGTTGCAGTTCCTAGGGCTGGGGTGATGTTTTTTTCGGGTGCGGTATCCCCTACTTTGACCACAAAGATCTCCCAGCGGTTGCCATCCGGATCACGCACCCAGACTTTATCTTGGAGGGCATAGCAACAGTCTGTGTTGTTCTCTTCAACCATGTCTAAACCCGCTTCAGCAAAACGATGTACTGCTGCGCGAACCTCTTCACTGCTGCCGACCTGAACCCCCAAGTGAGACAAAGCTCCATGGGGTTGTAGCGCTTGACTCAGATTTAAGGTTAGGTTGAGAGCCGGATTCTCCAGATCAAATTTGGCATAGCCGACTTTATATTTAACGGGTGCAACCCCAAACATAGCCTGATAGAAAGTCACAGACTGATCAATATCGGTCACTCTGAGTGCAACATGAGTTTTGAACGAGGTCATGGCTTTTCTCCTTAGTTAGAACTAGTATTGAATATTGACGATGTTCGATATTTGTAGCAATCAACGAGTTAGTTTATCTTTGACGCTGATGCTTCAGGCTCCTACCTTCAGATCTCTGCAGTTAGATTTCCGTCATCAGACTCCCATAATTAGGCGAGCTGCTTGAGGGAGTGTCGTGATGCAGTCAGGATTGATGCTGTAGTAAATAAAATTTGCGTGGCGCTCTGTTGTGACAAAACAACTGTCTCGCAAGATTTTGAGATGATGAGAGATAGTCGGTTGCCCCAAATCAAACTGATTCACGATATCGCAAACGCATAGCGGTTCACGGTTACGTGCTAGTAGGTTTAAAATTCGCAGGCGGGTAGGGTCTGCCAAAACCCTAAACCAGTCTGCATACTGATGAGCGTGCTCATCAGAGAGTGGAAGAGGCGCATTCGGATTGGCCTCACCACCGCGAGCGGTTCCACAGCACCCCGGCTTAACGCGCGCTTTTTTTCGATTGCCAGGTTGGGGCTGGAGCAGAGTGCTAGACATCGTTGACTGTTATCCTACAACTACTACTATATTCAGTCTATCGATAAATGTCAATATTGAAATCCGTCAATATGTGGAAGCTGACGAGTCTGTTAGGGCTGCAAGCATTTACACCGAAATTGAACGAAAAATAGTTTGGAGCAGGTTGTATGCGATCGCCCCACTGACATAAAGCCTCAGCTTCTCAGAGCTTCCTTAAGACTACAGGCCACTGGTGCCGAAAACAGCATGATCAGCTTCGACAACTAAAACTGGCAGCGGACTCATTTCTAAAACGGATTGAGACACCGACCCTACGAAAACTCCATCAAGCGCTCGATGTCCGCGTTTGCCCATGACAATTTCAGCAACGCCATAGTCTTGAGCCGTGCGAACAATCTCCTCTGGTATGGAGCCGTCAGCGGTGACAAACCGATAGCGAATGTCGGCCAAAAGCCGTTGGGTCTGAGTTTTCAGATGTGCCAGCCCGTGGGAATCATCCATTCGAATCACATGCAGCACCACCACTTCGCCATCACTGCGCCGAGCCAAATCTGCGGCTTTTGTCAACACCTGCGTCGATAGGGGAGAGGTGTCTACCGCTGCTAGTAGAACAATACGACGGGCGATCGCCACTTTGGTAGGGTCTATCTCACCTTTGGCTAAAAGTTTGGGCGCAAAGGTAGGAATGGCCCAAGCCCCCAACGGCGCAGTGACCAAAATTGATAGCGCAGCGATCGCCAAAATGGTTTCTCCCCCAGCGATACCCTGAGCCAGAGGCATCGCCCCAATTGCAGCCTGCACCGTCGCCTTAGCTGAATTTCCAGGTAGCAGAAACAGCCGCTCTGGCCCTGTCCAGTTGCTGCCCAAGGTAGACAGATACCAGCCCAGCGATCGCCCGACCAGCGTGCCAATCGCCAACACCAGCAGCCCCACCAGTAGAGTATCTCCCAAAACATTGAGTTGAATGCTAGCCCCCAGCAACACAAACAAGATAATCTCGGCGATCGCCCACAGGCTATCAAACCCACCCCGTAACCGTCGTGCCAGGGGAGCATCTAGCTCGATCAGAAAAAATCCGGTGGCCATCACCGCCAAATAGCCAGAAAACACAGGCAACTTCTCAGCAAGCACTACCAGCAATAGGGCAAACCCCGCTGCCACTAAGGCATCTTGGACTGCAGTTTGAGTCCAATTCTGTTTTGCTAACAGTGATACCAGCAGATGTGCAACCAGCCAACCCAACAGTGCCCCCAAGGCAATTTGGACGATGATTTGCAAGGGTAGTAGCTGCACCGGGCTGAGGGTGAGACCTCCCGGTAGGGCAAGGCTATTTGCCGTCCCTTGAGAGAGAAACGCCAGCAACAGGCTAAACACCAACAGCAGCAGCACATCAGACAGGGCACTACCCGTCAAAATAGCATCAGGAATCCCCTTGGTGACGCCCCAGCCCAGGCTTTTAAGCCGCAGCATAGCGGGCACAATCACTGCCGGAGATTCGGCTCCAATAATGCAGCCCAGCAGCAACCCCGTAGCAACATCAAACTGAAACAACCACATCGCGGCTAGGGCAATGGCGATCGCCTCACAGGTAGCTGGCAGAAACCCCAACCGCAAGGCTACCATTCCTTGTTGGGCTAGTTTTTCGCGGTCGAGCCCTAACCCTGCTTTCATCAAAATCACCATGACGGCAATGGTGCGAAGATCATCGGCCAATGCTAAAACCACTGGACTAATCACATTACCAACCTGCGGGCCTAGCAGAATGCCCACTAGCACCATGCCCACCAATGCCGGAGCCTTCAGCCGCCGAGCAATTTGCCCGACAAAAAAGCCCATCAGCAAGATCCAAATCATGCTTTCTAACATCACGCCCTACAACTCTGCCACATTGAATCAGTCTGATGGCTCTGTCGCGATCCCAACGATCAATCTTTAGAATAATAGCCATCTGCGCCATATTCCAAAACCTAAACACCCCATGCTGATTGCAACCAGGGCAAAATCAACTTTAATCCTTAAGTTATTCACATCATGAACGTCATGAATGTCGTATGAGATTAAAGGGCAAATTCATACCAAAATGCAGCATTGCTGCGGCATCCTGGATTGATGCCCTGCATATCATCCTGCCATCTCTGACTCAAAGCCAGAATTGTCGCTTTTTAATTGACAAAACGTCAATTAAATCGAGTATTGTTTCTTGTTAGGATTCAATATATGATGACAACTATAAAGAGTTTGCTCATCTATTCCACACAGATGAGCCGAACAATCAACTAGAAAACTTGAATCGGATCACCCAATATCGTCTCAAAGAGAGGTGAAACTATGATTACGCTTCGTCCATCCAGTGCCCGTGGTTCCGCCAATTTTGGCTGGCTTGATAGTCGTCATACCTTTTCATTTGGTAGCTATTATGACTCTGAGCACATGGGGTTTGCCAGCTTGCGCGTCATCAACGAAGATAAGGTGCAACCGGGACGGGGCTTTGGCACCCACGGACACCAGGATATGGAGATTATCTCCTATGTTTTGGAGGGGTCACTAAAACACAAAGACAACATTGGGAATGGCTCTATCATTCGTCCTGGAGATGTGCAGCGGATGTCTGCCGGAACGGGCATTCTCCATAGCGAATATAATGCCTCCAATGCTGATTTAGTGCATTTTTTGCAAATCTGGGTGTTGCCCGATCGCAAGAATTTGCAGCCCAGTTATGAGCAGATTCACGTTACTGAGGATGACAAACGCGGCCAATTGAGGCTCGTGGGTTCCCATGATGGGAGAGATAGGTCTGTTACTATTCATCAGGATGTCAATCTCTATGTCACACGACTAAGCGATGGCGAGAGTGTTAGCCATGCGATCGCCTCTCAGCGATCTGTGTGGGTTCATACAGCTCGAGGGGCTGTAAATCTCAACGGCCAGATCCTCTATGCAGGAGACGGAGCTGCTCTAGTTCAAGAAGAGCAGTTGACGCTAACTGGGGCATCAGATGATGCAGAAGTCTTGGTGTTTGATATGGCTGCATAGGTCTATGAATTAACCGACCGAGTGGGCGTTGATCAGGCGGTTGAGGTTGGTGGAGTCGGGACGCTGGCGCAGTCGATGCGGGCAGTTCGAGTCAGTGGCTGCATCAGTCTCATTGGTGTTTTAACCGGAGTCACAGCCGCAACTAACCCGATGCCAATTTTGCTTAAGAGCATTACTGTGAAGGGGATTGATGTCGGCAGTCGCAGTATGCTTGACGCCCTGCATCAGGCGATCGCCCTGCATCAACTACGCTCGGTGGTTGATCGGATTTATTCGTTTCAGGCAGTCCCCGATGCCTATCGCTATCTGTGGCGCACACTTGGGCAAGATTGTGGTGTAGTTTTAGTTACCGACAGGAGGCAAACCCCAACGTAAACAACTGGCAAGCCCCTTGGCGACGCTGCATGGCTTCAGCGCGTTTGATAATCTGATGGCGGCGTTCTCCCCATGGATAGCTATCTGGTACTTGCTGCGCTAAGGCGATCGCATTTTCAGGTTCTTTCTGGACGAGTAGTTGCTCAGCCGTCTGCAAGGTTTGATGATAGCGCCGCTCAAGTTGCTTACGGTCGAGATCCTGCTGTAGCCGCTGTCTGTCGTCTTGCCATGCAGGGCGATCGCTGAGTTGCTCAATCGCTCGCTGTGCGACGCTCAAGTTGCCAGCGCTAAGAGCCTCGCGTGCGGCTTGCCATTGCTCTTGGTTGTGCTGTTCTTCCATCTGCCACTGCTGAATGCGGGCCTGCGCTTTCGCATGGATGGGGCTAACGTCTGGAATAGCTGATGCCACTCCAATCGCATCGGCAAGGCGGTTAGTAGGGTGACGATAATAGTCGGTGGCGATCGCCAGAATTCGCTCTGACCAATACTCAACCCAATCGTGGGCTTCTCTCGAAAGTGCACTATTTGGCACCTGATGGGCCTGCTGTATGGCGGCGGCAAAGTGACCGTCTGTTGCAAGTTGTTTGGCATCCCGCAGCAGATGTTCGGCGTAGGCATGTTCGCAGCGGTTGAGCAGTTCTCTTGCCTGGGCTCGATATTGGCTCGGATGATGCAAGATTTGTGAGGTTTCCTCAATGCAGACCAGGAAACGCTCTAGCTCATAGGCCACTTGAGCACTATCCAGCAAATGTACATGATTCTGTTCCAGATTTTGGGCGGTTTGCGATCGCATTGAAAAGAAAGCCGTGATTGCGCTGGTCAAGAGCCCCGTTGAAAGGGCGATCGTCAAGACGGCTGCTAAGCTCATGCGAAATGGTCGCAACGGGTCGGAGCGATCTGGAGTCAAAGAGGGGGATGTTGCCGAGCACGATGACGGAGGCGGGGTCGAAATGTAGGAAGATGATGACATGACGGGGCTCCTCAATGATGGCGTAGGACGATTGCCGGACAGGTGCCGGATGACGTAATGAAAGGTGCAGAGCCGAGCTCAATCAATTCTCAATCTGCAAACCCAGGCCGAATTGCGAGTTCAAGGCTATTTAACTGAAAGAGTGACAAAGTGTCCCATCCCCCCCAGGGTAGTAAACGTCAATCCTGGAGTTTGGGTAGTGTAAATGCTAAATAGCAGCAGATTCTGGCGATCGGTCATCCGATTAATCATGTCGGTGGTCAGTGGATGCGACGAGAGCGCCAAGCTTTGACACAGGCTGCGCGCTAGCGGACGAAATGGAATCAACGATGAACCACACACCGATTGAATTTTGTTAGCCATGCGGCTAGAGGCCCACTGGCTAAAGGTTTTCTGAGATGGGTTGGTGGCCAACAACAGTAGCGTCACCGGGGCGAACCCTGCTAGCTTGCGTTTTCTGGGAGATACCTTAGCTGGATATTGAATAGCCGTTGGCAGTTGACGAGATTGAGTCATGGTGAATTTCTGAGGTAAGGAGTTCAGTTCAAAGGTTCAACAATCAGCGTGATGTTTTGTCGTCCAATGACGCGAACGCGAGTTCCAGGTAAGAGTGCTGTTGGGGCAGCAGTTCGAGCTGGCCACCCGGTGCCTTCAAACTGCACTCGCCCAGCCCTGTCTGGGTAGATGGGGCTTTCAACGGTGGCTTCGTCATGGAAGGAGATCGTTGAACTGATAGAGGGGCGTTGATGGGAGGCAAAGCGCCCTAACATCGCGTTGATGCTAAATGCGCTTAACCCGTTTAAACCAAAATTAGGATGAGAAAATACGCTGGATTGCATGGTGGGGGGCTCTCCTGCCGAGATGGAGTGTTGGATCAGAAGGGGCGCATGACCGATGACATGGCCGATGAATTCATGATGGCGCGCTGGGCAAAATTCTTCGATACCTAAAAATTAAGGATCTGCAGCCGTTGGGCTCAGACAGAACAGCTGAACTTGGTCAGGTTTTGATCAGGTCGTGACCAAAATTTATTCAGAATTTATTCAGGAAAAGTCAGGAAAAGTCAGGTTCGATTCAGGGGAAGTCAGGATACACTGAGAAGCATCTTTCAGGGTTAGTTTCCGACCGGCACGCACTCATGGATTTTGAAGAGGCGTTTCAAGCTCTCGATCAGATTGTTTCTGTTCGACTGCAATTGCATCTCAATAATGTTCAGAAGGTCGTCTTGCGCGGTGCGTGGGCGGGGTATACCTATGAGGCGATCGCCGATACGTCAAACTACACGTCCAAGTATTTGAAGCAAGATGTCGGGCCCAAACTCTGGAAGCTGCTTTCAGATGCGCTAGATGAACCCATCAATAAGGGCAACTGCCGCACGGTCATGGAGCGGCGGTGCTTAGCGCCCTTGGGGTTGGCGGCGGGTCGCCATCGCTCTCAACCGCTGATGACACCACTACGTCTAAATAGCGTGATGATGGAGCAGGCGCGGGAGCCCATGTGTGATTGGGGCTCGTCTCCAGATGTCATAGGCTTTATGGGGCGGGAGTCGGTCTTGGCAACACTGCATGAGTGGGTTGATCAGTCTTGTCGCCTGATTGCAATGGTGGGCATGGGCAAAATTGGTAAAACCTTTGTGGCCAAGCGCTGTGCCGAACAGGTGCAGCACCAATTTGACTTTGTCATTTGGCGATCGCTCCGATATCGTCCGCCGCTATCCGAATTGCTGGATGACATTCTGACAGGTCTACATGCCTCCGATCCGCCACTCAATGGTGCTGGCTTAACCCATCGATTGGCTCGTCTGCTGCAATCACTCAATCAACATCGGTGTTTGATTGTGCTCGATCAGTTTGAGGTGGTATTTGAACCAGGGCGGCACATTGGCCACTATCGGTCTGACTGCGCCGATTATCGAGAACTGCTCCGACAAATTGGTGAAGGCACCCACCAAAGTTGCGTCATGGTGACCAGTCGTGAGCAGCCGCGTGAATGTGCAGGAGCCTCGGCGCGCATTCGAGATATATCAATTCCAGAATTTTCGCTGACCGAAAGCCAACAACTGCTTCAGGATATCGGGCAGGTGTCGGGCACAGAAGGCGAATGGGCTGAGTTTGTGCGGCGCTATGGGGGGAACCCCTTTATGCTAACGACGATGGCCGATTTGATTCAAAACTTCTATGGCAGATATCTGACCGATGTGTTGATTCAGCGCATAGTCTTGCCTCAGCCCATTCGAGACGTGCTAGATGAGCAGTTTCATCGCCTCTCTGATGCAGAAAAAGATGTGATGTATTGGTTGGCGATCGCCCATGAGGCTGTCTCTCTTTCAGAACTTCAGGCCGACTTTCTTTACCCGACTGCTCCCACTGACATCATGGATAGTCTGACGTCGCTGCTAGGGCGAGGGTTGATCAAGCAAGCTAGGCCGAAGACCGTAGGCCTGTCAACCAATGGCACGACAGGCTTTGAGCCCCTGCCGCTGATTCGAGCCTATGTGCTCAACCATTTGATTGTGCGTATCATCGAAGAAATTCGCACCGGGTCGTTTAATCTGTTGATGAGCCATGCCCTCGTTAAGGCTCAAGCTCAAGATTATGTGCGTGAGCAGCAGGTGCTGCAAGTGCTGCACCCCATTGCCGAAACCCTCTTTCCGCCGCATACGCCCCGCGCCGAGATTGAAGCATGTCTCAACCAACGACTGCGTCAAATGGGCGATCGCTTTCGTCAGGTGCGTGGCTACGGCGTTGGCAATCTGTTGAATCTGTGTCAACACCTCCGCATCGATCTGGCTGGGCAAAATCTCGCCAATCTGGTGATTTGGCAAGCCGACTTACGCGACGCTGATTTGAACGACGTTGATTTCTCAGGCTCCGATTTATCAAAGTCGGTGTTTGCTAACACCCTAGGCGAACACCCAGTAGCAACATTTTCCCCCTCTGGGCACCACCTTGCCACGGGCGATATGGCAGGAGATATCTCGGTTTGGAATGTGGCCGATGGGCAGCCCCTTCTACGGCTGAATGGCTTCAAACATCGGGTGCGATCGCTGGCATTTAGTCCAGATGGTGACTTTCTGGCCAGTGGTGGCGATGATGCCATCATTCGACTGTGGACAGTTCGCAGCGGCGAATGTCATACCCTGCTCAGTGGGCATCGAGAGCGCGTCAATCGCGTCTGTTTTAGCGCCGATGGCAATTTTCTAGCCAGCGCTAGCCACGACCAAACCCTGCGCGTTTGGGATATTCGCGGCGGGCAATGCGTGCAAACCTTTGAAGGGCATGGCGATCGCGTTCAAGTGGTGGCCTTTAGCCCTGATGGCAGTCGTCTCCTCAGTGGCAGCGACGATCAGACGGTGCGCCTGTGGCATGTGGCAACAGGCAACTGTTTGCAAGAGTTTCACGGCACTCTAATTAACTGGGCCTGGGCCGTCATATTTGCCTCCGAACCGGGTAGCCCCTCTATGGCACCAGTCCCACTGGCTGCTAATGGCGATGAACATGTAGTCCGGCTGTGGAATGTGGAAACTCAGTGCTATTGCGGCGAACTGGAAGGTCATGATGGCTCTGTGTTGGTAGTCGAGTTTAGCGCTGATGGGCGGCGGTTAGCCAGCAGCGATGAGCAAATGGTTCGCATTTGGGACCTGCAAACTGGAACCTGTCTCCGTGCAATTTATAATCCCAAGAGTCGGGTTAGCTCGCTGGCGTTTAGCCCCCAGGCACATGTGCTAGCGACAGGGCATGATGACCGCACCGTCCGGCTGTGGAACATTGCTACAGGAGATTGTCTACGCACATTTCAAGGCCAGAAACACCGGGTCTGGTCGTTTGCCTTTAGTGCTCCCTCGATGACTGAACGATTGCATCAACAGTCTGGGGCTACTGCAGGCGATCGCCCCTTAGAGGGCGGCTCCATACAGCGGTTTGCCACTGGCGGCGATGACCAAGCCATTCGTCTATGGGATACTGCCACCGGGCGATTTTTGGCAGTCTGGCGCGGCCATCGAGATTGGGTCTCTGATCTTGCCTTTAGCCCCAACGGCCAACTGCTGGCCAGTGGCAGCTATGACACCACGGTAAAGCTTTGGGATGTCAACACGGGCACCTGCCTCGCCACCTTCGGAGAGCATTCGGGAGCTGTGAAGGCGATCGCCTTTAGCCCCGACGGTCGCCTGTTAGCTAGCGCCAGTGATGATCAAACCGTTTGTCTTTGGGATATACAAGCCCATACTCTGAGGCAGCTATTGCCAGACTTGGGCGATCGCATTAGCACCCTCTGTTTTAGCCCTGATACTCAACGACTGGCAATTGGAGGCGATCGCCTCGTCGCTCTATGGACATTAGGAAGCGATCACCTCCTCACCCTTACAAGACAGTCTCAGCAGGTGAACCAGATGTGCTTTAGTCTAGACGGGCAGACCCTAGCCAGCGCCAGCGAAGACGGCGAGGTCAAGCTCTGGCAGATTGACACCGGCACCTGCAACGCCACCTATGCGCTACCGTTGTCGCCCCTGCATGCGCTGACAATCGGCTTAGACGGTCAACTTCAGGCTTGGGGAGTTGCCGACTCTGCCCTGCAGCAATGGGACGTGCAAACCGGCCAATGTGTCCAACGCATCGCTGAATCGTCGGACTCAGTCCACAAGATCAAATTCTGCCCCAGTGGTCATCGCATGGCGAGTGGTGGCAACGATGCCCCCATCAAATTTTGGCGAGTCGCAACCGGAGATCTCCTCCGCACCTTACGAGTCGATAGCCCCTATGGCGGCATGAATATCACCGCCGTCCGAGGACTCACCCTCGCACAACGAGAGATGCTTGAGCAGTTAGGCGCAATTGAGCAATAGCCTCCGCGAAATTGCAGCGTTCCATACAAAATTTGGGTCGCGGTTCCGCGTACATTAAGTCTCCATCAGGTTGTTGTAGAAGAATAATGCCAAACCGTGATGTCAGTGCCAGCGACTCGTTGGCCTCAATCACTACTCTCGTGTCTGCATCCTGCTTCACAGTAACAGCACAACCCAGAGCGTTGCGCTCGATAGCGAATCATTTCTGAATGGCATCGATTAAAGATACTCAATCTCTACAGCTCAAACTCTCATAATCTGATCCCTCTTCTCTCACTCCTGGTTCTTCCCGATGCTGGGCGGTGATTTTCGTCTGTTTAGCTGTGCAGGGCATTTGGGCATCGTCCTGCTGTAGAGAAATCCCACCATTAAGACCTAGTTTCAGAAACTCAACGTCTAGCAAATGAGCCCAATACTCTAGAACTTGAAGCACAACGTCCAGAATTCAAAACTCAACGTTCAGAACTCGCAACTCAAAACTCAAAACTCCAACCTTAAAGTTCACAACTCACAACTCACAACTCGAAACTCGCAGCTTAAAGTCCACAACTCACAGCTTAAAGTTCACAACTCACAGCTTGAAGTTCAGAACTCAAAATCTGCAATCCAGCCTTCAAAACTCAAAACTCAGAACCCAATACTTAAAGTCCAGAACTTAAAACTCGAAACTCAAAACTCGAAACTTAAAGTCCAGAACCCAACACTTAAAGTCCAGAATTCAAAACTCAAAACTTAAAACTCGAACTTAAAGCCCACAACTCAAAACTCCACATCCGCTTCTTCAACAATCCTGTGCCCCACTATGCAAGACTCCTTTCATCGTATTCTCACAGGAATTGCCTTCTTTACCTGCACGATTGTCTTTGCAGTCATCGGCTATGCCTTGTTTGGCTGGGAGCTGATCGATGCCTTCTACATGACCATCATCACAGTATTTGGTGTGGGCTATGGCGAGGTGCGCCCGCTTAAAACGCCGGGTGAACGCATATTCACGATTTTGGTGATTTTTGCTGGCTTTGTATCAGTGGCTTACATCGTAGGAGGATTCGTGCAAATGATGATGGAAGGCGAAATCAATCGAGCATTAGACATTCGACGTAAAACACAAGAGATGGAAAACTTATGCAACCACGTCATTGTCTGTGGCTATGGACGCATGGGGCAAATCCTGGTGCGCCAGCTCGCTACCGTCCGCGCTACGTTTATTGTCATTGACAACAATCCCGAACGGATTGAACATGCTGAAGCACACGGATATTTGGCTCACTTAGGCAGCGCCACAGATGAAGAAGTACTGCAACAAGCTGGGATTCTCAAGGCCAGAACTCTAGCCACCGTTCTGCCTGATGATGCGATCAACGTGTTCATTACCTTGACAGCGCGCGGCCTGAATCCTGATTTGATCATCCTGGCGCGAGGCGAACTTCCTTCCACCGAAAAAAAGCTGCGGCTGGCCGGAGCCAATCATGTTGTTTTGCCTGCAGCTATTAGCGCCCAGCGCATGACCAATTTGATTACGCGACCAACTGCCGTTGATTTCTTAGATCAAAATGGTGAACGCAATCATCTAAATGAGTTGCTGGCTCAAATCGAGGTGCAAATGGATGAGCTCCCCATTCCACTTGATTCTCCATTAGTCGGCAGTACCATTGGCGAACTTGAAATGCAGGCAAAAAGTGGTTTCATCGTCATTGCGGTTCGACGGGCTCATACTGGGGTTGTTGATTCGTTTGATGCTTCCACCCTACTTCATGGCGGAGACACCGTGATTGTGTTGGGGCATCGGGGCAATATTCCTCAATTTGCCCGCTTCCATGATTTGCGGCGCAAGATGCGCTATCGGGGTGCAAAAAAGTAATACGTGAGTGGTTCTAACTAAACTTAGTTTTGCCAAGTGGTGAGGAATTTAGAAGTCCCGGAATCATGCCCACAGGTCTTACTGCGGCCAACTGGCGTCTATTCTTTCTAACACTGTTTCGACATCCGCACCGCCGATATAATCAATGATGCCTGTCCAAAAGCTACCGGTGCCCACCGCTCCGGGCATCAGGTCTGAACCATCAAAGCGAATCACATCGGCATTTGCTAAAATCTCTGCCTGCTGCTGGGTCAGCGTATCTGTGTAGGCGTCTAGCGGTACTTGCTGATGGGGAGAGACATAGTTCTCCAACTCAACCCAGACTGTATGGGGTTCGACAGTTGTGAGATAGGTCATCAGGGCACGGGCGTTGGTGGTGTCGTTGAGCATCGCAAACACCGTTCCTCCGACTAAAACAGGTGTTCCAAACTCCGGGTTGATGCTGGGCAAAAGAAAGATACCGACATCAGACTCTAAGTCCACATCGTCAGGGAAGAAAGACGCGATGAAATTGGCCTGACGATGCAAATAGCAACTGGGAGGTTGATCAAATAGCGGATTGGCAGCATCGGCAAAGGGGGTGCTGATAGCTCCTACTGCCCCTCCCAACACGTAATCGGGGTTGAGAGCGATC
Source organism: uncultured bacterium (assembly GCA_964502605.1). GTDB lineage: Bacteria > Cyanobacteriota > Cyanobacteriia > CAZCXK01 > CAZCXK01 > CAZCXK01. The sequence goes on from CAZCXK010000043.1 coordinate 25,640, forward strand.
GCCCCAAATTGCTCAACGGCATGTTTCACTGCGGGGTGAGTAAAGGGAATCTCATGATTGACCCACTGATCATAGATGTCTGGGCCTGCAGTGCGCAGTAGGATATCTTCGACCCAATCTGTGCCGACCCACCCCGATGCGGCTCCGCTCTCGATGCCCAAGCACCATGGCACTCCACCATCAGCCACGATGCGATCGCTCAACGTCAGCAGTTCATCCCAGGTGATCGGAATCTCATAACCAGCTGCGGCAAATACATCAGGGCGATACCAAACCAGACTCTTGACATCAGCTCGTGACCACAACCCATAGAGTGTGCCATCGACACTGCCTAAGTCGCGCCAGGTTTCGGCATAGGCGGCAGCAACCTGATCGGCACCCAGAAAATCGAGCGCTACCAGATTGCCACGTCGGGCGAAGTCGGCCATCAGCCCTGGCTGAGGAAACAGTGCGATATCGGGTGGGTTACCCGATTCGACGCGCACGGGCAGCAGTGTGGCAAAGGCATCAGTGCCTTCATAGACGACTGGAATGCCAGTTGCTCTAGTAAATGGGGCAAACACCTGCTCAAGGATGGCCTGACCGTCTCCCGTGATCGAGCCCAAAATCGTCACCGATTCTGAATTGGCGCTCCCACCGCCGCCAATTCGACAGGCTGCTAAGGGCAGGATAAAGCAGGCTATCAACAGGCCACAGATGAAGCTAGCGATCAGACGGATGGTGCGCTGCAGCATAGGAGTTGGAGTTGAGTGGTCTTGAGCTGAGAGGTTAGTTTATCATGGGCGATCGCTCTATCAACTGAAAGTGACAAAAGCTGCTCAAGCGCCATTCTGCACCTTATGTACGGAAGAAACAAAGTTGTACCGTTAAACACTTCACTTCTTGGCTTGGATTGTGTCCAGGCACTTGTATTACGGGGGTAAGGTGAAAGACTCCCGAACAAGACAGGTTGTTAATTGGGCGGCAAACGCCTTCCCTATGGCAGCACTGGCAGCCGGTAAAACTCAATCTGCCCTCGCTGCCTTCTATTGTCAAAAATCTCCAACAAAAGGCTCAAGCACTAGGATTTGATCTGGTTGCTACACCCTCCGCTCAAATTGTTTCTTAGAAGAGGAGTGGTGCCTTTCACACACCAGTAGCTAGAAAGATTGCCATCTAGCGTCATCCTGCCTATGATCTAGAACTACTCTGTCAAATCGGCAGAAATTCTTACGCTTATTCGTCGGATTGCGATGCCTCTTTCAATTGCTGTTGTTGCTCAACCGTCTGCACTAGACACGCTAGTTGATTTTGTCACGGCTCACGCTAAAACCCTGGCTCGCTATCGGCTCGTCGCCTCAGACGTGATTGCAGCAGGCATTCAAGAAAGAACAGGGTTATCGGTTGACAGCATCTTTAAGCAAGTAGATGACCCTGAGACACTCCTTGAATATATTAGTCAGGGCAATGTCGCAGCAGTGATTGTTGGGGTTGCTGCTGAGGCTCAAGCGGATGATGGCCTTGATCTGCCAGTCAGTTTTCTGGCACTAGTGCGGGAATGTCAACTTCATAATGTGCCGCTGGCGATCAATCGTGCCACTGCTGATAATGTGATGCGATCGCTAGGGACGACGCGCACGGCTCATCTGATTTTTAATCCGGTAGCAGGTCGAAGTGATGCGGATCAGGATATTGCCCTGATTCGTCAGGTGCTAGAACCCAGCGTGCAGCTTCATATCATCTATACTCAGCCCGATATCAAGATTGCCGATCAGGCTCAAGAGGCGATCGCCTCGATTCAGGCGCATCCATCCGCAAATGGAGTCAGCACTGATGTGGTGATTGCGTCTGGTGGCGATGGCACCATTTCGGCGGTGGCTGGAGTGCTGATTGAGACCGGCATTCCGTTGGGCGTGATTCCCAGAGGAACTGCCAACGCGTTTGCGGTGGCGCTGGGCATTCCGACTAATCTCAAGCAGGCTTGCGAAACGATTTTGGCAGGCAATACGCGAGTGGTGGATGCGGCTCGCTGCAATGGAATCCCGATGATTCTTCTCGCCGGAATTGGCTTTGAAGCTAGAGCGATCGCCAATGCCGACCGAGAGATGAAGCAGTTTTGGGGGCCGTTGGCCTATCTCTTCTCAGGGGTGCAACAGCTCAATGAGCAAGAGCGTTTTGACGCTCAAATTGAGATTGATGGTGAACTCACCGACTTTAGCGCGGTTGCCATCACGGTTGCCAATGCAGCACCACAGACCTCAGTGCTGGCTCAAGGATTTGGTGAAGTTATTGCCGATGATGGGCTGCTAGATATCACCATTGGCACGGCTGAGACGCGACTGCAGACGATTAATTCATTGGCGTCACTCTTGACATCAGCCATGGGGCGAACACCAACTGAACAAGATCATGTCTTGTGTCTGCGATCGCGCCGGGTGAAGATTACGACCAACCCGCCGCACCAGATCTTGATCGACGGTGATCTGCTTGGGGAAACTCCCGCCGAGTTTGAGTGCATTCCGGGTGGCCTCACGGTCTATGCGCCGCTGTCGTCGGTTTAGCGATCGCGCCGAATCAGCAAAATGTCATGGGCTTCACCCAAAACAACGGCCTGCCTCAAGTCCATGCGCTGAAAGGTGCGTTCATCGAGCAACAGGTAAGGAGCCGGATCTTGTCGCCAATGCTGGCGCAGCTTTTTGAAGTTGTCGGGCATAGCAATCACCTGGCGATCGCTGTAGAAGTTGAGCGATGGCCGCCCGTAGGGCAGGTCAGTATAGATCACCGTATCGGCGGGGGTATTCTGCCGAATCAACTGAGCCACGGGGCGCACCGGATAGTCTTCGGCCAGTTCCCAGACCCAATTGTCAGATACCATCACCAGCAGCATCGTCACATAGAGCCCCCACATCAGCACCGAGATAAACTCTCGATGGCGCTGCACCAGCTGGGCGATCGCCGTGGTCAAGGTCAGCCCTAGAGCAGCGGCGGCGATTGCCAGGTCAATCTCTGCCCCCGACTGGTAAAAGTAGACAACGCCTCCCCAAGCCGCGATCGCCAACAGACTCAGCAGGCTGACCAAGCTGCCGACATAGCGCCCACTGGGGGCAAGTTTGGCCGACTCACCCGCCAGGGTTTGCCAGAGGCGGTTAAGCTCGAAGGCCGCGATCAGAGCCAAGGCAGGATAAATGGGTAACAGGTACCACGGCAGCTTGGTGCGAATCAGCGAAATAACGACCAAATAACCAAGGCTCCAAACCAGCACCAGCCGCCCCCAACTGCGATGGCGATCGCCCCAAGCCCACCGCATCCCCATAGGCAGCAGCAGCAGCCACGGCAGACCATATTTGAGCAGTTCGAGTAGATAAAACCAGGGGGGGCCTGTATTCCCTTCTACCGAGTCCCAGAGGCGATTTAGTGACTGGTTGGCAACGTGGGTGGTGAGAAACTGATCCCCATAATGGAGCCACTGCGCCCCATACCAGGCTATGGCGGGGGCACTGCCCAAGAGCAGACCTAGCCATAAATAGACTGAGCGCAGCAGTCGAGGCGCATCCCACAGCATAAAGCAAAATGCGATCGCCCCCAGCAGCAGGCCCAACGCCCCTTTGGTGAAGCAGATGAGCCCAAACCCCACCCCCACCCCCAGCGACCAACGCGGATCACGCCGCGATCGCAGCAGGCTCCACATCATTAGCAAGAAGAAGCTCAGTGCGGCTCCGTCGAGCATGGCCAAGCGCCCATGTCGCACCACAGGCAGCATCGTCAGATACACCCCAGCCGCTAGGAACGCCGTGCGGCGAGGCACGAAGATTTCGCGGCCAATGCCATACACCAGCGGCACAGACAACGCCGTGAGCACGGCTCCAGGCAAGCGAGCCGTCCATTCGTTGACCCCGCCTATGTGATATAGCCCTGCCATCAGCCAATGCACCAGCGGCGGCTTATTCAGATATGGAGCACCATGCAGCGTCGGATAGAGCCACCCGTCGATCGAGCCTGAGCGAGCGATTTCACGAGCCACCTGGGCGACGGTGCCCTCATCCCAGTCGCGCAGGGGCAGTCCACCCAGATTGATGGTCATCAGCACTAGGGCAGCCAGCGTCAGCCCCACCCCGATCAGTGATGTTGCATGGCGATCGCCCATCGTCGCCCACTGGTTGATCTGCCGCAATGTTGACGAATCGTGCTCCATATCTGCCCCAAATGACCCAAGATTTGTCTAGTTTAAGGGCTGCTTGAGTCATGCAGGTCAAAATTTGCCCACCCTGAGGCATCTGACACATCAGCGACATGTCGAAGACGCGCTAGCGCCACGGAACCCGGTTAGTCTAATTTCTAAGATCAAACAAACGATCGAAAGCTGTCGTTCCTCACGCCCGGTGGCGCATCTACCGGGCATTTCTAAATTAAGACCCCGATTAAGATTCTGATTAAGACCCCGATGGGGCGATCGCCCGATAAAGGTAAGGCCGGATCTAGCGCAATCTAACGTCCAGATGTTTAGGCGCTTAGACACTTAGACGCTGCCCCTGTCGATCTAGACCAACGAGAAATAGCGAGTTCCTGTTCCTGATGCGGCACGTTCGGCAAACATCAGCTGCATTCTCATCCAAGCAATCTCAGCGATTCGTTCATCATCGCTTTGATGCGTGCGTCGGATCGGCACGGCATCTGGCACTGGGAGATTTTGCAGAATCGACTGAGCAATGGCAAGATAATCCATAATCTAAAGCCTATAAGCTTATAAGCGGGCCTCTCGCACCAGAAGTAATGCAAGATTTCTGATTTTAATTCTCTCAATCTAATCCAACTGCTAAATAATTGACAATTGTTAAGGGTTGTGCGGGCTATCTGCTGATTCGTCCCAGAAAATCCCATAAAACAATGCTCAGGCATTTCACAGCCTGAGCACTTTGTTTTATAAGCCAGCCTATATAGGGGGGAGGTGGCTGGCGGTATTGAACTGACACTTCTAGTTATACCCAATCAATTGTGAAAATCTCGTGAACTGGAAGGTGCCCCAAATAAACCTTGTTGAAAGAATCTAGAATCCAGACCCGTCTGCGGAACTTAACCGAACTCTACAATAAATAGATATCGGCAGATTGTCCTTAAAGAGATCATGCAATCAACCGCTGAGAGAGCGCCATCCTCTACAATCTACGAAGAATACCCGCCGGAGCATCCCCCCGGTAGCCGGTCTGGTTGATCGGTCTGTCCTAAACTCTAGTGCCCAGCTATTTTAGTGCCAAGCTATGACTCACGCGTTTCTCAATCGCCTCTATAGCCCTGAGCATCCTGTCATTGTGTTTGATGGTGCCATGGGGACGTCGCTGCAAACCCAAAATTTGACAGCCGATGATTTTGGCGGAGCCGACTATGAAGGCTGCAACGAATATTTGGTTGAAACCAAACCTGACGCGGTTGAGAAGGTGCACCGGGACTTTTTGATCGCAGGCGCAGATGTGATTGAGACTGACACGTTTGGGGGAGCCTCAATCGTCCTAGCCGAATATGGTCTAGCTGACCAAGCCTATATGCTCAACAAAAAAGCAGCAGAATTGGCCAAACGCGTCACCGCCGAATTTTCTACGCCTGAAAAGCCTCGCTTTGTGGCCGGGTCAATCGGGCCGACGACCAAGCTGCCAACCCTGGGGCATATCGACTATGACACCCTCAAACGCTCGTATGTTGAGCAGGCGGAGGGGCTCTATGACGGCGGCGTCGATCTGTTTCTAGTCGAAACCTGTCAGGATGTGCTGCAAATTAAGGCAGCCTTGAATGCGATTGAGGCGGTGTTTGAGCAGCGGGGCGATCGCCGCCCGCTGATGGTATCGGTGACGATGGAGACCACCGGCACAATGCTAGTGGGGTCAGATGTCAGTGCCATGCTGAGCATCTTAGAACCCTACCCGATTGATATTTTGGGGCTAAACTGCGCCACAGGCCCCGATCGCATGGCGGATCATATTCGCTATCTGTCGGCCAATTCGCCGTTTGTAATTTCCTGCATTCCCAATGCGGGCATTCCTGAAAACGTCGGCGGCCATGCCCACTATAAGCTGACGCCGCTGGAACTGCGCATGGCGCTGATGCATTTTGTAGAAGATTTGGGCGTCCAGGTAATTGGCGGCTGCTGCGGCACGCGACCCGATCACATCCAGCATCTAGCAGACATCGCCCAGACCCTGAAACCCAAAGAGCGTCCGGTGCGCCAGTCCGTTGCTTATTTAGATACCAAATCTGCAAACGCCGAATCTGCCCAAGGGGTAGCTCATGTGCGGCAGCCGTTGAACTATACCCCAGCTGCTGCGTCAATTTACAGCGCTCAGCCCTACGACCAAGACAACTCGTTTTTGATTATTGGGGAACGGCTCAATGCCAGCGGGTCAAAAAAATGTCGAGACATGCTCAATGCCGAAGACTGGGATGGGCTGGTGTCGCTGGCCAAGGCGCAGGTGCGAGAAGGGGCACATGTGCTCGATGTGAATGTGGATTATGTGGGGCGAGATGGCGTTCACGATATGCGAGAACTGGTGTCGCGGCTGGTAACCAACGCGACGCTGCCACTGATGCTCGACTCGACCGAATGGCAAAAGATGGAAGCCGGGTTGAAGGTCGCAGGTGGCAAATGCATTCTCAACTCGACCAACTATGAAGATGGGGATGAACGCTTCTTTCAGGTGCTCGAACTGGCAAAGCGCTATGGCGCAGGGATTGTGGTCGGCACTATTGATGAAGAGGGCATGGGGCGCACGGCTGAGAAAAAGTTTGCGATCGCCCAACGAGCCTATCGAGACATCCTAGACTACGGCATTCCACCCCATGAGATCTTTTACGATCCGCTAGCGCTGCCGATTTCAACGGGAATTGAAGAAGACCGCGTCAACGGGCAAGAAACCATCGAATCTATTCGACTGATGCGGCAGCACCTACCTGGCGTGCATATTGTGCTGGGCGTTTCCAATATTTCTTTTGGCCTTAACCCAGCGGCGCGGATGGTGCTCAACTCGGTGTTTCTGCATGAGGCCATGCAGGTGGGGCTGGATGCGGCTATTGTCAGTGCTGCTAAAATTTTGCCTCTCGCTAAAATCGAGCCTGACCATCAGGTTATCTGCCGCGATCTGATCTACGATCGCCGCCAGTTTGAGGGCGATATTTGCACCTATGACCCGCTCACCAAGCTGACGCAGCTATTTGAGGGGGTGTCTACTAAGCGCGATCGCTCCGTGGTGCAAAACTTGCCCTTAGAAGAGCGCCTCAAGCAGCATATTATTGATGGCGAACGCATTGGCCTGGATGAGACCCTCACAACCGCCCTGGAAAAGTATCCACCGCTCGAAATTGTCAACACCTTTCTGCTGGATGGCATGAAGGTCGTGGGTGAGCTGTTTGGCTCGGGGCAGATGCAGTTGCCGTTTGTGCTCCAGTCTGCTGAAACCATGAAGGCGGCAGTGGCGTTTCTCGAACCTTATATGGAAAAGTCAGAGTCGAGCAGCGCCAAAGGCATATTTTTGATCGCCACAGTGAAGGGCGACGTGCATGACATTGGCAAAAACCTGGTTGATATTATCTTGTCGAACAACGGCTATAGGGTGATTAACCTGGGCATCAAGCAGCCTGTTGACAACATCATTGATGCCTACCTAGAGCACAACGCTGATTGCATCGCCATGAGCGGTCTGCTGGTCAAATCCACTGCCTTCATGAAAGAAAACTTAGAAGTCTTTAATCAGCGCGGCATCTCTGTGCCCGTGATTTTGGGCGGCGCGGCACTGACCCCCAAATTTGTCTATGACGATTGCCAAAATGTCTATCAGGGCAAGGTGATTTATGGCAAAGATGCCTTTGCCGACCTCCATTTCATGGACAAGCTCATGCCTGCCAAGGCCAACCACACCTGGGATAATGTGCAAGGCTTTTTGGATGAACGTGAGCCGGAGAGCTTGGCCAATGGCCGCAACGGCAAGGTCAGCGCGGTAGGCTCTGATGCACCTGTTGATGCACCTGAATCATCAGCGGCGTCTGACGCCCCACTATCTAGCCCAGTGATCGACACCCGCCGCTCTGATGCGATCGCCGTTGATATCGATCGCCCGACGCCACCCTTTTGGGGCATCAAGGTGTTGAGGCCAGACGATATTCCCCTGGATGAAGTGTTTGCCTATCTTGATCTGCAAGCGCTGATCGCCGGACAGTGGCAGTTTCGCAAGCCCAAAGACCAGTCGCGGGATGAGTATGATGCATTTCTCGCTGAGACGGTGTATCCCATTTTAGACACCTGGAAGCAGCGCATCTTTACAGAAAACTTGGTGCAGCCCCAGGTCGTGTATGGATATTTCCCCTGTTGGGCAGAGGGCAACTCGCTGCATGTGTATGATCCGGCGCAGGTTGAGCAGCCGTCGGAGGCGATCGCCACCTTTGAGTTTCCCCGACAGAAATCGCTCCGTCGCCTCTGCATTGCCGATTTCTTTCTGCCCAAAGAGCTAGGGATGCCGCCATCAGAGGGTGGGGCTCCCCAGTTTGACGTGTTTCCGATGCAGGCGGTGACGGTGGGGCACGGGGCGACTGAGTTTGCCAAACAGCTATTTGAGGCGAATCAATACACCGATTACTTGTATTATCACGGTCTAGCCGTGCAGCTAGCGGAAGCCCTAGCCGAATGGACCCACGCCCGCATTCGCCATGAGCTAGGCTTTGACGCCGATGAGCCCAGTGCCCTGCGAGATGTGCTGGCGCAGCGCTATCGAGGGTCGCGCTATAGCTTTGGCTATCCGGCTTGTCCTGATATGCAAGACCAGTATAAATTGCTAAAGCTGCTCGATACTGAGCAAATCGAGCTTTACATGGATGAGAGCGAACAGCTCTATCCTGAACAATCGACAACGGCTATCATTGCCCATCATCCCGTGGCAAAATACTTCAGCGCATGAACGAGACGCCATTGGTGCAACTCAAGCAAAGACTGCATAAAGCGTTAGAACCACTTAACACCCTGCCCCTCAGCCGAGGAGTGGCGATCGCCGCCTTTATATTTTGGCTGCTGGGGGTGATTGTGCTGCTGCATCGCCACTACAGCATGTATCCGGCCTATGTGTCATTTGACCAAGGCATCTTTAATCAGCTGTTTTGGAACGGCACCCACGGCAGAATGTTTCAAAGCTCGCTGTCGTCTACGCTTTCGACTCCGGTCGTCCATGATGGCGAATTGCCAACGGTGTTTTATCATCGGCTGGGGCAGCACTTTACGCCAGCGCTGCTGTTATGGCTGCCGCTGTATGTGCTGCTGCCGTCCCATGTGACGCTGCTAGTGCTGCAAGTGACGCTGATTACGGCTGCGGGGCTGGTGCTCTATGCGCTGGCTCGACAGTATCTTGAGCCGGGGCGATCGACTCTGATTGCCATCAGCTTCTATATGGCCAATGCGGTGATTGGCCCGACGCTGGCCAACTTTCATGACCTCAGCCAGCTGCCGCTAGTTTTGTTTAGTGCCCTGCTGGCACTCGAAAAGCGGGTATGGTGGGTGTTTTGGCTATTCATTGGGCTGGCGCTGACCATTCGGGAAGATACGGGAGTCGCGCTGTTTAGCGTAGGAGCCTATCTGCTGCTGAGTCGGCGCTTTCCTCGCACCGGGCTAGCGCTCTGCACCGTTAGCTTGGGCTATATGCTGGTGCTGACCAATCTGATCATGCCGCTGTTTTCTGACGATATCTCGCGGCGGTTTATGATTGAGCAGTTTGGCCCCTATGTCGATGGCAATGAAGCCTCAACCCTAGATGTGATCTGGGGTATTCTGACTCGCCCCATGCAGCTCCTGCGCGATTTGGTCACACCGGGCGATCGCACCTTGAGATACCTCTTGGGACATTGGCTACCGCTGGCCTTCATTCCGGCAATTTCGCCCGCCGCGTGGCTATTGACCGCCTTCCCCTTGCTCAAGATTTTCATTCGCGACGACAGCATTGCCCTGTCGATCAACCTGCGATATGCGCTGAATGTGGTGCCCGGTCTGTTTTATGGTGCCATTCTCTGGTGGTCTGAGCATCCGCGCCTGCCGCGCCGATTCCACCATGTTTGGGTGTTTTGTCTTTCTCTATCGCTGCTGTTTACGTTTACGTCTAACCCCAATCGGTCGTTTTCTTTCATTATTCCCGACTCGTTTGACCCCCAGGTTTATATCACCCTACCGCGCCAGTGGCAGCATGTCAGTGCGGTGCGATCGCTGATGGCAACGATTCCGCCTGATGCCAGCGTGTCGGCCACCACCCATCTGGTGCCCCATCTTTCCAGTCGGCGAGAACTTTTGCGCTTCCCCGCCTTACGGCTGATCAACGACAATCGCGACGACATTCGGGTTGACTATGTGCTGGTGGATATCTGGCAGCTTGAGCAATATCAGGTGGCCTTTGCCGACGATCGCCAGGAACTGGAAAATTATCTGCCCCGGCTCGATCGCCTGATCGAGGGCAATGGCTATGGGCTGATTGGTTTTGAGGATGGGGTGGTGCTGCTACAGCGGCGTGTTGCAACTAATTCTGAAGCATTGGCGGCTTGGGCAGCATATCGCCAACAGCTTTTAGGTTTGAGGTGAACCGGATGAGTCTTCGGCGAACCTACCAAACCATCCGGCTCAGGTTTATTTTTGGAAAGGGTCGCCCCCATCACTGGACTAGGTCTGGACTCCCACTGTACTCTCGACAGATTCCCATCTGCCGACTCTGACGATTGGGAGTACTGACGCCGGACGCAACACCACCCGAAACCCAACATTGTTGTTGCGGTTGCCGAGATCGTTCCTGTTGCGATTCGCAGAGCGGCAGTTCGCCGGATTGTTGTTCCAAGAACCGCCGCGCAGCAGCAGCTAAACAACCTAAACCCAAACTCATGGCTCAACGAGTGAGCAAGTCGAGTCGCCTCCTACTTTAGCAGGGGCAACCCGCTCTCAATGCAAAATTTTTTTAAGCGCTGCGCGCTCGGAAAGAAAAAAGTAAAGAAGTGTAAAGAGCAAGAGGGCAAAAGAGTAAAGGGCAAGGAGCCCTCACGCCGGACGCAACACCACCCGAAACCCAACATCGGAGTCGCGGTAGCCGAGAACGTCCCTGAGGCGATCCGCAGAGCGGCAGTGCGCCGGACTGACGTACCAAGAACCGCCGCGCAGCAGCCGGGCAGCAGTTTGATCATCAGTGAGCCAGGCGCTGCCATCTATCGGTGCATCAGTGTAGTTGTCATGCCAATGATCTAGGCACCATTCCCAAACATTTCCATGCATGTCATATACCCCGAACTCATTAGCCGAAAATTGCCCAACAACGGTTGTTTCCTCTCGAAATGCTCCTTTCGATCCGCTTCCATAATTTCCTGGATATGTTGTACCTCCGAGCTCCCAATCCGTTCCGCGATAATTTGCCAGGTCAGTAGTGATGGTTTCACCAAAATGAAACGGCGTGGTGGTGCCAGCCCGACAGGCATATTCCCATTCAGCTTCGCTAGGCAAACTATATGCCCGCCCGGTTTTCTGAGAAAGGCGATCGCAAAACTCCACCGCTTCATGCCAGGAAATGCTTTCAACTGGGCGGTTAGCTCCCTTAAAGCGTGATGGATTTGGATTCAAATCAAGATTGACTTTCGGAAAAGAGGCGATCGCCTGCCATTGGGCTTGGGTAATTGCATACTTGTCCATTAAAAAGGATTGAATATTGACTGTGTGCTGAGGGCCTTCATCAGAATCTCGTCCTTCCTCGCTTTCAGGAGAGCCCATTTGAAACGAGCCTCCAGGGATTTCAACCATTTCCAAAACCGTATTGGCATCCAACTCCTCCTTAACGAAGAAGGCTTGCCGGGCTAGTCTCTCAGCAACATTTCCTTCTCCATCCACCTTTAAAGTTTCAAAATCTACTGTCCAGCGAGGCAATCCTGCAATGGTGGGTGCATCTGAACTGGGAGGAGTGTATTGGGGTTCTGCAATCGTAATGGCTTGTGATTCATCTCCAATGACTTGTGATTCATCTCCAATAGCTTGTGACTCATCTCCAGCAGACTGCGGCTGGTTTTGAATAAACTGATTGATGACTAACGAGGCAACTAATCCACCGCCTCCAAAACCTGCCCACTTGAGAAATTGCTGCCGGGTTATTCTAGATAATGGTGTTGTCTGAGATTTAAATTGTCGTCTCGGCGTCTTGGCAGGTTGGCTTTGTTTGGGCCTGATCGGTTCCGTAGTGTGTTGAGGACTCACTACTACTACAGGTGAGGGCGGTTCTAACAGCTTTAGCCAAGCTTGCATCGACTGAGGACGGTCTGAAGCTTCGAGAGCCATTCCCTTTAAAATTGCCCGATTGGTAAATTCACTAATGGATGGCTTTAGGCGCTTCGGTGGCGTTAGAGGAATGTTGTGTAGTTTTCGATCGAAGGCAGTGGCAGGACGTTCACCCGTGATGGCGTAATAAAGCGTCGCAGCTAAACAGTAGACATCCACGTTGGGTTCTCGACTGCTACGTCCAGTCATTTGTTCATAGGGCGCAAAGCCATGATTTCCGGCAATACCTGCTGTGCTTTGAGTTGAAGGCACTAATTCTTTAGCAATCCCAAAATCTATCAAAATCGCTTGCTCATCGTTTTGCACAATAATGTTTCCAGGGTGGGCATCTCGGTGAACCAAGCCTTCCTGATGCATGACATTCAGCGCTCCGGCAATCTGACGAATGCAGGGTAAGACTTTGGCTTCTGGCAATGCTCCCTGCTGTTTGACTAGCTGAAACAGATTTTCACCCGGCACAAAATCCATCACCAGGCACGGGATCTCACCTTCATCAAACAGATCTCGCACCCTCACAATATGGGGATGCTGTCGCCGAGATAGCCGATCTAGCAGCCGCCCTTCCTGGATAAACCGATCAACATATTTGTCATAATCTGGGTCGTGTCTCAGATGCTCGTTGGGTATTTTGATGACAACATTACTATCCAGTTGTTTATGACGAGCTTTATAAGTTATCCCAAAGCCACCCTGTCCCAGAATTGACTCAACCACGTATTTACCATTCTGAAGGGGATGTCCTATTGGCCAAATCATGTGTGTGGTTTGATGAGAGAGGGCTGTCTTTCAAGTCTTGTTCTGCTTCAAGGAGTTTGAGTTTGAGTTGGTGTGGGAGATGGCGGTGTATCTGGCTTTATTGCTTCGACCAAAGCCGCAATCCCTTCGAACCCAGCAAATAATGCACCGATCGCCGCAATCCCTGCAAATATCAATTGCCAAACTTCCCATTGCTTTTTTGGTGCATCACCGCTTGATACAGAAGTAGGTTGACAAATGGAACTGTTACCATTTTGAGGCAATGCCTCTAACCACGTTGGCACACTTTGCGGACGGTCTTTTGCCTCTAGCTCCATTGCCCAACGAATCGCTCGTCGAGTCACGTTGTTAATATTATCCGGTAGATTTAATGATGTTCCCCTTAATTTTCGTTCTTCTGCACTCGGAGGTATCGCCCCAGCGATTAACGTATACAACGTTGCGCCCAATGAATAGATATCAGTATACGCGCCTCGATTTGCCTGACTGGAATACAGCTCTAAAGGAGCAAATCCGGCAGCAATTTCATTTGTCCGGGTTTGAGTCATCGGCTGGTCAAAGTCTCGCGCTAACCCAAAATCAATCAAAACAGCTTCAGACTGTCCACTACGGATGCGAAGCATGATGTTCTCGGGTCTGACATCACGATGGAGCAATTGATTTTGATGCACGACAGTCAGCGCGTCTCCAATTTGGCGCACATAGCGCAGTGCCTCATCTTCAGGTAAGAGCCTGCGGTCTCGTTTATCTAGTGTTACCCCAGCCACATACTCCATTGGAATACACCAAATGCCATCTTCCTGAAACGGTTCCTTAACCTTCACAATGTGTGGATGTTCACATCGGGCTAACTTAAATGCCTCTTTAACGAACTGCTGCTGTAGTTGCTCAAAATCCGGACGATGCATCGCCTCGTCATTTGGGGTTTTGATCACGACTGCCATCCCATCTGTTGTCTCAGCCCGATAGGTGACGCCGAAACGCCCCATTCCAATGATGTCTCGAATGGTGTATTTTCCCCGCTGTAGCTGTTGCCCCGAGACCCAAGCCATCTTTACTAGTACTGAGAGAATTGTGTCTATTTTGGCATGAGCATCAGAAATTACCCACCTTGCAAATATGAAGAGCGCTGTAGATTGAATAGCAGCGTTTGTGGTCAGGGGCATCAAGTCCAAAGATAAATTGAACAGGGGGCAAATCGGCCATTATTCATGCTCAACTGTTTAAGCCTGCTTTTGTTATACCAGATAAAATTTGACCTCCAGGATAAAGTCAAACCGTGACACGGTATCCTCATCCAGAGAGGCAGAATGGGGCTCGCCCCCAAGTTTCAGAACCTGTGAGTCACTGATTGGAACCTTCCAGACACCGATTAGAACCAGTTGTAGGGTGCTGTTAGGCGCAGCCGTAACGCACCACTCTAAAACAGTGCAATAGATTTGATTATTTTGCTTCC
>CAZCXK010000044.1:0-9908 GCA_964502605.1 uncultured bacterium
CAGCAATCAATCACGAATGTGTGAGCCAATCACTGATCTGCAATCGTCGATGTATGTGACTATCAAGCGCATAGAAATCCAGTTAGCACTCGAATTTACAAAAATTTTTCTTTTAGCTGTTAGCATCCACTCTTCTAAGGGATGACTGAACACATTAACACGCTGAGAAAGAACGAATGAGTGATGTGTTTAAAGGATTTGAGCAACTCCTCGAACTAGCAAAAGCACTAGAAGAAAAAGCTGAACAGGGTGAACTCAAAACAGATATCCAAATTAATTCACGCTATCTCAGTGCTATTCCTCGTCACGGCACTATTCCCAAGGGCAATGTCGGCATTAATCGCATTCGGACACCTGCTTCTGAGTCTTCTGCTCCAGTTCCGTCTGACGCATCGGATGCAGTAGTGGTGTCGTCGCCAAATCAAACATCATCCTCTGCACTCTCGTTTAAGAAAATTGGGGGATTATCGGATGTTCTACATGAACTCCGGGAACTGGTTGAATTGCCGCTTAAGCGCCCAGACTTTCTGGAAAAATTAGGGCTTGAACCGACACGCGGTGTGCTCTTGATTGGCCCGTCTGGCACAGGCAAAACGTTGACAGCCCGAGCTTTAGCCGACGAGCTAGAGGTTAGTTATATCGCTATTGTTGGCCCAGAGGTGATGGGCAAATACTACGGGGAGGCAGAAACTCGACTGCGATCTATTTTTGAGAAGGCAGCTCAGTCAACCCCTTGCCTTATATTTATTGATGAAATTGATAGCCTTGCTCCCGATCGAAACAAGGTTGAAGGGGAGGTGGAAAAACGACTGGTCGCCCAACTGTTGAGTTTAATGGATGGCTTCGCTAAAACCCACGGTGTGATTGTCCTAGCTGCAACGAATCGCCCTAATCATCTTGATCCGGCGCTTCGTCGTCCAGGTCGGTTTGATCGCGAGGTTCAGTTTAGAGTCCCTGATCGAGATGGCAGACTGGAAATTCTCAAAATTTTGACACACAAAATGCCGCTCGATCTGTCGGTTGATTTGGGGGCGATCGCAGATTTATCAGTTGGCCTGGTCGGGGCTGATTTGAAAGCACTCTGTCAAAAGGCTGCATACCTTGCACTGCGCCGGTTAGCTCCGGCTTTAGATGCGCCCGTTCCTGAGCATATGAGTATCATGCAAACTGATTTTGATCAGGCGATCCGAGAGGTCAAACCCTCAACTCTACGTTCGGTTGAAATTGAGTCTCCACAGGTTTCATGGGAAGACATTGGCGGATTAGAATCCGTTAAGCAAATATTGCAGGAATCTGTTGAAGGCGCACTGCTATATCCAGAGCTTTATCAGTGGACGGGGGCAAAAGCGCCGCGAGGCATTTTGCTGTGGGGGCCTCCAGGCACTGGCAAAACATTGCTAGCTAAGGCGATCGCCTCTCAAGCGCACGCTAATTTCATCGCTGTTAATGGATTGGAGTTGCTCAGTCGCTGGGTTGGGGCTGCCGAGCAATCGGTTCGCGAATTGTTTGCTAAAGCGAGACAGGCTGCGCCTTGTGTTGTATTCATCGACGAAATTGATACCTTAGCTCCGGCTCGCGGAAAATTTAGTGGTGATTCAGGCGTTAGCGATCGCGTTGTCGGTCAACTACTGACTGAGTTGGATGGGTTACAGTCATGTCCCAATCTATTACTCGTCGGCGCAACTAATCGCCCGGAAGTACTCGACCCAGCTCTTTTAAGAGCTGGACGACTTGACTTACAACTAAAAATTGATCTGCCAGACTACGCCAGCCGTTTGTCAATTCTGGACGTTCACAATGGCGATCGCCCTTTAACGTCTGTCAATTTGGCGCATTGGGCTGCACAAACTGAAGGATGGAATGGCGCTGACCTGGCCCTCCTCAGCAATCAGTCTGCGTTAGAAGCGATCCGTCGATATCGAGCACAGGGGCTTAGTAATCCTGGCGATTTGCAAATTACCACTGAAGATTTTGCCTGCGCTCATGCCCTTCTTATTACTCAACGCCAACGCGACTAATCTCAACCCGTTGTTTATCTCTAATAATGGAGAACTCTCATGCTTTCTGGACAAGCCATTGATCCTGTCCGTCAACAAGCTCTCTCAATTCTCGTTGCTCAGTTTGTCCAACAGGGGCACCCGCAGCAATATGCTCAACACATGGCAACTGCTGTGATTTTCCAAGCGGATCTGGAGTTGAGAAATGCCCAAATAGCTCGACTGCTAAGCTGGCTCAAACAATCTCATGCTGATGTTTACCAAGGTGCTACCAGATTAATTGAATCAACCTGTGAAGAATTTGAACGCCGCGTTCAGGAATGAATGGACGTTCAGCTGGTATTTGGAGGAGTGCCTCACCATAGTCCTTCAAGCATGAAGGTGAGCAACAGTTTTGAATACCTGGCGATAGGCAATCTCGTCGGTCAGGACGGTTGCTCTAGCGGAAAAACCGTCCTGATTAGTGTTAACAGTATCAATCTGTCAACCCTCTACTGGCGGTGAATAGGAGTGCCACAGGGATAGGTCGCAACAGGTGCTGACTCGGCAGATGCTACAAATGATGTCGCACCCATCTGCGACGTAGCTCCTACAAGTGTGCCCTTAGCTGGGCGCGCCTGTGCAGCCAGGTAATCGAGCCGGAGCCTATCTACTAGTGCGTCTCGCCGATCATACAAACGCTTGAGCGATCGCGGAGCACACTGATTCATGACGTAGGCTGTCAGGATGGGTAATGCAATCGTGCTGTCGGTATAGCAAACAATTGTGCTCGGTAGCTCGGCTGGGTCAACCTTGCCCCAGCTCACGGCTTCGCTGGGCGTTGCACCTGATAACCCGCCCGTGTCGGGTCGGGCATCTGTAACTTGAATAAAGTAATCATGCCCACGCTCTTCTAACCCCAGCACTTCATGAATTTGCGGTTGAGTTTGTAGCAAGAAGTTTTTGGGGCTACCACCGCCCAAGATAATGGCCGCACTTTTGCCTTCAAACCCAGAAATACCTGAATTGCGGGCTCCATAGGCGATCGCTGCTGTTTCGTTAACATCAATTGACGGATCAATCATCAGAGGTGAGCCTTCCAGTGCCAAAGCGGCCACGTTCATACCGATAGAGCTATCTCCAGGAGATGAGGTATAAATTGGGACGCCACACTCATAGGCCGTAGACAACAAACACGGATGCTTAACCCCCAGCTGGTTCTCGACCTGAGCAATGGCTTCTCCTAAGCGATAGTGAAATTCTGCAGTGCCCATTCGCTTTTGAAAGGGTGCAGTCCGCAAGATGCTGCGAATAAACGCATCGGTCTCAAGCAGCACGTCATATTCAAACACAATGTCATAGATGCGAATGCGTCCTTCTTGTCGCAGCTTGACATCATCGACAAATGGATGGCTGGAGTAGAGATCAAGACCTAGCCCATAGTGAATGTCGTGATAAAGGTTGGCTCCCGTGCTGATGATCCAATCCACTAAGCCATGTTGCAGGAGAGGCGACAGGGCAGAAATGCCTAGGCCAGCTGGAGTCATAGCTCCCGAGAGGCTCAGCCCAACCGTGACACCGTCTTGCATGACCTCTCGGCTCAGTAGCTGACACAACTCACGCAAACGAGCCGAATTGTAGGCCGTGAAATAGTGATCCACTAAATCAACAACGCTAATATCGGTTGTAATCGGTGCGGGCGCAATCTTGCGGCTAAGTACGTTAGACATGGACAACCTCCTATTGGAATATATGCATTGGTCTTAAGGTCAGATTCGAGAACACAGATTGCCTATCCCCAACAGGCACAGCAGTTCCTAGCCACGCCAACCGAAAAAGGCGGCACAATACATCGACAAAGCACATTAGAATCTAGCGATTAACTAGACACAGCATGAACCTTGCCTATCTTCAACGAGGCCAAGCAGAATGCCCTGAAAACACTTGGCTGCGTCAGTATCGCAATCGCCATATGGTCTAGGTTGCCTGCACTCTTGGAGACTGATTCAGTTGTAAAAATTTTTCTGAGAGCGTGACCGACCCAGTTTGCGAGGATGATAGCAACTCGATAGTGACCCAGATAACCATCTATCGGTGCTCCCTGCAAACCCAGACTTGCAGGTCGATCAGCGCATACTAGGCCCTTCGCACCGATCTACCCATGATAGGGCTGGGTTGCACAGGCGCTTACGCTTTAAGTTCATCTCTAAAAGCCAAAGCGGCCTCCAGGGATATTCGATATGGGGATAGCGATTCAACGGTTTCTGCAACCTTTGTTTACATGAATAGTTTTAATCTAGCATTTCTGGCTGACATCAGATCAGCGAAATTACTCAACATTGAGGCAACGTCAACCCTCACATTGTAGAAACCACGGTCGGTTAGTGATGCAAATCGGCCTGATAGTCGGCAGCATGGTGAGATCGGCTGAACATGACTCAGTTAAGCAGTCAAGGTTAAGCAGACAGGTGAGTGCAAATATGGGGCGATCGCCCTACAGACGCCTTTTAGTGCCTCCAGAGATCAATTCCCTCATCAAACGATTTGAAATATAAGTTAATTCATCCGACCTTGACATGCTAGGGTAATTTCGTAACAATAGATACAGAAATGGTTCGTTCATCTCCTTTCGTTTTTAATTAAGATTCCACAAGGAGACGGAAGTAGGGATTTATCCCGAAGGAACGCACTTCATACTTCTGTCGCACTTAAGAGGTGATTTACTATGTCTATGCATTATCGCGGAGTTACCTACGATCGCACTCCTGCATCCATCGAAACTGGCGAGAGCGAAATCGTTGAACATTATCGTGGAGCGGTTTACAAAATGCGTAAATCCGTTAGTGCTCCTAATACTCATCCTGGTGTCCGTCTGAGATATCGCGGTGCTTGGGTTCAGTAGGCAGTCCATTCAAATTGAAGTTTGCCCACTATTCTGACGTTAGATATTCTGACGAATAGTGGATAAGCAAGAGATAGACAGGTTTTGATGAAAGGCACTCCTAATGCAGGGGTGCTTTTTTAGTGCAGCTGATGGAGCCTATCGCGATAATGAGTCTAGGCAGAACAACTAATGAATTAAACCGAGTCGAATATGAGTCAACGCATCGGGTTTCTCATCAAGATTATGGGCATTTCAACGGGTTTGGCGATCGCCATCAAGTCTGGAGGCCCTTATCTCAATATTCCAGCATCGACCACCAGCGCACTTATGCTCATCCTGTTTCCTAATGTGGCATTAGCGCTGCTGCTGGGTTGGCGAGCCTGGAACCATAATCAACAGTGAGTTAGCCACAATCGAATCCCCCCCCCTAGCATCAAACGATAACCGTCTCAAGCAATCTCATGCCCATTCGAACCATTGCAGAAATTAATGAAAAAATTATACAGCAGCAAGCCGTTGTGCTAACGGTTGAAGAACTCAAGGAACGAGTGGCCGACGTGGGCATTGCTCAAGCAGCGCATGAGGTCGATGTTGTTACAACGGGAACGTTTGAACCGATGGAAGCATCGGGCGCAATCCTCAACTTAGGCCACACTGACCCACCCATCAAAATTCGTCAGTGCTGGCTCGATGGGGTGCTGGCCTATTCAGGGTTTGGAGCGGTTGATCTCTATATCGGTGCGTCTCAGAGCGTTGAGTATTCCAGCATCGGCGAGAACGCTGATCTGGCAGAAGAGTCACGCGAACGGGGTGGTGGTCATGTGATTGCCGATTTGATTGCCGGTAAACAGGTGCAGTTGCGCGCCATTGGACAGGTTACAGACTGCTATGCCCGAACGTCCTTTGAAACAACTATTACGCGAGAGTCGATCAATCAGTTCTATCTATTTAATCCACGTAACCTATACCAAAATTTTATTGTTGGAGTTAATGGGGGCGATCGCCCTCTCTACACCTATTTAGGCCCACTCCAACCTCAGCTCGGGAACGCAGTCTATTCCAATGTTGGGGCTATTTCCCCGTTGCTTAACGACCCTAATCTAGCGCTGATTGGCATTGGGACTCGAATTTTTATGGGTGGTGGAGTGGGCTATGTCGCCTGGGAGGGAACTCAGCATTTTCCCCTGCAAAAGCGCTTACCCAATCAAACCCCCATTGGCCCAGCTGCAACTCTGGCACTGATTGGTGACGCTAAGCAAATGACCTCTACATGGGTTAGAGGCTGCTACTTCAAGGGATATGGCTCATCGCTGATGATAGGGATAGGCGTGCCGTTACCCGTCTTAGAAGAGAGCGTCATTCTGCATTGCTCAGTGCAAGATCAAGACTTAGTTGCTCCCGTTGTTGACTTTTCAATACCCCGCCGAGTGCGCCCAACATTTGGCCTTGTGAGCTACGCTCAGCTAAAATCAGGGCGCATCAACATTGACGGTAAATTCGTCCGGGCTGCCCCTCTTGCAAGCCTTTATCTTGCTCGTCAAGTTGCATTAGAACTGAAGCATCAGATTGAAGCAGGTCAGTTTACACTCACCGAATTTGTTGCTCCGATTCCTGCAGATCGAGTCTTCCTTGCTCAAGACCGTTGGAGCAGCCAAATTACTCTGGAGTAGACTGAGAATCGCTTTGTTGACGACGCTTAACTGGGCGAGAAATCGGACGCCCGCTGCTAGCAGAGCCCGAGCTACCCTGAGACTCTGGGTCACGCGCTGCGACTCCGCGCCCCCCCCGCTTAAACGGAGGTCTTGAAGGCTTACCACCCTTGTTAAAGCGACCTCGCCCCCCTCCAGCACCACTATATGGGCGACGCCCCCCTGACTTACTCCGCTTGGTGGGCGGCACTAAGCCAATCAGGGTTGCATCTTCAACCACTAGATCATTTCCTTGCCGCTGGACATGCAAATCCCAAAAGTAGCCAACAGCCTTGTCATCTAGTAAACCTTGCAACGTCAAATTGAAGGTCTTCATTTGCTCAGTGTCCCGACGCGGTGCCTGGCGAATCTTAATTTTGATCAAGTTGTCTTCCTTAGACTGCTTGATGACTTCGCCTCGGATTGAGAAATATCCATCTTCGAGGATGGGCTGAAAGGGAGTCACTTGACCCAATGGAGGATTTACTGGTTTCTCCGGAGGAGATGCCAACAGGCTCTGACTTGCTGCAGTAATAGCCTTGTCAGTCTCAGACGTTCGAGGCGGGATCGCAGATAAACCAGCGGCAGGTTGAGGGGCTTCAACGATAGGCCCATTCGTGTCAGGCAGTTCTGAGCTAGGAGTAGAAGCAGATGCTAATACTGAATCTGCTGCATCACCCTCTACGGCGTTGCTCTCGCTGGCTTCAGATTCTTCATGCTCTGGATCCAAGCCCTCTAAATTGTTGAGGGTATCGGTTTTGCGAGCCTCAGCGCTCACTAATTGAGCCAATGCGCCATCTGCACTTGACTCATCTGCACTTGACTCATCTGCACCTGAGTCATCTGAGTCATCTGTTGTCCCCAGAGACTGCGCTGAGTCTTTATTAAGGTTTTCTGGTTCCCAAACTCCAACAATCTGGACATGAAGCTGGTCGTCGTTGTTTCGAGTTCGAGGATAAACAACCCAAAGATGTGACTGCTCTAGGTCAAGGTGTTTTTTGACCAGGCTCATGACTCGCCCAAGTAAGACTGCGTCAAGCGTCAAGCCTTCGTCAGTAATCATTTGCCCCCGTGTAAATTGCTCTTCAGAGGCAATATATTTGCCATGCACTAGGCCAATTGCCCGATATTGCATGGGCTCACTTGCAGGAGGAATAGGCTGTTGTCGGGGGATATCAGATGAGGCCACTGAGGCAGCCTCCCCCGTTATCGTTGAAGCCTTACTAGCCTCGGAGGGTTGTGGTACTTCACTCTGACTGGGTGATAGCGGAGATGATGCAGACTCTGAGGTAGATGAGGAAGCTGACGAGACCATATCGGTTGATGGGTGTGAATGCTGATCCATTTCGCGTTCTGCTGAAACGTTATGCTCAGGCGATTGGTTTCCAGAGCATGTATCAGACTGTTGGGAAGAGGATGAGGTTGAATTAGACAATTGCGAAAACCCGCTCTCTGAAGAACTCATAAAACCTACCTTCCAGCGGAAATATTTCCGCTCAGCATTAGCCGCTAGAGTACAGTAAACACTAGGTTAACATCTACATTAAACCTGCTTCGGCAATCGAAAACGATTTCTATGCGAGCATAGGCATCTGCTAGTGCAAGCTGCTTGCTTAGCCACGAGAAATGTCACGATTTGCAACGAAGTTTGGCATCACCGGGTTGAGTCGGTAAAGCCATGCGCCAGATGGCTTAATTTGAGGGATTAATGCCCTCTAAATGCGGATGAACTGTTGCTCCAGCGGTAATTCTCCTTTTTGTTTATACAAGTTTGATTATCGTCTTCAGGCATTTTTTGCAGGAATTGCAGGACTAACCGCAGGATGAAGCACTTTTAAAGTTGTCTGAACATGTTGTTCTAGTGGGGCTAAGCAGAATTCGAAGTAGAACATGTTCGATGTAGATCATAATGGCAGATAGAGTTTGGACAATCGCGTGTTAGATAAACGTAAACGCTGGCTGATTAATATTGTGTTGGTTGTGGCGGTTCTTTCCTTTGCTGGATTTGCCCTTATTCTTCCACTCAGTCAAGCTTTTCAAGACAATCAACAGGCGAGTGGTTCATCGAGTGGCGAGACTCAACCGTCTAGTTTGGCAGACAGTCTTGCAGATCAGGCAAGGGGATATGAGCTGGTTTTACAGCGAGAACCGGATAATGAGCTAGTTTTACGTGAGTTGTTGCGGATTCGGATTGAGCAGAAAGATTTAGATCGGACGATTCCTTTACTTCAGAAACTGGTTGAACTCCATCCTGAACGGACTGAATATGCGGTCTTATTAGCCCAAACGAAACAGCAGGCAGGCGATCGCGAAGGATCTGCCCAAATTTATCGAGATGTGTTGGCGTCGAGTCCGGGGGATATGAATGCGCTCCAGGGATTAGTGTCGCTGATGCTGCAAGAGAATCGACCTGAAGCGGCGATTGGATTGCTGCAAGATACCTTGCGGAGTGCCGATGAAATGAATCGAATTCAACCCAACAGCATTGACATAACGGCAGTTCAGCTATTGTTGGGTCGCGTTTATGTTGAGTTGGGTCAAGATGCTGAGGCGATCGCCCTGTATGACGATGCTGCCCAAAATGATCCCCAGGATTTTCGTCCCATTTTGAGCAAAGCTCTGATTTTGCAAACGCAGGGCAATGATGCTGATGCGGAGCCGCTGTTTACTCAAGCTGAAACACTCGCCCCGGCTCAATATAAGGATGAAATCAAGCGACTTGCTGCTGGAGAGTCTCGCCCAACGGATGTGCCAGCAGCCCCTAATCCAACATCGGAGAGAACTGATGAACTAGGGACTCCTGCCCCCGTCACACCTGAAAACTCCTCTGAGACAGATGGCTCGTTTACTGAATAGTCAGTTCATTCAGAGCCCTAACCTTCAGGGAATATCTTATGTAGCAACGATGGTTGTTAGCTATAGCTGGCATTAGTGATATGCGGTTTGTAAGCGTTACGACAGTAACGTTTCCGCTAGAAAAACGTCCCTTACACAATTTACATAGTTAATTCGCAATGCCTGCCGTTAGCCATCTTGGATTAAATCTGGGATGGTGCTTTGAGCGAGCATTTAAGGCTGCATTATCAAGATCGTTCATTGTTTGAGTCAGATCATTCTGAACCCTGGTGGCAATGGCCATGCATTAAGTGACAGCATGCCCCAGTGGAACTCAACTGACAAAATATCGTCAGACTGTTGGGTTTAGTGGCATTGTTTTATCTGTCAGGTCAGCATCAATCGGTTCAAAATTAAAGCCAGAGGAATGCTATTTTCAGACGCTGATCAGGTGCTGACAAGGCTTCAAATTTCCAATTTAGTTGCATCGAATGGTCGATCAATCTGTAAAAAGATCTGTAAAAA
>CAZCXK010000044.1:10008-40111 GCA_964502605.1 uncultured bacterium
ATCTGTAAAAAGATCTGTAAAAAAGTCCCCACCGTACCTGACTTCGCCATACGATGCTTAAATAACGGTTAAGTTATGATATGCGAGATCTAGTGCTCAGTAATTCGTGCTCAGTAATTCGAATTGTTTAACAGAGTAGATTCACACCCGCATTTAATAGAGTGCGTTCAATGAGTTGGTTATTCTGGACTAGTACCCCATTTTAATTCGCAGTGCAATTCGCAGTGGACACCGTCAGTTGGTATATTCATCGCTTGAATTCACACCGTTCTTCGTTAGGGCTTTGGAATGAAATGCAGGAATAAAAGACCCCATAAGACAGTGGGCGGCTCCTGCTAAAACATGCCCTTTTCTGAGTGGGGTGGGGGTTGGGTGAATGGGAGCTAGCGACTTAGCACTGAGAAGACACTTCATATCTGTAAGCGTTTATTGGTAGGGGGCTGCGATGGAGTTTTGGGAGTTCCTGATTCAAAAAGATGGCGATCGCTCTTGGCTGCCCATAGAGTCTCCTGAGGCAGAAATCCTGGAAGGTCGGTATCGAGTTATCGCTCGATCAAGCTGGGCGAGTGCTGCTGTAGAGATCCGAGTTAGCCATATTGACACTGAGATAGATCCACCAAAACGCCGCGTCCATAAGCGTTCTAGCCAGACCAGCCCAGACGGACTCATGGTTGTGATTCCGTTTACGATGCTAAAACCAGGGGAGTTAGAGCTGCGCTGCACCAGCGACGTGATGACTGATATGTTAGGTGATGGCTGGCAGCACACTCTCAAGCTTCAGGTGCTCTCTCATCAATCAGAGTCAGATTTGCTAGATTTCTGGGAGCCAGACTCATCTTCAGAAACAGAGCTCTCGCCCCGCTCATTAGGCCTTGCCCCCTCTATTTCGTCATTGGAGTCTTCATCCGATGCAGCTTCAGAATTGACGGATGTAGCAGCATCTGATGCAGGAATATCTGAGGTGTCTGAACATTCATCTGCTGATTTAGCTGATCCATTAGCTGACTCCAGAGAGGCGATCGCCCCAGAAGAGGCTCCCATCAATTCGTTTGAGCAGACCTTTGAGATCGCATTAGGGCTAAGCGAAACCGCCGCCCAGCCAGTTGCACCAGCAGAGACTAGCGACAGTCTAGATTTACTAGATTTAGATTTGGCTCATGCTGCTGTAGATGAGACTGAGGCGGTTCGCCCTGACAACCATCCTGATGCAGTGCTTGACATCGAAATCAGTAATCTTGAAAACGCTCCTGAGCATACGGTTGAGGCCAACTCACTCCCAACTCCTCCGTCTAGCAATGGAGATGATAACGATGCAGATACTAACGACGTGGATATCCTGGCTGAACTCGGGTTTTCTGACCTAGACCTGCCACTGCCTGAGCCAGATATTGAGCTAGATACTGATCCCATTGAGTTAGGTCATACGCCTGATGAGATCTCTGATGAGAGTCTAGTCGAAGAGTTAGATCGACTGCTTTTACCATCACTTGAGACGATCCCAGAGTCTGAAGATAGCTCAGGCGATGGCTTAACTAATGTCGAACCTCGTGATGATTGGCGATCTGACAACCAACTCACAGAAACGGTACGCACTCCTGACCCCAGCAATGGCTTCAATTCCCTAAATGCTGAGGAGACGCTGGAGGAATCGTCGTCAGAGGCGTCAGTTGACAATGTTTCTTTAGACGATAGTTCTTTAGACGATAGTTCTCTAGACGAGGTCTCTCTTGACGATGACTTAGATGCCCTAGAGCTGGCTCTTGATGAAATTGGAGAACAGGTCAGCAGTCAGTCGATGGTGGGTCAGCCTTCCCCGGAAGATGCCGCAAACCAAGAGGCGATCGCCCATCTTAATAGTGGAAATCTCAATGATGATTTCAATGCTGGTAGCCACAACATAGACATCTCCTCATCATTAGGTTCTGTGTCATTAGACCAGATGGGAGAAGAAATATCGAAGCTGTTTGAAATGGCTGAGCAAATGGCAGACCAAGTCATTGCTTCGATGGCTGAGACCTTTGACCAACTCGCAGATGATGATCTAATTGCCGCTGATGTGAGTCAGCCCCCATCACCTCACGAGTCTGCCCAGGGAAACGCCCCACTAGCCAGACAGACCAACCCGCTCGGTTCTCACACACTCTCTAACTCTGTGCCATCTGAGCCGGTAGGCGTGTTGCTACCTGTGTTGCTGAGCCTGGACCAAGACGCCTACACCCTCCAACGAGGGCAGTCTCTGCAGCTATCTGGCGCAATCTACGCTGAGGATGAGTCGGCCTCATCTGGGTTAATGCATGTGACGCTCAACGTCCAGCTGATCAATCCTCAGAATGCTGATGTAATTCAAGAAGTCCAGCATTCTCTGGAGGTTCAGACCCTACCGTACTCGTTCACTTGTTGGGTTGAGATGCCCCTAACGGCTCAGACGCATCTCCTACTGGGCGAACTAGAGCTGTATGCTTCAACGCAGCCCCAAGCCAAATCACCCATACTCCTTGCATCTCACGGCTTTACGGTCACAACCGAGCTAGAACATCTTTTAGAATTTGTCCAGCAGCCATCCGGCGATGACACCTCAACGGCTCCGCCTGACCCGAGTCGCATTCCCTCCAAGCCCCCTGAGTTGCCATCGTTTGCTCACAATCCTCCCCCTGCAATTCAACAAGAATCGGCCTTGCGAGCCCTCTTTAATCAAGTCGCAGCCAATGCTTCAGACTCAACAAGCCCTGAGGAGGGAGTCAACGATTTAGAGGGAGCCGAGGAGTTGGAGGCGTTAGAGGAGTTGGAGGCGTTAGAACATGTAGAAGCAATAGGCGATCTAAACTCTGATGCGGTTCGCTTTGATCAGCCGCTAGAGACTGATGCCTCACCCATTGATTGGTTGAAAGAGGATGCCGACGTTCCGGTCGGTACAGGTGAAGCTGACAATGCCCACGATGCTCCCACCCGCTCAGACGATGAGTCTATTAGTGGGGATGATGTCGGGGCTGCTAATTTGACAGATGAAGATCCATTTGCGCTGTCCCCAACCGCATGGGGTGATCCATCGGCTTCTGATGACGTGGGTGAGTTTGGCGACCCAGCCGACCTGTTTGACGACGCACAATTTTCAGCAGCAGCCGATCAATCGACCCTCAAGACTGATCATAGCCCGTTTGATCTTGTGGACGATTATGCTCGCGGCGAGTTTGAGCAAGACGAGTTTGAGCAAGACGAGTTTGGACGAGGAACCAATCGATTTGAGACTGATTTTCCCCAGGTCAATGCCGTTGATGAGGATGTGATCGTTGGGGATGGCATTCGGGGTGACGACGACACGAATACCTTTGGGGGTGAGTTGCGCCTCGAATCATTTGCCCCGTCTCCAGAGGCGGAGAATGAGAATGAGCCGACTGTCTTGTATCAAGATGCTGGTTTATATCAGGATACTGAGTCTGCAAGTTCTGCTGTGAATCAGTCAACTCCCTCACCGTCTGATTCTGTGTCTGAAGATTGGGTCGATTGGCTCTCAGATGGCCCCTACTGTCTCTTGCCTGAGGCAACAGGGACGAGCTACAGCAGCTCTGACTGGGCTCGAAAAATTGGCCTAAGTAAGCGGGGGGAAAGCCTGCCGTCTGAGTCGAAGGCGTTGCCAGAGTCTTCGCCTGTGAGTGAGCCGAGTGATCTGACTCATGAAGACATTGAGGCTGAGATCGCGACTGACTTTTTCGCGGCGATCGATTCCGAATCCAGGGATGACGGGAGTGAGGCGCTCTCCCAGACGGCCTATTTTGCTGATGATGAGCTAGCTCTGGCTGGCCCTCTGTCAGACGTTCATGAGCAGATGCATACAGATATGCATGGGGAGATTAACGCAGATACTGATGAAGAAACTCATGAAGATGGCGAGCCGATCGCCCCTGATCCTGAAGAGTTAGGCGATTCGGCCGATTCATTTGATGAGCTTGGCCTCAACTATCGCTTTCTGTCGCGATTAACCGCCTTGGCCTCGGGGCAAGACTGGATTAGCGATCGCCCTGATGACGAAGTGACAGATGCCTCTGCTGAACCTGTAGACCATCCTGGAAACGCTGATGCAAGCCAGTGGGAGGTCGTGATCGATGATGACGACCCGCTCGCGCACTGGGATACCCAATGGACACAAGCATCTTCTATCTCACCTGATGCAGCTCCGCTCAAACGGCCCCTTTCTGATCATGGTGTGCTCGTCCCTGAAGATCTTCCTATGCCTGAGTTAGTCATCCCTAAAGGCGAACTCATTGCAGGTCAGCCGATGAGCATCATCGTCAAGCTAGTCGAAACGACATCACGGTTTTATGTCAAGCTCTGGATTCATGACTGCCAAACGCGCTCGATTGTCGATGGGCCTCGATGGTTAGTGGATTTTGCCCCCGGAGCGACAGGCGTACTAGAAGCCAGTACTCAGCTCACCGTGCCGTTTGGGTGCTTAGAAATTCGCTTTGAGGCGATCGCCATTGAAATGGCAACCCAGCGTGAAAGTCATAAGGCGATCGCGGTTCGATCGGTCATCCCTCCTAACCTGCCAACATATTCGTTTGACTCGCTGGAATCCTTTGATTCGTTGGGTGACCTTGATTAATCTCAACAAATCTTGAGGTTTACCAGACTACTTTTGTTAAAAAATCTTAGTAGTTAGAAATTTAGAACTCGATTCGCAGTACAGTCATCTCTATCGTCTCGTAACCTTGATTAGGAAACGGTATTATGTCAGCTTCATATTTGCCTTCGATTCTAGTTCCTTTGGTTGGTTTAGTCTTTCCTGCCGTCACAATGGCGCTCTTGTTTATTTATATTGAGCGGGATGACGCAGAAGAGGCCTAGCCAAACGCAGATAAAAGCCTGATAAAGCCACATCTTAGCGTTCGTGATGCGATCTAATAGGTATTATTCATACGTCCTAAGTGTGAACTAACGTGAATTAATTTGACCTATTTGTATGTGGCAAACCCTCACATTTTCTAAAGGTTTTTCACACAGTTCTTCTGACTTGCAAGATCCTTAGGGAGAAAACCAACCATGACAGATTTTGTTAAACCTGCAGGCGATCCTCAGATCGGTAATTTAGCTACCCCAATCAATTCTTCGCCATTTACGAAGGCGTTTATCAACAACCTGCCCGCCTATCGCAAAGGGCTGTCTCCTCAGCGACGCGGTCTAGAAGTTGGCATGGCACATGGGTATCTGCTATACGGCCCATTTGCGCTCTTAGGGCCGCTCCGGAATTCGAATGTGTCAGGATTTGCGGGCGTTGCCGCTGCGATTGTATTGGTTCTGATTTTGACCATTTGCCTATCGCTTTACTCCAGCACAGATGTAGGTAAGCCTATTTCAACGATCACCAATCCTAAGCCCCCCGAAGCCTTGAGCACATCAGAAGGCTGGAGTGAGTTTGCCGGTGGGTTTCTAGTTGGTGGCATGGGTGGCGCGATTTTCGCCTACTTGTTGACTCAGGTTGCCCAGTCAGGTGCTTTAGAGGCGATTAGCATTTTTGGTAGCTAGCATTCTTAACGGCCTAGCATTCTAGTCAAGCCAATAAAATATATGCGCGGCGAGGGGCATTATCCTTTAGGAGTTGTCTATCGTCGCGCAAATTTTTAATGTGATTTTAGGTGATGGCAACCAGCAAACCTATCTAAGCGATACGTTGCCAATCAAACACATACGATAGCACTGTGTAGATGATGATGGCTGAGATGATGCCATTGATTGGCACGATGCCCCACCCGGCTTTGTCTGACCCATAGGCGATCGCCGAGGCTCCGACGTAAGCAATTGTACCGGCCCAGTTAAATGCAGGCTGAGATTGCTCAATCGACGGAAATTCACCCCGCCGATAAAACCAATAGTCGGCCATAATAACACCGCCAATAGGAGGAATAAACGTCCCCAATAGAATCAGGAAGCCCACCAGCATGTTGTAGATGCCGCCCCAGGCCAAAACCAGAGCAATGGTAGCCCCTCCCAACACAAAGAGTGTACGCTTGCTTGTGCGAAACATGTTGCTCCCGGCGATTGAAAATGCGTAGATCGTGTTGTCTTGGGTCGTCCACATATTCAAGAAAAAGAGAACCAACCCTCCAATCAGCAGCCCCTGCTGAGCCATTACCTGCACAATATCTGGGTTGCCGTAGGCTTTAGCACAGAAGGCTCCGCTAAAAATCAAAAACCCATTGCCCAAGAAAAACGCCAGCAGCGTCGCGACAAACGCACTACTACCCGACGGAGCAAACCGACTCCAGTTTGTCGATTGCGTTCCTCCGGAAGCGAAGGTGCCGACAATGATGGTGATTGCAGCTCCAACTGGTAAGGGGTCGCCCAAGTCAACTGTCTGCAATCCTGAAAGCCCACCCACATCGTTTGAGGCGATCGCCAGACTCCACACCATCAGAATCACCATTGCCGGAACCGCAATCCGGCTGAGCCAATCCATCGCCTGATAGCCAAAATAAGCAGTAGAGCAAAAAGCATAGGTAAAGAACAGGATAATCAGCCAGTTCCAGGAGGTTGGAACCCCAGCCAATGAATTCAGCAATTCTGCCATCAGAGCAGAGCCCCAGGCATACCAGCCAATCTGAGTAAACCCCAGAATGAAGTCAACCCAGCGAGAGCCGATATTGCCAAAGCTAAACCGAGCCATCAGCACGGTTGAAAGCCCCGTGCGTCCGGCAATGAAGCCCAGCAGCGCAGCATATAGCCCCAAAATTAGATTGCCAGCCAGAATCACGCCGACTAAATCTGGCCAGAACTGAAATGATGGCCCCACCAGCCCACCCGCAAACAGCGTGCCAGAATATAGCGTAAAGCCAATCAGAATTGGAGCTAACGACATAAACGAGCGTCGGGCTCGATTGGGCACAGGCTCCAGCGGATAATCTTGAACAGCTTGTACTCCTCCCTTGACAGGAGGTTCTGTGATCACACTCATACTTCTCACACCCCTCTACATAACAACGTCATGCGGCTACTCGACTAAACCATTTTCGGGTGGATTAGGCTCCTAGACAGTATCTAAAATAACGGCTGCTTAAAGCCTTGAGAGCAGTTATTTATTCGCTTCGCGAGGGCTCTGACAGATTTGGAGCCGCCAAGATCGTTTCAGCTGTAGATGATGCATTCATGCAAGGGCTGGGTTAGGCTTGTTCTGCCCCTACAGAAAACTCTAGATGGCAGCGTCTGCTCCGGAACCGATAGGTATGCTGCGATCAGGCCGGAGCTGGTTCGCAGACTCTATACCTGCTGTGCCGTTGATTGCATTCCTTTGCTGACACTCATTTCTGAAAACTGAGGCATGGAAAATCTATCCAGTGGTAATCCAGTGGTTTGGGGAGAATCTCGTCGTTTGCGGTGGATAAAGTCACTGCTTAGTCATAAATGGAGAGTTGTTCCCGGCATTTTGGCAGCACTGATGACGGTCGGGGTCTTGGTGTCAGGTATAGCACAGTCAGCCGAATATTTTGCTTACAATGCGCTGTTTCAGATTCGAGGCCCAATCGTGTGGAGTGATCAGGTAGTTGTAATTGAAATTGACGAAGCAAGTCTGCGTCGGTTTGGCCGATTTCCCTGGGAACGCGATCGCCATATTGAGATCTTAGAGGCGCTACAACCTGCAGACCCTGCCGTAATTGTTTTTGATTTGCTGTTTTCAGAACCCAGCATCCACGATGATGAGTTTGCAGCGGCCATGGCCACCTATGGCCGCACTGTTTTAACCCAATCATGGGATGCATCGGGGAGCCCCCTCCTGCCTACACCCCCGTTAAAAGCTGCCGCAATAGACGTTGGCCAAGTCTATATTTGGGCTGATGCTGACGGGCTCGTGCGGAGTGTGCAGTTGCAACAAAACGGCATTGAAACCCTGGGCCTAACTGCTGTTCGCGTTCATCATCGAGTGCAGGAATCTAGCCTTGTGCTACCCTCCAGATCCCTATGGATTAACTGGTTAGGGCCATCTAAGTATGCCAATCGTTACTCATTTGCTGCCGTCCTGGATGGCGCTGTTCCTGATCATGCGCTGCGGGACAAAATTGTGCTGATCGGGGTAACGGCTGCTGCAATCGATACGTTACAAACTCCGTATGAACGCAACCCTCCGACCAGTGGGGTTTACATTCATGCAGCCATCATCAGCAATTTGCTACAGCAGACGTTTTTGCGTCGCGTCGGCACCCAGGAGTTGCCTATCGTACTAATGCTATTGGCACCTGTTCTCAGCGCAGTGCTGACCCGTTGGCGATTTGAGCACCAGCTGAGTACATGGCTGGGCTTATGTTTTGGGTGGGGCTTCTTGGGAATCGGCCTATTCTATGCCCATTATTGGATTCCGATTGCTACACCCATCATGCTATTTGCGTTAACGGGGGTGGCAACAGCCATCTGGGAACAACGGCGCATGCATCGGCTGCTGCGTCAGAGTGAGGAGAGATATGCCTTGGCAGCCCGAGCTGCTAATGAAGGCCTATGGGATTGGAATCTAAAGACGCAGGTGATGTATTTCTCCCCTCGGTGGAAAGCCATGATGGGGTATGCTGACGTGCCGCTCAGTTCTTCTCCAGACGAATGGTTTAGGCGGGTGCATCCTGACGATTTAGAGCCTCTCAAAGCGGCGATCGCCTTTCATTTGCAGGGGGATGTCTCTCAATTTGAGTATGAGCATCGCATCTTGCATCAAGACGGTACCTATCGATGGGTGATTAGCCGAGGTCTAGCCGTGCTCGATAGCCAAGGTACAGCTCGACGCATGGTTGGCTCCCAGAGCGATATTACCGACCGCAAGCGCACTGAAGAACAGCTACTGCGAGATGCCTACTATGATCGCCTCACTGGGTTGCCCAATCGCGCCCTGTTTCTGGATCGGCTGAAACAGGCGATCGCTTACAATCAGCACTTTCCGACGTCAACCTTCGCAGTCTTAATGCTCGATCTCGATCGGTTTAAGGTCGTTAACAATAGCCTTGGCAATGAGTTGGGCGATCAGCTGATCATTGCTGTGGCTCAGCGCGTCAATGCTTGCTTGCGACTCGAAGAAACTCTAGCTCGGGTGGGAGGCGATGAGTTTGCGATCTTGCTGCACATGGTGCGAGATGTTAGTGATGTGACCCGCATTGCCGAACAGATTTTGGGGGTGCTGGCGCTGCCGTTTCGACTGATTGATCAGGATGTATTTACGACCGTCAGCATTGGCATTGCGCTCGGCTCAATGCGCTACGAACACCCCGAGCATCTGCTGCGGGATGCTGACACTGCGACATTTCGGGCAAAATCGCTGGGAGGGGCTCGATATCAGGTGTTTGACAAAACCATGCACCTGAAGATGATTAACCATCTGCACTTGGAGAGCGAATTGCGGCGGGCGATCGCCGCTCTGACGACGCCTAGTGCATACTCTGAGTTTCGGCTGTATTACCAGCCCATCGTCACGCTAGCCACCGGAGAGGTGAGAGGCTTTGAGGCCCTGGTGCGCTGGCAGCACCCTGAGCAGGGGCTGATTCCGCCTAAACGATTTGTGCCGATGGCCGAAAAAAATGGGCTAATCGTGCCGTTGGGCACCTGGATTCTGCGCGAAGCCTGCCGTCAAATGCAGCGCTGGTCCACGCAATTTCCCCAGTTAGAGGCTTTGACAATCAACGTCAATTTAGCCAGCAAGCAATTTTCACGCCCCGATTTAACCGAGCAGATTCGCCACATTCTCGACGATACTCAACTGGCTCCGGTTCAGCTCAAACTCGAAATTACCGAAAGCACCATTATGGAAAATGCCAAGCTGATGGTGGCGACCCTACATCAGCTCAAGTCTCTTGGTATCCAGCTAGCCATTGATGATTTTGGTACGGGCTATTCATCCTTGAGCTATTTGCGGCGGTTTCCGATTGATACGCTCAAAATCGACCAGTCGTTTATCCACCGCATCGGTATTGACCGGGGAAATTCCGAAATCATTCGCACGATTGTGACTCTCGCCCACACGCTTAAAATGAATGTTACGGCGGAAGGGGTCGAAACTGCCGCTCAGCAGGATCAGCTAATCCATATGGGCTGTGAATATGGCCAGGGCTATTTCTTCTCAACTCCACTAGATGCGAATCAGGCGATCGCCCTTCTGACGAACTCAGCTGCGCTGCCCCCAAAAATCTAATTCTCAAGGGGGCTAGAAAAATGAGCAGACTTATGAATAAAGCTGGAAGGGTGGGAACGGGGAGAGGAATGTGCAGGGGGAGGCGATCGCGATAACTCAATGTGGGGATCTGGGAGCCCTGTTCCTCCCCAAACGCGGCTAACCGCTGCTGGCAGCTTGATTGAGCATTTTGACATATCCTCAACCTGATTGATTGATTGATGACTTTTCAAGCCTTTTGCAATTCTTATCTTCGACCCCAATTTTCCCCATAGATTCCACAACGTTTCCACAGAAGTATCGAGGTTTTTCCACAGCTTTTCCAAAGTTTTCCACAGGCATTCCCCGAAAGAATTGGCGATCCAGGACTTTACTGGGGAATTTGTAACCTCCAAAAGTTTTCTGAGAATTCCTCGTTTTTTGTAACGAAAAATTACGGGGATCGCTCTACAACCCTGATTCTCTCGTAAACCTTTATTTAATATGAAACTCAGTGCGTCTCAGACTGCCGTTGACAACCCTACCCCCCCATAGCGCACAATGATTCGACCTACCTTATGAAGGCGCTCTAAATCCGTCCAATTCCCAGATCGATTTCCACAGGCTGTAGATTGCGGGGAATGGGTGTATTTGGGTGGCGCTGGCTTTGGCTGCATCGATCGCGATCGCAGCTGAGCCCTGAGGTGTCTTTGTCCATTCGCCCTGTGAGTAGAGGTTCCAATGAACGCAACTGTCAGCATCTTGGCAGAAATTCCTGAAGATCTGCACGAATCGCTTAGAGGCTATCTGGAGACCCATCCAGATTGGGACCAAGATCGGGTGTTTTCTGCGGCGCTCTCACTATTTCTCCTGCAAAATGGTGGGGGAGATACGGTTGAGTCATCCCAAAATTACCGTCGGACGGCTCGCGTCTATTTAGACTCGTTGTTTAAGCACGCTGTCTAGCGACTTGAGCCGATTTGGCGATTCCGTCATGCCGATTCTTAAACCTCTAGCGATAGAGCTAGGAGGTTAGGTTCCTTCCCATCAGAAGGCTGCATCACTCATTGCAATGGCATTGGTATTAACCCATCATTAACCCGTCAGGACTGTGCCAGTTGGGGTGCTATGCCACCTGATTAAAACAAGCCCTCGGATGAGTTTCTCCCATCGTTTAGAACTCACCGAGGGATTTTTTTGACCGATAGGCGGCGATGTCTCAGCAGCGTTGCCGGATCTAAGACACCTCCGCCACGATACGTGGAGGGTAGATGTCCGATAGGCTTGCCATATTTAATAGCACCATCGTCGTGGTTTGATTTTCTTCGAAGCCAATGCGCTCGTAGAACTTTTGTTGATGGGTTGTCATCAGATAGACGCGCTCAACCCGGTTAACATGAGGATGCATAAGTACAGTTTCGACCAGTTTCCGCCCGAGTCCGGCACCTTGATAGTCTGGGTGAATGACTACATCCCAGATGGTGGCACGGTAGACCCCGTCAGAGGTCGCACGCGCGAAGCCGATCAGGTGAGCCTCGTCCCAAACGGTCACAACGGGCTTGCTGTTGGCGATCGCCACTTCTAAGTCATGAAGCTCGCGATCGCACGCCCAAAACGCTGCCGCCCGAAAGAGGTGCTGTAGCTGATTGAGATCCAGCTCTCGAGCCGATGGGGTTGAGATGTTGGAGGTTGAGTCATCGTGAATGCAAAATTGAATATGGCGACAGTCGATCATCACCGATAGCCCCTGGGTTGAACCCGTCAAATAATGTGGATATGCAAGTTTAATTGGCTGCTTCAGTGCATTATGGGGCTGTCAAGACGAATTGAGGGTCGTGCGATCGCACTGTTGCTCCACTCCATTCGATTGACATATTACCCAGCACTGTCTGGATCATTGATTTAGTCATTTAATTGATCAGGATAGTCTTAAATTAAGAAATCTTGCCTCATGCCATCGTGTTACGTATGGTGAATTCATGACAAAATTGACCAGATTGCTGTATTGGGCACAGAAATTCTAAAGGTCTGTGTGTGGTCGATTTCCGCACTAAAATCTCCCCGATTCGTCAGCGTTTAGCCTGAAAATGTAGGAATGGTTTTGATTTAGCCCTCTGCTGCATATCCTCAACAGGCTCCACCTCAGTGACTTGATGACCTGCTGCTATTGATTGATGGGAACCTGCAAGCTGACCATAGGACGGGGCTAGATAGATAGAGCACACTGTTACTTAACACACTGACATTTATAAGCTCCTGATTTGCGCCCTTCTGCCTCTATTTACTTCATGACGTGCTCCAGAGTCTTGCAATGAGTGATTTACGATTGACGTGCCTGTACTTGTTTTAGTGCCCAATACTTGTTCTGACCTGCTTCTGTTCTGACCTGCTTCTGTTCTGACCTGCTACTGATGTGAGCTGCTTATGCCCCGCTGGATTCATTGGATTCAACTGTTGTCTACTCCTCGTTCTCTAGCATCTCAGGGGCAACCTGGAGTGCGGGGCGATCGCCTCCCCCTAAGACGAAAACGTGCTTCCAGACGATTGCTACTAATTCTTTTGCTGTGGAGTGCGATGCTGGGATGGGGCTTTGCCCATATGCACACCGCCCTTTCACAAAGCACAGCTGCCGACATCGGCGGGGTTGATCCAGTTCCTGCACGCTATCAGCTTGGTCAACAGCTCTACCTTGAATCTTGTGCAACCTGCCATGTGGCCGTCCCGCCTGCTGCCTTTCCACGAGAAACCTGGCGTCAACTGATCCAAGATCCTCAGCACTATGGCGCACAAATTGAGCCCCCGGTGGACCCACCCCGACTCCTAATTTGGGAGTATCTACAATTTTTCTCGCGGGAGTTGCGCGAAGATGAAACAGTTCCCTATCGGCTCAACAATTCGCGCTATTTCAACATCCTCCATCCTAAAGTCGAGTTGCCTCGCCCCACCCGGCTGACGAGCTGTGCGAGTTGTCACCCCGGTGCTGAGCAATTTGACTTTCGCAGCCTCTCCGCCGAATGGCACATTGCGCCATGACGCAGGTGATAGGATGAGGATACGCCGTGCCTAATCCAACCATTGTCCGTTTTACTGTTTTTCTGCCATGTTGTTGAAAAATCTGCTGGGTGATCCAAATACGCGCAAGCTCAAGCGGTATCGACCTGATGTTGTCGAAATTAATCTGCTGGAGGAAGATATCCAGCAGCTATCTGACCCAGAGTTGGCCGGAAAGACAGAGGAATTTAGACAGCGAATTGCCAAGGGCGAGTCGTTAGATTCGCTGTTGCCTGAAGCCTTTGCAGTCGTGCGGGAAACTGCACGTCGAGTTTTAGGAATGCGGCACTTTGACGTGCAGCTCATCGGCGGTATGGTGCTCCACGATGGGCAAATCGCCGAAATGAAAACAGGTGAAGGGAAAACGCTGGTTTCAACGCTACCTGCTTATCTCAATGCGCTGGAAGGTAAAGGCGTTCATGTGGTCACCGTCAACGACTATCTGGCACGACGCGACGCCGAATGGATGGGGCAAGTCCATCGGTTTTTGGGGCTGAGCGTGGGTCTGATTCAGCAGGGCATGAGCCCAACTGAGCGCAAAAAAAACTACAGTTGCGATATCACCTACGGCACCAATAGCGAGCTGGGTTTCGACTATTTGCGCGATAATATGGCGACGTCGATGAATGATGTTGTGCAGCGCCCGTTTAATTACTGCGTCATTGATGAAGTCGATTCGGTATTGGTCGATGAAGCACGGACGCCGCTGATCATTTCAGGCCAGGTCGAACGCCCCAGTGAGAAATATGTCAGAGCAGCAGAAGTTGCGGCAGCGCTGCAACGTAAAGACGATGAAGATGCAGAAGGCCATTACGAGGTCGATGAGAGAGCCCGCAATGTGTTGCTAGCCGATGAAGGCTATATTGAGGCGGAAAACTTGCTAGGGGTCAATGATTTGTTTGATCCTCAAGATCCATGGGCGCACTACATTTTTAATGCCATTAAAGCGAAAGAGCTCTTTATTAAAGACGTTAATTACATTGTCCGCAATGGAGAAGTCGTTATCGTCGATGAGTTTACAGGCCGGGTCATGCCAGGACGACGTTGGAGCGATGGCTTGCACCAGGCGATCGAGGCCAAAGAACATGCTGAGATTCAGCCAGAAACGCAGACGCTAGCCACCATCACCTATCAAAACTTTTTCTTGCTTTATCCAAAGCTGGCTGGCATGACAGGGACAGCCAAAACAGAAGAAGCAGAATTTGAAAAAATCTATAACCTGGAGGTGACGATCGTGCCGACGAATCGCCCCACTGGGCGGCGAGATGTGTCGGATGTGGTCTACAAGACTGAACCCGCTAAGTGGCAGGCTGTAGCTCAAGAATGTGCTGAAATGCATGAGGCGGGTCGCCCTGTTTTGGTGGGGACAACTAGCGTGGAAAAATCGGAAGTTCTCTCAACCCTGTTGAGTGAGCTTAAGGTGCCCCACAATCTTTTGAACGCAAAGCCAGAGAATGTTGAGCGCGAGTCTGAGATTATCGCTCAGGCGGGTCGTAAGGGAGCGGTGACGATCGCCACTAACATGGCAGGACGAGGCACCGACATCATTTTGGGCGGCAATGCTGACTATATGGCCCGACTCAAAGTGCGTGAATATCTGATGCCTCGCATCGTCCAGCCTGATGATGAGGATGGGTTTTCAGTGACCAAGGTGCCTGGCAGCGGTAATCGTAGCCGGGGCAAGGGCTTTACTCCGGGAGAAAATCAGAAGGTCAAAACTTGGAAAGCATCGCCGCAAATCTTTCCCACCGAACTTTCGCCTACGGCTGAGGGGCTGTTGAAGGCAGCCGTAGACGCCGCTGTGCAGCACTATGGAGAGCGATCGCTGCCCGAACTCGAAGCTGAAGACAAAGTTGCTGTGGCCTCTGAAAAGGCTCCAACAGATGATCCGGTGATTCTAAAGCTGCGACAGGCTTACAATGCTATCCGTTCGGAATATGAAGCGTTTACCGAGCGAGAGCATAACGAGGTGATTGAGTGTGGCGGGCTGCATGTGATTGGCACTGAGCGCCACGAGTCTCGCCGGATTGATAATCAACTGCGCGGGCGGGCGGGCCGCCAAGGTGACCCTGGCTCTACTAAGTTTTTCCTGAGCCTGCAAGATAACTTGCTGAGAATCTTTGGGGGCGATCGCGTTGCAGGGCTGATGAATGCCTTTCGGGTCGAGGAAGATATGCCCATCGAGTCAGGGATGTTGACGCGATCGTTAGAAGGGGCTCAGAAAAAAGTTGAAACCTACTACTACGACATCCGTAAGCAGGTGTTTGAATATGACGAAGTCATGAACAATCAGCGGCGTGCCATCTATGCTGAGCGCCGCCGCGTGCTAGAAGGGTTGGATCTTAAAGAGCAGGTGATTAAATATGCTGAGAAAACGATGGATGACATCGTCGAAGCCTACATCAACCCCGAACTGCCGCCTGAAGAATGGGCGTTGGATAAGCTAGTCGCGAAATCGAAAGAGTTTGTCTATCTTCTACGAGACCTAGAGCCTGAGCAAATAGAAGACTTGACGATGGGCGAAATTAAGACCTTCTTGCACGAACAGGTTCGGATTGCCTACGACATGAAGGAAGCACAGATCGACCAAATTCAGCCTGGGCTAATGCGACAGGCCGAACGGTTCTTTATCTTGCAGCAGATTGATACCCTATGGCGCGAACACCTCCAACGAATGGATGCACTGCGTGAATCAGTGGGCCTGCGGGGCTATGGCCAGCGCGATCCGCTGATTGAATATAAGACCGAAGGCTATGACCTATTTTTCGACATGATGACTGAAATGCGGCGAAACGTTGTTTATTCGCTGTTCCAGTTCCAGCCGCAGGTACAGCCCTCGGTGACAAAGTCGTCTGAGGTAGTTTGAGCCAGCAACAGCGTTGATGATTGCGGGAATGCCGTGAGGACGAATAGTTCTAGTTGTCAGCTGACCAGGTGATTGGTTGTGACAGCGGCTGGAGGCTATTCAGTTGGGGTAGTCTAGAATGTCGTTTTGATAAGGCTGAGGTAATACCAATATCAAATCTCCCTGAGTTTGCACCTAATTACAGAATGGGGTGCGATGGGAAAGTATGCTCTGTGGTGTTTCTAATCACAAGAGCCCTTTGAGACGGGCACTCAGTGCTTTGCCCGTCTTATCAAACGCCCATACATACTTCAGGCGAAACATAACCTTCAGGCTGATATTCCTTCAGGCTCAACTCAAATTTGAGCAGCGTCTTTGAATTGTAATACTCTATACGATCTTTAGCTGCAATTAACGTCAGCATTTCCTATAGAGAGTGTGAACGGATGCATTCTGTCACAACGTATTTAGACGCTGTCGAGTTGGGATGCTAGGGTCGATGCGAATTTTGCTTGTTGAAGATGATGTCTATCTGGCGACGTCCCTATCAGAAGCGTTGACAGCACAGCAGTATGTTGTTGATCTAGCAAATGATGGTGAGGCGGCTTGGCAACATTTGAGCTTGCTGCCCTATGACTTGACACTGTTAGATGTGACCCTGCCATCTCTAGACGGGCTTAGTCTTTGTCAACGAATGCGATCGCACGGCCACCAGTCTCCAGTGCTGATGCTAACGGCACGAGATACGAGCGCTGACAAAGTGGCAGGGCTAGACTGTGGGGCAGATGCTTACATGGTCAAACCCTTTGATCTCTCAGAACTATTGGCTCAAATTCGCGCCCTATTGCGTCGTGGACCTGCTCTTTCGCCTGTGTTGCGCTGGGGCGAATTGCATCTCACCCCCAGCACCTATGAAGTTTCATATCAAGAATATCCGCTGCGCCTGACGCCAAAAGAGTTTGCCATTCTAGACTTGCTGATGCGAAACGGTCGGCGGGTGATGAGTCGCTCGGTCATCTTGGAGTCAATTTGGTCGTTTGATGAGTCTCCTGGAGAAGCAACGGTCAAAGCTCATATCAAAGCCCTCCGGCAGAAGCTGCAACAGGCGGGTGCGCCCCGAAGTTTCATTGAAACAGTTCATGGATTGGGGTATCGATTGACATAAAATCGCGTTCTTTCTATGCAACTTTATTCAATCCGAGGCAAAACAACTGTGATAGTTGTGCCCGTATCAACAGAGCTTTTTACCATCAACTGCCCATGGTGGAGCTCAACGCAGGTTTTGACCACAGCTAGGCCCAGCCCAGTGCCAGGAGTGTCTTTGACATTATCACCTCGATAGAAAGCCTCAAACATTTGAGACTGAGCCTCACGAGAAATGCCGATGCCTTGATCAATTACGTTGATATAGAAGTATTTCAGATTGCTAGTTAGCTGCAGAACAACCTTGCTGTCTCTGGGTGAATATTTGATGGCATTTGACATTAGATTAACTACAATCGATCGCATTAGTTTCGGATCCAGAAAGGCTTGCTGAGCGCTGTCTAGAGGGGTAAACACAATTGTTTGACCAGGCTTGACGCTCGTTTGAACTTCATCGATAACTTGCCAGCATAGCGCATTGAGATTAATGATTTCTGGAGTATATTCTAGCTTTCCGGCTTCGGCGCGGGTCAGGGTGAGGATATCACTCAAGAGTTGAGTCATCCGTTTGGCAGAAGTTTGAATGCGATCAAGGGCATTGACTTTCTGGGTATGCGGGAATGTTTCAAGGTTGGCAGTGAGTGATTGAGCCGTGACCAAAATGATGCTCAAGGGTGTGCGAAGCTCGTGAGAAGCCATTGAGAAAAACCGCAGCTTCAGGGTGCTGAGTTCGCGGGTGCGCTTGAGTTCGGTTTGCGATCGCACCCAATAGAGCGCAACTCCCCCGGTCAGCAGCAGCCCAAACGTAAAAGTCGCCACCGTGCCCCAGGGTAGATAGCCGTCAGCATAGGCAGAGGATGGCAAGAACAAAATGCGCCATTCTCGATGCGCAAAACTCAAGGTCGTTGTGCAGTCATTTC
This sequence comes from uncultured bacterium, assembly GCA_964502605.1. Taxonomy (GTDB): domain Bacteria; phylum Cyanobacteriota; class Cyanobacteriia; order CAZCXK01; family CAZCXK01; genus CAZCXK01. The sequence goes on from CAZCXK010000044.1 coordinate 28,079, forward strand.
CGGTTGGGCAGAGCGACCCGTCTCCCAAGCGCTGCTGAATATTTTGGTTGGCGCGGGTGACAAGGCGCTGCCGTGACGATTCGTAGACACCCAGAAACTGCTGATCGGGAGGGGCGATCTGGTCAAAGATATAGAAATCTATGTCGTAGTTGAGATTTTGTAGGGCTTCTTCGACCACGTCAGCAATGCGAAAAACACCGAGCACATAGCCGTCTAAAGCCTGGCAACGCTGGGCGATCGACCTAGCAGATGGCTGATAAATGGGCAAAAACATCAGAAAGCTATATTGATCGTTCGTTGTTTCTTGCACTAGCTTGATGCGCCCAGTGGCGGCAAGACTTCCGGTGTTTCTAGCTCGTTCGAGCGCGATGCGACGTGTTTCATCGGAGGCTAAATCAAAACCCAGCGCTGTTTCATTGCTCACAAGTGGCGCAATATAGGTGACTGGAACATACTCAGATCGGGCGATCGCCTGTGTCATGATTCCAGAGGCCGTACGTTCAGTAATGCCAAATGAGTTTGGATCTCCCTGTAATCGCAGCATGGCTTCATAATCAGCCCGCTCAGCATGGGAGATATAGGGTGCCCATTCTAAAGCCTGAATGCCGGAATAGGATCGGAGCGATCGCTGCACAAAGGTTGCAAATTCATCTCGGCTAACTTGATTGTCAGCAACAGCATATAAATCGCCAATGGCTAACAGCAACTCACCATAGCGATTGACGCTGCGCTGGAGCGCTGTCGTCAAGTTATCAATTTGCTGTCGAAACTGATTTTGACGGGCAACATGCTCCCAGCGGGCAACCCACCCAGTGGCGATCGCCGCAAACCCGAGCCCAAACCCCAGTATTAGAGTAATTGGGAGGTACCGATAGGAGACATTTTTTAGCATTTATTCATCCTACATTACATCATCAATCATCAAATGATGCATGATCTATGCAGGCATTTCTTCTCGATTTCTTCTCGAATTGTTCCCCAATTTATTCACCCGACTGCATTACTATAAACACCAATTCTTCAACGTTCAAATGCAGTGAAGCAATCAAATTGTAGCAGATTTTACGATTAGTAGATTTTCAAATCTCGCACTGCAAAAATGCTGGACTTTCACATCACATATGAAACACTGGGTGCTAATCAGTACATATAACTAAGCTCAGATATGGAGTCTCCTAGGGCGATCGCCCTAGGAGAAACCCTGTCATTCTACTGAGATAGCATCATTCTGCGTGATTTACCCGGTAACGACTCCATTCACCTTTGTATTGTTCAGAGTGATTTCCTATGAAGCGACGCGACATTCTCCGGACAGGCTCAGGTTTGGCCGCAGGAATTACCCTCTCTAAGCTATTGAATGGCTGCAGTGCTCCACCATCTACATCATCTAGCAGCGCACCTGCTGCAGCTCCATCATCGGGCAGCAGTTCAACCTTGACCATGGTGCAAGGGGGGGGGTTCCCCAATAGTTTAGATTTGCATCGCGTAGGCACCAATCGCCCCGCCTACGGTGTTTCCTGGAATATGTACGATCGCCTGATGACCTTTGGCACCAAAACATTGCCCGATGGATCAATCTCCTATGACTATACTCAACTAGAGCCAGAACTGGCAGAAAGCTGGGAAATAGCCGCAGATGGACTGTCCGTAACGTTTAACCTCCGGCAGAATGCGACGTTTCATGATGGTAGCCCTGTGACTGCCAATGACGTCAAATGGTCGTTTGATCGAGCGGTGTCGATCGGGGGCTTCCCAACCTTTCAAATGAAAGCGGGGGCACTCGAAACCCCGGAACAGTTTGTCGTGGTTGATGATCATACATTTCGAGTTGATTTTCTGCGCCCAGATAAGCTCACCATGATTGATTTGGCCGTGCCTATTCCCGTGATTCTAAATTCAGAACTGGTGAAACAGCATGTAACCGATGAAGATCCTTGGGGTGCCGAATGGGTTAATAACAACGATGCTGGCAGTGGAGCCTACAAACTAGCCGAATATAAACCCAACGAACGCATTACTCTGGTGCGCTTTGAGGAATGGGCTTCTGGGTCACTCCCAGCGATTGCAGAAGTCATCGTGCTCAACGTGCCTGAAGCCGGCAATCGACGGGCATTGCTGGAACGGGGTGATATTGATATCAACTTCGACTTGTCTGAAAAAGATTTGAAAGAGTTGAAAGATCTGGGCAAATTTACAATTGCTGCAACTCCGATCGAAAACTGTCTCTACTCCGTAGATATGCATGCCAATCCCGAACTCAACGGGCAGCCTAACCCCTTTGGTGATGTAAAAGTGCGGCAGGCGGTGGCCTACGCTGTGCCCTACCAAGCCATCGCGGATACAGCGATGTATGGCGAAGCCATTCCGATGTTTGGGGCTGAGGCCATGGAGCCTACTAATATTGACTGGCCGCAGCCCTTTCCTTACAAAACAGATATCGAAACAGCGCGGGCGCTAATGGCGGAGTCGAGCTATCCGGATGGGTTTACTACGACGTTAGCCTTTGATCTGGGCACTAAAGAATGGGCCGAACCGGCAGCCGTCCTGATTCAAGAATCGCTAGCTCAAATTGGCATCAACGTGACCCTAGAAAAAATACCCAATTCTAACTTCCGGGCAGTGCTAGTTGAGAAGAGCAGACCGATGATTCTGAACAACTTTGGTGGCTGGCTCAACTATCCTGACTACTTCTTTTTCTATGCGTATCACGGGCAAGATGCCACATTTAACGGTAGTTCCTACAAAAACCCTGAGATGGATAAGCTGATTGAAACAGCCCTGGCGTCAGAACCCGGCCAGCCTGACTACGAAGCAAGTGTCAAAGGCTTTCTTAAAATGGCGTTTACAGAGATGCCTCGTGTGCCTCTGGTGCAGCCTGTTTTGTCTGCTGCGATGCAGCCTAATGTCAGCGGCTATCAATTTTGGTTTCATCGTCAGTTAGATTTTCGTCAGTTGCAGAAGGCATAGATTTAATATGGCTCGATCCTCAACTAGTTCAATCGTGGGTCAGCGAATTGCAGGCGCAATTCCCAGCATCATCGGCGTGATTATCGTCACATTTTTGCTGATGCGTGCTCTGCCGGGTGATCCGGCGGCTTTCTTTGCAGGCCCTGCTGCCACCCCAGATGCGATTGACGACATTCGTCGCACTTTAGGGCTCGATCGCAGTTTGCCAGAGCAGTTTTTGATCTATCTTGGTGATTTGCTGCGCGGTGATTTAGGAACGTCATACACCACGGGCCAAACCGTGGTGTATGACCTGATGACCCGACTGCCCGCCTCCCTAGAGTTAACTCTGGCTGGCCTTGGGCTGGCGATCGCCCTGGCACTCCCCTTGGGCATCTTAGCGGCTACCCGTCCGGGGTCTTGGGTTGATCATGGCATTCGGCTGCTGGCAACGGCAGGTGTTTCATTGCCTACTTTCTTTACGGGGCTATTTTTACTCTATGTTCTCTATTTCCGCTTAGGTATTGCTCCTGCCCCACTCGGGCGCATTGACATTCTCTATAGCCCTCCTGTCCATGTGACAGGCTTTTATCTGATTGATAGTGTATTGGCAGGTGATTTGAAGGTCTTTGGCGCGGCATTGTCTCAGCTGGTTTTGCCTGCTACCACTCTGGGGCTGTTTGCTTTAGCGCCTCTAGCGCGGGTGACTCGAGCCGCGATGCTAGGGATTTTGTCGAGCGATTTTATCCGTACGGCCCGCGCTAGTGGGTTGCCGCCACGACAAATTCTCTTTGGCTATGCCTTTCGCAATGCCATGTTGCCTGTGGTGACAACATTAGGAATTGTCTTTTCATTTCTATTGGGAGCAAACATTTTAGTTGAAAAAGTGTTTGCATGGCCTGGTGTGGGATCGTATGCAGTGGAGGCGTTGGTGTCATCTGACTACGCTCCAGTACAAGGGTTTGTGTTGACTATGTCACTGCTCTATGTGCTGCTCAACTTGCTGATTGATTTGCTCTATGTTGTCATTGATCCGCGTGCAGGAGTCGAAATATGACTGCTACCATTCGGCATACTCGCTATGTGATTGGTGAAAACTCCGTCACGTTTGGTGCATTTCTGCTGTTTTCTCTATTTATAGTTGTCGCGCTGGTTGGCAGAGCCTTTGTGCCTTATGATTCGTTGGCGAGCAATTCGGCGATCGCCCTTCAGTCTCCATCCTGGGCGCATTGGTTTGGTACCGATCAGCTAGGGCGCGATGTCTTTAGCCGCGTTGTGGTGGCCACTCGGCTTGATTTGGGCATTGCCGTTTTAGCCGTAGCACTATCATTCGTGGTGGGCAGCGTATTGGGCACTGTTGCTGGCTATGTGGGTGGGTGGAGCGATCGCATCATTAGTCGCTGTATCGACACTATCATGGCCTTTCCGTTGTTCATTCTGGCGATGGGGTTTGTGGCGGCTCTGGGCAACTCAATTGAAAACATTGTCTATGCAACAGCCATCATCAATTTGCCGCTCTATGCTCGAGTGGTGCGATCGGAGGTGCTGGTGCGCCGTGAAGCAGGCTATGTCGAAGCGGCGCGGCTAGTTGGCAATAGTGACCTCAGAATTATGGTCATGCATCTCTTTCCCAACGTGCTACCCGTGATGATGGTGCATGTCTCGCTCAACATGGGCTGGGCCATTCTCAACGCCGCTGGTCTTTCATTCATTGGGTTGGGCGTGCGTCCGCCCACTCCAGAATGGGGCATCATGGTCGCTGAAGGTGCGACCTACATTGTCTCCGGCGAATGGTGGCTGGCTCTGTTTCCAGGTGCAGTGCTGATGCTGGCCGTGTTTTGTTTCAACCTGTTGGGTGACGGCCTGCGAGATTTGATCGATCCCAAAATGAGAACGTAATTCTATAAACCCATACTCTCTATGATGCAGCCTATATCTTCGGCGCTCTCGCCCCCTGTTTTGACAGATACAGTGCTGGCTGTGACTGATCTTGCCGTTGAGTTTCGCACCCGATCAGGGGTTGTGCGAGCCTTAGAACAGGTCAACCTTGATATTCGGCAGGGTGAAACCCTGGGTATCGTGGGTGAAAGTGGCTCAGGCAAATCGGTGCTGGCGTTTACCCTTATGGGGGTGCTCGATCGGGCTGGGCGGGTGACCTCAGGCCAGGCTCTATGGAAGGGCGATCGCGGCGTTTGTGATGTGCTCAGGCTCCCTGAGACCGAGTTGCGATCGCTCCGAGGCAAAGATATGTCCATGATCTTTCAGAATCCTCGTGTTGCGCTGAACCCAATTCGACGGGTGGGCAAGCAAATTGAGGATGTTTTGCGGTGTCATGCCAAGTTGTCTAAGTCCGCGTTGAAGGCTCGCGCCATCGAGATGTTGGCAAGCGTTCGAATTCCTGATCCCGATCAGCGATATCGGGCCTATCCCTATGAGCTTTCAGGGGGTATGTGCCAGCGGGTGATGATTGCCCTAGCGCTGGCCTGTGCGCCCAAGCTGCTCATTGCCGATGAGCCCACGACCGGCCTGGATGTCACGACCCAGGCCACTGTAATGAATGTGATCACCGATCTCACCAATCAAACTCAAATGTCTACAGTGCTGATCACTCACGATCTGGCGCTGGCTTCAGAATATTGCGATCGCATTGCAGTCATGCACGCCGGACATGTAGTCGAAACAGCTCCGACTGGCGTACTGTTTCGCAATCCTCGGCATCCCTATACGGCCAAGCTGATTGCAGCAACGCCAGAGCCGCATAAAGGATTTAATGATCTGATGCCTATTTTGGGAAACTTACCTGACTTGCGATCGCCCACATTGCCGCCCTGTCGATTTAGTGGCCGGTGCGATCGCTACACCTCCGACTGTGACCAGACTCCGCTGGCTCACCATCTGATTGATGCCGACCATGATGTTGCCTGTTGGCACCCCTTACAGCCATGACGTTTTCTATGTTGACTGATGTATCAAGTCATTTGCAGCCCGATCTGCCGCCGCCTTTGCTATATGTTGACCGGCTCAGTAAACGATTTACAGTCGGCAGGACGCGGCTCCAGCCGCAGATGCTCCATGCGGTAGATGAGGTGTCATTTACAATTGGCAAGGGTGAAAGCGTGGGTCTCGTGGGGGAGTCAGGCTGTGGCAAATCAACCCTGATTCGACTGATCACGCGCCTGCTTGACCCGACCAGTGGCGACATCTGGTTTGACAGTGCAAACATTGGCACAATTCCGATGCGGCGGTTTGTTCACCACCCAGAGCGATCGCACATTCAGCTAGTCTTTCAAGACCCCAGCGACAGCCTCAATCCGCGCTTCACTGCTTTTGATACGATTACGGAGCCTCTGCGACGATTAGGCCACCTGCACCACAAACACCAGTTGCGCCAGCGAGCCGCAGAATTAGCAACGCTTGTAGGTCTTCCCCCCGAGCTGCTCAACCGGTTTCCGCATCAGCTTTCGGGTGGGCAAAAGGCACGGGTGGGCATTGCCAGGGCGATCGCCCTCAACCCCAAGCTGCTCGTGCTCGATGAACCGACCTCCGCACTCGATGTCTCTGTGCAGGCCATCATTCTTCATCTGCTGGCCGACCTCAAACAGCAGCTCGGCATGAGCTATCTGTTTATCTCTCATGATCTCAATGTGGTGCGCTTACTGTGCGATCGCGTCTTAGTAATGTATCTAGGCAAAATCGTTGAATCGGCTTCTGCCGAGGCCATGTTCAACCATCCTCAGCATCCTTACACTCAGGCTCTGATTGCGGCGATTCCTAGCTTTGATACTAAGCCCCATCCCATCCCGCTCAGCGGCGAACCTCGCAGCCCAATCGACCCTAGCCCTCATATCTGCCGCCTCTATGGGCGCTGCCCCAGCAGCCAAGAGCAGTGTCACCAAGAAATGCCGCGACTCCGTCAGGTTAGCAATCACCATTACACCGCCTGCCATGTCGCTGGAACTTCGCAATATCAGCAGCAGTAGGACCCAACAGAACTCAAGCAGATTCCGTATTTGTAGCTACAAACTTGTTATAACAATCACGGCAGACTGTTCCTCAAGTTTTCATATTTGCCGCCGTCTGCCGCCAATTTGTTGATGGCAGCAGCTGCGTTTGTATCTTCCTGAGGAGCCAAATTCTCATGATTCTTGACGCCGTGTTGCTCTCGCAGGTTCCCATTGAGGATCTGCCAGCATCAACTCAGTTTTTAGAAACGTTTGTCACCGAGACTTATTACTATTGGGCCTCGGTCTTTATGCTCATCATTCATGTTGGGTTCTTGGCCTATGAAGGGGGCGCGTCGCGCGCGAAGAATGTGTTAGCCACCATGGTCAAAAACCTGCTAACGCTCTCGACCGTGGGGTTAGCCTTTTTCTTCTTTGGCTGGTGGGTCTACTGGGCGTTTCCTCTCTTCCCATTTAATGGCGGCATCCTAGGGCCTTGGACTGGGGAGGTCGAGGGCGTTGCAGCAGATCTGTTGCCACTGGTGCAGGCGTCCTATCCTTGGTCAGAAGCCATGGGGCCTAATCTGTCAGATAACCTGACGGGTGTATTCTGGTTTGCGTTTAGTCTGTTTGCGATGACAACTGCCTCCATTATGTCGGGTGCTGTGATCGAACGAATTCGCCTGGGCTCATATGTGGTTCTGGCAACCATCTTGGGTGGATTTACCTGGGTTGTTGCCGCCGCTTGGGGCTGGAACTATTGGGGCTGGTTCACCTCCAATCTGGGCTATCACGATTTTGGTTGCTCCGCCGTGGTGCATGGCGTCTCTGGATTCTTCGCATTAGGGGTGCTGCTCAATCTGGGGCCTCGTATTGGCAAATATGATGAAAATGGCAACCCGAGAGCTATCTTGCCCCACAATTTGCCACTGACGATGGTAGGGCTGATGCTGATTTTCGTTGGGTTTTATGCATTTCTAGCAGCTTGCGTCATTTTTAGCCCTGGATTTGCCAGAGAAACAACGATTTATGATACGCCAATGACGCTGTCTTCAATTGGCGTCAATACAACACTGGCACTCTGCATTGGCATCATTGGTGCTTACATTGGGTCAAAGGGCGATCCGTTTTTCACGATTTCTGGTGGGCTGGCAGGCATCATTTCAGTTGGCGCTGGGCTCGACCTTTATTCGCCTCTGCTCGTGATGCCGATTGCCTTTATTGGTGCGTTGACAATGCCGTGGGTCGGCATGTGGATTGAGAAACTTGGCATTGACGACGCAGTGGGTGCGTTTGCCGTTCACGGCTATTGCGGTGTTTTAGGGTCGATGGCTGTGGGGGTAATGGCGACCGGGTATATTCAGGGCGACGGGTATCCGGCCACTAGCTTTATTGGGCAGCTGATTCCAACTCTGATTTGCACAATTCTGCTAGGGTTTCTCCCTGGATATGGCGTTAGCTGGGTGCTCAATCAGATGGGTCTGCTGAGAGTGCCTGAAGAAGAGGAGATCGAAGGGTTAGACTTGGGAGATTTCGGCATTCAAGGCTATCCAGAATATTCGATTGTGCCGGGAGAAGAAGTGCCGATGACGTCGGTCAAGTAAGGGGTGCGCCAGCTCATGATGTCCATTATTTGAAGGAGATGAATCAATGCGAGGTGCAAGTCCGTTTTCAAATTACCAAGATTTTTATGAGGCGACTGGCCCAATTTACACATTTGCCGATCGCCCTGCCCTGATTGGCATTTTGTTGGTGGTCAGTGCGCTGATCTTCCTGTATTTCATTTACTCGACCTATACGATGAAGAAGGGCAGTTCAAGTGCAAAGAGCCCTATGATTTTAGGACTCTTGCTAGCAACGAGTGTTGCATCTGCAGCGGATGCGATTTATAGCAACCATTTCCGCCCTGATCATCACCAGACTGTACGGGTGACTCAGCCTGTTGGCCGATCAGCCCCAGCCCGACATCAGGGACGGTTTCAGCCGCTAATGTTGTTGGGGATGATGGGTATGGGAGCAGGCGCAGTTCGCCGTCGTGTAACCCAGGGTGGCAGGTCGTCTCGGCAAAGCCGGATCAAACGGTATAGTCGGTATCGTTAGAACCAGGGGTTCAAGCAGCCTTGTGCCTTTGGGGGTGAGGTTGTTGGCTGATGAACCTGCCCATGAGTCTGCCCACTTGAAGTTGTGTGGGCTTAATTTGGTGGGTGATCGCAGTTTGTAGTGAGCGCTGGCGACAAACTCCTCTGCCCGAGGCTGACCAGCTTGTAGCTAAAGATTTAGATCACTGGCATATCTTACTAATCAGCAGCACCGCTTGGTGTTGACCTCTTGCAAAGAGTTTTAGTCGTGAGATCAGATCGGCTAGGATTCAGACGCGAGAGGTTTTTGTTTTTCGCAGGCTGGAATATCTTGTAATAAAAGTTAATGGCTTTCTTACCCCTTGCTTATGTTGAGGCTCATTACCGATTTTGACGGCCCGATTGTTGACGTTTCCGAACGGTATTATCAAATCTATCAGTTTTGTCTAGACGAAGTTCGGCGTCCGGAGCAGCCAATTCACAGGTTTTCAAAACATGAGTTTTGGCAACTAAAGCGATCGCGCGTTCCTGAGCGCCAGATAGGACAGATGTCAGGTCTAGATGAACATCAAGGTGGCGAATTTGCACGTCTGAGACGAAAAACCGTCCACACCACACCCTATTTACGATTTGACAGCTTGATTCCAGGGGCGATCGCCACTTTAAAGCGAGTCCAGCAGTTAAACATTGACCTCGTCGTCATGACCATGCGTCGCGCTCAAGAACTTGACTATGCCATGCAAGGGCTGCACCTCAGCGAATTTTTCCCAGCAGATCACCGCTACTGCCGAAGTAATCATGCTGTCAAAACGACTGACGTTGAAGAGAAAACATTGCTAATGGCACAAGCTCTCCACGAGCTACCGTCGGTTTCAGCTACCTGGATGGTGGGAGATACAGAAGCTGATATTGTCGCCGCTAAAACCCATAGCATTCCTGTGATTGCCGTATTATCAGGTATCCGCGATCGCCCACAACTGTTGCAATACGATCCAGATTGGATTGCTGAAGATTTAAGTGAGGCTATCACTATTATTGATGCGCAATCGATGAGCCGCGTCTCACCACACCCTTAGTCTGGCACCTGTCACGGAGCCCCAAATACCCTGGTGCCGCAACTCGCACAGCAAGCTAGCGCAAAAAGCTGCTGATTAGCCAGAGAATAAAGGCAGTCACAACGGCAGCAAACGATTCAACTGTAATGCTAAAGGTGGCAAGCTGCCCTTCCATTAGCGCAGCAATCTGCAAGCCAAGTAAAATCCCCCCAATCAGCCCGACCAGCGTTAGCAGGATGGCGCGCCCAAACTTGCGCTCTTTGCGGTTGAGAAAATATAGACTCAGCCCAACCGCCAGGGCTAGCGAAAATGGTGCATAGGCCAGACTTAGCAAACCAATAGCTAAGAATGAAACCGCAGGCCATAAAATTTCGTCACGACTTGGAGTATCAATAAAGCGCTGTAACCATTCCGGAGCCTGCTTCATTGATGCTGTATTAGTGTCAGGAGGAGAATCGGCCAGACGCTCTGGAAAACGAATGCGGTCTGGGACTTTAATCTTGCCCTCTTGGCGCAGACGCAACCGATCCATCAAGATCGCATCATAGGCGGCCTCGATCGTTTCTTGCTGTTTGCGATCGCCACTATGCTCCTCAATCAGACGATTTCGAGCGTTCTGAATCTCGTCGAATGAGGAATTCTCATCTAAACCCAGCTTTTCGTAGTGATTTATCTCACTCATCTGATGAAATCTCCGAAAAACCCCCACTATACTCAATTATGATTAGCAACCCGATAAACTCGCCACCCCAAAATGTCTTCAATCTACGAAATGGTGCAGCAGCAGCACTTGGGAGCCTGTTTCAAATTTGAGATTTGCTCGGGCGACTGAAGGTTGGTCATTAACGGTGTGTTTACCGTATAAAGGAAAGGCAGGTTAAACTACGTGAGTTTTATTTTCATTGCCGATTTATGGATCGATAATGGGTTCAATGTATCAGCAGAATGCGGCTCCCTCATCCATTCTGAAGCCAACTGGAGCAAATGTTGCATATCTTAAATTGATTTTTTATCCAATCTGTCCCTATTTCCATTCGCTAATGCTACTCCGCTCGCTTATCTGTCCACGTACTCCTCACTTTTAAGGTAAAACGGTCATGGCCTCAGCCAAGATTCTTGTAGTAGATGACGACCCTTCTATCCGTACACTGATCCATCGGTTTCTATCTAAGCATGATTATCAGATGGAATCGGCTGAAGATGGAAAGACCGCGCTGGCCGTATTTGAGCAATTTAACCCGGATTTGGTCATTCTAGATGTCAACCTGCCCGACGCAACAGGATATGCGCTCTGCGAAGAAATGCAGCGTCGAACCGGGGTTTTTGTCTTGATGCTAACTAGTCGGACAGACGAAGCCGATAAGATTAAAGGCTTCTCACAAGGAGCCGATGACTACCTGACTAAGCCTTTTAGTCTAGGGGAGCTAGAAGTGCGGGTCGGGGCGATTCTCAAACGTCAGCGCCCTGTGACAACGGCTGAGCAGCAGTGTCTGACCTTCAATCGCCTGGTGATTGACCCCGTCAGACGGGAAGTGACCCTAGATAGCAATATTGTGCCACTTACCGCTCTTGAATTTGATCTGCTGCATTTTTTGGCGAGCCATCCTGGGCGCGTTTGGCGACGGGCAGAGCTGATCCAAAAAGTGTGGGACTACGAATATGTGGGTGACCAGCGCGTGGTTGATGTCCATATTGGCCAAATTCGCAAGAAGATTGAGATTGATACGGCTCAGCCTGCACTCATTCAGACGGTTCGAGGTGTGGGCTACAAATTTGAAGCTCCGTCGGAGTATGGCCAGGAAGTCATTGAGTAGCTCATAGAGTCAGAGTAGGGTTTTAGATTCGCAACAGCCCGATGTAGTCAATCTAAGCTTTAGACATGCCTTTAGAAGTGGTCACTATCAATCTGTGCACTTCTAAGGGCATCTAGGCGTATCAGCCTGTGGATTTCATTTGCCACTAGTGCAGAGTCACCGCTTAATTTTAGGGTAACGCTTTGGCTCGTAGTTAGCG
>CAZCXK010000045.1:0-9464 GCA_964502605.1 uncultured bacterium
TAAGACAAGGTTGCGGGAGACATGCTCACAAGCAACAGACTTGTTGGGAAATAAAGCAGAATAGGAAGCTAGAGATCAGGCAGGGTAATGCTAAACACCGAACGGGCATTGCAGCAAGATCGACTGCTCCGAGCAATGACGGGCTTAAACCAGAAAGCCTTTGATACACTGTTGCCTTGTGATGGCGATGGCTGTATCAGGCCAATGCTCACGAGATCAAAGATCCTCGCTACATTTCCAACAATGGCATTCTCAGCAGCACCAAAAGCAATAGGGCCCAGCCTAATCCGGCAATGAAGAGAGACATCCCGAATAACTTGAACAGCCCATATCGGCCTGATGCGTCTGATGTGTCAGATTTGACTCTGGGTTGATGGCGAGATGAGAGCCACAGAATGAAACTACCTAATGTCATCAGGCTGCCCAAAATGGCAGCTGTTCCGCCGCCTCCCGCGATGATTAGCCACGCAGCATAGTTCATGTAGTGTGCGATCGCCCCAGTTTTTTTTAGTCTAATGCTCTAAGCCAGCGTGTTGATCAAGACTCAACCTTCACCCGTCGAATAGGCAAATTAGCGATCAGTGCCGTAACGCGCTGATCGTTCTCCAACGAAAATTCTGATTCATCTGGGTCAATCTCAACATATCGCGCAACAACTTCTAGAATTTCCTGGCGCATCTTTTCAAGTGTGGCAGGGGGGAGATCTGCCCGGTCATGGGCCAACACAATTTGCAAGCGCCGCTTGACGTCATCGCGACTGGAGCTAATCGCGTTGCGGTGAAAGAGTCGGTCGAGCAGGTCGATAATCATGAAGCTTTCTACTACGCTAAACGAAAATTGAGATTGGCAACAGGTCACTTAACTCCTCATACCTCAGTTGCGCGAGGTGTTGCGAAACATGCGTCGAATTCGAGAAAACAAATCATCATGGGCCGCAGTCAAATCCAAAAAGGGCACGTCTTCCCCTTCTAAACGCCGGGCAATGTTGTTGAAGGTGATGCCAGCCAGAGAAATGCCTTTTGCTAAAACGAGTGGCTCACCCCGATTGGTTGAAACAATGACGCGCTCGTCATCTGGGACGACTCCCACCAACGGAATTGCCAGAATCTCTTGCACATCCTGAACTGACATCATCATATCTTCTTGCACCATTTCTGGTCTGAGTCGGTTAATGATCAGTTTCAGCTTTTTCACATCGTTGGCTTCTAGCAAGCCAATCACGCGGTCGGCATCGCGCACTGCAGAAATTTCGGGCGTGGTCACAATCAATGCCTCTTGGGCCGCAGCAGTAGCATTTTTAAAGCCCATTTCGATCCCGGCTGGGCTATCAATCAGCACATAGTCATATTTACCCGCTAACGATTCGACCAGCTCTTTCATCTGCTCGGGCGTTACAGCTTCTTTGGTGCGGTTTTGAGCCGCTGGCAGCAACGCCAAGTTAGGCTGGCGTTTGTCTTTGACCAGTGCCTGATCGAGCCGACATTCTCCGGCAATTACTTCAACAGCGGTATATACAATGCGGTTTTCTAGCCCCAGCAGCAAATCCAGATTCCGTAACCCAAAATCTGCATCCACGACTGCAACTGTCCGACCTCGCTGGGCCAGCGCCATACCCAAATTAGCTGTGCAGGTGGTTTTGCCCACCCCTCCTTTACCTGATGTGATGACAATAACGCGACTCATGGATGTCTAAATAATGAGGGTTCAATGGGGTTCGTAGTCGTTGACAGCTTAAATGAATCTATTTAAATGAATCCGTTGAAGAATGCACCAGGATGACCCATCTGATTCATTTAGTTTAAGGCAATCTCAATTGCAGATCGTCTTTGAGATTGGTTTAAGACAATTGCAGCCGCACCTTGGGAAAATCGGTTGCTCTGGCAATGCGAATACCATTCGGCGTCACGTAGGCAATTTCAGGATGATAAACTGCCGGAGGTGTTTCGGGTGGGCGGGCGACCAAGTTGGCAATGCGAATTTGGGTCGGTTCCATTTTGAGAGCCATGATCACACACTGAGTATTGCCAGCCGCTCCTGCTTGCGCCAGACCGCGTAGGGTGCCCCAGATTAAAACATCTCCATCGGCAATAATCATCCCACCTGGGTTGACCTCACCCAGCACGATTACGGTGCCAGGGTGGCGAATTTCCATACCCGAGCGAATGGTAGTTTGCACGTAGAGTGGATCGGCTAGAGGCTGTCTGTTGTCGGGTGTGGGTTGATTGAGGTGAGTGACTGGAGAATGCTGTTCTACAGAATAGCCAACTGTGGCCGCAGCCACCGCTGTTTGCCGCCGACTCGTGTAGACCCGCTTGAGCTGCAGATGAGCGTCTGATAGCACATCGGCGATCGCCTGGAGTTGACGGGCATCTAAGAGGCGATCGCGGGCAATCAGATGTACTGCAATTCCGTCTTGCCAAAAGCGCTCTCCAGCGTCAAGCTGCTGTCTCAGCTGCTGCCACACCTCATTCCAGGTTGAGGCGTGAGAGGCAGGAGATGTCTCACCTTCAGGTGGCAACAGCAACAGCAACCGTCCGCCTTCACTCTTGAAGCGAACTTGGGGATTAGAGCTTGCCTCTAGCGTCGCTTGAGGAATTGCAGAGATGGCTGCAGGTGCAGATGAATCGGGATTCATGAATTGATATGCCAAGTCAGTGTGTACTAGGGGTCAAGTTAACTATCCATCTTAGTAGTCAGAATGTCTATTGATGCAAACCCGTGTAAGAAAATCGATAGTTTGTGATCAGCTCAGAACTAGCTAGAGATGCTGTTATCAAAAATCTAGCAGGTCAATCACAGAAAGGTGTCAAAAAGGTGTCAAACAAGTCGATATCCGTCCGATTTCTAACATTCTATGTGAGCAGTTCTAACTATTCTATTCATCGTGTTGGAGCAAGCTGATATCTGTGTTCTCATGACGCCAGCTCTCAATGACAATAGTTTAGGTTTTTTGGGGCAATGAACTGCCGACCCTATCACCTAACCGCTGTGATAAATTTGGTCGTTGAGGCTTGCGATCGCAGTCTTGCTGAAACCTGAAACCTGATCAGAGCGATCGCCCCAAAGAGGTGTCCGGTTCGTAGCATTTGTAACAAGTTGTGATTTTAGCCCTTCAAACTGAGACAAATTACACCAAAACCTGCGCGTCTTCGCAGAAACTTTACCGTGTATTTACTCAGCTCTCAATGAGCATGCGTTAGTTTTTAATGGAGATTTGCTGAATCAGGGGAGCTATTCGTTTCTAGTTCGTTCCTAGTTCCTTCCTAGCTTGTCGTCTGCCCTGATCTGATATTGACTGCTTTAGTTCAATCATCGCTTAAAACGGCATCAGTCTATCCGGAAAGAGTTCAGAAAACGTCACAGACTTCTCTAATCTTAGTTGTGTATTCTGATACCAGGGTTTACATGTAAACCCTGGTTACTCAATTTCATCCCTTGCCGTCTCTAGTTAGAGTACCCCATGAGCACATTGCTTGTTAGGCTTTGCCAAACCGGTGTGAAGCTTGCGTTGGAGCCCCCGCATTACTCTCGTCACCTGTGGTTAGATACCTGCATCGTCTTGGGTTATTTCCTGAGTGTCATGGCGATCTTACCGACCTTCGTGCTATTCGCCTGGTTGACTGAGACTCTGAACGAATCTTGAATGCCTGGACGAATCCTGTAAGCTTCGTCTTGTCGAGTCATTGTTTTGGGCGATCGCCTTTGGTAGATCATTACCAGCCGACGATCACCTTCCAGAATGCCGACCCAATGGCGATCGCGCACAGATGTTGGGGTGCCAGTTTCAGCAGCGACTGGCGCGCAATTTTCTGCGTCAGGATAACACTGAACCAGACGGCCACGATAATTGTGACGGCTTGCAGAAAGGCAATCACTGCCGGATCTGCCATAGTAATTGGCCAACTGGATGTCTCGCCCCCGAAGGTAGCTACTGTCACAGGAATCACCTGACCCGCCTCCGTTAATCCTAGACGCAGGTAGTGAGCCAGAGTTCCCCCGAGCACAAGGGGCAGATAGCCATAGGCTAGCTCTACAAAGGGGCGCGGTCTGAAGCTGCGGCTCACAAGGCGGATCGCGCCATAGGCCAGCAGCGCCGCCACCACCGGAACACCCAGCACCACAATTGAGATCCCTGCATGGGTGGCAAACTGCTCCAGCCCGAGTTGCCAGCCAAACTGCATCTCTAGTTCGGGGAGGCGATGCAGAAACACAGCTCCTAGCAGCAAGAACAGCAGAGCCACTTCATAGGCCGTGGGCTTGTGTGATGTCCAGAGTTCGATGCCAGGGGGGCGCAGGTTTAGCTCGACCGAGCGATGGGGGCAGGCTTTGAGGCAGGTCATGCACAGCACGCAGTCTCGATTTTCTTGGAGCTGTGCCGGATGGGAATAAATCGGGCAGCCATTCGTCTCCAGTCCTTCGCCTTTTTGGGGGCCACCCTTGTAGCACTGATAGGTGGTGCAGGTGGCCGAACAAATGCCCTGCTGGGCTCGTAGCTCAGTCATTGAGAGCTTGGCATAGAGGCCGTTCATACCGCCGATGGGGCACATATAGCGGCACCAAAAGCGGCGCTCAAAGATCAGGGAAAACAGCACCGCTCCTGCTGTAATTAGCAATAGCAGACAGCCAGAGAGATAGGCCACATTCTGTAAATCCCAAAGTTCTTCCCAGAGTAAAATCAGGGCAAACATGCCAAACAGAAACCAGCCGCCCCATTTCTCAGCCTGCTGGCGTGGCCAAGACTGGAGCTGGCGTGGAAACACATAAAGCGACAGCTTCTGAGCCAGTTCGCCGTAAATCATAAACGGACACACAGAGCACCAGATGCGACCTAGAAATGGAAAAATCAGCAGCATTACTGGCCACCACCAAGCCCAGAAGAGATTGAGCCCGATGTTGGCGTCACGGGTTTGGGGGCCGACAAAGAGAATCACCACGACGATTGCAAACCCCACCAGCGTGACGCCGTAGTTAATTCGATCGGGCCACCAGGGGCTGCGGAGAAACTGCCGCAGCTTGGGATAGGCATTGAGCAGATTAAACCGAAACCGCCTGCTCTTGTTGCCAGTTGACCAAAACACTTCTTCGGTGAGCACGGGAGCCCCATCCGACTGAATCACTGCCCGCTCGACGAGGCTCTCTAACTCTGCCAGGTTGCCCGGAAAGTCGTAGCCCTGCAGCCGTCGAATGGCTGCCGGGTCAACCGTGGGCTTGGGCAGGCTACGAGCCCGACAGGTCAAGCTGATGTAGTACTGCATTTGCGCTGCAATGTCGGCCTTTCGAATTCGCAGCGGCGGCACCTTGATCGTGTGCCCGACGATGTGCTTGCGCTCAATCTCGGGTAGGGTGCGCTCTGAGGTGAGAATGATGCGAGCGTCAGAACGGCGAGGAGATGGAGGGGGTGCCCCTTCACGGCGAATCGGCATGTAGTTGCCTGTTTCGAGCAGGTCAATCAGCTTATCTTTGAGCCCCTCAGGAAAGTCTTGGGCGTTGTTGAGCATCAGGGTGCCGTGGCCGACCCATTCTAACAGGCCGGGTTTGCCTCCGGCACGGCCAAACAGCTCGATACCGCTAGTCTGAATCGTGTCGCAGTTGAGCTTGATCAGGGGCTGGTGGCGATCGCTTGACCCAAAATGGATCAGCGCTGCCGCATTATCTTTGCCCAACCCTGGCTCTCCAAAAATCAGCACTGGGGTGCGGTCATTCGAGGCTTTGCGAATCTCTTGCCGTAGCCGCACCGCATAGCGACTCGACCCCACAATACCCCGTCGCACCTTGGGCACAATGTAAGGCCGCAGCGCCGTTTGCCGCTCTTGCTCAAAGGCCAGTTGCGATGAGACTTCGTCAAGTTCGGCAGCCAGTTGCTGGCTGAATGTACGGCTGATGTCAGGAAAGCGCTCGACGAGTTCGACGAAGATTTGGCGGGGAACTGTCCATAGCTCACAGGTGCTGAGGGTAATCACCGTTTGCTCGGCAGGCTGATCGAGGAGGAGTTCGCGCAGATAGAGTATTGAACCGGGTAATAGGCTGTTGGCGCGGGCTGGCGTGCTGAGGCTGGTGCGATATTGTTCGAGGCGTCCTGATTTGAGGATATAGAGGGCATTGGGCGTCGCGTCTTCGAGTACCAGTCGCCGATTTTCGGGCATCTGTTCTACCTGAATGGCCGTGGCGATCGCCTCTAAGACCTGATCAGACAGAGCGGAGAGAGAGGTATTATCTCGCAACCACTGAACTCGCTCGGCAATCTGCATACAGTTCTCCCTAATCGAAATCGCTCGTCTCGGATATTGCTATAGTTTCAGGCTACGGCGATCGCCCCCCTCTGACAGTTAACTTTATTAAATCGGAGCCCAGATATAATCTCCCATCATCGAGCGCCAGGGCCGATGCTCAACATGAGCGATCGCAAGGTGGAGTGCATCAAGTGTTCGGAGAGGAGTATTGAAACGTTTGAGAGAGTTACACGCTAAATCATAATGAACTGACTGCAATGCAAAGCGCGTATAGCGTTCAGCATCCACATCCACTTGGAAGCGACTGGCGATCGCGACATGTTCAGCAGGCTCTCCCATCCTCACACGACGAGCCAACGCCGAATTGAATTCAACCTCGACTAGGCGACTAATACCCAGCAATGCTTATCCTTCTACCCACTGCTCAATAACGTCACTAAGGGCTTCCGGGTAGTAAAGCGGAATTACGACGCTGGTATCCAAATACATTAAAATCGTTCATCTTGACGCATCTCAACTATCGATGCACTTAGAGATCACCGACTCAGTCGGGTTATGACTCGTCTAAGATGCGAACGCCGACGACAGTGGTGTTAAACCGATAGGTCAGCCCCTCGATCTCAATCACGTTGCCAATTTTGACCTTGTTGTTGCCAAAAACGGGGCCGCTGTCGATGATTTCGGCGTTGCCTGCCAGGGTCACCACCATGTCGAGGGTGAACCCTAGCTCTGGGCGCGGGTCAGGTAGGGCTTGCAGGGAGCCATCGGGCTGGGGCACGGCCACCGTGCGGGGGAGTTCTTCGACCTGGCTGATGTCAACTGTGCCATAGGGCTGGTTGCGGATGATGATGTTGGTGCGGCCTTCGTCGCGCATCGACTCCATTAGCCCTTGGGGGTCGCTGACGGTGAGGCCACGCACCATGACATCGACTTCGACAGGGGTGGTGGTTGCGCCGAGCTGTGCCACTGATCCTGAGTTACCTGGCACGAGAAAGATACCCGCGACCACTAACACAATGGCGATCGCCGCACCGAGATCGATAATGCTGACCTTGCTAAAGAGCCGCCCTTTGGAATCGAGAATAGCCATAGAAGAGAAGTAGAGACGAACACAAACGTTTAGATCTGACAGCCGATGTCTACGCCTCCGTCAGCTTATCACGATTGGGGAGACAGCCGCTCAATCAGGCAGTGGGCAATGCGTTGAGCGGCTCCAGGTTCGCCCATGCGGCGTTTGCCGTTGGTGGCAATCAGCTGGAGATGGTCGGGGTTTTGCAGCAGGCGAGTTAGGGTCTTGCCTACCTGGTTGGGCGATCGCGCTATCAGGGCGGAGGCTCCGAGCAGGCGGGTTTGGGCTTCGGCGAAGGCAGGGGTAAACTGAGGCCCGCGTCCGGGGATCACAATCGCAGGTTTGCCCAGCCCGACGAATTGCTCGGTAGCGGTGCCAGCCATGGCGATCGCCACATCAGCTTGGTGCAGGCAGGTTTCAAAGGCCGTTTGGGTAAGCACGAGCGCCGCAGTGCCCTGAGTCCACAGGGCAGCAGCATTAGAGGGTTGCCACTGATGGCTGAGCAAGATTTGGCGGAGCGCGCCAAGGTCAAGGGTTGGGGCGATCGCCCCTAAAAATAGCAGCCGCCGTGGGTGAATAGCGTGTCGCACCTCCTTGAGCACCTGCACCAGTTGCTGCCAATTTTCATAGGCTTCGGGCGGGCGCGAACCGGGCAGCAGTAGCACCGTCAGCGGCAGCATATCGGTGTTGGGGGCTACGGCTGGATGGCGGAAGGGCGGCTGGGTCGGCTCTAGGTCGTCCATCATGGGGTTGCCGAGGTCAACGGCTGGAATCGGCCACTGCTGCAAAATCTCGGTGGTGAGTCGATCTCTGGGAAACACGGCTTTGCACTGGGGGCGGCGCATCAGCCAGCGCTCCCACGGCAGATACACTGAGCCAGACCAGCTTTCGAGCCGCTCAAACCAGGCGCAGCGAGGTAGCAGCCCTTCTTCATCTCGCAGATAATACTCCGATTTTGCCGTGCCGACAAAGGCATAAGGGGCACCGCTAAACCAAGCAAACAGGAGCGGCACAATATCTCCCACAGCCAGAATTTGCCCTCCCGACTGGCCCCAAGCGCGAACGACGTTGATCTGCGCCCGCGTCAGCTGGAGCAATCCGCCCCGCATGTCGCGCACGAGCTGTCGCCCATCCATGTAGATAAACCCACCGGATGGCATTGATTTGACCGGGCCTAAGATGGGGATATCGTGCTTGAGATAGGCCGTGCCCTCGCCCACCAGAGGCAGGGCGGCGAGCTTGGGGTGAGACGATTGCGATCGCAAGGCATGTAAGATGCGAACGGCAATCGCGTCTTCTCCGTGACCATTACTGAGGCAGAGCAGCTTCATAAGGTGGATGCGGGTGGGGATGTGTTATTCAGGCTAGCACTCGGATTGGGTGTCACGCTGGAATCATAAGCGACTGGGGATGCTGCCCCTCACCTGTTTTAGATCGCTTGCCTCCACAGGCTGGCTGAGGGATATCCGCGTCTCCCAGTCAGCCTCTGATATGCCCACTCTATAACCTCATTTCTGGCTAGGATCGCAGTCTCCATCGGGCTACTCAGTACGCAGAAGTCCTCAAACCACTGCAATTAGGGCTTTCCTCTCATTCTCCAATCCTTTCTCCACTGTGGACACACATCTTTTTCTATAGCCCATGCTGCTCTCGGGGGACTTTCCCCTGTTACACGACATGCAGGGCTGCAAAGACCCCACAACCATTGAGCGGCAGCTAAGGCAGCATTATCCGGAGCTATGGCAGTTGTGTGTACACAGTAACTCTTTGTGAGCTACCGTGTTGCACACAAGTCGAGCCGATCCTCCCTAACCCTCCTTAAAAAGGAGGAAACCGAGCTAACAGGGCTCAAAGTCCCTCTTTTTAAGGGGATTAAGGGGGATTAAACCACGATTTGCAACTCATCCAAAGATTCTGTGTACAGAGTAGGGCACAGACTCCCGACTTCTGGGATGGGGTTTGCTCACCATTGGAGACTTTGAAGAAGAAGCTGGGACTCTAACCTCTCGTTTAGGCAAGGCCAGCCTAGTTTCAGGGTAAGCCAGCTTAGTTTCAGGGTAAGCCAGCTTAGTTTCAGGGTAAGCCAGCTTAGTTTCAGGGTAAGCCAGCCTAGCTTCAGGGTAAGCCAGCCTAGCTTCAGGGTAAGCCAGCTTAGCTTCAGGGTA
>CAZCXK010000045.1:9564-21680 GCA_964502605.1 uncultured bacterium
TAGCTTCAGGGTAAGCCAGCCTAGCTTCAGGGTAAGCCAGCTTAGCTTCAGGGTAAGCCAGCTTAGCCGCAGGGTGAAGCCAGCTTAGTTTCAGGGTGAAGTCAGCCTAGCCGCAGGGTGAGCCAGCCTAGCTGCAGGGTAAGTTAGCTTAGTTTCAGGGTGAAGTCAGCCTAGTTTCAGGGTGAGCCAGCCTAGCTGCAGGGTGAGCCAGCTTAGCCGCAGAGTGAACCGCCCCCATAGTAATGGTTAAATCACCGCGTGCCCATCACCACCGACAGGCCAAGAATGCCTGATGAATAGCTCAGCCTAGCACTTCGTCATATCTAAACACTAAGACAGATAGTCAGTGCTTTAGCGCTGCAGCGCCAACTACGAACCAAGGCCACCCTAGAATTAAGATGATGACCTCGCCCAATCGGAGAATGATCTGCCATGACATCTCATGTGCCGTCTCAAGATGCCGCTCAGTCTATCAGACCGCGTGGCCAGCTGCCGTCAAAGCTGATGATCGGGCTGGGGCGATGGGTGTGGACAACCATGTGGCACACGATGATGTCGAAGTTAGCGCCGCGCAGCCCTGATGGGGCATATGTTCGGCCAGAGAGCGCCTTTCGGCAGACGATCAGCTATGACCCCAATGCGACCTATCCAGCAGCAGTGGGGCGCTATCGGCTCTATGTGGGCATGGGCTGCCCGTGGGCACATCGCACCCTTGTTACTCGTGCCTTGAAAGGCTTAGACGGGGCGATCGCCATCTCAGTCGTTGTGCCATCCCCGATCGAGGGTGGGTGGGTATTTGAGCACCCCGAACAGGGCTGTACGACACTGCGTGATCTGTATCAGCTGGCGCAACCCGGCTACCGAGGACGAGCTACTGTGCCGGTGCTGTGGGATATGCAGACCAATACCATTGTCAATAACGAGAGTTCTGAGATTATCGTCATGCTCAACGCTGAGTTTAGCGAGTGTGCTCAGCATCCCGATCGCGACCTATATCCAGAGGATTTAAAGTCCGAGATTGACCAGTGGAACGACCGCATCTATGCCAATGTCAATAATGGCGTTTATCGCTGCGGATTTGCCCAAACCCAAGCAGCCTATGAGACCGCCTGTAATCAGCTATTTGCGCTGCTTGATGAAATCGATGCCGTGCTCGAAACGCACCGATACTTATGTGGCGATCGCCTAACCCTGGCCGATGTCCGCCTGTTTACGACGCTATTTCGGTTCGACATTGTTTACTATGGCCTGTTTAAGTGCAATCGACACCGAATCGCAGATTATAAGCATCTGGGAGCCTACATGCGGGACTTATATCAATTGCCGGGAGTGGCCGACACCTGTGATTTAGACGCGATCAAGCGCGACTATTATGGCAATCTGTTTCCGCTGAATCCAGGGGGCATTATTCCGATCGGCCCCGATATTACAGAACTGACGGCACCCCACGGACGCGATCGCTTGGTGAGTTTGATGTAGACGCGGGAGTTAACGATTCGGAGTTGCAGAACCGTGATCAATACCGCGATCAATACCGTTGTTAACCTGACAGCGCAACCCGCCACCACTGCAAAAAAAGCGATCGCCCCCTCATCACTGAAAGGAAGCGATCGCTAGTTCGGAGCAAACGAGTGACCCCATGCGATGGGGCATTGCTTATCCCTACGCTCTTAGAGCATCAAGGGCGTACAATCGGGAGTCAGACTTAGTAATCGAAGTCGCCGCCCATACCAGCGCCAGCCGCAGCAGCACCAGCATCCTTCGGCTCAGGCTTATCGACCACGATGCATTCGGTTGTCAGCACCATGCCTGCAATCGAAGCCGCATTTTGCAAGGCAGAGCGGGTGACTTTAGCGGGGTCAACAATCCCTGCACCAAACATGTCAACAAACTCGTTGGTTGCAGCGTTGTAACCAACATTAAAGTCTTTCTCTTTGACGCGCTCAGCAATAACTGCACCATTCTGCCCTGCATTCTCAGCAATCCGCTTTAGGGGAGCAGTAAGCGCACGAGCCACAATGTTTGCACCAATCAGCTCTTCACCAGACAGAGTGTTAGCCGCCCAAGACTCTAGGTCAGGAGTGAGATGAGCCAAGGTGGTGCCGCCACCCGGAACGATCCCTTCTTCAACAGCGGCCTTGGTCGCGTTGATGGCATCTTCTAGACGCAGCTTGCGATCCTTCATTTCGGTTTCGGTTGCAGCGCCGACTTTAATCACAGCAACACCGCCTGCCAGCTTCGCCAAACGCTCTTGCAGCTTTTCCTTGTCATAGGATGACTCGGTTTCTTCGATTTGACGGCGAATCTGCTCGCAGCGAGCCTTGACCGCCACTTCATTGCCTTCAGCAACCAGGGTCGTGGTGTCTTTGGTCAAAGTGGCACGACGAGACTTGCCCAGCATGTCAACCTTGACGCTCTCTAGCTTCAGACCTGCATCTTCAGTAATCACCTGACCACCAGTTAGCACGGCCATATCTTCGAGCAATTGCTTGCGGCGATCGCCAAAGCCAGGAGCTTTAACAGCAGCCACATTCAAAACGCCGCGCAGACGGTTAACCACAAGAGTCGCCAATGCTTCCTTCTCGATGTCTTCAGCAATGATTAGTAGCGGACGACCGGAGCGAGCCACCTGTTCTAGCACAGGCACCAAATCTTGAACCAAGGTGATTTTCTTGTCAGTCAACAGGATGAAAGGCTCATCCATCACTGCTTCCATCCGCTCAGTGTCGGTGACGAAATAGGGCGAAATGTAGCCTTTGTCAAACCGCATCCCTTCGGTGATTTCCAGCTCAGTCGTCATCGACTTGCCTTCTTCCAGAGAGATAACGCCCTCTTTGCCAACCTTATCCATGGCTTCGGCAATCATCTGGCCGACTTCTTCATCGTTGCCAGCTGAGATGGTGCCAACTTGAGCAATCGACTTCGAGTCTTCGACTGGGCGAGCATGATCGGCAATTTTGTTGACCAAAAACGTGATCGCCTTATCAATACCGCGCTTCAGGGAGATAGCATTCGTTCCAGCGGCCACATTGCGTAGACCTTCCTTCACCATGGCATGAGCCAACACGGTAGCAGTGGTAGTGCCATCGCCTGCGGCGTCATTGGTCTTCGATGCCGCCTGACGAATCAGGGAAACACCTGTATTCTCGATGTGGTCTTCGAGTTCAATTTCCTTGGCAATCGTCACACCGTCATTGACGATTTGAGGAGCACCAAACTTCTTCTCTAGTACGACGTTGCGACCTTTAGGGCCGAGGGTGACAGCCACAGCCTCAGCCAGGATGTCGATCCCTTTTTCGAGGGCACGACGAGCATTTTCGTTGTATATGATGCGCTTTGCCATAGTCTTCCAGCTACTTTTGAGTTTTAGAGGTTAAGAGTTGAACTAGGCCGTAATCCGGCAATCGAGAGTTGAACATCGAGTCTTGACCTTACAGACATTTCAGTGCCCGAATGTCAAAACTCTGGATTGGAGCGACTACGCCACGATGGCCAGGATGTCTTTCTCAGAAAGCAAAACATACTCTTCGCTGCCCAACTTGATGTCGGTGCCCGCATACTTTGAGTAGAGAACTTTGTCGCCAATCTTGACTTCTGGTTCTTGGCGAGACCCGTCATCACTACGCTTACCAGGGCCGACTGCAACGATTTCACCAACTTGAGGCTTCTCTTTCGCTGCGTCAGGCAAAAGGATGCCGCCGGGAGTCTTATCCTCAGACGGGCTGACTTTAACAAAGACGCGATCGCCAAGTGGTTTAACGGTAGAAACGCTCAGAGATACTGCTGCCATAGTTGAGTTTCTCCAGACAATGGGATTGAGTTTGATGGAATCGAAATAAATCAAACGATACAATCGGAAGCTGGTCAGCCATCCGGAATCAGTCATGCCTTCAGTTCAGCAATGTTCTGAATGACGGGCTGAAATCAGCTAGCTGTTTGCACCCAGCAGCTTGCTATGACTGCGATGGAGGCTCCAGAATTCGCGATTGCTCGATGTGTTCAGGGTAGAAATCACCGAGTTAGCACTCTCGGCTTCCGAGTGCTAATGTAGCGAAATGGTGAAGATAATTGCAACTAAATGGTCGGTACGGGTTCCCGAACTGAGGGTGGCGATCGCCTGCATCCTCGCCTCAAACGGCATTGAATCTCTTTGGGTACATTTCCCGACCCTTGAGGCGGAATAACAGCCGGGGCTTACCTCGGGGTTCATACCTTTGAATCAATCCTCACTCGTGGGGCGATCGCCGCGATTGCCCAACCCGCGATCGCACCTGCCTCACTTCGTCTGCTGTGAGGTCGCGCCACGTTCCTGGTGATAACCCCTCCAGCGTCAGAGTGCCGATTTTGACACGCACCAGCCGCAGGGTTGGAAATCCGACTGCTGCTGTCATGCGACGCACCTGACGATTTTTTCCTTCGGTCAGCGTCAGCTCTAGCCAATCTGTGGGCACCGACTGCCGCACTCGAATGGGGGGCGATCGCGGCGGCAAGTCGGGCTCTGCTAGCAGCCGTTGCACCTCCGCCGGACGGGTTTGATAGCCCTGAACCTTCACACCCTGGCGCAACTGCTCTAGAGCCGCCTCATCCGGAATGTGCTCGACCTGCACCCAATAAGTGCGCGGATGATAAAACCGGGGATCAGAGAGCTGGTGCTGCACAGAGCCATTGTTAGTCAGTAGCAGCAACCCCTCACTGTCGCGGTCGAGCCGCCCCACCGGGTAAACCCCAGGAACCGAAATGTAATCTTTGAGCGTCTGACGCGGACTATCACTCCCTGATCTGCTGGCGCGATCGGTAAACTGCGTCAGCACATTGTAGGGTTTATAAAACAAAATAAAGCGATCGCTCACAATCATCGCTCACAATCATCACTCACAGTAGAGCCCAAGCTAGACTAGATGTAGCACTACAACTTACAGCCGCAAATACTCTAGCACCCGCAACCTCTCTATTTGTAACGACATATTTCAGATCTCTTAAGAAGGTGTTAGTGAATTTGCTCAACCTTCACGTTGCAGCTTACTCTGAAATTCTACAGAGGGAATTGGTAGGACTAGTTATGAGCAACTTTCAAAAGTACCGGGTTGTCTGTACGCTTTCATTTGGTGACATCTATGGTCAAATTATTGTTTGGTTGCTAGTTATTTTCTTGAGCTTGGCATCCGCTCTGGCTCTGATGGGTGCCAGCCGCCCTCTCTATGCCCTTGCAACCGTTGGCTTGATTCTGGTGTTGTCGTTGCCATTCTTGCTGTTTGCATTTGTCACGACTCTCATCAACCATATTGAATTTAAGTCGGTTGACACTGAAGCCGAAGCAAAGAGAACGTCTCAGACATTGTCATCTGGTCAACGACCCGCTACAGCAAGCTAGTAGACCTTTTTGCATCGTTCCATGACAATCCTCTCTGCCATCAGGTAGGGAGTTTTTATTTGCGTCAGGATAGAAGAATAGTAGGTCTTCGTAACGTTTAGGTTGGTTAGTTGGCTAGATTGATATGCTTGAGCACGACGTTGTGATTGTGGGGGGTGGGCTCGCTGGGTGCAGAGCGGCGGTTGAGATTGCCCGACAGGCTCCCCAGTTGAGCGTTGCCGTCATCGCCAAAACGCATCCGATTCGATCTCATTCGGTGGCTGCCCAAGGCGGGATTGCCGCCACGCTCAAAAATGTGGATGCGGCTGACACCTGGGAAGCGCACGCGTTTGACACGGTCAAGGGGTCAGATTATCTGGCTGATCAAGATGCGGTGGCGATTCTGACTCAGGAAGCCCCCGATGTGGTGATCGACCTGGAACACATGGGCGTTCTCTTTTCTCGCCTGCCTGACGGTCGCATCGCCCAACGAGCGTTTGGGGGGCATTCGCACAAGCGCACCTGCTACGCGGCTGACAAAACAGGCCATGCCATTTTGCATGAGCTGATTTGCAACCTGCGGCGCTATGGCGTCGAGATTTATGATGAATGGTATGTCATGCGGCTGATTTTGGAAGATCAGCAGGCCAAAGGTTTGGTGATGTATCACCTGCTTGATGGTCAGATTGAGGTGGTCAGAGCCAAGGCTATTATGTTCGCTACGGGAGGCTATGGGCGGGTCTACAACACTACATCCAATGACTTTGCCTCAACGGGCGATGGGCTGGCAATGGCCGCCGCCGCTGGGGTGCCCCTCGAAGACATGGAGTTTGTGCAGTTTCATCCGACGGGGCTATATCCGGTGGGGGTGCTGATTTCTGAGGCTGTGCGCGGGGAAGGAGCCTATCTAATCAACAGTGAGGGCGATCGCTTCATGACCACCTACGCACCCAAGCAAATGGAGCTAGCCCCTCGTGACATCACCTCACGCGCCATTACCCGCGAAATCCGAGCGGGGCGAGGCATTCACCCTGATGGCAGTGCCGGTGGGCCGTTTGTCTATCTTGATCTGCGGCACATGGGTCAAGAGAAAATTATGAGTCGCGTGCCCTTTTGCTGGGAAGAAGCCCATCGTCTCCTTGGGGTAGACGCTGTCAACGAACCGATGCCTGTGCGTCCTACGGTGCATTATTCCATGGGTGGGATTCCCGTCAATACAGATGGCCATGTACGCAGTGGCCCTGATGGCTTCATTGACGGATTTTTTGCCGCTGGTGAGAGTGCCTGCGTCTCGGTGCATGGCGCGAATCGCTTGGGCAGCAACTCTCTGCTTGAATGTGTGGTCTATGGTCGTCGCACGGGAGCGGCGATCGCCCACTACGTACAAGACCGCAAACTCCCTGATTTGGATGAACAAATTTATGTGCGAGAGGCTCAGCAGCGCATTCAGGCATTACTCGACCAGCAGGGCAGCTATCGGATTGCTCAAGTACGCCAAGCCTATCAAGACTGCATGACCCAGCACTGTGGAGTGTTTCGATCTGACATCACGATGCGAGAGGGGTTAGCTCAGTTGCAAGACATTCGCAAGCAGCTCGACCACATCTATCTCGATGACAAGGGCACACTCTGGAATACTGAGATTACCGAGGCGATCGAGCTACAGAGCCTGATGGTTGTTGGCGAAATCATCATGACCTCTGCACTCAATCGCCGGGAGAGTCGGGGGGCTCACTGCCGAGAAGACTACCCCGATCGGGATGATGTCAACTTCCTCAAGCACACGATGGCTTATTGCTCGCCCGCCGGAATTGATCTCACCGATCGCCCGGTAACCATTACTCTATTTGAGCCGAAAGAACGGAAGTATTAGACCCGCACTCAGCATTACCCAGCCGCTCAACTTGTTGTGTTCACACATCTCTGGCGATACTTACTACGCACAGGTAAAGCCTTTCATGTCGCGCAGCGAAACGCCCACGCGTCTCTCGAGTGATTTTCCCCCGATCCGATTCTCATATCAATTTACTAAATACCTACGACAGATAGGGCATCAAGGATGAAATCGTAGTAGACGTTCTCGCTTGTCTGCCTGACTTTGCTGCACCATGAAGGCTTTGAGTGCCGCACTGTTTTGGTGTATCTCGATGTGAGGGATACCAGTTATCGGGGATGATTCCAATTCAACATCGCTTCAGGTTATCTGCATTAGTTTATCTGCATTACTTAAAAACTGAATTGATATTAAGATCTTGGTTCGGAGCCAAGATAACGTCCTCGCTTACCTGGCACAGATGAACTGTACAGCTTAACCGACAAGCTTACTAGTGCTGCGTTACACCTAAAAATCAGGGTTGGTAGTCAGTGCTTTAGCGCTGAAGCGCTAACTACGAGCCAAAGCGTTACTCTAAAATTAAGCGGTGACTCCGCACTAGGTTCTGGCGCAGCGAGAACGTCAGGTCTCGCAGGATTCTCATACGCCCTCTCTAACGAGTCCGTTCAGCAGCAGGGCAAATCCTCCGAGCCATGCTATGAATGCAGCTACATGACCATACTCCCAGCGACTTCTCAGTTGTGCATAAGCCTGTACCGCATCACCGGGAGTGGAACGAAGTGCCTCGAACCAAGCAGCGTTGACCGGCTGGACAAGCATGAACCACAAGAGTAGGGAAAGAGCGAGGCAGAGCGTTCCTGCTAGGGTGGAGCGATAGGCAGAGCGATTCCGCACGCGCCAAGTGAGCACGACAGAAAGAAAAAACGCAACGATTTGGAGTGGTCCTCCAACGAGACCGAAGTAACGGTAGAGTGTGCTGGTAACTTGCATGTAGAACAGTGGCTCGTAATTCATTCGCACAGGCAACTCTAGCAAATGGGCTCCGCCCATCACGAGTCCGAGCGCGGTAAGGAGCAGCGTAACCAGCCAGTAGGTGCAGAGCATAAGACAACATCCTTCTGTACTCTTTTGTAAGGAACGCAATTGAGGCTAACGGTGAAGTTGTGCGGCGGCAGATCACCTTGAACTTCCACCGATCGCCTTTGTATCGTCCGCACCAACCGGGTTGTGTACGCCCAGCATGAGCGTGAACTAATGGAGTGAAAGTTCCCTGTCGGAGAACCAACGTCATCTCACAGCTAAACTCAAGCTCAAGGTAAACGCAAATAAACGTCGGGTGGTGAAGATCGATGCATTTTTGACAGGTATGAGGTGTAAGAGCTATTGGCACCTGTTCTGAGGGGTATCGTCTATCTGAATGAACCTGAACACAGGAGCACTGTAATGACTTCCCAGAAAACATTAAACCTATTCCCTCGTACAATCACGGTCGAATTGCTGGCGATTGATTTGTCCACATGCTCTCGATGCACGGGTTCGCTCTCCAATAGGGTAAGGTCATTAAAGGGTCGCCACCCCAGATGTTCTGAGTCACAGGGAGAAATTTTAGGGTCACCACCCCAAACGTTCTTAGCTAGTTGAGCCTCTCTCGGGGGACATTCCCCAGCAGGAATGCCTGGACACACCATTGAGAGGAAGCGAATGCAGCGCGGGTCACGCTTTGAGCGGTAGTTTAATCGTAAACCTACTGCCCTTGCCCAACTCTGACACAACACCAAGCGTGCCATCATGAGACTCGACAATACGTTGAGATAGGTGGAGCCCCAGCCCGCTACCAGACCGATCATGCTGTCCCTGGCGGAAGCGCTCAAACAGTTTCTGTTGGTCATCGGGTGAGATGCCAATGCCCGTGTCTTCCACATCAATCACAATCCACGGGACGGTTGAGAACAGGCGATCGCCCACCTCAGATTCGACCGGAGGAATGTCAGCCTGCTCAGGCATCACAGTGCGAAACCGCACCATAATTGACCCCGTATCCGTAAATTTGATGGCATTCCCGAGGATATTAGTCAACACGCGCCGCATTTCGAGGCGATCGCCCACAAACCGCCGCCGCCTGCCATCTAAGGCGGCATCCATATCTTCTACCTTGTCATCGAGATCAAGCCCCTTTTGCTGCGCTAGGGGTCTGAGTTCTTCAATCACCTCATGCACCAGCTTTTGAATATCAAAGCGCGAAAACGTCAACGCTTTGCATCCCGCTTCAAAACGAAAGACCTCTAGCATATTGTTGACCATGGCCAGCAGATTTTGGTTGCTCCGCAGAATGGTAGACGTGACATCATCTACTTCATGGGGCACGGGCCCAAAGGCATTCTGACGAATCAGCATCAGCATCCGGTTGGCAGCAACTAACGGCGTGCGGAGGTCATGAGCCAGTCGAGAGACAAAATCTTCCCGCTGGCGCGAAATCTGGTCGCGTTCGTCGATGGTGTGCTTGAGCCGCAGGAGCGATCGCACTCGAGCCAACAGTTCTTCTACTTCAACAATGGGCTTGCGAATAAAGTCGTCGGCTCCAGCATCCAACCCTTCCACAACGCAAGACTGCTCATGAGCCGTCACCAACAGCACCGGAATGTAGGGCAGTTCGGGATGTTGACGGATGCGACGCGTGACCTCATACCCATCCATTCCTGGCATCATCACATCGAGCAACACCAAATCAGGCGGATGCTGCTCAATCTCAGCTAGGGCCGCCTGCCCATTTTCGGCACAGACCACTTCATATCCTTCTTCGACTAAAATGCTCTCCAGCAAAAACAGCCCATCTGGCGAATCATCAACTGCCAGAATGCGGTCGGCTTGAACGACAGACAAAGTGGACACGGCTCGACCTAACTTATCTACTGAGTCGCAAAACATACATATCAACAGATCGCCTATACCAAGTCCAAATCGACTTTGCAGCTTCTAATTGACAGAATTATAGCTCTGGACTTGGATGAAGTTCCAACTATTTTTATCATCATTTTGTCTCAATGGTTGCATTTCAATCCGTAACGTGACCTACCTCTACAGAGGGACTTTTGGAACGGCGTGGCTGAATACAGCAATGATGCGCAGACTGATCTGCTGGGATGCGGCATTTAAGATATAGGCGACGAAACATCTGAGACCACCCCGACACACAACGCGTCCAGGATGTAGACGGAGATAACTCCAATTCACTGCTTTCATCCCCAGCCTCGAAACACAAGTCAGCCATTTCGGGCGTTGCATAATGGAGGGATGAATTAAGGCAACGTCTGGTGCAATGCCCTGAATGCCGCTCGACTCATATTCGTAACAATGGAAAACGGCACGGTAAAAAAATCACATCTGCGTCGATTGCTCTCGTCAATTCATCGATCACTATGAACTGCCCAAAGGCTACAACGATGAGGTGAAAAGGCTATTCAACGATGCTGCTAAATTAGATTGCTAAACCAAGATATAAAACAGCCCAACATCCTATCGATGTCTAGGGCGTTTCAACCTCACTCAACATCTGCTGAGCCAGTGCTTCTAGTTCTGGATCATCCAGTTCTTGGGCGATCGCTATACCATCTTGAATTGATGCGGTTGCCTGAGACGACTCGCCCAATTCGATCAGAGCTTTGCCACGGGCGACCAATGCAATGCCTTCGAGTTGGAGAGCATCGTTTGGTAGCAGCTCTCGCACACCAGGGTCTCGGCTCACCTCAATGACTCGGTCAAACGACTCAACTGCGCCTTGAAAGTCACTATTGCCGATTTGCTGAATTCCCTGCTGCAGCAAAAAAGTTGCTTCAGAAAACTGTTCTTCTGGCGATGCTGTTTGAGCGACATGCAGCGGAACAGTGGCGTCTGAGTCGAACGCCATCCCAGGGGCGATCGCCCCCGCTATTGCCACAGTCATCAGTGTAAAACCTAGTAAATGAGTGCGCATTAGGCCATAGTCTCCTCAGATATACATCAGTCACATGGGCAGTCACATGGGCGATCGCACCCGTGCGCCAGGCTGTGTTGTCTTTTCTTCAGTTTATACCGCTTTTGAGCGAGTACCTGGCCGTTGGGGCTAGGTTGCAATCAGTCTAGCTTGTCAATCAAGTGACATGGGATGCGGGCGATCGCCTCCTCGATCTAACCTGACAAAACGCGATCGCACCTTTAACTGGGGGCGATCGCATCATCATTAGTGCTGTGGGTTGGGTATTAGTGACCAAGTCTACCCATCAAGACTAGAACCTTACAAATACACAGCGCCCCACGTTAAGATGCTGGGCCAGTTTGCATCTGCGGCTGTAATATTTCCAGCAACATCTCGAAGCCACTGTTGCTGTACAGCGGCATCATAATTCAAGTAGAGCTTTCCGTCTACAATGCGCCAAGCATCTGGATCAGACGGAACGATATTACCTTCACTCAAGGCTTTAGCACAGTAGCCACCATACTGAGGCGCATATGCTTCAGGGTTGCTGGCAAAGAGAGCCCGGTTGGCGGCACTGGCAAAATGCCATGTTGATCCCATCCATTCATATTGATAGTTGCTGCTGCCAGCGACGGCCTCACCTTGAGTGAAATATGCCACTGGGTCAGTGCCACGAATGGCTAATCCGCTAGCATTGGTAAATACTTGAGGAGCAAGGGTGGCCGCTTCATCAGCCGCACTAGCACAGGGATTTGCACTGGCACAGGGGTCTGCACTGGCACAAGGGTCTGCACTGGCACAAGGATTTGCACTAGCGCATGGGTCAACCGCCGCACAGGGGTTAGCACTGGCACAGGGATTTGCACTAGCGCATGGGTCAACCGCTGCACAGGGGTTAGCACTGGCACAGGGATTTGCACTAGCACATGGGTCAACCGCTGCACAGGGGTTAGCACTGGCACAGGGATTTGCACTAGCAC
>CAZCXK010000045.1:21780-39974 GCA_964502605.1 uncultured bacterium
CATGGGTCAACCGCTGCACAGGGGTTAGCACTGGCACAGGGATTTGCACTAGCACATGGGTCAGTCGCTGCACAGGGGTTAGCACTGGCACAGGGATTTGCACTAGCACATGGGTCAGCCGCTGCACAGGGGTTAGCACTGGCACAGGGATTAACCTCTGCCGCACAGGGGTTTGCCTGCGCCAGATTGAATGCCTCGGGAGCGCTAACCAATCCAATCGTGACAATTGATGAAACAGCAAGAGCAGCAAAATAGTTGACTTTCATGATGATTTAGCACTAGAGAGAATCGTTAGCGTGACAAGCACCACGAATAGTTAGGACATCAAACCCACATATAAACCCGCATTAGTTGCGGTAGTTGATCTTTAGGGAAATGCCCTATCTAGATGTGACGAAGTTGCTGTCCTCTCTAATGTCTTTAGATCAGATGAAAATACGCTGAGTCTTATCTAAGAGTCTGCTAAGAAAGGGAGCATCCCAACATTTGCAAATTTATCGACGTTTGTAGTGCGGCATCTTGCCCGCGAGTGAGACGCTAATGCTGTGCATCGCTAAAGCGAACGCCCTGCATCTGCAAAACTGGGATGCACCCTTAAGAAACGACGTCATGGCTTTAAAATGGTAGCAGCCTGCTGCCTATAGAAAGAAAGGCGTTAGATAGAGTCATTCCCATATTCAACAATGCCGCTTTGCGAACGACATTAGCCATCAGTCAATTGGCAGCGTAATCACAAACTGGGTACCGTTTTCGATCTCGCTAGAACAGCGAATGGTGCCACCGAGTTTTCGAGTCACTAGGTTGTAGACGATGTGTAACCCCAGGCCACTACCGCCCTGCCCTCGCTTGGTGGTAAAGAAGGGTTCAAAGATTTTGCCCAAATTTTCGGGGGGGATACCGCAACCATCGTCGGCATATGCAAATACGATATGATTTTCGGCCTGCTCAAAGGTCATGGTAATGCATCCTGCTTTGTGGGAGGGGTAGGCATGGAGAATCGAGTTCATAACTAAGTTGGTGACGATTTGCGAAAATGCCCCCGGATAGCTGCTAAAACTGAGATCGGAATCACCCTGTACTACGATTGTGTGGTTTGTTGCTTTGAGTTTGGGGCTTAGTTGCAACAGTATTTCTTCTAAATATGACTTGACCGTGAACACCCGTTTGGATTCGCTCGACTGATCAACGGCCACTTGTTTGAAACTCTGAATTAATTCTGCAGCACGTTCTAGATTAGTGAGGGTCATGCGACTGCTTTGCTGTGCTGTAGCCAAAAACTTCTCTAAGTCAGAGCGTTTCATGGTGCCGCTCTTAAACAAGTTTGCAAAGGCGATCGCCTTTTCGAGCAATAGCGATGTCGCCGTGACACCAATGCCTACAGGTGTATTAATTTCATGGGCAATCCCAGCAACTAGACCGCCCAATGCGGCCATTTTCTCCGTTTGAATCAGATGATCTTCAGCCTGTTGCAAATTTTCAAGGGTTTGTTCGAGCTGGTGGGCTTTGATGTTCAACTGAGTTTCTGCCAACTGACGCTCTTTGACTTCTTGCTGTAGCTGCAGATTTTGCCGATCGAGCTCATCTTGAGCAAGTTGGCGACTTTCTTGCGTTAACACCAACCACCAAGTACCAATGCCAATGAGCACAAAGAACACAGCATAGACTTCCACTAACGCTGCCGTTAACTGCTGGGAAGCGATCGCAGACAAATCTGAGGCGTTAATAACTTGTTGATAATAGATTAACCCTAAAATCGTCGCCACAAGACCTGATAACGGCAGAGAGATGGCTAAAAACTTGAGCAGCCTGGAGCCCAACTGCGGCGATAGTTTATTCGAAAGGAACTGCTGCAGAACCGTTGAATCAGTCTCGACACTGGCCGCTTTGTTATTGAACAGGCTCGATTGTTTGCACACATCATCACAACGCGCATCTAACGTGCAGCATAGTGAGCAAATCGCGTCATCATAGACAGGGCAGAAAGACATATCAGCCGATTCATACAGTTGCTCACAGATGCAGCATTGCATCATATCTGTAGTTGATTGACTCAATGCCCCTTCTTCGCGGGCAATGTAGTATTTGCCTTGAGTGATAAAGGCGATCGCTGGAGAGAGTATCAGCGCTAACCCCAGCGCAATAAACGATGCAAAAGCTTTAGCAACCCCTCCAAAAACGCCAATGAAAGCAGCCATTGCTACGAGTGATGCAATCAGCGTAGATCCGACTCCGACCGGGTTGCAGTTATAAAGGTGAGCCCGCTTAAACTCAATATACGGAGGGCTTAATCCCAGGGGTTTGTTAATCACCAAATCGGCTACAAGTGCCCCGACCCAGGCGATCGCCACATTAGAATATAGCCCCAACACTGACTCCAGGGTAGCAAACACGCCCAGTTCCATCATTAGCAGCGCAATCAGCACGTTAAACACGAGCCAAACCACACGCCCCGGATGGTTGTGCGTCAAGCGAGAAAAGAAATTTGACCAGGCCAATGACCCCGCATAAGCATTAGTGACATTGATTTTGATTTGAGACAGCAGCACAAACAGCGTGGTGATGGCCAGCGCCATCTCTGGGTTGGCAAAAACATAGTCAAAGCCAATGAGATACATCTGTGTGGGTTGATTGGCTTTGGTGAAGCTAATGCCGTGGGCGATCGCCAACGTAGCTAGAAATGCCCCGCCCAACTGTTTAGCGCAGCCTAAGAAAATCCACCCCGGCCCTGCCAAAATCATTGCGATCCACCATCGGGTTGGGTTGATCTCATCGGGGTCGGGCAAAAACCTCAAGTAGTCAACCTGTTCGCCAATTTGGGCAATCAGCGAGAATGAAACCGTCGCCGCCACCCCAAATAAGAGTGGATCAAAGCCAGCGCCACTGCTCGATTCCCCGGCAAAGTGTAGCCATTTAGCAAAAGCATCCGGTTCTTTATAGAGAATGGATAGGTAGGGCAGAACTAGCAGCGTAAAC
Organism: uncultured bacterium; assembly: GCA_964502605.1. Taxonomy (GTDB): domain Bacteria; phylum Cyanobacteriota; class Cyanobacteriia; order CAZCXK01; family CAZCXK01; genus CAZCXK01. Next base: position 24,754 of record CAZCXK010000045.1, read on the forward strand.
CAGATGGGCTGAGTCCAGAGCTGCAGTTGGTTGATCAGCGTCACCCCAAAAAACACCAGTGGAATGATCACCAGGGAGCAGACAATATAACCAACCCACAGCGGCAGATGCAAATATAGCTCTAATGCCTGCGCCATGACAGCGGCTTCTAAGGCAAAGAAGATAAACGTAAAAGACGCATAAATCAGTGACGTAATCGTGGAGCCAATGTAGCCAAACCCAGCACCGCGTGTCAGCAAATCAATATCAACGTTGTATTTAGCAGCATAATAGGAAATCGGTAATCCAGTGAGAAAGATAATGACGCCAACGACAACAATGGCCCAAAATGAGTTGGCAAACCCGTAGTTGATGGCGAGGGAGCCACCGATTGCCTCTAGCGCCAAAAACGACAGTCCGCCGCTGGCCGTGTTAGCAACTAGCCATTCGGGCCACTTGCGAAACAATTTAGGAGCCACTCGCAAGGCATAGTCTTCCAGGGTTTCTGTTGCCACCCAGGCATTGTAGTCACGCCGATCAGTCACAAGAGTTAGCCATTTGGGATTGTAGATTTTAGCCGTTGCAGTTGAGGGTTGTTGCCTGGTATCAGAGGTGCTCGACTACTCAGTTTGATAGAAGCCACAGCAACCGCTCCCTGAGCGTTTCTGAGTAAAGTCTAGCAGCTACAACAGTGCGATCGCCCTCACCATCATCTACGAAGGGGCGATCGCTGTTGTGGTTTTGCCAGCGATCGCCTTTCAAACGCCCTGCTCTAAAAGCACAACGAGTTGAAATTGAGTTTCCCCAGTGGCTGCTATCAGCACTCGATGGGGCACAAATCACAGTCAGTGAAGCACGGGCAACGGCACGACAACCTGATTTAGTGGTTCTACCAGAAGCAGCAGCAACGGCACTAGGCAGTAGCAGAAATGTATGAGGTGGATCTCAGCGTAATCTCCTTGCCCTTCACCTCGACCTTAAAGGAGAAACTGTATGGCAGAAAATAGTGATCGTCCTTTATTGACGGGCATCAGGAGCAGGGGTGATTTGATGGAGGCGATCGACCTCAGTCAGCATAGCTTCAGGAGAAGAGTCAGGAGCTGATTGAATATAGTTGAGCTTTAGTTCTTCCAGCAAGTCAACGAGAAGCTGCTGCAACTCCTGCTGAGTGGCTTCATTCTCCAGCTCACGACGCAGAGTTTGGCGAATCTCATGGGTGAGGCTATCAAGGATCTGTCGGCCTTCATCGTCTGCATAGGAGGCTGTCAAAACATTGGTTAGCGTCTGCGAAAGATAGGTTGCCAGTTGATCGGTGGCTTCGTCGGGCAATACCTGAATAGCTGGAATTGCTTTGAGACTTTGATAGACCTCGAATTGCTTAAATGACTCCTCTAAACTGTGGCGCAGAAGTGCTTGCAGATTGGGCTGCACCTGTGGCAACACATGATAAATCGTCAGTTGCAAGAGGCGATCGCTAATCGCATCCACTTTGTTGGTATTGCTGACTCGGATATAGTCACCTGACTGATTCAGCAGATTGATGATGCCCCCTTCGGCAACAGAGGTTTGAGTCTGTTTGACCAGCCGCACCATGACATATTCAGATACGCGATCGGCCAGATACGCTGCAGGCTCATGGGTGACCTGCGCCAGGATGCGCTCCATATTAACTAATCCTGATTGATGCAAACGCACTGCAACCGGAATCGCGCGCAACCAACGCCAGATCGGAAACAGTAGGAAGCAGTCATACCAACGCCGCAGCATGGCATCTAACCAGCTAACCCCCACCATCTGGCGGCTAATGAGCAGCGATCGCCCTAAAAACTCTAAACTAAAAAAGGCAATGAAATAGGCATCAATCTGCCAAAACCGATCTACACCCTGACCCAATTCGTTGGTATAGCGAAAATAGTTACCAGCCATCAACGGACGAATTTGCTGATCAAAAAAGGATAACGACGATCGCCATGTTGCTGGTGTGAGATAGTCTTGGCTCCAAAAGGTAGAGAGCGCATCACTAGCCGACTCAGCATCCATAAACTGGCGCATCCGGTGTTTGAGCAGCGCGAATCGGTTCAACTGGCGGGCTCCTAAAAACGGATTTTCCTCAACCAAGCGGAGGCTCTGCTGCCGCAGATCAGCCAGTGTCGGGGCGATCGCGGCGGTTGGTAGCCAAGATGAACGACTCGAATTTGCGCCATTGTGCGGTACTTGCATTTGCACCTGTTCAAGCTGCTGAGTCAGGCGATCAACTGTTTGCAAATACTGTTGCGTGTCGGGGTGAGGCTCGATGCCTTTGATGGGGTCGTAGAGTGCCACGAGTGCAGGAACCTGGTGCAGATAAATGCTCCGCATCGGCACGTAGCTGAGGTTAAACAGCCCCAATACTAAATTTATGAGGGCAATGATGGCGACGAGTTTGCTCCATCCAGATACCCAGAACTGCCAGCGAAAAGGAGCCTCAGTTGAATTGAGAGGCGGGCTACCATCGCGGTAATTCGCATCTAGTTGAGGATTAATCGTCGCGTTAGGCACCTTCGACATCATGCAGTCATGGCTTAGTAGTAACATTAACAGCGTCGCGATCGCCAGTGAGACGATGCCACGACTCGTTGAAATTATGCGGGATATTAAGGGCGATCGCGTCTACCCAGAGACATGATCCTGATTGAGATCCTGCTGGATGTTGGGGCTAGTCGCTCGAACTGGGCGCATCCACAATCAGTCATTTACCCAAGCTGACGACAGCATCATCGGTAAAGCAGCTTCATCGATTGATAAGGACGAACCAGCAACCTATTCATTGAACGTAGAGCCTGCCTTGCGAAGCTGAACCCTGGCATTGTAATCAGGAATGCCTACTTCGGGCGATCGCTTCCGGTTATCCAACAGCATGTTTCCTTCTGGCCAATGGATTTGCAAATTCCCCGGTTTGACTGGGGCAATCAACACATGCCCATTAAACTCTCCGCAGTCGTTCTTTAACACAACCGCCTCACCCTCAGTCAGATGCAGCTGATCGGCATCGACACGGCTAATCAACACTGCGTCACGCAGAGCACCCGTAATCGCGTCTTTCTTCTCCTGAACCATGCTGTTAAACTGCTTGCCTCGACGGGTGGTGACGAGAAAATATCCGTCAGGCAGCTCAGTCTTTGGCGGTGTCAAGGGTGTAAAGTATGCTTTCCCATCAGCGGTGGCAAAGTTCCAGCCAAAACATAGATGCGCTCCCCCATATTGAAACTGATCGCCTTTCTCCGTTAAGTGCTGAATTCCGGCATATTGGGGCACGACTTCAGCGATTTCTTGGCGCAGGTCGGTGGTGCTGGGAGTGGTTAATTGCTCCGTCAGGTCAGGGCGGACATACCGCGCCAGTTCCAGCAGCACCTCCCACTCGGGGCGAGCTTCACCAGTGCGCGGCCCCGGAATTTCGGGACTAAAGATCACCCGCCGTTCGGTATTCGTAGACGTGACGCCACCAGGTATTTCATATCGAGTTGTAGCAGGCAGCAACAGCACTGTTTCACCCGGATCAAGCAGCATTTGCTGAGAGCAAATAATGTCCATATGCACTCGCAGCGGAATGGCTTGCAGGGCTGTCTCGACATACTGCGGATCGGGCAACACATCTTGGAAGTTGCCCCCTACGGAGAACAGCAGATCGAGCTGCCCCTCGGCGGCATGGTCGATCATGTCTGACGTAATCAATCCTGGTGTGGTAGGTACATCAAACCCCCACTGCTGACTCAGCAATGCCGCATGTTCAGCGGTGATGGCCTTGCCGCCCGGAAACACCGTCGAGTAGCAGCCCATTTCGGCACCCCCTTGCACCCCCGAATGGCCTCGAATGGGCATCAGGCCGCAGCCTTCGCGCCCGACAAAGCCTTTGGTCAAGGCTAGGTTGACGATCGCCCTGACGTTATCTTCGCCACATTCATGCTGCGTGATACCCATGCTCCACACAAATACAGCTTTGTTGGCATCAGCAACTAACCGGGCAAAAGCCAACATTTCATCACGGGTTGCGCCAGAAAGCTGCTCCAATTCTTGCCAAGATTGAGCGTTTAGGGAGGCTTTCAGGTCAGGAAAACCAGCGGTATGTTTCTCAATAAAGTGGAAATCTACCCAGTCGTGCTCGATCAGATGTTTGATAGTGCCATTGAGAAAGGCCATATCACCGCCTACATTCACCAGAAAGAAATCTTCGGCAAACTTGGTGCCAAACAGCGCACTTTCAGGAATAGAGGGCACCCAATAGCGCTCCATGCCGGGTTCTCGGTAGGTGTTGAGCACGACGATGCGCGTTCCAGCTTTCTTGGCCCAATGCAAGTATTTGACGGTAACGGGCTGATTATTGGCCACATTAGAGCCGATAAACACCAGCAAATCGGTGCCAATCCAGTCTTTATAAGAACATGTGGTGGCTGCTGCCCCAACGGTATGTTTCAAGCCGTTGGTGCTAGGAGAATGACAGATGCGAGCGGCATTATCAACATTGTTGGTACCGATTGCCCGTGCTGCCTTCTGAGCTGCATAGTACGTCTCATTGACGGTGCCGCGACTGGTGAGATAAAAACCAAGACGATCAGGTGTTGTGGCCCGAATGCGATCGCCCATCAGAGTCATGGCGTCATCCCAACTGATGCGCCGAAAGCCTCGGTCGCCGCGATCGCGCCGCATAGGATATGGCAATCGCCCCATCTCTCGCAGTTCAGCACCTGTTTTTTGCTGCAGGGAGGCGACATCTGCCAACACCGCCGGATCAAAGGCAGCCATCGTATTCAGCCGCAGTAGCCGCAGGCGCACATTACATAAATGCAGCCCATCCAGCGTCCAGTCTTGCATGCCCGTCGTGCCTAGCGAGCAGCCATCACAGACGCCGTTGTTGAGAATGCGCCAGGTATAGTCGGCTTGGTCGCGGTTGATCCAGGCAGCTCGGAAGACTTCCCAGTAGTTGTTAGGATACTGCTCGCCCAGACCAAAGGGCTTCCAGCTAGCCCAAATCGACGGGTTCCAAAGTTTTTTCGGCTTTCGCAGCATCATACCCTCGCCTAATTACGCTTCTTATACGATAAAGGCAGAGTTGCAGGGCGATCGCCAATCGTTGGCTTCTCTTCGCATTTCTTGAATACCTTCTATAAAATCCTCTTTAGAAAAATAATGATAAAGTTATTTCTAATAGAACTAACAAGGTTTTGAAGAATCGATGAAGAGATCAAATCCTTAATCAAATCAGACATCATATACCAACACGTATACTTTATTTCAAACATCCTTCTCAGATATTGAGTGAGGAGTACAAACCAATTAAGAGGATACTTTAAAAGGGTGTACGTGGTTAAAAGCATTACTACATAAGCCAAGGTTTGCCAACGGAGGCTTTGGAAAAATCCTCAAGGCATAGAGCCTGTAGAGCAGATTTTGCTAATATAAACTGTGACTTTTGGCGTAATGCTATGAAAAGATCGATTCTTACAATGACCTCTTTTAACATGCTACTTCATGTTAAAGAAGATCTTTTATAAAGAATGAGTATCTAAACGATTCTTGTTTCAGAGAAATAATAGGAAAGATGGCAATATTTATTAGTAAAAACAAGGTTCTCTAACCATTTATCCCTGGCTGACTGACAAAACTCGTGAAAGACTGATGCATCCGTACCTTAGACTTCGACTGCGCTCTGCCTGAGGTATCTGCAATGATGTGGATTGAGCGCAGCCGAAATCCACACTTCAAAGATCTGTCAGGCAACCAGCATTTATCCTCATACTGGCTTGGCAACAGTTCTCTATATTTGGAGCTAGGCTTAGAAAGCTTTTAGGGTGACGAAATTGCAAGTATTCGAGTAGCTAGCAGGATCACTTCCTAACATTAGATAGTTTGGCCATCCGGTCTACCTTGTTCTACTTAATTATTGGATGAGTTTTAGTGAAAGTGAAGCTCAGCTTAGAAGCGTATCAGCTATGTTTGGGCGTCTAGTCATTGCCAAGCTATTGGTTTGTATAGATGGAGCCGCAGATGAGTATGGAAGTCTGTTAAGCGGTCTGATGCCAGGGTGTTTAGGCGTTGTCATCGATATCAGTAAAGATGGCATTCAGCAGATCAATGATGCACTTTCTGAGTTTAATGATGTTAAAAGTCTTCATAGTGTTCCCCATAGCTTTTTATAAGTGTCAAGTCGCAGCAGGGTAAGTAGGCGCTGAGTTTGTTGATCACTTACATGCTTTAACTGGGGCTGCGATCGCCAAATCTTTTTAAGTCAAAATCTATTTCAGCCATGTAGGAGCATGAACATGCAAGTCACTACAACAAAGATAAAGAACTTGTCGCTCTCTGTCAGTGAGTCGTTCTCCGGGCAAAAAGTTGATGGATTACCTCTTGATCAAACCTTTCTTCACCAGAAGACTCTCAGTAATTTAGTTTTCATTGACCCCTCTGTACCAGATCACAAGTTGCTCAATGAAGGACTACTCTCTGGGCATCAAGCTTTTATGCTTTCTGCTGATCAAAATGGTATGGAGGAGATCATGCGTGTGTTCTGTGATCTTATAGGCGTACAGAATCTCAATATTGTTCCTCATAGCAACTCTGGAAAACCATATTTAGGTTCAGTGCAGTTTGATTGGGAGAATATTCATCAGTACCGAGATCAATTGAAGTCCTGGGCAAGTAAATTAGCAACCAACGCTCAAGTTCTACTCTATGGTTGATGAACTGCGATCTCAGCCTGTGCTTAAACCATAGGTTGCACAAACGAAACGCTTGCCTAAAATCTTTGCGTCAGGGTCGTTAATATACATTTCGAGTTGATTTTTAATCCTAAAACAATGCAAAACTTTTCTGGAACTTTAGAAAGTACAAACACTAGCTTTTTGGCTGAAGAGATTGACAGCGGAGTAAGCTCAACACCATTAAGTACTTTTACCAATCAATCTTATCCACTTGGCAAGAATCTTCTTATTGTTGATCCCTCAGTTAAAGAATATCAAGCTCTTGTAAATGCTGCTGCTAAAGATGTTGATGTCTTCATTCTAGACGATAACCAGAATGGCATTTTCCAAATCTCTTCGATTTTGTCTAACTATAGTGCTTTCGGAGTATCTAGTCTTCACCTTGTTACTCATGGTTCTGGGGGAGAAGTATTCTTCGGTCAAACATCCCTTAACTCTAATAATATTTCTAATTATCGAGATGAATTGACGGGTTGGTCTGAGTATTTATCAGATGCAGCAGACATCCTTCTCTATGGCTGTAATGTTGCTGATAGTTCAGTGGGCCTAATGTTCATAGATAAGCTAAGTAGTCTCACTAGAGCTGATGTAGCAGCGTCAACTAATTTAACTGGAAGTAATCTTCTGGGAGGAGATTGGGATTTAGAAGTCGCGACTGGCGATATTGAAGCGATCTCTCCATTTGAAGGCGGGATGCTTAGTGAATTTAGTAGCTTACTTCATGAAGGCCATTTCCACAACGATTATATTGTCGACACTGATCCAAATTTTCAAAATGAACTGCTCATATCTGGTTTGATAGAGCCTATCGCAATGGAAACATTGCCAGATGGGAGGATGCTCATCCTACAGAAGGGTGGAGGCATTAAACTTGTAGATCCTCGACTAAGCATCCCTACCGTCTCTGATTATTTGACGATTACCAATATCAACGCTGGCAGTGAGAGGGGACTGCTTGATATTGCATTAGATCCAGACTTTGCCGTTAACAATCAATTCTATGTTTACTACTCAGACTCGAATCGGCGCTTCCGCATTTCTCGATTTACCCATGAAGGAAGCACTGCAAATATAGCAAGCGAACAGGTTATTTGGCAGCAACCCGAAATTAGCGGTAATGCCGCCCACCATGGAGGAGGACTGGACTTTGGACCAGATGGTAAACTTTACCTATCTGTTGGTGAGCAGTTTGATGAAGCAGCTGCACAAGACTTAACTACCACCAAAGGTAAAATTCTGCGGATTAATAAAGATGGCACTGTGCCGCAAGATAACCCATTTGTCGATGGTCCTGGTGGCAATCTAGATGAGATCTGGGCATATGGTCTGCGCAATCCCTGGCGAGCTGTGTGGGATATTCCAACCAATCGTTTGTTTATCAGCGATGTAGGTGGCAATGATGAACGCGCTAGAGAAGAAATCAATATTGCTCAAGCGGGTGGAAATCATGGTTGGGATGCCAATGAAACTCAAGGAATTACTGGGATACCGGGTTTAGTCGATCCTATTTTGGCTTACGACCATAGCTTAACAGGTAGTGGAGCAGCAACTGGAGGGCTAGTTTATCGAGACAACTACTATCCCAGTCAATTTAATGGCGCTTACTTCTTCGGAGACTACGCTCAGCGCTGGATTCGGTATCTTACCTTTGACCAGAATGGTAACGTCATTGATGCCGAACCAGAAACCCCTGATACCATCGAAGCATTTAACTTTGTGCAAAATGCAGGACGCGTTGTTGCATTTGCTGTAGGAACTGAAGGTGCACTCTACTATTTAGACATTTACCAAAATCCGACGGCTTTAGGAGCCTTGCGCCGCATCACCTTTGCAGGGGGAGGTGACAATCAGTCTCCAATCATTAACCAGGCCTCCGCTAGCCAATCTTCTGGAATTGGTCCTTTGACAGTGCAATTCACGAGTTCGGCAAGCGATCCCGAAGGAGATACGCTGACTTATCTGTGGGATTTTGGTAACGGAACCCAAGCAACCGGCGCAAGTGTAGAGTACACCTTTGAGACCAACGGACTTTATAACGTTTCCCTGGTTGTCTCCGATGGCACGAACTCAACGTTACTGGCAGAACCCCTTACGATTACCGTAGGTACTCCGCCGAGCGCATCCATCCTGTCTCCTATCGGTGGCAACTTTTTTAAGGCAGGGGATGTAATTACCCTAGAGGCAACTGGTACTGATCCAGATGGTGTTCTGACTGCCAGCAATTTTGAATGGGAAGTGCGTTTTATTCACAATGATCACTTCCATCCTGAATTAAGTGGAGTGACTGGGACGAACCAAACATTTACCGTTGAAACTACAGGGCATGGTTTCTCAGGTAGCACTGGATACGAAATTATTCTAACGGTAACGGATTCTGATGGGTTGAGAGATACAGAGTCTATCTTGATCTATCCTGAAAAGGTTGACTTAACATTTTCTTCTGATGTACCTGGAGGCGTGGAGTTTACGCTAGACGGTTCTCAGCAAGGTAGCTCTTTTACAATTGATACTGCCATTAACTTTGAGCATACTGTCACTGTTCCTTTATCAACTATCAGTAATGGTTTTATGTACACCTTTGCTGGTTGGTCAGACGGTGCTTCAACTGCTACACGGACTCTCACTGTACCTGAATTTAACCAGTCGTATAGTGCTAACTATATTGTTAGCAACACGCTTCCCTCTGCCAGTAATGATACAGCAGTCACTGTTCAGGATAGTCCAATTGACATAGCGGTACTTTCTAACGATATTGATGCTGATGGCGATGATCTAAACCTCACCATTGCAGCACCTCCTACAAGAGGTATAGTCGTCATCAACAACAATGGTACGCCGAGCGACCCCAACGACGATTTTATTACCTATACGCCCAACCCCAACTTTAGCGGTACTGATACATTCACCTACCAAATTGATGATGGCAGAGGAGGAGTTGACCAGGCCATAGTAACTGTTAGTGTTACCTCGTCTGGCGGTGGAAGTAGCGGGACTTTACCTGTCAGTGACGGTCTGGTTTTGCACCTTGACGCAGGATCTGGAGTCACCACTAATGGTACTGACTTGGTGACAGGATGGGAAGACTTATCTGGATTTAACAATAACCTAACAGGTTCAGGTGACCCACGATTGATTACGGGTGCCCTCAACGGCAGAAATGTGATTCAACTCGATGGCGACGGTGACAAGCTGGAACGGGTATTGAATCTCAATGGACTGCCTTCTGGTGATGCTGACCGCACTGTTTTCATGGTGACGAAGTACAACAGTATTGGCTATGGTGGCTTTGCCTACGGTAAGAATTCGACCAATCAAGCCTTTGGTTTGACTGTGAAGAATGATGGCGACTTAATGGTACAAGCCTGGGGCAAGAATGATGCTGACAGTAATATTGATGGTACTGGAGCAGGTTGGTTAACGCAGTCAGTTGTGCTTAACGCTGGCAGTATGAACCATTATAAAGATGGTTCGCTGATTGATAGTCGTGCCCTCAGTTACAACACATTCTTGGAAAGAATTGTACTGGGTGCAGAGATTGATAGCAGCCCCTACGTCAATATGGAAGTGGCTGAGATTCTAGTCTTTGACCGCGCCTTGTCTGAAACTGAGCGCCAGCAAGTTGAAACCTATTTCCAACAGAAATACTTCAACGCCACGCCTACTATTAATCAACCTCCTGTAGCTGTGGCAGATGGCTTTAGTATACAAACTAATAGTGTTAACAATGTTCTCAATGTTCTTGCTAACGATGGCGATCCAGATGCTGACCTGCTTTCTATCATTGAAGTAAGTAGCCCAAATAATGGTGGTTTAGTTACCATTAATTCAACAGGTAATGGACTAATTTATACACCTCAGCCTAACTTTGAAGGTGCTGAGAGCTTTACTTATACTATTAGTGATAGTAGAGGAGGCACCAGCACAGCAACTGTTACAGCTGAAGTGATTGTGCTGGGCAACACGGCTCCTATTGCAAACAATGACGTCGCGACTACTGTTCAAAATAGTCCTATAAATATTGCAGTGTTAGCTAATGACACCGATGCTGATGGTGATGCTCTGCTATTGAGTGTCGCAACATCTCCCATGAATGGGACGCTATTGATCAACAACAATGGTACGCCGAGCGACCCCAACGACGATTTTATTACCTATACGCCCAACCCCAACTTTAGCGGTACTGATACATTCACCTACCAAATTGATGATGGCAGAGGAGGAGTTGACCAGGCCATAGTAACTGTTAGTGTTACCTCGTCTGGCGGTGGAAGTAGCGGGACTTTACCTGTCAGTGACGGTCTGGTTTTGCACCTTGACGCAGGATCTGGAGTCACCACTAATGGTACTGACTTGGTGACAGGATGGGAAGACTTATCTGGATTTAACAATAACCTAACAGGTTCAGGTGACCCACGATTGATTACGGGTGCCCTCAACGGCAGAAATGTGATTCAACTCGATGGCGACGGTGACAAGCTGGAACGGGTATTGAATCTCAATGGACTGCCTTCTGGTGATGCTGACCGCACTGTTTTCATGGTGACGAAGTACAACAGTATTGGCTATGGTGGCTTTGCCTACGGTAAGAATTCGACCAATCAAGCCTTTGGTTTGACTGTGAAGAATGATGGCGACTTAATGGTACAAGCCTGGGGCAAGAATGATGCTGACAGTAATATTGATGGTACTGGAGCAGGTTGGTTAACGCAGTCAGTTGTGCTTAACGCTGGCAGTATGAACCATTATAAAGATGGTTCGCTGATTGATAGTCGTGCCCTCAGTTACAACACATTCTTGGAAAGAATTGTACTGGGTGCAGAGATTGATAGCAGCCCCTACGTCAATATGGAAGTGGCTGAGATTCTAGTCTTTGACCGCGCCTTGTCTGAAACTGAGCGCCAGCAAGTTGAAACCTATTTCCAACAGAAATACTTCGGAAGCCCATCTGGTGGAAGTAATACAGTTCCTGTGGCAGGGGATGACATAGCTACGACTAGTCAGGATACACCCATAGATATTGCGGTACTTGTCAATGACAGTGATGCCGATGGCGATGCCCTAACACTCAGTATTGAGATAGCACCTACAAACGGGGCAGTTGTGATTAACGACAACGATACCCCTGGCAATTTCAGTGATGACTTCATCACCTATCTCCCCAACGCGGGCTTTAGTGGCACAGACATGTTTACCTATCAGGTTAATGATGGCAACGGAGGTATCGACCAAGCCACTGTGATAGTTAACGTCACCGAAAGCAATGGTGGAGGTGAGGAAATTCTCCCGGTTACCAGTGGACTGGTACTACAACTAGATGCAGGTGCAGGAGTAACTACGGATGGTAATGATTTAATTATAGGCTGGGCAGACCAGTCCGAACTAGGCAATGACCTAGTAGCATTCGGCGATCCACGGCTCCTTGCTGGTGTCCTTAACGGCAAAAATGTGATTCAACTCGATGGTGACGGGGACAAACTGGAGCGGGTGTTAAATCTCAATGGATTACCCTCTGGGAATGCTGACCGTACAGTATTTATGGTGGCAAAGTACAATAGTATTGGTTATGGAGGTTTTGCTTACGGTAATAATTTCAACAATGAGGCTTTCGGTTTACTCGTAAAGAATGATGGGGATCTGCTGGTGCAAGCTTGGGGTAAGAGCGATGCTGATAGCAATGTTGACGGTACAGGAGCTGGATGGCTAACACAATCGGCGGTGCTCAGTGCGGGCAATATGAGCCATTACAAAGATGGTTTGTTGATCGACAACCGTACCATTATTTACAATACTTTGTTGGAAAAAATTGTTCTGGGTGCTGATCTTGATAGTAATCCCTATGTCAATATGGAGGTGGCTGAGATTCTGATCTTTGACCGTGCCTTGTCTGGAACAGAAAGACAGCAAGTTGAGGATTATTTCAAGAGGAAGTACTTCAGCATTAGCTAACTATCTGCAATAGTAAATTTGAAGGATAAGTTGGGTAGATAAAGCTTACTCAACTTACCTTTCGAAAATATAAGACCAGATTGCAATTCACTCTTCAATTTGAGCATATTAATACTTAACTTATGAACATTAAGTGCAATAAAAAGTGGTTAAGACTTATAGGTTTAGCGATCGCCGCTTTTCTAGTTGTCAACCTTCTTGCAATTGCCTGGTTATTCGTTTATCCAGAACTTAAAACTCGTACCCAATTTGCTGTACTACCCAGCCCTTTAACCCATACCTATGACTTGTTTGATCTTGGAGTCGTGGATGCTAATAATGACAGCTATTTAGATATTTTCACTCTTAATCATAGTGCCCGTCAGGATTTCCTTCTCAATAATGGAGATGGAACCTATGAGGATGGTTTATCAGATTGGAACTTGGATCAAGATCACCAATTTCCTAGCTTAGAAGATAGTGATATTGCGCCTACATTAGATGCCCCTGGTTTTTATATTTATCGCCAAAACTTCTTGTTACATCTACTTACTTATAAAGTAAATTTTGCTGTTCCAATCTCTGGAAAATTTTCACTCTCACTACCGGTAACTATTGAATCTCAAAAAGGAGCAGATATAGATATTCAAGAAAATCTTTTACCCTCTGGTACAACAGTAACCAGTGTCAGTTTTATACTCCGAGATAATGCCCATGTAGTCATCAAAGATTTTCCCGAAATCCTACATAAATTTGAGCTGAAGGAAGACATACCCCTAAGTATGATTCATGTAGGGATGCAAAAGCTTCAGCCACCTCAACATGGCTTTACACTAATGTGGCGCGATCGCCATAGTATGGCATGGTCAGATGTTAACAACGATGGGCAAAAGGATGTTTTTATTGGTCGAGGTGGAGTTGCAGGAAAAATTTCACAGATTCCTGAAACATTGAGTGATGAATTATTTATTCAAGAGCAAGAAACATTTGCAGAACAGATTAATCAATTTGGAGTCAAAAAAAATGATTGCCCAGGAAGAAAATCCGCCTGGGTTGACTATGATAGAGATAATCAACTGGACCTTTATCAGAGTTGCGGTCGGTCAAGTGAAGATCCAGTTACCTATCCCAATCAACTATATCGTAGGGAGCCAAATAATAGTTTTGTTAATGTGGCTGAAACTGTTGGTTTAGATCTTCCTGGTGCAGGCTATTTTCAGTGGTTAGATGCGGACAGTGATGGAAACCAAGACTTAATCATATCCCAGGGAAAACAGCTTTTTGTCTATAAGAACCAGGCAAGCCACTTTGAGCCTCAAATAATCCAGGAAACATCGGGAGGAACATTAATTAAGCTGACGATTGCTGATTTTGATCAGGATGGTGACCTTGATGCTTATAGCCTGGTGAAAGGTGGTAAGAATCAAGTCTTGATAAATCAAGATGGAACATTTTCGGCCAAGGATGCTGCTGCTTACGGTTTACCCGAGGATGGGCTTGAGGCAACCTGGGTCGATTATGATAACGATGGTCTCATTGATCTACATGTTGTTCCCAATGGAATATATCGACAAGTAGAGAGCAGAAAGTTTACAGAAACCCATGTACTAGACTTTCGTCGTCCCTTGTTTTCCATCTGGAATGCACGTTCAGTATGGTTTGATGCAGATAATGATGGCGATCGCGATCTAATATTAACTTATCAACAGATCCCGTCAATTTTGCAATCTAAACCATCTCTACCTGAACGGATCAAAAATCAAGTTTTTAAACGCGATACATCACGGATTTGGCAATCAGTCCTGTATGAGAACCGTAGTAGTCAAAGTCATTGGCTCGAAGCTAATCTGATTGGTTCACTTGGTAATACTGAAGCGATTGGTACTGTGATAAGCGTTGAAACTGATGGTGGGATACAAACGCATCAGATAGGTATGACAGAGGGAGCACATTACTCTCAAGGTGACTATCGTGCTTATTTTGGACTTGGAAATCGTTCTAAGGTAAAACGAATGTTTGTTCAGTGGACTGATGGCAGCAAACAGGAGTTCAATGAAGTTTCTGTAGATCAACAATTAACTATCAAAAAAGATTGAAGCAGTACGCTTGCCTGTTGCCTCTAAATCCAGTTCTAATAGATTTAACTTCAACCAAGTAACTAATTTAGTCATGGTGATGAAAAAAACACTGAGACCTTATTTTCGTAAGGTTCGCTCAGCAATAATAGGTGATGCTTGGATGGATAGCATTCGCCCTATTGCCTGGTACAATCTACCATTCTGGATCTGGGAAACAATAGCCGAGGATTTACGTTTCTACCAACATCAACAACGTGCTTTATCCTTATATCGGTTGAAGTATTTGTTTTCTCCAAATTTAGATAATCCTATTTTTATTGTGGGTGCACCTCGATCAGGAACTACATTCCTTGGAGAATGCATCAGTGTACTACCAGAAATTAGCTATCATTTTGAACCAGTATTAACGAAGGCTGTAACTCGGTATATTTATGAGGATATCTGGTCTCAAGACTTTTCTCAATGGTTTTATCGAACGGTTTACGGGTGGTTGATGCGCTTGCAC
>CAZCXK010000046.1:0-38789 GCA_964502605.1 uncultured bacterium
TTTTAAGTTCTCAAAGCTGAGTTTTAAGTTCTCAAAGCTGAGTTTTAAGTTCTCAGGGTCAAGTTCTTAGTCTGGTTGACTGACAAAACTCTTAAAACCCTCATTCTGCCATAGGATGGGTTAGCGTTAGTGTAACCCATCGAAAGTATCGCTAGTGTTGGGTTTCGCTCCGCTCAACGCCAACCTACATTCATTAGCACTTTTGGCAGTCAGCGAGGTTCTTAGTTCTCAAAGCTGAGTTGGCTGCATCGTGTGCCAGAGCAGAAAATGCAGGAGAATCTGGGGAGCCTTGCTCTAGTGCTAACGTCTTGAACATCAGGCTGCATTGTGCCAAATATGCTAATCGGGTCTGCCCATTGAGTTATCCATGAATGTTCTAATCCAGTTTTCGATGGCGATCCAGCGATTTTTATTGATAGTGTTTGGTGAAGATGCTGTCATAAGTGTCATCAGGCGGCCAGCGCATCTATGGCGGCGAGGCAGATGGCGCTGGCTGGTTTTATTTGGGCTAACTGCATTGTTGTGGATAGGGGCAGCCCCTGGATTGACTCAATCGGCGGAGCCATCGGAGAGTCAGTCGGCTGCTGTGATGGTCGATGGCACTGTGCTGTTTCAGATTGGTGGGGTTGGGAGACTCAGTGCTGATGAGCGGGCGGCGATTATCAATCGGGCGCTGCGGCAAGAAATTCAGATGGGGGAGCCGCTTGATATCCAGGTTTTGCGAGAAAATGCGATCGCCATTATTCGTAGTCAGGGCAGTCAGAATGACTTAGTGACCGTGACCTCTGCTGACATCACCGAAAGCTCAACGGCCTATGGGCAAGCGATCATCTGGCGGCGACGGTTGGCTGATGCTCTGGATCAAGCTCGGTTTGAGCGGAGTCCTGGTTATGTGCGTCAGGCGTTGGGGTTTAGTGCGGCGGCAATCGGAGGGGCGATCGCCATGCATCTGGGGCTACGGGCGGTAGGCCGTCTGCTGCTGCGTCAGTTGACTCCTTGGCTGAGCCATCCTGCCTCGCCACTGCACCCGTGGGAGCCGTCGGTTAAGCTGCTGTCAAAGCTAGCGATTTTGGGCATACAGGGTGGGCTGTGGGCGGCGGTCATGTTTTACATCACCGATCTATTTCCCCAAGTTCGAGGCTGGCGCAACCAGCTCTTTAGCTCCCTCAATGCTCAGATCATCACCGTTGGGTCACGCAATTATTCGGCTCTGAGCCTGCTGCTGATGCTGGCTTCTGCGGTCGGCCTGTGGTTTGCAGTCAGCGGCATCACCCGGCTGTTTAAGTTTTATGTTTTACGGGGCACAGGGGTTGAACGCCGCATTCAGGATGTCATCACCATTTTGGTGCAATATATCCTCACGTTTTTGGGGCTGATTGTCCTGTTTCAACTGTGGGGAATTGATGTCAGTTCGCTAGCGATTTTAGCCAGTGTCTTGGGGGTTGGAATTGGTTTCGGCGTTCAAAATATCACAAACAATCTGATTAGTGGCTTGATTATTACCCTGGAGCGCCCCATCCAGATTGGTGATTTCGTTCAGGTGGGGGAGCTGATGGGCGTTGTCGAGCATATTGGCGCACGCAGCACTCATGTCTGCACGCTGGATCAGGTGACAATTTTGGTGCCCAATTCTCGATTTCTAGAGAATGAGGTTGTTAACTGGAGTCACGGTAACCCCATCTCACGGCTGCATATTCCAGTGGGAGTGGCCTATGGATCAGATGTTGAGAAAGTGCAGCGATCGCTGCTGGAAGCGGCCAAAAGTCATCCTGAGGTGCTGATCAAACCGCCACCAGAGGTCTGGTTCCAAGGGTTTGGCGATAGTTCGCTAAATTTTGATTTGCTGGTCTGGACGGGAGAACCCAAAAAGCAGTTTCGAGTCAAAAGCGACCTTTACTATCGCATTGAAGCCAGCCTTCGTCATTACGGGATTGAGATTCCTTTCCCACAGCGCGATTTGCATGTGCGATCGCCCCATTTGGAGCAGTTCATCACGACCTTGGAAGACTATACGTTGCAGCAGTCCCAATCCCCCTATTTATCAAATGGAGATTCGCCTCACCCTCAAGGGGCGATCGCCTCTGAAACTTCATCTCATAGTGCAATGAGTACAATGAGTGCGATGAGTGCGACGAGTAGCCCAACAGATGCCATATTGAGTGCCGCCTCTGGAACTGCGTCGGCGGTACTGATGACTCCGCTTGATATTGAACACTTGACTCAAGCATTGCGGCAGCCGACAACCGGCCTAGCCATCACAGATCGGCGCTATCAGGGTAATCTTTATCCATTGTGCTTTCTGGGGGCAGATCTCGTGGAATGGCTGGTGCAGCACCGTCACATCAGTCGAGAAGAGGCGATCGCCATCGGTCAGCATTTGGTCGAGCAGCGGATCATTCACCATGTTCTCAACACTATGCCGTTTCAGGATGGCTATGTGTTCTTTCGGTTTTACTGTGATGCCCCCCCGTCCTGATAACGCTACAGATTATTAATCTTGTGCTCTTCACCCGTTGCTGTTAACACATCCATGCCACAGCCCATTCTCTATGTCGCTATTACAAATCATGGTTTTGGTCATGCCACGCGCACCGCATCCGTTGTTGCGGCCATTCAGGCGCGCTGCCCTGAGGTAACCTTCATCCTGACGACATCGGCTCCCCGATGGCTGCTAGAGTCATACATTTCTGGAGAATTTATCCATCGTCCGCGAGCATTGGATGTTGGTGTGATTCAAGCTGACAGCGTCACGATGGATCACGCTGCCACCCTAGAAAAACTGCGGCAGATTCAAGCTCAGCAGCGCTCGATTATTGCTAGCGAAGTGAGCTTTATGCGCCAAAACCGAGTCAGCTTGGTGCTGGCCGACATTCCGCCGTTGGCCGCCCCAATTGCCCATACGGCTGGCATTCCTTGCTGGATGCTCAGCAACTTTGGTTGGGATTTTATCTACCGCGATTGGGGTGGAGAGTTTGTTGAGATCGCCGACTGGATCAGCGACTGCTTTCATCAGTGCGATCGCCTCTTTCGATTGCCGTTTCATGAACCCATGTCAGCATTTTCTGATATCGCAGATGTTGGGTTAACCGGGAGCGATCCTCGCTATGCTCCTGCCGATTTGCGACAAACCTTTCAGCTCGCGACGCCACCTGAGCGCACGGTGTTGCTGACCTTTGGCGGGTTAGGGCTGGCTCAAATTCCCTATCAGCGTCTGAATGACTTCCTCGATTGGCAGTTCATCACCTTCGACCGCAACGCCCCAGAGATGCCAAACCTGCTCAAAATTACAGAGCAGCACTATCGTCCGGTTGATTTCATGCCGCTCTGTGGCCGCATCATCAGCAAACCTGGATATGGCACCTTTGCAGAAGCCTGTCGGCTTCATGTCCCAATTGTGTCGCTGACTCGAACGGGGTTTGCAGAGGCATCTGTCTTACTAGCAGGAATAGAGCAGCATGCGTATCATCAAGTGATAGAGCCTGAAGCCTTCTTTCAAGCATCCTGGACGTTTCTCAACGAGGCCCCACTGCCGCCAAAATCTTCGGTATCGCTATCCACCACGGGCAACGAGACTATTGCAGATGCGGTTGCAGAATTTCTCGGGCTATAGCAAGTATGTTCGAGATCTGTGAGGGCATGCGGCTATTCATTCACTACAATCCTTTGGGTTTAACTCGTGTCTTCTGAAGCAACAGCTGCTGTAGATAAAACATTAGAGGCGATCGCAATTCCCCCATCTGTGGCTGAAGAAGAATCATCTAGACGACCCTCGATTTATGGCGAAGCACCAAACGACGGTAGTGGCGATAGCTAGTCCGAACGGTATCCAAGATGCAATGAGGCACTCCCCAGGGCAGCCACGAAAATAGAGGTCGATAAATCCAATAGTAGGCTCGCTTCAAATCATCCCAGGCCGAGCAGGGCTGACGGTGCAGGAAGTCAGAAACATCGACAACTTGGCCTCGCCCCTGCCACATCATCACATTGCGGCCATGCACATCATGAGGATAGAGACCTCGACTCCGAGCATAATCAAGTGCGTTGTCGATATCGCGAATGACTTGGGTAGGGATGCACATACCATAATGCAGGCAGTCATACAGGGTAGTTCCGTTGAGGCGCTTGAGAACAAGAAAATTCTCACCGACATACAGGCACTCTGAAAAGGCTGGATGAGACCCTAAACAGCGATAAACTTGAGCTTCTTCTGCCAAGCCCGTTCGGCCAGGAGCATAGACTTTCACGACATAGGCTGGAGCATTGGGGTAACAAAACACAGCAGCATAGTTGCCTGCCCCCACGACCTGCCACGGATGAGGCACATGACGCACAACAACTGGATTGTGAGGATCTATACTCTCGATCTGAAGATCGGGCAATAGCCCTTGATAAATATGGTCTAGTAACCCATCCATTGGTGCAAACTAACTGAACGACGACATGCCAACGGGTGAAATCGATTCTCAGAGTCTCTATAGTTGAGTATGTCAAGCTGCTAGCCATCTTAGAATCAATCACCATGCATAAAAGCCAACTGGCTAGTTTTATTATCGATGGTCAGACTGACGATTGTAGAAACCTGACTATGTCTGCATAGCGTCGGGTGAGAAGCCGGGGATTTTCCAGATTCATGCTCCAATTCAGCGATGCCGAAAATGCTATGGAGCAGGGTATCGGGGTATAAAGGTCTAACGGATCAGGGCAAGATAATGAGGCAAACCTGGTGAACAGCTATGTGATTGGGGTGGGCAAGTCTGGGGTGGCAGCGGCGCGTTTGCTACATTGCCAGGGATGGCAGGTTACGGTCAGCGATCGCACCTTGTCTGAAGCAGCGCATTCGATTCAAGACCAGCTCGTGCATGAAGGCATTGCTGTGAAGCTGGGCCACTCATTTGTACCTGAGCCAACCCTGATGCGTCGTGTGGTGGTTAGTCCTGGAGTTCCCTGGGATGCACCCATGCTGGAAGCTGCACGGGCAATGGGCATCGAAACCATTGGCGAAATGGAACTGGCATGGCGATCGCTTCAAGACTACCCCTGGATTGGCATCACAGGCACCAATGGTAAAACGACAGTCACATCTCTGATTGCGGCAATCTTTCAGTCTGCTGGGTTAAATGCGCCTGCCTGCGGCAACATTGGCTATGCGGCCTGTCAAGTCGCTCTTGATACATGCTATCCGGCTGCGATCGAGCCCACTTCAACTACACCAAACGCTCTCCCTCTCGACTGGGTGATTGCTGAAATCAGCAGTTATCAAATCGAAGCATCTGTGAGCCTTGCACCTCAGATTGGCGTTTGGACAACTTTTACGCCTGATCACCTCAGTCGCCATAAAACAATGGAGCGCTACTTTGAGATTAAAGCGCAGCTGCTGTATCAATCCCGATATCAGGTGCTAAACGGAGACGACCCCTTTCTTCGAGACCATGCAGCCATTCATTATCCAGATGCCTATTGGACGAGCACTGCGGGGCGACACGCTCTGATGGGCGCACCTGAGCGGGGTGCCTATATTGAGTCAGGCATAGTATTCTTTGCCGATATGCCGATTGTGCCTGTGCAAGCCCTCCGCATGGTGGGAACTCATAATCATCAAAACTTGCTCATGGCCGTCGCGACAGCCCGACTAGCGGGGATTGAGTCAGAGGCGATCGCTCAAGCCATTGCAACGTTTCCAGGAGTAGCTCATCGATTAGAGCACATTTGCACCTGGAAAGGAATTGACTTTATCAATGACAGCAAAGCAACAAACTATGACGCTGCTGACGTGGGGCTTCGGTCTGTCGCAGCACCAGCTATTTTGATTGCTGGTGGTGAAGCCAAAGAAGGGGACGACACCGCATGGATCGCAACCATCCAACAGCGCGTCAGCACTGTGTTGCTGATTGGTAGTGCCGCCGCCGCCTTTGCCCAACGGCTCGATCAGGTGGGCTATTCAGCCTATGAAATTGTCGAAACGCTGGAACGTGCTATTCCACGGGCAACTGAATTAGCTCAGCGTAGTGCTGCGTCTGTCGTGTTACTCTCGCCTGCCTGCGCCAGCTTTGACCAATATGCCAACTTTGAAGCTCGTGGAAATCACTTTCGGCAGATCTGTCAGGAGATGTTTAACCCTCCCGAATAAGTCCCTAAAGAGGCGATCGCCACTGACCATGTGGCTAATATTAAGCAATAAAACCCGATCAGAAGCCGCCAATTTGCTTGAGAGCAGGAGTGTGCGTGAGAATGCTCCCTTTAAAATTGGAAGCAGAAAAATAAAATCAGACTATCTTACGACGCCGATCTCTTGCACAATGGAGCAGCATAGCCAAATTGTACTGATCGCTAGATTTAGTTTGAATACCTAGATATGATTCAAACAAATCGGTTGGATAGAACTATCCATGAATGATGACTGCTTCAACGCACTTCCAATCTAACTCCGACTTCCCATAATTTTGAACGTTCGTTGACATTGACTAGGATTTGGGAAATTCAGTCACATAATTTAACTCATCATCCCGTTTAACGATATAGCCCGTTTAATTACACAGATATTCCTGATTAATGAATGGCTCTCAATGAATCTGGTGCGAGTTGCCGAATCTCGATTGCTGAGGATCTAGTCCTGTCGAATTCCTCTGGCAACATTTTGATTGTGGGCGACACCTGCGACCATGCATGTCTGCTGTCTGAGGTGCTAACGACTGCAGGCTATACCGTTCAACGAGCAAACACTCGAAGTAGAGCCTTAGAGTGGGTAGATCAGCAGCCACCTGATTTAATTTTGCTAGACACTCAGCTGCCTCAAATGGAAGGATATGATCTCTGTTGTCAGCTCAAATCACTCGCCAATGCCCAAGATATTCCGGTCATTTTCTTGAGCGTCTTTGACTACACTCTCGACAAAGCAAAAGCCTTTGCAGTTGGCGGAGCTGACTATATCACCAAGCCATTTCAAGTAGAAGAAGTGCTGGCACGAGTTCAAAGCCAGATTACTCTCTATCGGCAACAGCAACTGTTGAAGCAGCAAAATGCCCTCCTCCAGCAAGAAATTCGAGACCGTCAACAGGCTGAATCAGCGCTCCAACAGGCTGAGATAAAGTACCGTAGCATTTTTGAAAATGCCAATGAAGGCATTTTTCAAACGACACTTGATGGTCAATATCTCAGCGTCAACCCAGCACTAGCTCAAATTTATGGGTATGCCTCGCCTGATGAGCTGATGAGTCAGGTGACTAATATTGGTCAACAGATCTATGTGCAGCCAAAACGTCGTGCCGAAATTAATGCCTATCTCCGCATGTATGGGCGCATCTCAGAAGCCGAATCGAAGATCTATCGCAAAGACCGCAGCACAATTTGGGTCAGTGAAAATATTTGGGTTGTGCGCGATGCTGACGGTGAAATCTTGCACTATGAGGGTACGGTGCAAGACATTAGCGATCGCCACCGTATGGAAACAGAATTACGCCATCATCGGCGTCAGACCGAGCGTCTGTTGGTCAACATCCTGCCCTATCAGATTGCCCATCGGCTCAAATCCAAACAGCAAACAATCGCAGACAGTTTTGATGATGTCACTGTGATTTTTGCTGACTTGGTCGAGTTTACAGTAGCCTCAAACCAGGTTGCAGCTAAAGATCTGGTTAGCTTGCTCAACGATATTTTCTCAGCGTTTGATCAGCTGGCTGAAAAGTATGGCATTGAAAAGATTAAAACCATTGGCGATGCCTACATGGCTGCCGCAGGCTTACCCATGCAGCGTCGAGATCATGCTGATGCTGCCGCATCTATGTCCTTAGAAATGCAGCAAGTTGTCGGTCGCTTCATCCGGTCTGATGGCTATCCCTTTCAGCTGCGGATTGGGATTAATACCGGCTCTGTTGTAGCGGGCGTCATCGGTATCAAGAAATTTAGCTATGATCTTTGGGGAGACACGGTCAACGTGGCAAGTCGAATGGAATCCACTGGAGAAGCAGGTCGTATTCAGGTGACTCAAAGCACCTACGAGCGCTTAAAGCCACGATTTAAACTTCAGCCTAGGGGAAATGTCTTCGTCAAAGGACGAGGTGACATGATGACATATTGGCTCACTGGGAAAGCCTGACATGACTAGCAGGGATTCGCTCTTCGGCTACCCAAGCTGAAGTCTGCTTCAAGAATTTTCGAACTTCTGGACTCGCTAGCACCTGCCCACTGTCTGCCAAGACAAAGTGCTGACCTGGGTAAAACCCTGCTAAAACCAGTCTCAATACCAACTCTCCAACTTCAGACTTCGTTAATGCACGTTTCATATGTCAACCCTGCACGATTTGAAATGAGCGATTAATCCTTATCGTTCCCACTCTATAAAAGTCAAGAATCATTGAGTGAGATAAACAGGCACTTTGTCAAGTGGCATTCATCTATAAGGCCTAGATTAAGCATCCTGATCTATTTTGACCTCACCTGAAAGCAGGATTTGGTGCTCTCGATATGTTAACCCATCCGGGGGTTTTTCTAGATTGCCTAAAATTCCCATCGGTTAGTTCAAGTCATCAGGGTTTATTTACGCAAAATTCACGTTTCCACCGGTTAGATGACTAAATGCCAAGGGTACTCTTGAGGGTATTGGCAAACCTCTATAAGTCTTGCCACGATGGGAACACCATGCCCTCGGTATCCATGCGGTAGTAATAGTTTGGCGACCGATTCTATTTATGGCTTGAGAAGGCATCCGTTTGCATAAACTTATGAATCCTTTACGCACTCATCTCAAAATCTGGACACTTAAGCATTTGCCGCTCTTGCCACGCGTCCGGCGACAGCAACAAATTGATCATCTTGAGAAGTGTTTACGTGGCTGCAATTTCAGGGAGCCTAGTTTCTAGATGCGGCTGATGCTTAACCAGCGGGACGGGGAAATGTAGGCAAATCGACTGCTGCAAGAGAAGCTCGCTTCTTGGGAGGGCGCGTCGGATAAATAAGCGGAGATGGCCATGTGAAGGTTGGTGTCATCTCAGGATCGGAGGATTCTGCCTCCAAACGACGAGCCTCAACCTCTGGATGAGTTTGCTGGCGTTCTGATTGAGGTTGGCGACTGGCATCAACATAAGCCAAACTCCCAGCCATTGCCTCATCTTCCGGGGTAAGGTCAGCTCTGTCGCGACCAGATCCGTGAGCCGGAGGTAGCTGCAGGCCTTCAAATGATTCAAAGTTTTGAGCGGTCTGAACTCGAATTACATCTTCCATCGATGCATCAACAAGTTTGGCTAAATCTCTCCAGAGTGCATCCCCGCCTGATGACTCCTGTTGATCGGGGGACGTCGAGGCGATCGCCTCAGGATTTGTAACAGATGACTGACTGGTTGGCTCAAGTGCATTATCTGCAGCCGTCGCTTCAACGTCTGGATGAATAGCAGGTGTAGCAGCAGCGCTGAAGACAGGGGTGCGGTCAGCTCTAGATTCAGGTGTTGATTTGGAGGTTAGTCCAGGAGCTTCAGAGGTTGATTCAGCAGCTAATGATGCCATCGCAGTTTCAGAGTCGCTGGGATTAATAACCTCTACAGGAGCGATCGCCTCTGCAGGCAACTCTGTAGCAGCGTCGAGCGTTGTTCGGGCTAACTCTGACAACGTAGTCTGAAAGCGTGACTGCGCGGGGGATAACTCAACGGGAGTGAGCGGCGGCATACTCAAATCCGCTGTGGGAGGCTCACCCCCAATCAAGAGTTGGTCAGATGGAGTCGCAGCCCCTGAAAATTCAGATGGGCACGGCGACTCTTCGACAGCGGCTTCAGCCTCAGATGGCAGAGATGACTGCCCTGACCAGGGTCGAATATGTCTAACTTTCGGAAGAAATGGCTGGGCTAGAGGCTCTTCTAGATTTGTCCAGGGAGACGGGGGCTCGGGGGCGATCGCTGCTCCGTCATCGAGGGTGCCAGACACGCTGGTTGCAGCCTCATAGCTCGGCGGCGGCACTTCTAAACACTTTTCTAGAGCAGTCTTAAACTGAAGCGTATAGCCTTGCTGACGCTGGAGCCGACTTTGCAAATCATGACACAAATGCTCCACATGTTGGAGCTGGTGTGATTGCTCGTGGTAGCGCTGTTGGGTGAGCGCACAGTCTCGCTCAATTTGAGCCACTCGAGCCTGACTAGTTTGCAACTGATGGGTTAAGGTTTCCGTCAGAATCTCCTGGCGCTGAATCGTTTGTTGGGCAAATTCTAGCTGATTGAGTAAGTAGTGAACCTGTTCTGGCGTGGCATTAGTTTCAGCATCTGGGGGTAAGGCAGCCTGAATATCGTGCGATCGCGCAATTTCGGCGTCTAGTGCGCGCTCACTTTGCTCTAGGGAGGCTTCTAGCTGAGTCACACGACTCATTAACTCATGATTGCACTGGTTTAATTCTTGAATCAGCTTGATCAACTCAGCCTGGTTGAGCTGATCCATTGTGTTTGAAGCTGGAGCTGGGGAATCAGAAGAATTGGATTGCATCGTTGCTTGTATGTAAAGAGCTTGGCGCTGAGTCGCATCGGCACTAATTGAGTTGGGGAAATCAACGGTTTGCCAATCTGACTTGGCAGATGCTGACGACATCTTGGGAGATATATCGTTGCTCATGCTCCCTTCCAAACGTAACGAAGAGGGGGGGCAGGCTCGGTGGGGATGATCAGATTCAGAGAACCTGTGGGTAGAGTTGGAGTTAGGGTTCTCGCTCATAGCTCTATCGCAATGAAAGATCAGGTCAAGAAACGGGCGATCGCATTTTAGTTTGTAGAAAGGCGTTAGTTGACTTTATCTATCACACACTTAGTAGATACTCTAGGGTAATCAACAAGCGCTGTTAATACAACGTAAGGTTAATGTCAGGTTTAAGCGGAGCAATCGGCTTTCTACTTAGTTTCCTAAACCAAATTACGCAATCATTACATGTAGTAGCATAAAATCTCTAGTAATTGACAGTTTTTAGATAAATTAAGGGAAAATCGTTTCAATTTACTCTGCACTTTAATTGTTCCAGCATGAGTTGCTCTCCAATTTCAAGTAGATAATGCTGCTCAATATTGGAATAGGCGGCGGCCTTTTTGGTGATTTAGGCATGGTTTATTAACCTGCTCAAAGGGTGCTGACAAGTTTTTTCTGGTTTCCAAGATGATGATTGAGTTAAAAATAAACTTGACAATTCAGGCCACCACGAGATTGGGTTGATGCGAATGGGGCAGGGTTTGGGGTTGTTGATTACGTTTACTTGTCTAGTTGACGTTGAAGTAGGTGTTTCAATCAACTACTTATACTTAACCAACTGGCATTCTGACCAATTTCAACGGCGGCAAATTGTCTGATTTGGGCGTTAGTTTGATACCGCTCCAGACAAGAGTGAACCAATCCAAAATCTCACCCAGCAGACTGAAGCCATCTGAACAGATCAAATTCTACAAATGCGATAACTTAGAAGTCCGCGCTGAAATAATTCTGAAATAATGGAGCATATTGCACCATTGATTGGCAAGTTGAGGCGTCATGGCAATTATTGCGTTGAAGGCTTGGTATCTGGAAGAATATGAGCCTATTCAAGAAATTGAACGGCGACCTTATGATCTGCGCTTAAGTAAGAATAGCCTCTTAAAGTCAGCATTGCGGGCTGACTTTTTAGACGATAGCGAGGATGTCAAGCGATCGCCCTGGTTTCAGCGCTACCTCGAAGGAGAAAGGGTAGAATTCTACATCGAAGGCAGTGGGGGCTACGCGATTTCTAACATTGACCTCATCAGCCATGAAATCTACTTCACTAAACAAGAAGTGATGGCTCACTTAGAGCCCATTATCTTTTTTGCATATCAAACTGAATATTCTGAGTCGGGCGATCTATTACGAGATGAACTGCAGGCGTTTCTAGAAAAATTCAATCGGCGATCGCGCGTACCTATCACGCTAGAAGAGTCTCATCGCCTCAGTGACGGCCCCGTGCGGCTCAGCAGCACCCTCATGCGGAAAATTCGTAAAAGCCTCTTGTTTATCGCCGACGGCACTCCCATCTGGCATTTCGACGGTACTCCCATGCGGCTGATTCCTGAGCCAGCTGTGTGCGTTGAGGTGGGATATGCTCTGCAATGTAAGCGCCACGAGCAGCTTTTGCTCACCCAGATGGAGCGGCCTGACCTGCCGGGACAGTTTCCGTTTGATATTCCCAGTCAGAACCGACTGTTATTTCGGACGAAAGCAGACTTGCACAAAGGTTTGCCTCAAGTAATTGAAGCCCGACTGAAACCATTCAATCTTACTTAATTGTTGAGAAACTGGGCATGCTGAGCTTTATCTTTCGCCGCCTTTTAGGGAATACTGGTCGCATTGCTGGAGTGATGCCAATCGAGTCATAGTGTGAATCGGGTCGTGGTTAATCCGGTAATATGGTCGAGGTGTATGAGGATAATTAGGTTCCTATGCCAAGAAGTGCTAGTGAGTATGCAGTTTACTTGTTTATCAAGGGTGGGCATCGCGAAGAGGTGCGCTTCCCCACGATTCAAGATTTTCAAAAATGGTATAGCGGTGAGCTGGTTCCTAAGTCAGACTCAGCTGAGTTTATTAGTGTGCCGATTAAAAATATTCAGGGTGAATACATGGTTATTCGTCCGTCTAGCATTCTTGCCATTCGAGTTGAGCCTGTTTTCAGCTCTAGCGTTGAGCGCTTCTAAACAAAGTATGTCAGGTTATCGGGAGATAGTCTTGGTTGGAGTTCTGTCAAACAATTATGTGGAAGCAGTTTGGCGTTATTAGCACTATGGCTGCTGTCTTCATGGGTAGTGTGAGCCCGCCAATTGCCGCAGATTTGTTGCTTGAGCCAGTTTTAGTGCCGATTAGTCCGATGGAGTCTGCGATCGCTCCCTATCTGGGCTACGATGACAACCTTTGGGGCATTGGGTCGCAGCAGGGCGATCGCCAACAGTTAGTTGCGGCGATTGATCACTCCTTGAGGTATCTAGCGACTCCGGCAGCTGCGGCAGCCTATGCAGATGAGCCAGTTCGAGGCATAACCCGAGACCGAGTTGTGCGATCTCTCCAGCGGTTTCGGCAGTTGTTGCTGGCAGCGCGATCGCCTCAAGAATTGCAAAGAGCCGTTCTGCGAGAGTTTGAATGGTATCAATCCGTTGGGGCTGATGGTCTAGGCACAGTCGAATTTACAGGATATTTTGAGCCCACCTATCGGGCTAGTCGAGTGCCCACAGAGGTCTATCGTTATCCGCTCTATCGTCGTCCTGCTGATCTAGCAGACTGGATGCTGCCTCACCCGACTCGGGCACAGCTTGAGGGCAACGACGGCTTGCAGGGCTCGGCTGGGCTCCTGAGGGGGCTAGAGCTGGTCTGGCTGGGCGATCGCCTGGAGGCATTCTTGGTGCAAGTACAGGGGTCTGCCCGTCTGCAAATGACCGACCACACAGTCATGACGGTTGGCTATGATGGGCGCACCGATTACCCTTATACCAGTCTGGGTCGGGAATTGATTAATGATGGCAAGATAGATGAGTTAAGTTTGAGCTTGCCCGCTGTTCTTGACTATTTTCAGACCTATCCAGACGATCTCCACCGCTATCTGCCACGCAATAACCGCTTCATTTTCTTTCGAGAGACGGCAGGGGCACCACCCACAGGCAGTTTGAGCGTGCCCGTCACGGCTGAGCGTTCGATAGCGACTGACAAATCCTTGATGCCGCCGGGGGCGCTGGCACTGATTAGTACTGATTTGCCCGTCTCAACCCCGACTCAATCTGAGAGTCATCAGAGAATGCCGCATCGCGAATCTCGACGGGTGAGCCGATTTGTCCTCGACCAGGATACGGGTGGGGCCATTCAAGGAGCGGGCCGAGTTGATATTTTTATGGGCAGTGGATTTGAGGCAGGCGATCGCGCAGGGTTAATTCGGTCGCAAGGCAGTCTTTATTACTTGTTGATCCACAATCCACCTGGACACTAGCTCCCCATCGGTTGAGTATTTATACCCTCGACATTGAAGATTAGATGTAGTCAGAGTCAAGATTTTGCAACATTCCTCCCAGAATCAGACGCCTATGCAGGGCTCGACGTATCTTGAGAGAGGCAGCCTTCTCGTTGTTAATGTCTGGTATAATAGCAAGTCTGTAAAATTGTGCCTCTAGTTGGCCCTTGCTAGCGTTAGTCGATAAAATCTATAGCAAGGACGTATTGAGTTTGTTGTCGTCACCCCTGGTGGGTTCAGAAAGGTCGTTCCTTGGCAGCAGCCTATTCAGATCCAGTAGTGATACAGGGTGCTTTCAAATTGATGACAACAATAATGGATATGGACTATACGCCAGTTATTGCAGCGTCGAACCGAAGCCTTCCTTAGCAAAATCCTATGGATGCACCTTTTGAGATCACGCTGCAAATTGTCATTACCGTCATTGCCGGGATCACAGCTCAGGTTTTGGGAGACTACTTTAAAGTTCCCAGCATTGTGTTTCTGCTGTTTTTTGGCATATTACTCGGGGCTGACGGGCTCGGTGTGCTCCATCCCAACATTCTGGGGGTTGGCCTCGAAGTGATTGTGGGTCTCTCTGTGGCTCTGATCCTCTTCGAAGGAGGGCTTAATTTGCAGCTGCGCGATTTGGGGCGTGTGTCTGGCAGCCTCCAAAACTTGGTCACCTTTGGGACGCTCGTGACGCTGATTGGCGGCGGCATGGCTGCACACTGGTTTAGCGAATTTCCCTGGTCTTTAGCATTTCTCTACGCCTCGTTGGTTGTCGTGACGGGCCCGACAGTGATTAGTCCATTGCTCAAGCAGGTGAAGGTTGATCGCCAAGTCTCAGCGTTGCTCGAAGGCGAGGGGGTGTTGGTTGATCCGGTAGGTGCAATTCTGGCAGTCGTTGTGTTGGACGTCATTCTCAATGGAGACACCGATCCGCTTTCAGTCGTGAGTGGACTGCTGTTGCGACTTGGCATCGGTGGACTGATTGGAGCCATGGGCGGCTGGCTGCTAGGATTACTGCTCAAGCGAGCCGATTTTCTGTCAGAAGAACTGAAAAATTTAGTGGTTTTAGCAGGAGTGTGGGGTTTATTTGGGCTGGCGCAGCAGCTTCGTAGCGAGTCGGGGCTGATGACGATGGTGGTTGCTGGCATTGTGTTGAGAGCGTCGTCAATTCCTGAAGAGCGTCTGCTGCGGCGATTTAAAGGACAGTTGACAATATTGGCTGTTTCGGTGCTCTTTATTCTGTTGTCAGCTGATTTATCGATCGCCAGTATTTTTGCATTGGGACGGGGGGCGATCGCCACGGTTGCCATTCTCATGCTTGTGGTGCGTCCGCTCAGTGTCAGCCTCTGCACCTGGAATAGCGGCATGAATTGGCGTCAAAAGGCATTTCTGTCGTGGGTAGCCCCCAAAGGAATTATTTCGGCATCGGTGGCGTCTTTGTTTGCGATCTTGCTAACCGAGCGCGGCATCAGCGGTGGAGATGCGATTAAAGCGCTGGTCTTTCTCACCATCATTTCAACGGTCTTGCTGCAAGGATTAACGGCCAGCTGGGTGGCTAGGTGGCTGGGGATCACCTCTACTCAGGCAACCGGAGCTGTAATTGTCGGCTGTAATCCCCTGAGTCGGCTGATTGCTCGGTTTTTCCAAGAACGTAACGAATCGGTCGTATTAATTGACACTGACGAAGACGCTTGCCGGGACGCTGAGCAAGATGGAATTCGAGTGTTTTCGAGTAGTGCCCTCGATATGGATGTGTTAGAAGAGGCAGGATTAGCCAGCGTCGGTACTTTTCTTGCAATGACGAAGAATGGGGAGGTCAACCGCGTTTTGGCTCAGCGGGCAGCAGAAGAATTTCAGCCGCCTCGGGTGTTTGCCGTGTCTACTGGAGAGTTGAAAACCAGTGAAGAGCCGAGTAAGGGCACGAGCCCACCCAATGCAAAACCGAAAGCTCCAGTTTCTAACAAGGTGCTACCTGCGTTTACGATGCAACTGCCGCTGAAAACCTGGAATGGATATTTGCGAGATGGAGCTGTCAAGCTAGGGGAGACGACGCTACGAGAATCGGGCTTGCTGTTTCAACAAGCACATCTGCGTGCGCTGACTCGTGCAGGAGAGCTAGTGCCGCTGCTGGTTGAACGAGAGGGTCGGTTGCAGGTGGTGCAAGCAACTGAAGATTGGCAACCGGGCGATCGCATCATTTATTTACTGCATGATCCACGACCCAAGCTTTTGAAGCGACTTTCAGGAGGTGCGAGTCCGTCTCGATTAGCGCTCGAAAAGCTGCCTGCCGTTGAAGAAATTCCGATGGTTGCCCCTGCCATCGATGCTGTCGCTGATCCGCTATTGCCAGACACCGAACCGCCCGCGACACCATCAGGTGATGGACAGGATGCTATCTCTCCTCAATCAGAATCTTCTCAAGTAAAGTCGCCCAGTGATGTACCTGCTGATGCACCAAAGCCGACGTCCTGGCATTCCCAGCCTCACGATTTGCCCACATCCAGCTAGCTATGAATCATCGGATCGATGGCTGCGACATCCTGAGACTGACGGGCGATCGCCTGCTGACTGCTCCGTTGAATCACCAAAACGGCACAGTCTGCATGATGCAGTACATAATTGCTGACACTGCCTAATAAGGCTTCAGCCCACCCTTTGAGACCCCGTCGTCCTAACACGATTAAATCAGCCTTCCAGGTTTGAGCGGTGCGACAAATCCCGGTGCCAGCATCGACAACAGCATAGTCAAACTGGGTATTAATTCCTGCCTGCGTTGCGATGTCGTAATAGCGCCGCAACCAAGTTTGAGTCTGCTGAATTTGCTGATCAAGCTGGATGCATTCAGTCTGATAGGCCTGATTGACCAAATGAGACGACAACCCGACCTCTCCAACAAAAGGAGGTGGCCCCATGACAACGTCTGCTGTAATGCAGTGAAACAGCATGAGATTTGCCTGATGCTGCTGAGCTAACCCGAGTGCCGCTTCAAATACAACATTGCTTAAAGATGAATCATCGAGACCTACCAAAATTCTATGAAAACTCATGGCGATTTCCCCTCCTCTTATGGGAATCAGCCCAATTCAACTTCTAGCTTTACGCTAGATCAACATTGGCGATCGCTCTCTATTTCGCAATATCTTGTTGCAAGTCTGATGTGATGCGTAACGCTGAGTGGAGTGAGTCATGCAGGTCAGCTTCACCTGAGTCAGAAGGATGGAGCAATCGCGGCTTGTGGAGAGTGATGTGAGTTTTAAGCGCTCAGGTGCGAGTTTTGAGCTTATTTAAGATGATCCCTAAGCTCCAACATTCAGTATTAGGACGTAATTTACTTCCGGCTTCTAAGCGTCCAAACCTCTTATCAGGTTGATCAGATCGCGATCGCCCCATCAACCTAGAGGTCTAAACTAGCATGCGCTCCATGGCATCAACATTTGTAATGCAAATAATGTCGCGATCGCGCGTAATCAGCTCTTTCTTTTCTAATTTGCTCAACACCCGCGTTACCGTTTCTCGGGCCAGCCCGCTCAAGCTACTCAACTCTCGATGGGGCAGATTTGGAATTTCGATGCCTTCAGCAGCCTGCTTGCCCTGGCCATCTGCCAGAAACAAAAGAATGTCAATAACCCGTGACATGCTGTCCGACTCGCGTAGCCGCAATCGACGGTTGACCTGTCGCAGACGCCGAGCCATAAGTTGAGCCAACCGAATACCTGCCAGTGGCTCAGTATGAATCAACTCTACAAAATCTTGAGACGGCAAATTCCCAATGACCGTCGGCGCAAGCGTGATCACATCGGTTGAACGAGGCACTTCATCGAGAGGAGCCATCTCCCCAAATAGCTCACCCTTGCCCAAAATGTTGAGTGTGACCTCTTTCCCATCCAGGTTATACGTCCGAATTTTGACCCACCCCTCCAGAATAAAATAAACGGAACTTCCCCAGTCATTTTCTAGCAAGATGACCTGATTGGCAGGATGACGACGAGTCACGACATGAGCAGTCGCTTTGTCTACAACCGTGTCAAGTAAGCCCGAGAAGAAGGGAGCAGATCGAATGAGTGAGTTATCACGGGATTCGCGGAAGCTATGGCGATCTTCCATTGAGTCGTAACATATCCAAGAATTAGGTTCAAAATAGAGGTGCTCCATTGCCACAAGGGCATCCGAAAGCAACTCGTCTACTCCACAGGATCTTGAATACGGATACCTAAGAGAGAGTTACCCCTCAACAAGAACCGGAGTCGCGCATAGCACTAATTAATTGTGCCAAACACTAGTAAAGTGTACTGAGAATTTGCGCAGCTGACTACAGTCTTTGCACAATGGCAGTCAGTACGGTCGAATTCAAAGCAACCTCCAGGCAACTATTATGGCAGATTGTGATGAAGACTTACGGAAATAGCTGGTCAGGATCAAACTGAGGTTCTGGGTTAAGGGTTTCTGGGACAGCAATCGACCCGGCCTGATTGAGGTCAACCCTGGGGGCATTGTAGCCATCCATTTGCAGAGGCGACTGTGCCGATGGATTCTCGAATAAGTCAGGGAATTCATACTCCAGCCCCCCATTGAACATGGGTTGCTGCGTCATCCAGACCAATCCTCCAGTTGCACCTGCCATGAGTGCGGCATAGCCGACATAGAGATGAACTGGGCGAAGATGATTGCTGGTCGGCGTTTGAGAGATTCGCTGCCACGAGGGAACGATTACTGCATTCGGCGCAGGAGAGGGCAACAACGCCGTCAGATCAGCCTCATGCAGCCCTAAGACATCTCCGATCCGCCGAAGGAAGCCACGCACATAGATATCTTCTGGCAACTGTTCAGCATGCCCATTTTCTAGCGCCTTGAGCAGATGAATAGGAATTCGAGTTTGGCAATTGAGCTGATCAATTGAAATGCCCCGCTTCAGACGCGCTTGCCGCAGATGATATCCAATTTCACGCAGCGACGATTCTCGCTGCTCGGCCAGCACTTCAGCTGTCGGTGGATGAACCTTCTGAAATCGCTTAAATCGCTGTGCTGACCTGGCCTCAGGGCGCTGGGATTGCTGGCGATCGCCCTCTGCCTCAAACGGGGTTGGAATCGCTTCGACAGGCTCCGTTGTCACCGAATAGCCTACTGGTCGGACAGGTGCTGCGATCGCCTGGGCCGATGCACCATCACGGTTTAGCGGCATGGTTAGATAGGATGGGCAGTGTTCACTCTCTACCTGTAGCGTCGGTGTCACCGATCGTCGAGCCTGGAGAGCCTCACGGATTGGGGTAACCTTCTGTTCAGAAACGGTACTGCTGATCGGCGTAACTTTTTGATCGATAGGAGCACTTGAAGCCGATGGGGCAGGATCCGCATATTGCTTCACCAATCGGCGGAGCACCAAGCGAATTGCCTCGCGCCCCAGTGCCTTGACCAATGTCTGAGAATTTTCTGCCACCTCGTCAATGCTGTGTTGGAGACTTTCTAGAACTTTGTGATATACATCACTCCGCTGAAGTTCGGCTTCAACGCGAACTAGTAGAGCCCGTAGTTCGTCTCTAGAAATGGCTATTTTAGTGCCCCCAGCACCTTCCAGGCAGTATGTAGATAATGTCGCCACGATATCTCTTGTCTCCGTGCACGCAATGAATACAGCTGAACTTACTAAGACTAGAACCGCAGACCTAAAACACGACCAACAGATAAAGGATGTCCCATATAGTCGGCGAATCTGATGATCGGTGCATCTGTCGGTATAAATGATGAAGACTTAGGCATTTCTAATCTCTAAGCCCTAATCTTTAAGTTCGAATCTCTAAGTAAGACTTTCTAGGCTGTGATCGCAATTCCGGAACAGAATTTGAAAAGTCGGAGATCGCTAGTGTGCCAGTGCTGCAATCACCTCTCTAAAGCAAACTATAGGTGCTTATCGAGCCGATCCTACCAATTGACATCACAAATTGATGCAGCCTGCCAAGATTAGGCTACTAATCCAAGTGCAGTATCAGACACACTGCCAAACGTAAGATTAGATGTGTACCTATGGTGGCTATGAATTCCGCGATCCCTTTTCAGGCTGATAGTACTTACTCCAGCAGCGTTCTAGATGCTGGATTTTATAGCGCTGCAAGAATAAATTGGGCTGCAACAGCAGCGGAGCGTTAGAGTCAAACAGAGGCTGGTTAAGATATTGCCAGATCAAGAAATAAAGTTTAAATGGTTTAGAATTCATGATGCTTGATGGCTTGAGACGCGCAATGCAGTACAAATGTGAGAGCCCTTTGCTCATCCGTAGCGGGACGATTGCTCAGTGGCTCAGTTTAATGGTGCCCAGATTAGTCAAGTAACTTACGATAACTTTATACAAGAAAGATAACGTTCTGTCTCAGTACATAAGGCTATGACTGGAGCCCTATTCTTATGTTCCCAACTCTAACTTTTATAGATGTTTGGCGTGAGTCTCAGCATCCCTCGATTGGGAGAGTCGTCCATTGTAATGTGAGTGAATCCACACTTAACATTTATCAATGATGTGTCAGATACATCTGGCTCAGCCATCCGTAATAACACTGAAATGGCGATCGCCATTTCAGTGGCTCTTGAGAGCGCCCACTTCCTTGATAACCGATCTATCTGAATGAAGATTGAGAATTAGGTTGAGATCATGAAATGCAGACAAACGACTGGCAATGTTCACACAACAGACCTGTGAATCTGTCAAGGTCTAGCGTTGATGGATCGAAGTATGTACAAACTTAGATGGATCGAAATGTATCCATTACATAGGCTGTAGCTCCATTGATACGGCTCCATTCATATTGGCTCTATTAGTGCGTCTGCTGATATGGGTGCATGATTAATGCGTCCACAGCAAGCGTTCATACAGTGAGCTGTCGATTAGATCACACTTAGGTTTAAAGGCTTGCTCAGGATGAATTTAGGTGTTTTGTTGACTCAGGGATTAATTCAAGGTGCGTTTGCTGGGGTGTCAATCGCAATTGTGGAGATTGTTCGAGATGGTTATCACGTTGCAGGACATTACTGGCAACCACTGCAGCGATTACATCTACTGCACCACAAAGCATACCGAAAGGATTTCACCATTGCCAACCTCACGACATATCAACAGGCACAACTCTATAATGATTTACCCGAATCAATTGTGATGTTGATCGCTGTATTAGCCGTCATGCTAGTGACAAAGTCCTATGCAACCGTGGTAGGTGTGCTATATGCGGTTTCCTTTCTGGCGGGGGCGGTTTTTCGATCTCAAGGTCTGCTACTGAAATCTGATTTAACCCATCTACCGGGGGCACTGACACAAATTCCTGGCAATGTCAGAGTCAACCGCACGTATCATTGGCGGCATCACTTTGATGACACCAATGCCTATTTTTCGGGGCATTTTACGATGGTAGATAAAGTTCTCGGAACCAGTCTGGCTCTAAAGAACAAGGTGATTGCCGTCACAGGCGCATCAGGAGCCATGGGGCGATCGCTCCTGCATGAATTAGCACGTCAGGGAGCCAAGCCCATTGCGCTCACCTCATCAGCCGATTTTGTCTGTCATGATGCGGTGAGCGTGATCCACTGGCAAGTCGGACATGAGTCTGATCTACGCGATCGCCTCCAGAACGTTGATATCTTGATTCTCAACCATGGCTTAAATGTCTATGGCGATCGCACCCCTGAAGCCATTCAGACTGCATTAGAGGTTAATGCTCTATCAACTTGGCGACTCGCAGAGCTGTTTATGGATACGCTGACTGGCCCGACTGACCGAGCCATCAAAGAGATCTGGGTCAACACCTCTGAAGCAGAAGTGAGCCCAGCACTCAGCCCGCTGTATGAGATTTCTAAGCGTCTCATTGGTGATTTGATCACCTTGAGGCGGCTAGACGCCCCCTGCGTAATTCGCAAAATTATTTTGGGCCCGTTTAAGAGTGCGCTCAATCCCTATGGGGTGATGTCGCCACAGTGGGTTGCCCGGGCGATTGTGTTTTTGGCCAAGCGCGACGTGAGAAACATCATTGTGACGATCAATCCCATTACCTATGTGGCCTTGCCGCTGAAGGAACTGGGTAAAACGCTTTATTTCCGATTATTTTCTAAGCCGGCTCGCTAGTCTCCTGCCACTTGATAAGTCTCGCCGCATACTGCAACGCGATCGCCCGGGATCAGTTTGCGCCCCCGGCGCGTTTCAACGTCACCATTGACGGTGACCTCTCCGCATTGAATCAGTAACTTGGCCTGACCTCCAGTTTGCACGGCTCCTGTGAGCTTAAGAAATTGACTAAGTTTGATAGTGATGGGTTCAGGGGTCATAGCTGGAATTGATAAAGGGTGGCAACGACTAACGCGGTCAATCATGAATCGCCGAATACACTGATCTGCAAATAAATCAATCCACAGCTGAGCGCTAATAGAATTGTGGTCGCAGCAGCAGCATAGCCAACATCAAACTGGGCAAAGGCTTCATTGTAAATGTAAAACACCAGCAAATTTGTAGAATTTAGCGGGCCACCACCCGTCATCACATAGGGCTGTTCAAAGCTTCTCAATGTAAAAATGCCTGTGGTCACGGTCGCAAACACAAGAGTTGGACGCAGCCCTGGCAATATAATATGCCAAAACGTTTGCAGCGGGCCGGCCCCATCCAGTTCTGCGGCTTCATAGCGGCTCTGGGGAATGGTTTGCAATCCTGCCAAAAAGATGACCAGATTAAAGCCAAGCTGCTTCCAGACGCTCAACCCAATCAGCACAGGCATTGCCCAGACTGGGCTACCAAGCCAGGAGATCGTGGGAAGATTAACCGCACTGAGCAGAACATTAATCAGGCCGTCAGTTTGAAACAGCCAGCGAAATCCCAGCCCGACCGCAACTAATGACGTGACCGAGGGAATAAAATAAGCCGTTCGCAACGCCCCTTGCAGGGCAATCCCCTGATTGAGCAGAGTCGCCAGACCTAATGGGATCGCCACACTGGGGATCACAGTCGCCAATGTGAAATAGATCGTATTGCTGAGCACCTGCCAAAAATCAGGATTGAGCACGAGTCGCCAGTAGTTGCGTAGCCCGACCCAGTGAACTCCGGCCCGGGTAAAGCTCCCCGTTGTAACGCTGAGAAATCCGAGATAGGCCACGGGGTAGAGCACAAAAATTCCTAGGAGAATAAGGGCAGGTGCCAAAAAGATCCAAGCGTCTAAAGTATCTGGTTGGCGATCGCTCATGACAGTATCGCTTATGACAGTGGTGTGAAGGAGTCGGTCAAATCAGGCCTTAACCTATCGTAGGTGCAAATAGGGATTTGCCCAGTCATAGGATCCTCCGTTTAATGACACTTGATAGAAATTAGGCTGAGATGCTGCTGAATTGGAGCGTTCTGCACCAAAATTCAGATAAAATAAATGGCCTTGTCGCCCAGTGCTGCATTTATGACCTCTGATTTATCACGCTCTGATTCATTGTGGCTCGACCCTAGGAGCAATGAGAGTGCCGGACTTATTTCGCCTCCAGTCGCATCCTGGGCAGAGATCCCTCAACCCGATAAGCCGCTAAAGCTAGGCGTGATGGCGTCGGGTAGCGGTAGCAATTTTGAGGCGATCGCCCAAGCCATTGCCGCAGATCAGCTCAATGCTCAGATTCGGGTAATGGTCTACAATAACCCGGAGATTAAAGCCATCGAACGTGCCCAGCGCTGGAACATTCCTGCAGTGTTGTTAAATCACCGCGAGTTTGCCAGCCGGGAGGCGCTTGACGATGCGATCGTGAGGACGTTTAACGATCATCATGTCGATTGGATCGTGATGGCCGGGTGGATGAGACGCGTCACCGATGTCTTAATTAGCGCCTTTCCAGGACGGGTGCTCAATATTCATCCAAGTTTGTTGCCTAGTTTTCCAGGCGTCCATGCTGTGGAACAAGCCCTCAAGGCTGGCGTCAAAATTACAGGCTGCACAGTGCACCACGTTATTCTTGAGGTCGATCGCGGCCCGGTGGTGATGCAGGCAGCCGTTCCAATTTTGCCCGTTGACACAGTGGATACGCTGCATTGCCGCATTCAAGTGCAAGAACATCGAATTTATCCCCTAGCGATCGCCCTAGCTGTTGCCAGTAAAGAGGTGAGAGTCCAGGGAATTGGCGAATAAATGGGGGGCTGCTGACAGGTAGTGAACCTGATCAGCCTTGTTTAAGGGGCGAGCGCTCCCAGATTGTCATGGAAATCTAACCTCAGTTAGATGTTGCCTGGGCTCATGCCTGACATCGTAAAGGCTGATTTAACCTGTTAGAGTCCATTCAGAATCGAGCATTCATTGGGCTAATCGAGTGCTCGCCTGTGAGGAGCAATATCAACGTAAGATGCGATCATGACGCACTGGGTTTTTCATCCTAAACATAGGTTCAATCACGAGAAGGGGCGATTGCCCCAAAAATCGTTTTTTATGGAAATAATGAGGCGGCATCAACGATGGATTGCGGTGGCGATCGCCACGCTGATACTGGTGTGCAGCCTGTCTTGGGTAGGTCAGGGCTGGGCACAAACACCGGAAACTGCCCCACCCGAGGCGGATGGCAACGCCCCAATACCGACATCGTCGTCTCCTCTCGATATCAACCTGCTACCGCCCGAAATCAGTAACCTATTAGCCACCACATTGAATGAAGGCATTGTGCAACGCACAGTCTGGCTCGATGGACGTCAGCTATTGCAGTTGGCGGGGCGTGCAGTTAACGGGAGCCCTGCTATTCGTGATGGTGGAACACCGCTCAACGCCCATGTGCGACGGCTAGAGCAAGATTTACAGCGCATCGCATCAAGTGATTTTGATCCCAGATCGCTGGATGTCTCAACCCGAACTGAAAGCGGTCTCCAGGTACTGCAGGTGGGGTATACCGTAGATAGTGAAACTCGCACGGAGGATTTACTCACGGTAACGGCCTTGGATGTGCAAAATAGCTCAACCTCGAATGAGCTGATTCTTGCTAATCAATGGGCATCAATTCTGGAAGATAGCTTAATTCAAGCTTACGAAGAGCGACAGCCTGAGGTTCTGCGTCAGCGGGCTCAATATACGGCTGGCATTTTGCTGGTCATGATCGTGCTAAGCCTTAGCATCAACTACTTTTTAGAGCGGTTGAGCGCTGAGCAAGAAGCCCTAAAGCTCAATGCTGAGTACAATGCCCAACAACTCTCGTCTGCCACAGGAGATACCGGAAGTGCTCGCCCAGTGACGACCGCACTCCTCGTTAAGCAGAAACTGGCTCAGCGACAAAAGCGAAGTTTTAATGAAATTCAGCGTCGCTGCTTGCAACTGGGACACATGGCAAATTGGAGTCTGGGCATATACGTCATTCTGGGGCTGTTTCCTCAGAGTCGCTGGCTCCAACCCTTAATTGTCAACATTGCCAAGATTCCGGGGCGAATTGCGCTGATTGTGATCGTGTCATATCTAGCAATTCGAGCGGGTTCTGTGTTGATCGATCGCCTGTTTTGGGTATTGCAGAGCAGTAGCTCAAGTTTTACCCCAGAGCGATCGCAGCGACGGGCGTTGCGGTTTTCCACCTTCTCAACCGTGACGAAGGGGGTGGTCGCCTTCCTGACTGGCCTTATCGGCTTTATTGTCGCCCTCTCGACCCTGGGTGTGAATGTGGCTCCACTGGTTGCCGGAGCTGGGATCTTTGGTTTAGCAGTGTCGTTTGCGGCCCAAAACCTGATTAAAGATGTGATCAATGGCTTCCTGATTTTGGCAGAAGATCAGTATGGAGTGGGGGACGTGGTCATCTTGGGCGACATTGGCGGCTTCGTCGAATATATGGGCTTACGCATTACCCAACTCCGCAATGAAGAAGGGCGGCTGATTACAGTGCCCAATGGCACAATCACAGTCGTCCAAAACCT
This sequence comes from uncultured bacterium, assembly GCA_964502605.1. GTDB lineage: Bacteria > Cyanobacteriota > Cyanobacteriia > CAZCXK01 > CAZCXK01 > CAZCXK01. Next base: position 25,821 of record CAZCXK010000046.1, read on the forward strand.
GACGAAAGAATGGTCACGAGTCGATCTACAAATCGACGTTGACTACAGCGCCAATATTGATGATGCGATCGCCCTCATTAAGCAGGTCGCCGATGACATGGCCCATGATCCCCTATGGAAATCCCTCATTCTCGATCCGCCGCTCTTACTCGGAGTAGACAAACTCAGCTACATGGGAGCCACGGTGCGAATGTGGATCAAAACTCAACCGCTGAGACAATGGGATGTCGGTCGCGAATATCGCCGCCGCCTCAAAATTGCCTTTGACCAAGCTGGCATCTCGATTGGAGTACCACAACAGTCGATTCGCTTTAACACAGCACTCAACGTGCAGCCCCCATCTGAAAACGGCACCGGATATCTGCATACTCCAACGCAGGAACCAACGTTTGGCATCGACGCTGAAGCGGTTAGCCCATCTGACCGTTAGGAGCAACTGCCCCCACCGAATAATTTGACCATCAAACCAGCAATGCAAGTTTAATTGCGAGTTTAATAGGGCTAAGCAGTGTTTGAGCGCCTCTCGATTCCAGATTATTCCTCTGTTTCTCCGCCAACCACAACATTACGAATTCTCAGGCTTGGGCCACCGCATCCAACCGGAAGGCCGCTTTGCCCACCCTTACCGCATCCACCTGACTCATCCCAGTAGAAGTCATCTCCGATGGCTTCAATGTCGGCCAACGTCGTGAAAACATTGCCAGACAGCGTCACGTCTCGCACGGGCTCGGCAATCTTGCCATCTCGAATCATCCAAGCTTCTCCAGCAGTAAACGTAAACATTTCACCATTCGTCATGCCGCCTAACCAGTTCCGGGCGTAGACACCCTCTTTGATATCGCCAAACAAATCAGCCACCGGAGTATCACCGCGTTCAATCCAGGTGTTGGTCATTCGCACAATCGGCGGATAGTGGTAACTGAGGCAGCGAGCATTTCCGGTGGGTTCTTCTCCCAACTTGCCTGCGGTTTCACGAGAATGCAGCCGCCCGACGAGCGTACCATCTTTGATCAATTGGGTGGTAGTCGCCGGAACACCTTCATCGTCGTAATAGTAGCTGCCTCGATGCCCCTCTGGAGCTGCACCATCAAAAATCTGCAGGTTTTCTGGCCCAAATCGCCGCCCGAGAGTCATCACCTCTAGCAGATCGGGGTTTTCATAGGCCATGTCTGCTTCAGAAAGATGCCCAAACGCCTCATGGACAAACAAGCCTGACAAGATGGGATCAATTACGACCGTGTAAGTGTTGCCTCTGACCGGAGGCAGCGCCAGTGCATTAACCGCCCGTTGTGCGGCATTGCGAACCTGGTGGTCTAATGATTTCAGGTCTTCATAGGCTTTGCGCGATCCAGTGGTTTCCCGCCCAGTTTGCACCGTTTCGCCGTTGCGAGCTGTCGCAGCAAACCGCATTTCCATATCCACCCAAGACTGCTCTAGCAGCGTGCCCTCAGATGTGGCCAAAATAATGTGCTGGGCACTATCGCCATAGCGCACAGAGGTAGTGGTAATGCGCGAATCCATGCTGCGTAAAATTTCGGCATAATGGCCACACAAATCTTTCTTATCAGCCAAGGGCACATGGCGTGGATCGGTGCCTGTCAACGGCAAGTGCCGAATGTCGCGCACGGGTTCAACCAGAGCAAGCAGGGTTTCTTCTTGGCCAACAATGCGAGCTGCTGCGATCGCCTCCTCAATGCGATCGCCCAGGGTAGCAAGCTGGTTAAAGCTAGCAAACCCCCACCCGCCCTTGTAACATGCGCGCACCTGTCCCCCAATTGAAATGCCCTCGCTCAGCGTTTCGATGCGATCGCCCCGCAAGAGAATATCTGTTCCCTCTGACGCTTCTAAACGGATAGCAAGGAAATCGACTCGACTACCATGATGATTTATCAGATCGACGAGAAGGTCTTTGTAATTGGCCAGCTCAATAGACATAGCGGTATGCAACTTTAAAAGGGAACAGACAGGCAACCCAAATCTCTATTTCTAGGGCGCTAGCTCTATTGTGCAGTAGGGAATGCTAGAAAAGGGCAACATAGGGGGGCGATGTTACTGAATTGCAGAGCATCAATGATTTTTATTCTGTAGCGGATTGATTAGCCATTGATCTACCCCATGCCCTGAACGCAAATGTGGGCTCGGCATCGACAAGCCAACTCCTACAGCACCCCCTTTGAACTAGGAATCATTCCCCCGCGACGCGGATCGGTCTCGATCGCCATTCGCATCGCCCGTGCAAATGCTTTGAAGGTGGCCTCAATAATATGATGAGAATTGATGCCATCGAGCTGACGAATGTGCAGTGTCATCTGGCTATGATTGACCACTGCCACAAAAAACTCGCGCACTAGTTGGGTGTCATACGTGCCGACACGCTCAGTTGGAATCTCTAACCCATAGCTGAGATGCGGACGCCCCGAAAAATCGAGCACAACCTGCACCAGTGCTTCGTCCAATGGAGCCACAAAATGTCCAAAGCGTGTGATGCCTTTGCGATCGCCCAGTGCCTGCGCTAGCGCTTGACCCAAGGTGATCCCCACGTCTTCGTTGGTATGATGATCGTCAATTTCCAAATCTCCTGTCGATCTGACATCTAGATCAATGAGCCCATGGGACGCGATCTGATGCAGCATATGATCTAGAAACGGAATGCCTGTCGCAGCTTCACACTTACCTTGACCGTCTAAATTGAGACTGATATGTACATCGGTTTCTTGGGTGCTGCGACTTACAGACGCAATGCGATTGAGCGGCAGCAAGTCGGTTGGGCGATCGCTAGTAGACAGATTAACATCACGAGTTTGCATGGCATCAGGCAATGTAAATAAAAAATGGCATCTGCAAGACGTTGTGCAGCATGACCTGAATTATTTCTAGACTATAGCGATTTTAAGTCGCCTACATCCCCATGGTTTCATATCCGGCATCGACATAGATAATCTGTCCGGTGATACCACTAGCCAAGTCACTACAAAGAAATGCTGCCGTATTACCCACTTCAACTTGAGTTACGGTGCGCCGCAGGGGTGCAATCTCTTCGACGTGATGAATCATGTCTAAAATACCGCCCACTGCAGACGACGCCAATGTGCGAATAGGGCCTGCCGAGATACCATTCACTCGAATGTTTTGCGGCCCCATTTCGGCGGACAGGTAGCGCACATTCATCTCTAGGGCTGCTTTCGCAATGCCCATAACGTTGTAATTGGGCACCACCCGAACACCGCCTAAATAGGTCATGGTGACGATGCTGCCACCCTCAGTCATCAGAGGCTTGGCCGCCGCACTCAGCTGAATCAGCGAATAGGCACTGACATCAAGCGCCAGATTAAAGTTGTCGCGGGAGACGTTGCTAAAGTCGCCGCTCAGATCATCGCGATTGGCAAAGGCAAGACAGTGAATCAAAATATCGAGCTTGCCCCATTTGTCGCGCAGGGTATCAAACAGACTTACAACTTGGGCATCATCTTGCACATCACAGGGCAAAAACAGTGATGGCTGCAGAGGCTCAACTAATTCACTGACTTTTTTCTCGCTGCGGCCTCGCTCGTCGGGCAAGTAGGTGATGCCCAAATTGGCACCTGCCGCATGAAGCTGCTGGGCAATGCCCCAGGCAATTGAGCGATTGTTTGCAATTCCAGTTACTAAAGCAGTCTTTCCGGTTAAGTCCAGCATGGCAATCGAATTTCAGAGCGCACTTAGGAGAATACGAGAAATCGGGACGCAGCGATAGGGGAGTGCCTAAATTAAAGGGCAACATCAACTGGGGCGATCGCCACGATCACAATTAACCTTGAGAGCCTAGAACACCGTATTACCCTTTCTTTACCCCCTCATCAATCGACCTGAATCGGGGCAAATACGGTGAAGGAAGTGTGCATTAAAGCACATTTTTCAAAAAAATGTGCGGACACCCTGAAGTTTTTGTATTTTTGTATACAAAAACCAAGTTCTAACTTAAGTTTTAGTGTTCTAAAGTCAGAAGTCTCTTACAGTTGAGTTATGAATCCCCGATTGACCTGACTTTCTCAACCTACAGAACAGAGCAGAACGATCAAGGCCTATTAAGTATCAGGAAGGGCGAAGGGGCATGGTAGTGACGCAGGATCGACCATTAAAAGATGTATTTCGGCAGCTGAGCGGTGGAGCGTTTCCGCCCGTTGTCGAGGCATTTGAGCGCAGTAAGACAATTTTCTTCCCAGGTGATCCCGCAGAGCGAGTTTATTTCTTACTCAAAGGGGCTGTCAAGTTATCGCGGGTCTATGAAGCAGGCGAAGAGATTACGGTTGCCTTGCTCCGCGAAAACAGTGTATTTGGCGTGTTGTCCTTGATTACGGGGCATCGGTCTGATCGGTTTTATCATGCCGTGGCCTTTACTCCGGTTGAGCTGCTGTCAGTACCCATTGAGCAGGTCGAGAAAGCTCTAAAAGAAAATCCTGAGTTGTCGATGCTGATGCTGCAAGGCCTATCGTCTAGAATTTTACAGACCGAGATGATGATTGAGACGTTAGCTCATCGAGACATGGGCTCACGGTTGGTTAGTTTTTTGCTGATTCTGTGTCGCGATTTTGGGATGCCAAGCAGCGACGGTATCACCATTGATCTCAAACTCTCTCATCAGGCGATCGCTGAAGCGATTGGCTCAACCCGTGTCACTGTCACTCGTCTACTCGGTGACTTGCGGCAAGAAGAAATGATTTCTATCCATAAGAAAAAAATTACCGTACATAATCCAGTGACGCTGAGTCAGCAGTTTACTTGAGCACTACGATGCTCCCGGATGCTGTAGGCTGTAGCTGGACAGTGTTGCGCCGAACATGACAACCGGCCTTGTCTTGATTGCAGCAGTATTAGTGTTGGGAGGGGTGATCGCCACAATGGGCGATCGCATTGGTATGCGCGTTGGCAAGGCTCGTTTGAGCTTGTTTAATCTGCGTCCTCGACAAACTGCAACCATCATCACGGTTTTAACAGGAGTAATTATTTCGGCATCCACCTTTGCCCTGCTCTTTGCTGTCAGCGATCAGTTGCGCACAGGTGTGTTTGATTTACAAGAAATTCAAGATGATCTGGCCACAGCTCGTGAAGAGATTGTGACTGCTCGTGATGATCTCAATCAGGCGCGTCGGCAGCGCCGACAGGTGCAAACTGAGCTGCAAGAATCAAGAACTGAGCAACGAGAAGCTATGCAACGGCTTCGTGAAATTAATCGGTCTTTAGAACGCGCTGTTGATCAGCGCGATCGGATTGAGGCCGCGCTCGACATGACACAGCAAGAACTGAGCCGCACTGAAGCCAATTTTCGTCGGGCGGAGTCTCAGCTTGCTGATGCTTCTCAACAGGCCAGTTCTCTGCGTAGCGAAATTCAAGCACTGGAAGCCGAACGCGAGACCCAGATTGCCGAACGCGATCGAGAAATTGCTGAACGCGAACAGCGGCTGCAACAGCTTGAAAATCAGCGCGCATCTTTGATTCGTGAGGTCGAACGGCTTGAAGAAGAAAGGCGGGCTCTGCGAGAAGGCAACGTGGTGCTATTTCGGAATCAAACCCTGGCATCGGGGGTGATTCGAGTGATTGATCCCACGGGAGCACCTCAGGCCGTTGATCAGATTCTACGAGAAGCCAATCGCTTTGCGCTCCAGGCAATTTTGCCAGGGGCCACCACGCGAGAGGTGCAAGTCATCCAAATTACCAATAGCGAAGTTGAGCAGCTGATTAGTGACATCCAAGATGGTCGAGATTATGTCGTTCGCATTCTTTCAGAAAATAATTATTTGATTGGAGAGCCCTGTGTATTAGCTGGACAAGCCTGTATTTTAGTGTCAGCAGAGGCACTCGTGAACGACATCATTTTTCAGGAGGGTGAAGTGTTGGCGGCGACAACTGTTAACCCCAATCAGTTAGAAGCTGGAAATCTCGTTGATCGGATTGAGCTACTCCTTGCGGCATCTCAGTTTCGGGCGCAACGAGCGGGGGTGGCTTCGAGCACGGTGCAAATTGCTTACGGACGTGATGAAATCGTCAGTCGGTTCTTTACCGCACTACAGCAGCTAGACAGCTCTGTCGAAGTCCAGACTATTGCCGCTGAGCCGATCTATACGGCTGGGCCGATTATTGTGCATTTGGCGGCATTTCAGGGCGATCGCCTGCTATTTGATACCACCAGTTCTCTCCCTTCGACCCTCTAAGCTGTGCCTCAATCATGAGGACTCCAGAGAGATATCTAAACCCAGCTCAAAACCTGGAGTTTCTCATCGGCAGAACTTCCGTCTACACTTGGATGCGGTTTAGATTCGAAATCACATTCAAAATCTCAGTATCGTTGCACCCTGAGATATCTGGATTCTGCGGTTATTCTAGGGGTGAGTCTACGATCGATGTCCAGCTTATTGATTGAGTTGTTGCGCCGACTGGGTTAGTCTTCACGCGTTCATGGGTCGCTCATGGTGTCTTTACAGTCTGAAACTCCCAAACAACCTGTAATTTTGGGATTCGATCCGGGTCGTCAGAAATGTGGTCTGGCAGTAATGGGGCTAGATCGAGCTCTCTACTATTATCGGGTTGTGTCGGCAAATGCTGCGATCGCCACAATTCAGCATTTGCGACAGCAGTTTCCGATTTCAATTGTAGTGATTGGCGATCAAACGTCGTCTAAACAGTGGAAACACCAGCTGATCGAGACACTAAGCGATTCTCCATCGATTGTCATGATTGACGAACGCTATACCAGCCTTGAAGCACGCGATCGATATTGGCAAATGAACCCACCTCAGGGGCTGTGTCGATTGATCCCCATCGCGCTCCGCCGCATTCCTCGCCCGATTGATGACATCGTTGCGATTTTGCTGATTGAGCGCTATCTCGAGCGATTGACAGACTAGTGATCTATCGGCTCACCCCAAAACTCTGCCTCGACGTTTCTAAACTTATGCCATGTGCAAGAGTTCTGCGCTCACGCTGCGAGCCTATGGGACGTTGTAATTCACGTTCATGGAGCCAACAATTAGGTAAATTGACTGAATCAGCTCCGATTTGATTAAATGAGCTGATTTCACAAAACTTTATTCTATGGCATTCGTAGCTTATACTCATGGGGGTGACTGAAAGGAGTGAGTTTAGATGTCGGAGGCAGTGCAGCCCCTGGCCGAGTTAAAGATTAAGGTGCCGAAAGAACTTCTAGGTTCATCGGGTGCTATTAGTCCAAATTTGTTGATGTTTGTAGCTGCCGTTTTTATGGTGGCCGCTTCAGTATTAGGCTATTGGCAATTGCAGTGGCCAGGGTGGTGCTGTTTCATGACAAATGTCATTGCACTGCATCTAGTTGGCACTGTAATTCATGATGCTTCCCACAACGTAGCCCATCGTAACTCTGTCGTTAATGCAGCCTTAGGGCATGGAAGTGCGTTAATGCTTGGGTTTGCGTTCCCAGTGTTTACACGCGTTCATATGCAGCATCATGCCCATGTGAATGATCCTGAGAATGATCCCGATCATTTTGTCTCAACGGGTGGGCCGCTGTGGTTGATTGCTGCTCGATTTTTCTACCACGAAATTTACTTTTTTCGTCGTCGGTTGTGGCGCAAGTTTGAACTGCTGGAATGGGGGTTAAGTCGGCTCGCTGTGATTGCCATTGTCTACTTTGCCATTCAGCATGACTTTTTAGGCTATATCTTCAATTACTGGTTTTCCCCAGCATTAGTCGTAGGGCTGGCGTTGGGGCTGTTTTTTGACTATTTGCCCCATCGTCCCTTCAAAGAGCGCGATCGCTGGAAAAATGCCAGAGTTTATCCCAGCCCAATTTTAAACTTGTTGATTATGGGCCAAAATTATCACTTGATCCACCATCTTTGGCCGTCTATCCCCTGGTATAACTATCAAGCAGCCTATCGGGCTACTCGACCGCTACTTGATGCAAAGGGCTGTCATCAATCGTTGGGGCTGCTTCAGGGGAAAGACTTTCTCAGCTTTCTTTATGACATTGTCTTAGGAATTCGCTTCCACAATCATTCATCACAGCCATCTGATCACAAAGCTGCAAAATAGCTGACTCACCCTATGGGAGTATGAAAGCCTGATATCTAGTATAGACAACCTGAAAGGGTCATTTTGATGTGACACAGCAGAGGCAAAGCATCTACTTGAGATTGCAGGTGCAAGACTTGCAAGTGCAAGAGATCACAACAGAGCCGTGGCTGCTCAAATAGTCTTGTACCCCTCTCTCGAAATAGGGATAGCAGCACAACGAGAGTGCTAGCGTCGCTGTTCTAAGTCTGCCTGAGGAATTGCCTGGTTTTATTCTGACCGGGATAAGACTTCATAAGGAGTCTGAAAGGAGTGTGTCACAATAAAAGTCATTGTGTTTAGGACATGAATGCTGCGCTTGTGATTGAGGTAGAAGTCCATCAACAACTTCGCGCATTTCTGCGTCAGCAGGGAGAGCCCTACTGGCCCCATCACCTAACGATGGCTCGGCTGGTGGCACGAGCACTGCGTTTAGGCCGAAGTGCGCTGATTCAGGCGGGTGCTCCGTCTGGGTTTCATGGTCGCTATCGCTTGAGTTATCTGATGGCAGCCTTAATTTGGTCTGGGCCAGTCGTGATCGTTGCTAATGAGGCTGTGCAGCAGCGGTTACTCATGGTCGAAATTCCACGGCTGCGACAATGGATCCCGCATCCGAAGTCAATCTATGTGGGCGATCGCTTCCCAATACCAGGCTTTAATGGGCTAGTGTTGACAACACCCCAAGCATGGTTAGGCGATCGCATTGCACATCGGCAGCACTTTCCAGAGGCAATCCCCACAATTATTGACGGCATTGATGATCTCACCATGTGGGCTCGTGAACAACTCACAGCAGTTATTCAGCCATCTGATTGGGACGATCTCATGCAAGCCTGTCCTGATCAGGTCAGTTTTATTCGAGATGTACGCGTACAGCTGACGCGTGAGATCTTTCGGCGTTCGGCAAACCCCTATGAATGTTATCTGCTGGAGGCCGAAGACCAAGAAAACTTGCATCGGCTCAGTTTAGAGCTACACACAACATTGGATGCCGACCCAGTCAGCTATGAAACAGCAGACTCTCCAAATATACCCAGTCACCGTTATTTGCCCGACCCCTGGCAGGCATTTTGCCTCAATCTCAAAGCAGCAGATCAGCTGCTATGGGCGGCAGTGAATCGGCAGCAGGGGCAATTTTCGTTACACTGTGGCCCAGTTGATGTAGCTCCAACCCTAGCATCAATCTGGGATCAACAGCCGTTTGTACTAGTGGGGGGCGCAGTCGATTTGGACGCAGATGCCTCTATTTTTCGACAGCAAGTCGGGTTAGGAAATCTCACCTGTCTCAAATTTTCGCTTGATCGTCAAGCTGAACTGATTCAGCTATATTTACCTGAACGGCTCCCCATGCCGAACACGCCTCAGTTTCAATCGTCATTGCTGCAAGAGATGCGGCAGATGTTAGCCTCGTTTGCCAATCGTCCGGGGCTCTCTGTGTTAGTGGTGGGCGATGTCCCGCTGAAGGCTCAAGTAGGGGCGGTGATGGCATCTGAATTTGGCTCACGTGTGCAGGTTGAGAAAACCTGCCTGGATGAAGATGGCATTTTGGTCACGGGTTGGACGTTTTGGCGGCAGCACCAATCGGTCTTGCCAACCCCCAAACTGCTCGCCATTGCCACGTTGCCAATCCCGTCTCTAGAAGATCCGCGCGTCGCTGGACGTGTCAGGCACTATAAACAACAGCGGCAAGATTGGTTTCGGCTCTATCTGCTACCCGAAGCCCTAAGCGAGCTACAACGGGCGATCGCCCCTATGCGTGAATCTCAAGGCGTAGTGGCCTTGCTCGATAACCGAGTCAATCACCGCAGCTATGGGCACCAAGTGCTGACGGCACTCAGCCCCTTGGCCCGCGTCAACTACCTCGACTCTGAACTCCTTAGCCAACATGGGTATTCAGTTTTTGACTGAGCCGCCACGCATCACCCCCGTATGATTCAAAATCAGAATCCAAGATCAGACCTGTGATTCATATGCAGAATGAAGACAAGACATGAAGACAAGACATGAAGACAAGACATGAAGACAAAACGACTCCGTCCATTAGAGAATAGAAAGCATAACGACTGACGAAATGCCTGACTGACGATATCAGCAGAGGACAAAGAATATGGGTGACGCAAAACGACGCAAAGAAAATCTCGGCGACCAATACGGTCAGGAAGCAACCATCTTTCCCTGGCTACCCATTAAAAAGAGTCAGGCTCAGCAGTTTGTGCAGCTCAGCACTCGCGGAGCCTGGTTTGGGATTGGGCTTTTAATTCTCTGTTGGGTTACCGTCCGCTTTTTAGGCCCGGCACTGGGCTGGTGGCAAGTTCAACAATAGCCTCAGCATTCGGCTCAAAAACAGGCTCAAATCCGGCATCTCCTGTAAATGCTAGGGTTTAGTTGTACATCAATCTCGATCGTCAAGCCTACGTCCGTCTTTGAGCCTTAAAGGGCGATCGCCACTCTGGAGATTTCCATATCAGGGTTCTCCGGGTTGACTAGCGTGATATCAGCCTCTCACAGCATAGCTAGCAGCAGATGTGACGTTTTACCGCCTGATGCATGAGAAAATGTCATGCCTGAAGTTAGGGGCGTGTCACCAGTTTTGAGATGAATTGTCCATTCAAATAGCTGATCGAGCCTATTAACTTATCTGATGTTCCATTCACTGTAGCCTCCAAAGTCAATCTTCATCAGAACTTAAAGGCTCTAGTACTAAAAACGACGTTAGTAGTCAACCAGACAAACAAAAGGTTAGTCTAGGACAGGTAGCTTTTATAAAGTTGATTCCTTGAGAAACTAGCGGCTGCAGACTGCCACAAACAATACCTTATTGAAATATTGCGTTCGCTACCCTGATTAAGACTATTCAACTGTGCATCCGGAATTACTAGTCGCAGGTATGTTTTTAGCAACAGTGCATCTAGAGTCCACCTAATTCCATATTTGGAATCCTGTACACGAGAAACCTCCAGATCTCAAGCCAAACCTGTGATGCAGATAACTCCTTTTGAGTCAGCTGTCGTCAGCATCCCGAAAAGAAATCGTTAAGGAATCTTTAAAAACGTCTAGAATTAAGTGTGGTGATAGGAGGCCAGGCATGTTTCTTAGACTTGCAGAGCAACATAGTCAGTTTGTCCAAGATCTTGTGATGAACCTTCAGGCGCTGGCAATCGTATTGGAACGGCGCGGATATCTTGCGTCGTGCTATACCTGCGGCGGACAGATGAATAGTGCATCGTTCATGGTGAGTTTGGGTGAAAATCACCTGATTCGCTTTCTGGTGTCTGATTACGGCATCACCTGGACAGAAATGCGAGACGATCGTGAGCTAATGAAGCTTGAAGGCGCTGAAGCCATCAGCCAGCTTCAAGAACTGGCGACTCTCGTAAAATACCAAATCAAGCCATCCGATTATCGTCCGGCGGCAGTTTCGCCCCTGTCTTAGTGTTTTTCTAGATCGCTTTTTAGATATCCTGAACCCTTTAGCCTGCTGTGCCTGGGTTCAATTCTACATTGGGTTTCCCCTGGCTTAGAGGGCACACTTTGCTTTGCGATAGCTTCCTTAAGCTCCGAAGCAGGCAAAGGAGCCGTGAGGCATCTGGATCAGGTGATGCTCTCGGATAAACACTAACTGAGGATAGATGGCGAGAACTGAGGATAGATGGCGAGTTGCTTGAGTATGGTTGCTAGCTAGCTGCAATTTTTTATGGTCGTCTCACTTCACCGCAATCGCAAGAATAGATCATAAAGTGATAGCAGAATTTCGACTACGATTAGCACGACCACATACCACTCTACACGCAGGCTGCTATTGTGCTGCAGTAAATCCAACACGGTCTCAGCAGTGCGAGAAATCAAATCAAGTTTACGCTCCAGTGCCAGGTGTCGTTCTCGAATTTCGTAATCATCTTCCAGACGCAGGTAAAGTCGTTCTAGCTCAGGAGCATCCCACAGTAGTTCGGGCTTATCAACAATTTCGACACGACCCACAATTTTATGCTGAATGGAGAGCGTCCGCCCGAGCTGTCTAAGCAGTTCTTTTCCCCAGCGCTCATTTTTGGTGCTCCGCTGCAGCCCTTCTGCAAACGGTTCAATTTGTTCAAAGATCCTGGCTGTACCCGCTTCATATTGAGCCAGCACGACACTTTTCGCTAGCACATCAGCCACGATTTGCAGCTGTTCGATGCCTAACTCACTGAGCCAAATCATGCCATTCTCAACCCGGCCTGCTGCGGTGCGATCAAGTTGGAGCGTGACCTCTTCAGATTCGGGCACAGAAAATGCGTCTGTAATTAGCGATTTCAGCTGGTTCAGAAACGATGCTTCTTCAACTGGTTCTAGGCCAAACAGCACCGCAACTCCATATGGAAACAGCACTGCATACCCGCTTTGCCCTGCACTCACGACTAAAGGCATTGTCGCTAGATAGGTCGCTTGCTCAAGAGACCGGAGGTTAAGCTGCTCACCGACAAACAGCGCTCGCCCCGTAATGGTTGATTGGGAAATCGAGGTTTTTTGGTTAGAAATCAGGTCTTGCATACTTCATTATGACGCGATCGCCTTCTGCCGTTGGTGCATGTAGCTACCACATGCTGTTGTAAACTGCACTCAATTGTGCTTCCGCGTCGTATGGGGTGTGGCTGATAGTCTACTGGTAGTAGTCTGTGGGGTTAACTTGCCCAATCGATGCGGGGTCAGTGTTGATGCATCCTGGTTTTTTGGCATATTTGCAGACCCGGGCCCACAGGATGGCGCGAGTTCCAGGCGGCCCAGCAGAGAATAAGACGCGATCGCCACCAATCATTGCAATAATTTTGACGCCACACACCGGGCAAGTTTGAGGATTGGGATTAGACATCAGACGAGAATGAACGGAGACTGCAGAGGTATAATGCCACACCTGTATTAGGTATAGAGTAC
>CAZCXK010000047.1:0-6645 GCA_964502605.1 uncultured bacterium
GAGTTTTGTAAAGGAAGCATGAACAGTGGTCAAATCTCCGATTTTTCAGCCATGACCAGCCATCTCCGTGCCCCCAATAGTAATCGGGAATCATGGAGACTAATTTTAGGGCAATCAAAGTGGATTTCAGATCAATCCCTAACGAGGATATCGCTGTATTAAGTCTTGTACCTGCTCTGCATGATAGGAACTGCGAGTCAGCGGCGATGAGACAACCTGCAAAAAACCAATCGACTCACCAAAATCTTGCCAGGCAGCAAATTGCTCAGGCGTCACAAATACCTGCACGTCTAGATGCTTTTGGCTGGGCTGCAAATACTGACCAATCGTCAAGATGTCACACTCGACCGATCGCAACTCTTGCATGACCTGCCGCACTTCGTCGTCCGTTTCGCCGAGACCGACCATAATGCCTGACTTGGTGTAAACCTGAGGCGTTAACTCATGGCAGCGATGCAGCAATTCGAGGGTACGAGCATAGTCTCCTTGAGGCCGCACACGCCGATAAAGGCGCGGAATTGTTTCAGTATTGTGATTTAAGACCTCAGGTCGGGCATTGAGAATAGTTGCCAGCGCATCCCAGTTGCCGCACAGATCAGGAATGAGCACTTCAATCGTGGTTTCAGGAGAGCGATCGCGAATCGCCTCAATGCATCTAACAAACTGAGACGCGCCTCCATCAGACACATCATCTCTGTTTACAGATGTCACTACCACATGCTTCAGATGCATCCGGCGGACTGCCTCTGCCAGACGCTCTGGCTCAGAAGGGTCAAGGAGTTTAGGCTTTTTTTCAAAATCAATATCGCAATAGGGGCAGGCGCGGGTGCAGGCGGGCCCCATAATTAAAAAAGTGGCAGTACCGTTGCTAAAACATTCGCCGATATTAGGGCACGATGCTTCTTCACAAACTGTATTGAGTTCTAGATCGCGCAGAATTTCCTTGACACTCCCGACTCGCTCCCATTGGGGAGCTTTGACTCTCAACCAATCAGGCTTTGTCGTCTTAGCTGTCACGCGATCGCCTCAAATACAACATCCTTCGAACTTGATTTTAGCAAGTCACTATGGGCATTGAGAGGGGAAACCCTGATCAGCCCAAAACGCAATCTCAACTCCACGATATATGCAGGTCTGCTTGTGATCTGTGCAGACTAAAGCCTTCCTTAATCAACAATAAAAAAGGGAGCCACTGCCCCCTCTAAACCACTCTACAAACTCAACACTGAAAAAATATGGATCTAAGGCTCTATAAAAGCCCTGTATTCGTTCCGGGTCTACCAGTCGCCAACTCAACTTTCACAATCTTGCCGCCCATTTTCATGATGCGCTGCTGCTCCCGAAACCAATTTTCATAAGGAACTAGCTTTGTAAAATAGGTGTTCTGTAGCTCTCGCTGAGTTCGAATTCGAGTTTGACTAGGAACACAGGCAGTTACTTTAAACATCCGCATAGGTTCATCTCTCCCAATCGCGCTAGTAAAAATTGTGCATTTAGAATCTGAAGCTTAAATACGCTTACTGCTTCAAAACAGCTGCTTTAAATCAGTTGATGATAAGTCATCGATTTAATGACTCGAGAACTGGGAGTCAAGAATCAATCTTAGATAGTCACAACTAAATTACAAAATCCGCCGTTGACAACCTAACACTCACTCTCGACTTCCCAGACCCGACAGAGGTTAGAAGTCTGTGGCTTTGAGTCGCATATCAGACCAGAATCTACAACTTAAACCCAACATTCAGACCTCATCATTGAAACCAGACAGAATCTAGCTTAACCCTGAACAAATGTAGTCGAAGTAGACACCCATTTCCTTACCAGCATCAGCACCAACTAGGCTAGCAGTGACCTCTTTCATGGCTTGAATCGCTTGAACAGTCGCACCAACAGGCACACCCAAGGAGTTATATGTCTCTTTCAAGCCATTAAGCACACGCTCATCCAGAATGGATGGATCACCTGCCAACATGGCATAGGTGGCATAGCGCAAGTAGTAATCCAAGTCGCGGATGCAAGCTGCATAACGACGAGTGGTATACATGTTGCCGCCGGGACGAGTGATATCTGAATAAAGCAGAGACTTAGCAACTGCTTCCTTCACGATTGCTGCTGCGTTAGCACTGATTGTAGTTGCAGCCCGAACCCGAAGCTCACCGCTCTGAAAATAGCTTTTGAGCTTTTCTAGAGCTGCACCGTCAAGGTACTTACCTTGAACGTCAGAAGAATTAATGACTGCTGTAATTGCGTCTTGCATGATCTCGTTTCCTCAATAATCTAGACAGTTGTCCTATCCAACATGACGAACTAGAGCGCTCGTAGCGATTCCGACGAATCGGATTACTGCATTGCACCGATGACATAGTCAAAGTAGGAACCGGCTTCAGATGCATCATCTGCTGACATCAGAGCAGTTGCTGCACCTTTCATTTCAGCAATACCTTGTGAAACTGCTTCAATAGGAGTTCCCAAGGATCTGTACATCTCGCGGACACCCACAATGCCAATCTCTTCAATGGGCGTAACATCACCTGAAACAATTCCATAGGTGATGAGGCGGAGATAATAATCTAAATCACGCAAGCAGGTTGCGGTCATTTCCTCGCCATAGGCATTTCCACCGGGGGAAACCACATCAGGCCGCTTCTGGAATAGCTGATCACCTGCTTGCTTGACAATGCGCTCACGAGATTCGGTGAGCACTTGAGCAATCCGCAGGCGACGCTCACCAGACCCAACAAAAGACTTGATTCGATCAAGTTCGCCAGGGCTAAGATAACGAGCCTCGGCATCCGCATTCACGATTGACTTCGTGACAATACTCATTGATGGATTCCTCCAAAAGAATAATGTAACCAGATATGTTTAAATTCGCTCAGAGGAGCGATCGCGCCCAGAACACAAACCACTAAGAATCTGCTATTGAGCCACTGGTTAAATCAGGCATCTTCACACTTTACCGCGAATACTCTTGCCACATGTAAGCGTAGCCAGAAATACGCAGGTGTTTAAGTTTTGACTACCTTCCGCAAATATTCTGCGGCATTCAGTTCACATTCTTAGTCTGCCTGCAATATTTTGTAACAGAACTCCTCATATCCATGACATTGTGACTCCACTTGATTAAACTCATATCGAATTAAACCAGGTCAGGGAACCTTACATCAGGCTAAGGAAAGCATCCACTCAGAGCGATGACAGTCGGAGTAGAAATATCACAACAGAACAAAAACGTAAACATTCATTAACAAATGACCTGAATTCTCAGAAAAATCAGGCCAGAACAGATGCCCACTCCAGTATATGGACATCTGCCCGATACAGTTTGATACTTGGGAGTTACCAGAAGCGTTATTAAGCTATTAAGTGATTCAGGGGGTTACCCTGCAACTACATAAGCCCTAAGGCAGCTTACAGCCGAGAACGAACGGGTTCGAAGCTGGGAACAACAATCTCTTTGTTCTGCTTGGTCAGCTGATTGTATAACCTCTCGGTGTTGGGGAAATTAGCGGCGGGCAAGGTGGGGAAACGGCGGTAAGGCACTGTATCCTCACCAAATACTTGAGAATATTCCATGCCATTCACTAGAGCCCCGACAAAGCTGCGAATTCCTTCGCGAGCTAGGAGCTGATTATACATGCGAATTTCGGCCTGATCACGAGGAGCACGTCCGAGAAAATGCTTCAACCCCAGCTCAATCACTTTCGTATTGGGATACGCAGTGTAGAACTCTTTGATATAAAGCCCCGAAACCCCTAACCCTTCAATGAATTCCTTAACGTTGATCTCACCATTGCCCAAACGACTCTCCAACCCCGTAAACTCATTCCGAATCACATACGGATCGAGATCACGCTCAAAGATTTGACGATAGGCAGATTGAATGACCGTTTTTAGGGCAACTTTGTCAGTGGTTGTCGTGAGTTTAAAGACTTTAGTCTGCTCACGCTGCTTGCTGACACCCTGGTTAATCCGGAACCGAATGTCGGGTGTACTGCGAGTGCTTTGCACCTGTCCTAATTCAATAAAGCGGGGTGTTTCCTCTTTAACTACTTTAGATGCCGTATCACCGATAGACCCGACTCGCAGCGATCGCATTGCTACCCCAGATGGAGTGAGATAGCGCTCATAGGGGACAGTATCTTCACCGAATGCCTCGCTATATTCTGGACTATCGATGATGGCGTCAACCAACGCATAAAAGCCTTTCTTGGCACAGATGTCGAAATACTTGTTTGTTTCTTGACGCCCATAGGTCGGACGACCCAAAAGACGACGATGAATGTATTCAACAGCTTTCATGACGTAAAGCGACGTCCAGTACATCTTACGGAACACATCAGACTTGGCCAGCTGACGGACGAACTCCCGCACAGTAATGTCGCCATTTTCTAGCTTGATTTCAGCAACCTTTTGGCGTTGTCCATCGTAGACATCGCGGCCAAAGACCTGCAAATAGGTCGCACGGATCAGTGCCTGCGTCGAGCTTTCAGAAAACTTGATGCTGACAGGTGTGCTTGCACGTCCGTTGCTGCCTCGAGCTGAGCCGGGTAGTTGATCCAGCTTGAACACCTTAGGACCCAAACTGCCGGGGGCAAGCCCGCGAGCCCCTGGATTGCTGAGCTGATTATTAATTCCAGCACCACGATTAATCAAGATCCGGCGAGTATCTTTACCAAACGGAGCCGGGCTAGAACTAGGACCCTGGGTTTCTTTTGAAAAGATAGCTCCAAACTGAATTTCCAGTGGATCATTACCAGATCCGTAAGGATGCTGATCGGGCAAAGGCTGATTATAAGCAGCAAATGTCGTAATAAACTGAGGCACCTTGCGGAACGGAGCGCTGTAGTTAAACAGGTCTTGCTGCGGCCCCCAGTTGCGGCATTCTTGAGCTTCTTGCCCTAACCCACGCAGATATGGAACGGTTTCTTCGCCAAAGTAGTCGGCGTATTCTTGTGAATCGACTAGAGCATCAACGAGTGCCGACAATCCGCCCTTTGAAACTATAGAGAAGTAGGTTTGCACTTCTTCACGACTGCTTGGCCCCCGACCTAGGACATGTCGGAAGGCTAACTCAAGGGCTCGACTGTTGATATAAGGTTCATAGAAATTCTTGCGATAGAGAGGCGACTTCGCCAATCGTCGCACAAATTCTTTCATGGAGATGTCACCATTCTTAACCTGCGACTCCAGGTAAGAAATAGACAGGGAATAGGCACGGGTGATGTCTCGCTCAAAGATTTGGCGATACGTAGCCTTGACCACTTCATTTTTTTCGAGCGCAGATAAACCGGGCTTCATTGCATACTTAGGCCGACGCTCTGCCGCGTTGAAATAAATCTGCGGTAACTGCAACCCTTGCAAGTCAGGGGAAGGACGCTGACGGAGTTTGTCAGATGGCGCGGGTGATCTAAACTCGGTGATCAGGACGTCAAAATATTGACCGACGATATCGGCGGCTTCAGTATCTTGGCGGAAATAGCTCAACGCGGCTTGCCTCATTTCCTGAAGAGCCACGATGGTTGCTTCACCAGAGCAGGCATTTTCGATGATTTCACGCAATCCACGAACGTTGACAGAGATTATATTGGGATCTCCGCCCACAATGGCATATGTTAGATACCGCAAGAACCAGCTTAAGTCTCTTAACGACTTTTGCATGTTGCTTGGGCCATATCGAGCCACATTAATCGGCCTAAAGCCTGCTGGCACTGGACCACTAGATGATGCGCTAAAAAGCGATCGCAACCCTTCTAGAAAACCACCTCGACTTTCTACATAGGTCGCAGTCCCTAGCTTCATCGACTCTTGCATATCAAGCTGAGTCCCTGCAACCGTCATTACCCTTTCTGCGGGCTCTGACTTTTCCAGGTATGCCAGAGGCGAACCACCGACAAAAATGCGATTAGCAGCCCGAGAGACGATTAACTCAGAGTTTTGAGTTAACGTTGTCGAAATTTCCAAACGTTTCAAGCCAGAGCTGAAATAGCTAGAAAGCTCACTCAATTCGCCGCGTCCTAAGAAGCGGTCCTGCTGCTCAGCTTGAGAGATGGTCGAAATAGGTAGAGTTTGGTACAGCTGCGGACGCGCAACAGAGCTTCCACCACTTGCCTTAACACTCATTGGATTTCAAAAGCTCCCTTCAAACGTTGTTTGCAAAAAAGTTTGCTCAGAACGATACCAGCTAGCGAATCTTCATACAAAATGATGTCTATACTTCAATTCCTTAGGCATCGCGGGACGAAGCTACGACATCAGATTCACCAGGGCGAATTTCTGACACCGACTAGCTTAGTTTTTAGATTAAAACGTTTTGGGTCTGCCACACCGATTTATTAAAAAGTGTGTCATTACCCTAACAGTATGTTTCCTTCGTCATCATAGGGGAAAGCCTGACATACCTGAGAAGGAGTATAAGTTTTGTTACTTTTGGAGCAGATGGAACGTCACTTGTAGAGGAAGAATACTGGTGGATTCTGGGTTGTGGAGGTTTACAGTCGAATAGACCAGAGTTTACATAGCCTCATGAATAGGGCAGATCGCGAGATCGGCGGCAGGATCGATCTGGGTCTTGCAATGCTTAGTCGGTTCTGGGCCTGAGTTTTTTTTACCGAGTGCGTGATGCTGAGCCAAACGTGGCATTAA
>CAZCXK010000047.1:6745-10011 GCA_964502605.1 uncultured bacterium
CTGGGCCTGAGTTTTTTTTACCGAGTGCGTGATGCTGAGCCAAACGTGGCATTAAGTGGCATTAAAGTGATGCTGAGCCAAATATGGCATTAAACTGACGGCACCAAATTGCGACGGATGCATAGTCGTCTACGTTTAAAGAGGCAGGTAGGTCATATCGCTGGGTGCCGCTGACCTGCTGTAGAGGAGCGATCGTCACATAGTCTCCTTCTCGAATCGGGTAGGCGGGTGGCACGGTTGACCCAATCACGTCGTCAGAGCGATGCAGGATTACAAACAGGTCGGGGCCAGGATTCGTCTGAAAGTTGTCGGCCAATTCAACATAATGCTGACCGTTCTCGTTAATCAATCGAACCGTCCCTTGGGTAGGATGCTCACCAGAGACAAAGCTGCCAGTGGATAGCGTCTCGAAGGTAGGCGCGGCAGCGAAGGGAGATGCCTCAGCATCTGCTGAAGCCACATCTGGAGACGCCTCCGATGTGGGCGAGGTCGAGATC
Organism: uncultured bacterium; assembly: GCA_964502605.1. GTDB lineage: Bacteria > Cyanobacteriota > Cyanobacteriia > CAZCXK01 > CAZCXK01 > CAZCXK01. Next base: position 7,243 of record CAZCXK010000047.1, read on the forward strand.
TGAGGGCTAGCTGGAGCCGCATCTATCGGGGGCTCAGACAAATCAGTCGAAGGGGATGTGGTTGCCCCACAGGCCGCGATCGCCACCGTTAGAACGAGAGTCAAGCTGATAAATGTTAAGCGCATGATGACAAACTCCTGGGTTTGATAACCAACCAATTGATAGCTTCTGATATCACGATGGCCTCTAACTCTGAGTTGGCGCTGACAGACATATGAAGATGTCCTGAGAAGGGGGCATATGTCAAAGTTTTCTCTGTTTAGGATGTTTTTAGGATGATTCAGGGTATCTCGGGGTATCTCAGGTTATTTCGGGGCGATCGCCTCAGAGATACAACCCATTCCTTCTCGTGCAAATATCGCAAGATTGAGCCACATCTGTATCCAGCTTCGCTGTCAAGCCCGATAATTTTGCCTAGATTCTAGAAGAGTTAAATCAGAGATAAATTTAAACGTCGTCATCTTGATTAGCGCAGCTAAGCACCTCCATTGTTAACTGGATTTAGGTATGCTATAGCTAACCGTCGGAGCTCGGTCAAATGTTCCGACTCCAGGTTATTCGCCACCAGGATTTGCTGAACGTATCGGATGTTCACCATTTCAGACCGAAGTTTAGATAGATTCCAGCTTTGCCCATAGAGTTTTGTCTCAAGGGGTTAGCGATCTGCTCAGAGGCCCGTTCTAATCTTCCGCTTTATCGTAATCCTGCGCGACCTATGTCAGCCTCTTCCCAGTCCGAATCTAATCGGAAACCGTATTTGTCTATCGACGTTCAATCTGTTGAAGTCGTAGTGTCTAACGACTCATCTGATGTCGCTGGTGGAGACGTAAGTTCAGTGGCTGTGGATAGGGCGTCTGAGCCCAGACAAGAATTTGATTCTAGTCTAGATTCTGATAACCGATCGCCATCCAATCAAACAATCTCTCCACATCAACATTTAGAATTCTCACAGTCAGCAGCTGGCACCTTGACCGCAACGCGAGGCAGCTTTGAGTCATTTCTTGCCCCGCTCAAAAAAGAAACCTTTAAGCAAGTTGTCACCGATGTTGAGCAAAAGTTAAGGGTCGTCAACCAGACCCTCTCAATGCTGGACTCGATTCTTGATAGTCAGGGGTTTGACGCCATTCTCAATGAGATGCTGCGATCGATCACACTGAAAACAGGAGAGCTGCTGAACGCAGATCGCACGACTATTTATTTGTTAGACGAAGACAAAAACGAGCTTTGGTCAATTGTGGCCAAAGATGAAAAGGGCAACAATCTAGAACTGCGATTTCCAACAACACAAGGGATCGCAGGAGAAGCAGCGACGTTTAAGCGGGTAATCAACATCCCATTTGATTGCTACGATGATCCCCGGGCCGCGTTTGCCAAGCAGACCGATCAAGAAACAGGCTATCGAACGTACACGATGCTTGTACTGCCGTTGCAGAGTGTGAATGGCGATCTGGTTGCGGTAGTACAACTGATCAACAAATTAAAGCGAGATCATGACCTACAGTCTGACCTCTGCGACAAAATCAATCTCGACGGGTTTACCGATGACGACGAGGCCATTTTCGATGAATTTGCACCGTCTATTCGTCTAATTTTAGAGTCGTCGCGCTCATTTTATAAAGCCACACAGCAGCAGCGAGCTGCCTCGGCATTGATGAAAGCCACTAAGGCACTGAGCCAGAGCAGTCTCGATTTAGAAGAAACGCTCAAGCGCGTTATGGACGAGGCCAAAGAGCTGATGCAGGCTGATCGCAGTACTCTTTGGCTGGTGGATGACGAGCACAACGAACTGTGGACTAAAATTCCGATTAATGGCATCTTGCAGGAGCTTCGCATTCCCAAAAAGGCTGGCTTTGCTGGTCATGTTGCTACCACAGGAGAACCGGTCATCATTCCGTTTGACTTATATGAACATCCTAATGCTGATACGGCTCGAGAAACCGATCAGAAGACTAAATATCGAACGTGCAGTATGCTCTGCATGCCGGTATTTAATGCCGATAACGAACTGATTGGGGTGACCCAACTCATTAATAAAAAGCGTAACGGGGATCACCCACCTTATAACCCGACGCATTGGCCCGAGGCTCCAGATTGTTGGAAAGCCAGCTTTAACCGCAACGATCAAGAATTTATGAAGGCATTCAACATTCAGGCAGGGGTTGCCCTTCAGAATGCCAAGCTATTTGCCAAGGTCAAGCAGCAAGAGCAGATGCAGCGCGACATTTTGCGATCGCTCTCTAACTCAGTCTTTTCCACTGACCGCGATGGGCGGGTTATTGCCGTTAATAAAAGTGCCAAAACTCTTCTGGGCTTTAGCGAAGACGATACGCTTGAAGGCAAACTTGTGACTGATCTGATCGAGATCCAGGAAGCTGAATTTGCCACATGGGTTCACAGGGCCTTACACCCAAACGATGAGAAAGATCGAGAGCAATATTATCCGGATCGCACCCTACTCTCGGGCAAATCAGAGCAGCACAGCGTTCATCTTTCAGTCAACTCAATTGCAGATGTCGAAGATGCTAGTCACATCTATGGTGCACTAGTGGTGATGGAAGACATCAGCGATGAAAAGCGGCTCAAGAGCACGATGTATCGCTACATGAGTCAGGAAGTAGCAGAGCAACTGCTGCAATCAGGGGAGGTGCGGCTAGGGGGCGATCGCAAAGATGTTTCGATTCTGTTTTCTGACATTCGCAGCTTCACCACTATTGCCGAAAGCATGGAAGCAGAAGAACTGGTGATCATGCTCAACGAATATTTTGAGGC
>CAZCXK010000047.1:10111-35949 GCA_964502605.1 uncultured bacterium
CAATTGCTCAACGATCAGATTCATTCCGGCTGGGGAGGATGACTCCGTGATTTCCGATCGAGCAAGGTAGCTTCCTCCAGAGCCACCTTTTCACGGGCTCTGCGACTGTAGGGCTGCAGCTGATTAGGTTCTAGGCTCGTCAGAATGCTAAGGTTTTCGAGGCTCATACCCCGCATCAGCATCTCAACGCACCAGGTTTGTTGGGCTTGGGCGATCGCCGGAGATGCACCTGTGGGGGTCAACAATCCATCAGTCCACAGGTACCAGTGCTGCTGAATCTGACCAGGAGTGAGCACAGTTCCATCACTATTGATAAACATCGCTGTAGTGTTATCTTTGCGACTTTTTAGCCATTTGGTCAGTGGGTTGCTCGTGTATGACCCATAGCGCTTGCCCAAAATCCACTGATTCACCGGCACCTGTCGTATCCCGCTGCGGGTCATCACCTGCAAGATATGTTGATTAGCATCACTAATTTGATGATTCGTTTGCAGATTTGTTATTTCAGATGGAGTTAAACCCGCACCAAACAGCACATAGGCCAGCGCATAATCTTGGTTCCCTTGCTTTCGGGCTTGCTGCAAAATGCTATGCACTATGCTGTTGGGCAAATCTACAATGCTGCGATGGCTGACTCTTATACCATCGGATGCGATCGCACTAATCGATCCAGACAGGCTTGATTCATCCACTCGATCAGGTGTTCGATCGGGTGAGAGTCCATTGGGTCGGGCGATCGCCCCATATAGAAATAACTGCTCTAAATAGTTGAGAAATTCGGCGCGATCGCCCCACATATCGGGCGTATCACTGGTAAATTTAATCACAGCATAGCCAACGACAAGCGCATTAAGTAGGCTCACAATCTGCTCTGGCGGTAAACTAGGATTCAGATGATCAGGCCGAATCACCGACGTGAGATATTGAGCCACCCGATGATTCATCTCAGCTACTCGCCGTCCTAATGCCTGTCGATTGTCATCCGGATATTGATCAGCCTCCCCAATCACCGACTGCACAAATTCTTGAATTTGCTCTAGCAGCTCTAACGCAACCGATGCATATTCCCGCAGCATGGCATGAATGCTGTCAGTCGGCTGCAGGCGTTGAATGATCGCATCGCCTAGATTTGTAAACGCATTAGACTCTTCAATCACAGCCAACAGCAGCCCATATTTATTCCCAAAATGGCGAAAAAGGGTGACTTCATTCACATCGGCCAGATTGGCAATTTGACGCGTTGCAGTATTACTCACTCCTTGAGAAATAAATAATTCTAGAGCAGCCTGAATCAGGCGTTGACGAGTCAAGTTTGATTGAGTGGACATATTGCATGGACAGCAGTAGCGCCAGGATCGAAATTGTATGCAAGCAGCACTTGCATTCCATTTATGAAGCTGCTAGCATATTCATGTGCAAGTGAGACTTGCATCTTCATCGTAACAGTCTAAAGGCTGAAAAGGATTTAATATGACTTCATCTCCTGCTGCAACGGCTACAGTAGGCAAGGCTCTGCCTCCACTCAGTTGGGTTAGCGTGGCCTTCTTCGGGACGTTTCATGGGATTGCGATTTTGGTCGCTCCCTTCTTTTTCTCCTGGTCTGCATTAGGCGTAGCGCTATTGTTTCACTGGCTTTGTGGCGGCATCGGTATTTGTCTAGGCTATCACCGGATGCTAAGCCACCGCAGCTTTCATGTGCCCAAATGGCTAGAGTATTTGATTGCCACCTGCGGGGCGCTCGCCATTCAGGGCGGGCCTATTTTTTGGGTCAGTGGCCATCGGCAACACCACGCTCACACCGAGCATTTAGATAAAGATCCCTACTCAGCACGACGCGGATTCTGGTGGAGCCATATTCTTTGGATTCTCTACCCTCGGCCTGAAGCCTTTGAGCAAAAGCATTACGGCAAATATTCTCCCGACTTAATGCGCCAGCCGTTTTACCTCTGGCTTAATCGAAATTTCTTATTGTTGCAAGTGCCACTAGCAATTTTACTTTATATATGGGGTGGCTGGTCATTTGTAATCTACGGCATTTTTGTGCGGTCTGTGTTGCTGTGGCACTCGACTTGGTTTGTCAACTCGGCAACGCACAAATGGGGCTATCGCTCGTTTGCAGCAGATGATAACGCCCGCAACCTCTGGTGGGTATCCCTATTGACCTATGGCGAAGGCTGGCACAATAACCACCACACGTTTCCTCACATTGCTCAGACCGGATGGCGCTGGTGGGAGGTTGACCCAACCTGGTGGACGATTCAACTGCTAGAAAAGCTAGGCTTAGCTAAGAAAGTTGCAACGATGCCTGTTCAGGCTTCAAAGTCTGCACCCAACTAGTTGGCGACCTGGCTCAAACAGTCTAATAATTTAGATCCCCAGCGTTGAGATTGCTCCTGTGAAATTCACTGGATCAGTTTAATTGAGATGCTGGGGATTTGGGTTTTTGGAAACTATATTGACGCACCTTGGCAGTGCAGTATTGACGCATCTTAGCGGTGCAGTGGTTGCAGATTCAGACGGCTCTCAGGGCCCCCTTCAGAAAGGCGGCTAACCTGCTCAATGAGGATATCGAGCCGATCGGGCTGCTGATTCATGATTTCTCCACGCTGCCTCTGGCATTATCCTTGCGATCGCATCCAGGAATTATCAGCAATTGCAGGTCTGCAGCGATCGCCCCTCAAGACGATAGGCTCCTCGCATACTACTCTAGGAAGTAAGCCGGATCGCCCATTAAACCATTAAAAACCATCTATGCTGCCACGAGAAGATCTGCTCAAAGGGGTTGAAAATCGAGAGAGCGCCGTGCGCATGATTGATCATGCCGAACAGGCCCTCAAAACCTGGGAGGTCGTGTGCAGCGATTTTCTGTCGCCACCCGAGCTGGTGACGGCCCAGCAGATGTTTAGCAGACTAACCGACGTCCAGCTATTTGCATGGGGCGGCTATCCACAGGCAGAACGGCAGCGGGTGGCGATCGCCCGCTCAGAACTACCCCTCTCTCTTGAATTAGTTGAGATTGCGGTGCTCGACATTGCCGGAAATTTTTTGTTTGATCCGGCGACCCACCGCGACTTTTTAGGATCACTATTGGGCACAGGGCTCGTGCGCGAAAAAGTAGGCGACATCATCGTGTTGGGTGAGCGCGGCGCACAGGCCATCGTCGTACCCGAACTGGTCGAGTTCTTAGAAATGAACCTGACTCAAGTGCGATCGGTGCCGGTGAAGACGCGCCGCATTGACCCCAGCGAACTAAAGGTCAGAACACCCAAGAAGAAGGAAATCACAACGGTGGAAGCCTCGTTGCGTCTGGATGCGATCGCCTCAGCAGGGTTTGGCATGTCGCGCAGCAAAATGGCAGATTTAATCTCTAGCGGCGATGTGCGTGTTAACTGGAAAGATATGACTCAATCAAGCTATCAGCTTAACGCCGGAGATTTGGTAGCGATTCGGGGCAAAGGTCGCCTGGAAGTAGGCGAGGTCATGATCACCAAAAAAGGGCGCTATCGAGTCAACCTCACTCGCCTGGTGTAAAGATTCTTCATGCATCCGCGTCATTGCTATTGCCTTGGCGACCCATCGCGCATCACTCATGGGATAGACGAAGACGGGGATCAATGCCTAGTAAGGTTTTGAGATAGTATTAAAAAGGTTAAAGCAAATTGAGTCATACCGTTACCGTCGTTGGCGGTTGGCTTCACTTGAAATTGTTTGGCGTTTTACTTATCTCCTATGTCTCACGTTTTTGTGGCACCGTCTTCTGTCCAGTCAGCCACTCTTAACCCTGACAGCACCATCCTCTGTTACTACATCAACACAACCTCACGCATCCAAATTGCCAAAATCACAAATATTCCCGAGTTTTACTTCGAGCGGGTCGTCTTTCCAGGGCAACGGCTCATGTTTGAAGCGACACCAACAGCCAAGCTAGAGGTTTTTTCGACAGGGATGGCCAGTTCATTGCTGATTGACAAAATTCCATGTCAGCACCTCCAGATTCAAGACGTAGCTACCGAACTATGCCATGGCGATTAAACTGAATTTCATTGAGGTGGTCTTGTCGATGGCAAGCCCGACGCATCAACCGATACGTTCCGGTATCTGACGACTGCACCGCAACCGGGCAACCGGGCAACCGAGCACAACGGGGCGATCGCCTGCTTGGGTGTGGGAATCATCCATGTCTTGGAGTTGATTAATGCAGTTGTCGCTGAGATGATTCACAACTTCGACTGTGCTGCATTCGCTGCCGCTCACGGGTGGCTGGGTTTCTGCATCCCCGCTTAGGGGCGTGTTCCCCAAACCCCCTCCAAACGAAATGCCCAATGGGATGAAACGTATGTTCAATGTCGTTTAACCCTCGACTACTCTCACAAAAAGCAAGATCAATCAAGAGAAAAGCAAGAACCATGTTGTTTAAACCCAGATAAGTCGAGCAAAAAACAAGAACCATGTTGTTCCAACCCAGATAAGTCGAGCAAAATGTGAGAATGATCCGGGTTAAGGTGAGATCGATCGAACAAAAAGCAAGAACGCTGTTGTCTAAACCTGCATCAGTGTCAAACCAACCCAAATTAGCCCCAAAAAATATGAGGCCAGTGGGAATCTACCTCCGGCACGCTCCTAGAATGTAGGCCACTAAGCCCCGTCGCACTCGACCAAAGCAGCACTCGATCAGAAGGGCGATCGCTATGAGAGCTTAGTCAAGATGCCCAGCAGCGTCTTTGTGCGCGGGGTCAGCAAGGTGCGGCGATAAGCATCGGCGGCTTTCTTGATGCATTCGGCCTGGGTCGGATAGGGATGAATCACCCCCGACAGTTTGCTGAGGCCAATGTCGTTAACGATCGCCGTCGTGACTTCGCTAATCATGTCTCCCGCATGACGAGCCACAATTGTCGCCCCCAGAATCTTGTCGGTGCCTTTCTCATGCATGATTTTGATAAACCCATCATCTTCGCCATCGGCCACAGCCCGATCGACATGTTCGAAGGCAATTTTGATCGTGTTGACGTTTAACCCTTTAGCCTGAGCGTCTTGCTCATACATCCCGACATGGGCAATCTCAGGATCAGTAAACGTCACCCAGGGCACAGTCAGATCGCTGAATTTAGACCGGCCTAAGCCAAACGGTGAAAACAGCGTGTTCTTAATTACGATGCGGGCTGCGGCATCAGCCATATGGGTAAACTTCTGCGGCAGACAAATATCGCCAGCCGCATAGATTTTGGGGTTCGTCGTTTGCAGATAATCATTGACAATGACCCCATGCCGCGTGTCGTAGTCTACCCCGACTGCCTCTAGATTGAGACCTTCCACATTGGGGGCACGTCCGGCTCCAGCCAAGATTTCGTCTACAACAACAGATTGTTCTCGCCCGTCTTGCATAAAGTAGAGCACCTTGCCAGCGGCAGTTTTCTCTGCCCGCTGAGGCTCACACCCCAACACCAACCGGACACCTTCCCGAATCAATGACTGCTGCACCAACTCTGCTGCGTCGGGGTCTTCTTTGTTGAGCACATGATCGCCCCGATGAAAGATCGTCACCTCACAGCCCAATCGACTAAAGGCTTGAGCCAACTCGCAGCCAATGGGGCCGCCGCCAATCACCGCAAGGCGATCGGGGCGCTGCGTCAGATTAAATACGGTTTCGTTAGTCAGGTAGCCGACCTCTTCGATGCCTTCAATGCGTGGGCGCACAGCTCTAGCTCCGGTGGCGATCACAGCCTTTTTAAACCGCAGGGTTTGGCCATTGATGGCGATCGCATTCTCACCCATAAACTGCCCGCTGCCCAGAAACACATCCACCCCGATTTTCTGGAAGCGCTGCGCCGAATCGACATGACTAATACCTGCGCGTAAGCGCCGCATCCGCGCCATCACGGCAGCAAAATCAATATCAATATGAGCGGGAGGTTGAATGCCAAACGGCTTGGCATCTCGCATATCGGCCACAACCCGCGACGAGCGAATGATGCATTTAGATGGCACACAGCCCACATTGAGGCAATCGCCTCCCATTAGGTGGCGCTCAATCAATGCTACATTGAGCCCTAAATCGAGTCCGGCTGCGCCTGCGGCAGTGACGAGGCCGGCAGTTCCGGCACCAATGACAACTAAATCGTAGAGCGCCTTGGGTTTGGGATTAATCCAATCGGGAGGATGGACGTATGCCACCAGTTTCTGGTTGTATTCGTCCATGGGGGGAACAACGACTCTTTCGGCGTGGGTCATTAGATATTTCTCACTTCAAATGACGGTCACAAACGGTGATTGCATCAATGGCGATCGCACGCACGGCGATTCATTCGCGCTGTGGGATCACTCGCTCGATTAATGATCTGAATCAGCTGATCGGATCAGCTACATGACTTCTTGTTCGGGCATGGTGTCAGGCTCATCCTCTGGGATTTCTTCTGCAAGGGCTTTGCGGGCAACTTTAGCGACATAAATCGCCACAGCAAAGGTGGCAATCAGCCCGATGATGCGAATGATCCAGGTGACGACCATATTGCCCGAACTGGCAGCCTCATCCCCTGCAACTAACGAGGCCACATTACCAAATAATGAGCCGAGATAGACATAGGCAATGGTGCCAGGAATCATGCCCACTGACGCTAAGACATAATCTTTGAGCGACACACCCGTGAGGCCGAGAGCATAGTTGAGCAGGTTAAACGGAAACACGGGCGACAGCCGCAGCAGAGCCACAATTTTGAATCCTTCTCGCCCCACGGCGCGGTCAATCGCGCGAAAGCTCGTATTCCCTGAAATCTTTTGGGCCACCCACCCCCGTGCCAGATAGCGACCCACCAAAAAGGCTGCGGTCGCCCCCACGGTGGCTCCGACAAACACATAAATCGACCCCAAGACGACGCCAAATAGGGCCCCGCCTCCCAGCGTAATGATCGAACCGGGCAAGAATGCGACTGTAGCCGCAATATAAATGCCGATAAAGGCGATCGCCCCGGCTGGCCCTAGATCATTTACCCACTGCAACGCATTCCCTAAAAACTCGGTGAAGCTAAAGCCACTCTCGGCGGCTGCGGTTTGGGCAACGGCTGGAGCAGATATGAGAGAAAAACCAAGCAAGGCAAAGCCTAAACTGGTGATCATTTTCTTAACCGGAAGCACTGCAAACCAAGGCAAATAGGCGGGAGTTCTCATGATTGACCTGACCGAAATTCAGACTGATGGACTCAACCTAACTGTATGCGGGAGATGATGCCGAAAAATGATGGCAAGCTAAGGCAATTATTAGGATTTACTGAGGATCAGAAATGAGAATTCGATAAGAAAAAGGGTGCATAATAGCACCCTTTCGCCTAACCGCAGAATGTAATTGTGACCTTAGACGAGCGATCGCTCTCTAGTGAGATATAGCTTTAGCACACTGGCTGCAAGAGCAAACTTGCAGAGTTCTAGCCCCCAATAGCTGCCGTGAAGCAACTCCATCTCAGAGGGCACTGTCGCACTTGAGTCAAACTGGTTGAGATTGAGCCCCAACGCACTCATTTCGGGTGTCAGGCTATAGGTATAGATAATCGGAATTGCAAACAAGATCAGGGATAAGGCGATCGCCCATCCCGGCATGACAGCAGGGCGATCGCCCCCAAGTTGCAAGGCAAGAGCTCCTGTCAAGACCACAGCAGCACAGAGCAACTCAACATGATTAAATACTTCAAAAATTGAATAGCCTGCTGACGCAAAACCGGGTTGAGACATCATCCCTGCTGCAAACATGCCAGGCATAATAATGAAGTCTAATAAAAGACTTCCACCTAACCATAAAGCAAGGGTCAAAATAATAGCAGTTTGCCATTTAGACTGGCTGAAAAATGTATGAGATGTCTGAGACATAATCCCTCAAAACCGTCGGCTTTTCTTTTAGCTTATCGGATATTTTTGAAGGCTCTAGAGTTTAGTCGCGTCAAGTATCAAAACTCAACGTAAATCAATGTTCTGTAATTTGGAGTTAACGTAATTGGGTCAGTCTTTTTTGAGCAATGCCCCCAAAATAGCAATCCCGTTCTCAATCAGTTCAGGGGGGTGAGCAAAGCTGAGCCGCATCGACGGATAGCCCTGCTGATCTGGAAAGAAAGACGACCCGCAGGTGACCAGCACATTATGATAGAGTGCCTTTTGACAGACCTCCTGCACCGAAATAGAATCGGGCAACTGCACCCAGAGCAAGATGCCGCCTTCGGGTTCAGTCCATGAGGCCGTCTGAGGGAAGTATGTTTCTAGCGCCCGCAGCATGACATTTCGACTTTGAAGATTGTCAGCTCGAATGCGATTAAGGTGGCGGCGATAGCGCCCTGAGGCCAGATATTCGCTGACGATCGCCTGCGACACCCGCGATGCGCTCAAATCTTGGAGCAGTTTACGCTCAAGCAAGCGCTTGTAGTGAGGCCCAGTCGCAACCAGATACCCGACGCGCAGACCCGGCATGATGGTTTTGGAAAAGGTGCCAACATAAGTGACGAGATCAGCGCGATCAAAGGCTTTAATCGGCGGTGGCACTGTGCCAAAGCTCAACCCCTCATAGGCATTATCTTCTAAAACCAGGCAGCTATAGCGCTCCGCCAGACTTAGCACTTGCTGGCGATGGCTTTGGTGGGTGGTGATCCCAGTGGGGCTATGCAAGGTGCTAATGGTATAAATCAGCTTGGGATGATGGCTGTCAAGATATTGTGCCAGCAGCTCAAGATTCATGCCCTCGCGCGTCATGGGAATGCCAATTACCCGCGCCCCAGCCTCTTGCAAAATGGCGATCGCCCCGTGATAGGTTGGGCTTTCAACGATGACCCAATCTCCAGGCTTCACATAGCTATGCATGGCGATCGAGAGCCCCTGCATGGCACCATTCGTGATGATCAGATCCTGAGCCGAAACCTCTAGCCCTTGCTGAATCAAGAGCTGCACAATTTGGTCGCGCAAGTTGTCTTGCCCTGCCGGATGATCATAGTTAAACAAGCTCTTGGTGATATCACGCATGGCCCGTCGTGCCACCCGCTGCAAATCATCCAAATCTGATCGCAAGGTAAAGCCTGAGCTAAAGTCGATGATGTCTTGAGACTGGCGAGCCTGGACAGAATTGCTGTAAATATCGAAAAACGAGAGCGTACCTCGTTCGGGAATGATCACCGTCTGCGCTGGAGAGAAGACTGGGCGGATCTTGTCCCTCGCAGAGGGTGTCACCGAGTTGACATAGTAGCCAGCCCCCGGACGCGCATGAATAAGCCCATCGGCTTCAAGCAAGCTATAGGCTTCAATCACCGTCAGCTTATTAACTTGAGTATTCTCTGCCAAATTCCGAATCGACGGGAGGCGCTGACCCGATTGCAACGTTCCAGAGCGAATGAGCTGGCTAAGGCGATCGCGGATCTGTCGATAAATTGGCTCAGATGACTGGCGATCGATAGGAATCTTCACAGGAAACTCTACCGTATGAACCTTGCCTAAGCGTGGAGCCCATCAGAGGAAGCTATGCGAACTATAGAATATTTTGACAACCTTGAACTAGTACAGTTTCTAGAAAATACATCAGTACAGTTCATTTTGCTATCGTTTGCCGTCTATCGTTTGCCATCTACAGGCTTGTTGTTACATGTCTGTTACTACATGTCTGTTATTTATCTCTATTATTTAATGTTGTCGATCAGCTAGCAATCTAGTCGTACTGCTAGACAAATGATGCCCGAACGTAAGCACATATTTTTGGGCTTGCAGCACCTGCCCCCACTGCGTCACGGCATACTCTTCAGCCAACTGAAACCCATACTGCTGATATAAATGATGAGCAGCCTTTAATCCGGCAAATGTCCACAGGCAGACCACTTGAAATCCCTCAGTTTGACAGAATTGTAGCGCCGACTGCATGAGTAAACGACCCAGCCCTACTCCTTGCCAATCTGGAACCACAATAAACCACCGTAATCGCGCCCCCTCACCGCTAGCTGAGCGACCGTCAATCGCAACTGATCCCAAGAATTGACCTTGTCGCTGAGCGATCCACAACCCGTCACGCTGGGGCTGAAAGTTAAGCATAAATTCAGAGAGTTCTTTACCAACTTGAGCCTCAAACGAGTGATCCAGCCCCCAGTGTTCAGCATAGTAGGTGCCGTGGAGGTGGATAATCTGACCCATTGCACCGGGATAATACCCCTGCAACATAATCTGATTAGTAGCTGCGTTGGCCTGACGATCCGGCTCAATCAGCATAAACAACCTCACCTGTTGACTGGGCAAAGAGCGAGTTTGATGTCAGAAATTATCCAAGATTATAGCCAATTCTCTTGCCGTTAAAACTAGTACAGTTTTCTAAAAAAGCTAATATAACAGTCATTTACGCCTCAAACTGTACTAGTCAGCCTCTGTCAATCTGTACCTTATCAAACCCATCTCAGCAGCCGACACTAGAGCAAACGGATTTGCTTCTGGCAAAGGAGATGCTCATGAAAGCATTGACTCGTAATCATGGATTCATTTCATCCTCTGCATCATCTAAGCGCCGCTATGTATCGGCTGGGGTTTTCTATCTCAAGCGCATGGCTGGGGCGATCGCCCATTTTCTGACCAACGACTCAGCCCCTCGAATCTGGCAAACTCGCACTCAGACTGGCAACCTGTGCTGGCATGTGTATGACCCCATACGAGACCATGGCGTCACCCTGAGCTCTGAAGCCGAGGTGCGGATTTGGCTAGAACAGCGCTATCGGCTGTGACCTTAAAGAAATTCGTTGAGGGTGGCATTCGTAGGTTAATCTGGATTCTGGACGTTGAGCAGAGTCTAGGAGTTAACCCTTGGAACGCACATTCATCGCAATTAAACCCGACGGTGTCCAGCGAGGTCTAGTTGGCGACATTATCCATCGATTTGAGACAAAGGGGTTTACCCTGGTGGGCATGAAGCTCATGAGTGTGAGTCGGGAATTAGCCGAAAAACACTATGCGGTTCACAAAGAGAAGCCCTTCTTTGCTGGATTGGTGGATTTTATTACGTCTGGCCCGATTGTGGCACTGGTGTTAGAAGGAGACGGTGTCGTTGCATCTGCCCGTAAAATTATCGGGGCAACTAATCCACTGAGTGCAGAGCCAGGAACAATTCGCGGAGATTTCGGCGTCAGCATCGGTCGGAATCTAATTCACGGCTCTGATGCGGTTGAAACTGCTCAGCATGAGATCAGTCTCTGGTTTTCCAACGATGAACTTGCTAACTGGAAGCCTACCATCACACCCTGGATCTACGAATAGACGGAGCCAATTTAGAGGCATTGAACATTTAGAGGCATTGAACAATGCTTAAGGCCGAGGACATGACCGAGTTCATGTCCTTTATTTTTTGGTTAGGTTTTCTGCTGGGATCTCCTGAGCGTCTTGGGCGTCTCGTATTGCCACAGATCCATTAGGCTCAATAGAGGGAGACGATAGCGGGAGGTGCGTATGTTCATCTGCTGATTCTTGAGGCTGACTCGTTTCAGCATCAACCCGCTTCGAAAACCCCCAGACGAAGATTGCGGCAATCAGCGAAACCATCACCCACTCTGGCGGAATGTAGTCTGCATTAATTACTCGGATTAGCAGCCTTAACCCAACCAACCCAACAGTGATAAATCCCGCATCTTCTAAATAAACATATTCATCGAGCCAACGGATAAAAAGACCTGCCATAAACCGCAGGGTCACAATGCCAATCATGCCGCCAATTAACACCAGCCAAATCTGATCTGAAAGGGCGATCGCCGTGGTGACACTATCGAGTGAAAATGCCAGGTCAGTCACAGCGATGATTGGGATTGCTTGCCAAACCGATGAAAACCGAGGCCCATGATGGTGATGCTGCCCGTCATCGTTATCATCTGAGCTGAAATACTGAAAAACTAGCCACAGCAGATAAAGTCCACCCAAAAGTTCAAATTGCCAAAACTGGATGACCCACGTTGCTGTCAGAATCAACACGACGCGCAGCACAAATGCTGCCACCAACCCAATATTGAGAGCCCGACGCTGCTGTTCTCCATGTTCTAACCCCTGGGCGATCGCAGCTAAGGCGATCGCATTATCGGCAGAGAGCACCGCCTCAAGCGCCACTAACACCATCAAAATCAGTAGCGCATCGACACCAATATTGGATGAATACTCTGACAGTTGATCTAACATTTCAATCCTGAAAATAACTAAGCCTAGTGGTCTTTCAATCTTTAATTGACGGTTGGCCTGAGAGCTATACTGCTCAGAGTACAGCACAACCCTTATCAAAGGCTGCTGGGCGCAACCTCAGAATAGCGGAACATCATAAAAATTAAAGCACTCTCGCGTGGAACTAGTATATTTATGCAGATGTCAACCCAGGCTTACAGGGTCTAAACTGCACCACACATGAACGATTTAATTGCTAAGTTCCTGAGTCTAGCTTAACGCTTCTTAATCATTACGGATGAATGGGATACTAGATTAGTGCAGTTTGATGGTGGTCTCACACTTAGGCTTAATCAAAAGCATTAACTTAAGCGAGCCTGCCGATTGCTTATAGTCAGCCTCATGGGCATCTTGCCCTATCCTTAGTGTGGTTGCTGTTACAGCCGTTGAAGAATCTTAAACACCTGTCTTTGATTATGCTTAGATCGTTAATCACTCAACTTCAAGTCCGCTACCCTTCGGCGAGTCTGATTTCTGAGTTGCTAACGATTCATCACGATAGCTATGTAGTTCGGGCACTCGTGCAACTGGGCACCACCACGATCGCCACTGGGATGGCCAGTGCATTAACCATTGAAAGTGCAGAAGATCGAGCTAAAACACGGGCTCTAGAAGCACTAGGGCTGGAGCAGGGGACACCATTTGTGCCTCACGGGTCTAATTTGGCGTTTGGTGCACCTCTATCAGCAGCCTCATCACATCTATCGAGTCCGACCTCCTCACCCACCCCCTCATTTTCTAGTCCGACATCTCATCCAAGCGTTGCTCAGACTGAGCCCAATCACACTGAAGCTTCTTTTTTGCCATCAACAGAGCTACCACCGACAAACCTATCACCTACAGTCTCAACTGCCCCTAGCGACAAC
Organism: uncultured bacterium; assembly: GCA_964502605.1. Taxonomy (GTDB): domain Bacteria; phylum Cyanobacteriota; class Cyanobacteriia; order CAZCXK01; family CAZCXK01; genus CAZCXK01. The sequence continues at coordinate 23,173 of CAZCXK010000047.1, forward strand.
TCGTCCTATCACTTTGGCCGAACGTCAACCCAGTTGGAAACTGAATTAGACGATTTCAACCCCTATGCGTCAGCAGCAGCAAATTCAGATGCTCTAGTAGTCGCGATCGCCCCCCCCTCCAGATCAGAATCACCATCCCAAGACATGTCATCCCTCAATCAGCCAGCACCCGATGACGCAGACCTAGCATCAGCGCCACTGGCTCAGCAGCAGCCGACTTCGGAGGAGACGCCTCCCAAAAAAACTAAGCCCAAGGTCTCATCTGAGCCTGCCCCAAAGATACCGACATCCCTAGCTGCACCCCAAGGAAATCTCAAAGTGGATCTATCGGATGCGATCGCCAAGACCAGTGTCGAACTGAAACGGCTAAAGTGGACAGAAGCTCAGGGGCGTCAACACCTGCAAGCTGCCTACGGTAAGCGATCGCGCCAACATCTCTCTGATGAGGAATTACTCGACTTTCTTCAATTTCTAGAAGAGCAAGAATCCCCAGTTAACTCATCAAAATAGATCTTGCCTCGGCTCAAACTGCAGATCCTTAGCAAGGCGGCATAGCTAGGCCCGGGCAAAACTTAAATAAAGTAATCAGGGAAACCTCTTGCGAATATCAGACTGCAGCAGGGTCAGGCCGACTGCCAACGGCCTTCTTGTCGATGACTTGATCGATCAAGCCATACTCTAGGGCTTCATGCGGCGACATAAAAAAGTCTCGCTCGGTATCTTCTTCAATGCGCTCAATCGGTTGCCCCGTTTGCTCAGACAGCCACTCATTGAGCCGCCGCTTGTGGTACAAAATTTCTCTAGCTTGAATCTCAATATCAGCAGCTTGCCCTTGAGCCCCACCTAACGGCTGATGAATCATAATGCGCGAATGGGGCAGGCTCATACGTTTTCCTTTTGTCCCTGCACTCAGCAAGAAAGCGCCCATGCTAGCGGCCAATCCCAGGCAAATCGTAGACACATCAGGACGAATATGATTTATGGTGTCGAAGATGCCTAACCCTGCCATCACAGAGCCACCCGGAGAATTGATGTAGAGGTAAATATCCTTCTCCGGATCTTCTGCTTCTAGAAAGAGCATTTGAGCCACAATCAGATTCGCTAAGTCAGAATCAACCTGTTGCCCCAGGAATACAATTCGCTCCCGCAAGAGTCGAGAGTAAATGTCAAACGCGCGTTCGCCGCGACCCGATTGTTCAATAACAGTTGGAATCATGAGACTCTCGATAACAAACGTGTTTCTGTCAATTGTATCGAATTCACATCGAATTCACAGAATTATGGCTGGCTCCATCGCATAACACTCGCTCAGCAACAAATCGCCAGCAGAGGTGACGACATCAAGCTGTCCCGTCGGTATTAATCTTCTCCAGATTACCCCAATGCTCTACTCACTAGGGGTTTGCACTATCGGTCAGGTGTGAAAAAATACGGACGCCATGTAAAAACTGTCACCCTGATCAGGCTGGGCTCGGCCTGCACCTGCCACAGTGCTATAGTCGCAGAAAGGCAAGGGTATCGTTACTGTTGTTGATGTTGTCTATGTTGCCTGCTTCGAATGCATCCCCTGAAAAACAGACGAAAACTAGGAACCGGAAGAGGAATTTTCGACCCAATCGGCAGTTTTACAAGCTTTGTGTATTAGTAGCAGCGGGCTGCTTAACCACGATGACTGGGGGTGTGGTGTCGCCCGTTTTGCCTGAGATGATGCAACAGCTTGATTTTGATCGGCAGTGGGCTGGCACATTGGTTAGCATTCATGCCTTGGCGATCGCCCTCTTCACTCCCCTATTCGGCATCTTGGCCGACCGCATTGGCAAGCTCAAAGTCCTGATTCCAGCATTGGTTTTATACGCCATTGTGGGCTCCGCAGCAGCCTTTGTTCCGGCGCTGTCATGGTTGCTGGTGCTGCGGGTGCTTTTGGGGATTACCAGTGCGGGCATTGCCGCTGCAAGCATTGGCCTGCTGGGAACCATGTATGAAGGGGACGATAGAACGCGCATTCTCGGCTATGCAACCAGCGCCATGACAACCGCTAGCATTCTCATTCCCATTGTCGGCGGTTGGGTGGGCTCATTTAATTGGCGATTTGCGTTTTTACTCTATGCCTTAGGCTTGCCTACCGCAGTGCTAGCCCTCCTCATTCTGGACGAACGAGAGGGAACTCATGCTAGCCTGCTGCCCAGTGGGCAAAACAAGCTATTGATTCAAACGATTTGGCAAACCAGCGCCTTAAAACTCTATGCAACGATCATGCTAGCCGCTGCAGTCGTCTACGCGGTAGTGATTTACACGCCACTCTACCTCAATGCGGTGATTGGCGCAGGCCCTGCACTCAACGGGTTTGTTTTAGGCATTCGAGCCATTGGGGCAGCAGTGGTCTCTGCATTTTTTGCTGGTCGGTTAGCCAAGCTGATTGGCACGACTCAAACCGTGGGATTAGGGTTTGTCACGATGGCATTGATGTTGGCAACCATTCCGTTTTTGACACAGCTTTCATGGATTTTGCCAACAGCTGTTTTGTTTGGCATGGGATTTGGGGTGGCGGTGCCCAACATCTACAGTGCGCTGGCTATCTTGTCGCCACCGGAGGTGCGATCGAGCGTGTTGGCGATCGGCACAGGGGCAAACTCGCTGGGGCAGTTTTTGTCTCCGATTGTGCTCGGCCCAATCTGGGACACCATTGGCCTATCATCAGTCTTTTTTGCAGCCGCTGGAGTCTCCATGGCAGTGGGCTTCTTAGTATGGTTTCAGCCAGAATAGCCGTCACCATTAGAGTATCGAAGTTTTGGGAGCTTCAGGCTTGGTCGTGCTGAGCTGACGCGACTCAAACTGGCGTTCCCATTCGTCGTGACTGGCCTTGGCATCTTGAATAATAGGAGAGGCTTCAATCAGCCAAGAGACTAGCCAGTTGACGAGAGATAGGGGAAATCGCATCGGCCTCAGCACATCGAGAAAGAGCACCACGCGATACCCATCAGTGTCATTCCAGACTTCGTGGTAGTAGGTATCGTCAAAAATCAGGCTTTTGCCTTCTTCCCAGTAGGCGATTTGATCATCAATCTGAATCCGACATTGGTGGCGAGGTTCGGGTACTTTGAGTGCCAGGTGATAGCGAATGAGACCTTTGTGCTTACCGCGATGGCGGGGAATGTGCTTGCCGGGGGCCAAAATGGAAAAGAAAGCCACCTTTAAACCAGGAACCATATCCAGCAGCTTGGCCGTCTCGGGGCAGCGATCGCAATTTTTTTGAGCCTTAAAGCTATACGCCTTAAAAAAATAAGTTTTCCAGCGGTTGTCATTAGCAATTTTATACTGCCGCTTGGAAATGTCTTGAAAGTTGGGCAGTTCATCAACATCGTCCAGAATGCTGTCGAGTTCCTGGCGAATCGTCTGCCAATTGGCTTCAAAGTCATATACCCAGGGAAATTGGTCTGGCGTGAAGAATACCGAATCCCCAACGAGCGAATATTTTGGAACGAGTCGCTCGATGTAGGGAACGGCCTTCTCTAGGCGCTTTACGATGATGTCAATTATGGCTTTCATTCACTCCTCGTACAATTTTAGATGTTGGCTGTTTAGATTGAGGAAAATCATAGTCTGTAGAGCCTCTGTGCTCTTGTGATCTGTCCAAGAGGCTTATCAGGCAGATTCAATTTTAGCGTCTGGCATCGAGATCTCTCGGTCAACGGCTAAACCTGTCAAAAAGGTGCGGTCTTCGCTGATATGCGGAAACTTAATGTGAGATTCGGGGATGCCCTGTTGTAGAAGACGCTGACGAATTGTCGCAAAGCTGCCGACTGCCAGAATCCGTAGGCGGGGTGGTGGCACTTGGTCGCGTCGTTTCACCTCATAGGAGATGTGAATCTCTTTGAGATATCGATCAAACTGCACAATGAACTGCTCTGGATCGGGCAAATGTGAATTAGGAGTGAGTTCGATATTGACCAGGTAGTGAGGAGGAATGCGATCGCCCGCTAGAGTCACACAAAAGTTTTCTAAGAGCACCTTAAACTCCTGTTGAAGCCGCTGCATCACCTGAACCACATGAAACTCTGTGGTTTTTTCAGTAGTGGACGAGAGCAACCCACCCCGACGATGGCGAAACGTGATGATCGGCGTTTGCTGATGGTAGCCGATGACCTCGACAACATCGCCAATGTCGTAGCGATAGAATCCGTTATGGTTAGTGACAAGAATACGATAGGATTCGCCGACCTTGACCTCCGCTGCCAGCAACGTCTTGGGCTGTTGAGCCTCCCACTGATCTTGAGGAATGAATTCATAAAAGCCATGCTCAAGCGCCAAAATCGTGCCATCAGTGTTGACATCGGGGTAAATGCCAAATACCGCTTCGGCAGACGCATAAAGCCCTCCAAAGATGGGCGTATCGCCAAAGTAACCCGGAAAGCGCTCAAAGTAGAAGTTGGACGTGCCGCCGCGTGCTGTGACCATAAAGGCCAAGTTGGGCCAGGCCAGATGCGGGGTGAGGCGGCCTTCCTGGTTGAGCATGGCTTTCAGATCAGCAGCACGCCGAGGAGCCGCTGACCATCGTTTTTCGAGCGCATGACGCAGGTGGGGTTCGAGTTTGAGCCAGGGGGCGATCGCCCCGGTCTCTAAGTCTTCAATCAGCTCTTCGGCATAGGTTTCGAGATAGTCACACAGGCGCAGACCGAGCACTGGAAAATTGGCTCCAATCACCCCAGTGTAGGGATTTCTCAAGGCAAATAGCAGGCAAACATAGTGGCGCGCCAGACTATCAGCAGGCTGCAGCGCCTCAAAGGGATGAGCAAAGACCTGACGATGCAACCCCCCAGCCAGACGCAGATCGCCAACACTGACTGGCCCATACGGAATGCCGCCGCTGGTTTGCCCCAACAGCTGAGTTGAGCTGGTCAGGAGCATTTTCCCCACAGAGCGCTGCCGTTGCCGCATGGCTTCAAAGGCAAACCCCATGCCGATTTGGTTAGCATGGCTGCGAATTTTTCGCGATCGCTGAGTGACTGGAATCAGCTTTTTTTGGCCCGTCGAACCGCTCGTCAGATTGAGATAAATCACCGGATCAGGCGTCATCACATTGGCTTTGCCTTGGGTGATGCGTTCGAGATACGGCTCATAAAAACTATAGGGTTGAACTGGAACGCGATCGCGAAACTGGCCAACGGTTTGAATATCAGCCAGCTCCAGATGCATGCCCAACTCAGTGGCCTGATATGTCCGCAACAGCCCCATTAAAACCCGTGCTTGAACCTCAGAGGGACGACTCGTCTTTTGCAAAAACTGCACACTCGACCGCCGCGTGACCATGCTCAGCAGCGACATCATTACAGGAGTCATGAATTGAAAACCTCACACCAGTCTTAGAACGATTACCCGATCAGGAGCCACATCGTTGCCAAAGCATCAGCAGGCGATCGCCCCTGATCGAAATGCTACCAGCCTACTGTCGTCAAACTTAATCGGAGGTAGTTCAAGAGACACATTTTCAACAGGCATATTCAACAGGCATATTCTGAACGCGCTATTCGGCAGTCTGACCTCATGGGCGGAGGGCGGAGGGCGGAGGGCGAAGGGCAGAGGTATAGAGCTGTTATTCGGTGGGTGCAGCTGTTCAATCTGTCCTCGCTCTGAGGATAAGGGCACTATCATGCGGGCGATCGCACCGTGTCAACAAAGGGGATTTTGGTTTTAAGAATTCTCTGAAGTCATCCTCTGGGAAGATATGTCAAAATCCCAGTCTCGGTAGGATTACGGAGGTAAGATTCTGCCAATCTTGCTGTCAGTATTGATAATAATGAAGAATTGATGATAGTGAAGAGTTATTAACGTTGAAGAAATTTAGCTAAAAAGATTGACATGAAAGGACTCCAGGGTAAAACAGCACTTGTGACTGGAGCCTCCTCCGGCATTGGTCAGGCGATCGCCATTCGCTTGGCTGAAGAAGGATGCAATGTGGCGATCAACTATCGCAGCAGCCCCGAATCGGCCCAGGACACATTAGATCAGGCCATGAAGAAAGCCTGTGACGATGTGGAAAAGTGTGGGGTGCGATCGCTGCTGGTGCAAGGGGATGTCTCCCAAGAAGCTGATGTCACCGCCATGGTGCAAACGGTCACTGAAACGTTGGGTTGCCTTGATATTTTGGTGAACAATGCTGGCATCCAAACTGAATCTCCGTCCCACGAGGTCACGAGTGATAGTTTTGATCGGGTCGTAAACGTGAATTTGCGGGGGGCTTATCTTTGTGCCCGCGAAACCATCAAATATCTGCTGGCTCAACATCGTCCTGGCAGCATTGTCAATATCTCCAGTGTTCACGAAATCATTCCTCGCCCTCAATACCTCAGCTATTCAGTGAGCAAAGGAGGCATGGGCAATCTGACGAAGACACTAGCCTTGGAATATGCCGCCCAGGGCATTCGGGTCAACGCCATTGGCCCCGGAGCCACCATTACCCCCATCAACGATGCCTGGACTGAAGACCACGAGAAACGGCAAGAGGTCGAACGTCACATTCCCATGGGTCGAGCAGGCACCTCTGAAGAAATGGCCGCCGCCGTAGCGTTTTTGGTCTCGGATGAGGCGGTCTATATTACAGGACAAACCCTTTATATTGATGGCGGCTTGACGCTGTATGCTGATTTTCGAGAGGCATGGTCAGCGTAAGGAATGCTGAATCAGAGGATTTCTCCACCTTTCCCACCGTCTCCATCTTCATGCAGTAGCTGCCCAGTCACCCCTTTGGAGCCATCCCATGCGACGGTTATTAATGCACAGCCCCATGGCTCTGGCGACCCTATGGATTGTCGCTTACCTGGTGATTCTATTGCTACCGCTGGGCGTGGTATTGCTGCATCCGGCTCCCACTCCACGAGGCTTTTGGACTGAGTTTTCGGTGGCCTTGGGCTTTATCGGTCTAGCCATGATGGCGCTGCAGTTTGTAGTGGCATCTCGAGTCAACCGCATTGAGGCGTCCTATGGCATCGACATTCTGCTGCAGTTCCACCGCTATACCTCCATTGTCGCCTTTGGCCTGGTGGTGGCGCACCCGGTCATATTGTTTATCGCCCGCCCTGAAACCCTGGAGCTGTTAAATCTATCTCAGGCTCCTTGGCGGGCACGGTTGGCGGTCTTCAGCATCTTGGCCTTTTTGCTGATGGTGGTGACGACGATCTGGCGGCGACCGCTCAAAATCCCCTATGAACCGTGGCGAGCACTGCATACGGTGCTGGCGGTGCTGGCGGTGGGGCTAGGGTTTGGCCACGGCATCGGTGTCGGCTTTTACCTGGGGCAGATGTGGCAAATTATTCTCTGGTCGGGGTTCATGGCGATCGCCCTTTGGCTGATTGTCTATGTGCGGCTCGTGAAACCCTGGCTCATGACCAAACGCCCCTATGTTGTTGAAGAGGTAAAGCCCCAGCATGGCAACGTATGGACTCTGGCTCTGCGCCCCTTAGGCCATGACGGGTTTACCTTTCAGCCGGGTCAGTTTGCTTGGCTGACGCTCAACATTAGCCCCTTGAGTATGCGGGAGCATCCGTTCTCGATGTCATCGAGTGGCGATCGCCCCGAACGGATTGAGTTTGGCATCAAAGCTCTGGGAGACTTTACCCGCAGCATTAAAGACGTGAAACCCGGCACCAAAGCCTACTTAGATGGGCCTTACGGAGTCTTCACCCCCGAGCGCTACTGGGACAGTGCCGGATTCGTGCTGATTGCGGGTGGGGTGGGCATCACTCCGATGTATAGCATGCTGCTGACGGCGATGGAACGCCAAGACGACCGCCCTTTCTTGCTGATCTATGCCGCATCGTCTTGGGCCGATATTACCTACCAAGACGAACTAGAAAGCATGAAGGCAAATCTGGATTTGACCATCATCTATGTGTTGCGTCACGGCCATGACGGCTGGACAGGCGACACAGGCTATGTCGATCAAGATCTGCTGGCACGCTATATCCCGCTGCATCGCGGCAGCCGCCAGTACTTTATCTGCGCTGCTCCGATCATGATGGATGCAGTAGAAGCAGCGCTGTTTGATCTAGAGGTGCCCGTTACTCACGTCCATATGGAGCACTTTAATTTAGCGTGAGGGAGAAAATCGATGCGCTATGGCATCATGTTGCAGCTAATAGTGGGCACCGCACTGATTTTGACTGGGGCGGCAATGTTCTTTGCCTGGTTGCAAAACCGCCCCCAGACCGCAGATGTAGGAGTATTGCCATCCTTCTCTTTACATCTGCATCAAGCAAAATCAACTCGAATCATAAACGTTCGTCTATTGCGAAACGAATCAACGATTAGCGTAATTTCACCAAATCCTCCGGCCCCTGACTGTTTAATTTCGTAGGTTCGCAATACCTCCCCTAACCTGGTTTCATAAGTGGCAACGCTGAGGGTGTTGATCATCTGCCCCGCTACTGGACTTACTTCTCCGGCCCAACTGCCCCAGTCTGCAAATCTTTCTCGGGTTGGCACCAGCAGGCCATCTAAATTCTGCTGGATGTGCCGCTTCGTCAGCCCCTAAGATCCTCATGCCTGATCAATACCAGCAGTTGTAGCCCCTGTAAACGCGATCGGATTAAGCACGTTGCGGAAGGTTTGCGATGAAACTTCAGGTGACAGCAATTCTCAATATGGGAATTTTGCGTGAGCTGATTGAGAGTAATCTCAATAGCTCGATTAAATAGCCCATTCCTTCGTTCAGGATTGGGCAGCTTAGACCAAGCTAATGTAAAGGCTCACATAACGCAATCTGTAAGGTCAAGGGGCCAGCAAGCAATAGGTAGCCCGTTCATCAATCGACCTCAAACACAGGATAAAGGTGCTTGGGCTTGATTTGCGCATCCTCAGTCGTGAAGTACCAATTCACCGTTGCTCCACTTTCATGACGCTCCTTCTACCAAGCATCAAGCTCCTGCGTAAGCCCCTCCACCGTCGGAATCCGCCGTTTCAAACATTGCTCAGAGAGAACGGACAATTCACTGACGTGCAGGTTCAACGCGTTAGCGATTTCGACATCAGTCCTTTGTTATCGCGCTGCTTCTCCTTCATCAGACTTCAGGATGATCTGAGCATGAAGGATCTTTTTTGCTAGAACCTGACCGTTTCGACTAATCGCTTCGAGCCTTGTTCGTTGCTTTTGGCTTAGAAACCCTTATCTCGTCTTCCTCTACCCATTACACTGCTTGGTGTCACAACTCTATATCATCATTTTAGCTATGCCGCGCCACTAGTAATAATGCTAGCCGCATCAACTCAGCGACTCAGCCGCTGGTAGGCGATCGCCAGACTGTTGCAGTCGCCAACGTTGCCAGGAAAGAGCACCACTGGCAAATCAGGAAACTGAGGATGATCAGACGGCGTTCGCACAATCGACACACCGGGCAAAATCTGCCCCAATAGTCGGGCGAAGGTGATCGCTAACCCCTGACTGAGAACATCATTTGAGGTAATGCCCCCTTTGCTAATTAAAAAACCAATTTCGGCAGGCAGGCCGCGCACCACATCCATCAGCAGCTCAGACACTGCTGCCCCAAACTGTAACCGCGTCTGCCTATCAGGAAAGCTCAACTCATCACGACTGGTATAGATGACTGGCGTTTTGCCCTCGCTATAAATGCGATGAATGGAATCAAGCGTTTGACTCAGCAGGCGATCGCGCTGCGCTGGGGCATTGTGCAGCAGTTGGCTGACATCAATCTCAATGCCTGTGGTTCCTGGTTCCAACAGCAGGCGCTCCATCTGCTGAGTCGTTTTCTGCACATGCGACCCCACCAAGACTGCACCCGGTTGGTGATTGCGAGTATATTGAGCCATATCGTTGGCAGCAATGGGCTGCGGTGGTAAGGCTGCCAGTGCTGTCAGCAGGCTAGCCGCACTGCGGAACAAAAATTTCTTGCCATGTGACGCCGCCTCAAGCACATCACGGGCAAACTGATCCAAATCCGCTTGAGTTTCGGCATCGACAGCAACGCATCGATTATCATGCAGTGTCAGCAGCCGATCAAGGGTTCCTGCTCGGATATCTGCCAGCACAAACCGCTCCACCTCTGCCGCCAGAATTTTGCCCTGAGTCTTTTCGGCCACGTAATCCGGCAAATAGCTGTGACGATAGCCAAACACCGAATCATGGGCAAATTCAGTTTTATGCACCGGGGTTTCAACACCATTGACAAGCAGATAATGAACGCTATCGCGCGTCACACGGCCTCCCTCAAAGAAAGCAGGCGTCAGAAAATGGGCATCAAATGGGCCCAGCTCCTCAGCAATCGCATCTGTTTCAATCGGATAATGCCCCCGCAAGGTTGAGTCAGAACGGCTTACCACCAAGAAATCATCCACCTGTTCAAGGGCGATCGCCTGCTTCAGAGTCTGGCAAACTTCTCGGGTGACTGCATCAGCAGCTTGGGGCAGCAATGCTCTGGTATTGGTTAGTACGAAAAAGATGGGGGAGGCATCTCTCAACCCCATCCGTAACGTTTCAAGATCCCAACGGGTCAACAACAGGCAGCTATGCACCGTTTGCGACCCAGTTGGATCATCATCCAGAACAATAATCTTAGGCGTTTGTGTAGATACTGATGAACTCAAAGCCATTGGGCATCGGCACTCTAGACATCGATTCGACTCCTTGCTATGAACCTTACCATGTTCGCTGGAGCTTATACTGACCTAGTAAATCAGATATTAACGTTGCTCAGTGCCGTCAGAACGTCAGTTGATGTGAACACGAAGCACCTAATGACCACCATCCTGAGGTAGGCCAGACTCAACAGATGCGTTGGGTAGTGCCTGCTCCAGAGCCATGCGCTGCTGAGCATTACGCAAGAAATATCCATGCATCATGGCAGAGGCTAACAATTGCGCCAGACTTTCGCGGCTAGTGCTGACGGTGATATCAAACGCCTGCCCGGGCAGCGTCCCCAAAGCTCCTAGAATATTTCGTTCCATCAGCTTTACTACATCGGCTTCAGGTCGCGACAATTGGGCGATCGCCTCAGGCCCCAGCGACTTAATATAGCTTTCTAAACCGTTGCCGCTACTCGAATTGCCGAAAAAGTCTTGCGTTTGATTCGACACACTATTCATGGGAATACCTCATGGAAATACCGGGCAGCCTTCAAATCAACAAAATTAGATTGACGAGTGTAGCTAGATTAACAAGCATCTATATATTCAGCATACCTGCCCTCGTTGACGGTAACAGTGGGCACAACCGAACCGCAGCAATTGGGTTCTCCGAAACCATCCGCCCAACTAAAATCCGAATCAATGCGGTAAACCATGAAACTCGCGGTAAGACTTTTAACATCTGCTTATCATGAGGTAAAGGATTCCCTAGATGCAGTCAATAAACTCACGTAACAAATTTTCCGCATGGCTTCCGAATCAATCACATGGAATCCAGACCCTGAGTTCTGTGGGTGAAAACGCTCTAGAACTGTTGCTGAGCCTGCTATGACTTCCTAAACGCTGCCTAATCGTTATCAAACAATTTATGCTGACGCTGATTAAAGATATTGCACACACGATTGCGCCCCGTCTGATTGAGATTCGTCGTCATATCCATAGCCACCCCGAGTTGAGTGGGCAAGAATATAAAACTGCTGCCTATGTGGCCGGCGTGCTTTCATCCTGCGGCCTTCAGGTCGAAGAACTCGTTGGTAAAACGGGAGTTGTGGGTGAATTATCCCCCCACAGCCATGACCCGCGTATTTTAGCGATTCGGGCAGATATGGATGCTCTGCCCATTCAAGAACGGACAGACTTAGAGTTTGCTTCGCGCCAAATCGGCATCATGCATGCGTGTGGTCACGATGTGCATACGACTGTGGGTCTGGGAACGGCAATGGTTTTGGCGCAACTCGGAGACGCCATTCCAGGACGGGTACGCTTTTTGTTTCAGCCTGCCGAAGAAACGGCACAGGGCGCTAGCTGGATGATTCGAGACGGGGTCATGGAAGGGGTCAGTGCCATCTTGGGGCTCCATACGTTTCCGACGATTTTGGGAGGGTCAGTCGGCATTCGCTATGGGGCGTTAACTGCGGCAGCCGATGATATTGAAGTCACCATCATCGGGGAGTCGGGGCATGGGGCTCGACCCCATGAAGCCATTGATGCGATTTGGATTGCCTCTCAAGTCATCACAACCTTGCAGCAGGCAATTAGCCGCACCCAAAACCCATTGCGGCCTGTAGTGCTAACGTTTGGCCAAATCCAAGGAGGACGCGCTCCTAATGTAATTGCTGATCACGTTAAGCTCTCAGGTACGGTGCGATCGCTCCATCCTGAAACGCGAGAAAACTTACCCAACTGGATTGAGCAAATCGTGGCAAATGTCTGCCAACCCTATGGCGCTAAATATGACATCAACTATCGGCGGGGGGTGCCATCTGTCATTAATGACCACTTTCTAACCCAAATCACGGAAGCGGCTACTGAAGAAGCTTGGGGAAGCGATCGCCTGCAAATCATTCAAGAGCCATCGTTGGGGGCCGAAGACTTTGCGCTCTATCTCGAACATGCCCCTGGCACGATGTTTCGCCTGGGGGTTGGCTCTCCAGACCAACCGAATTACCCACTGCATCATCCCAAGTTTCAAGTCAATGAATCTGCAATCTTAACAGGTGTTGTTACGTTGGCTTACTCGGCCTGTAAGTACTGGCAACTGCGCTAGTGAGCGCAAGATTGGCAACTGCGCTAGTGAGCGCAAGACTGGCAACTGCGCTAAGACTGGCAACTGCGCTAGTGAACGCAAGATTGGCAACTGCGCTA
>CAZCXK010000047.1:36049-38739 GCA_964502605.1 uncultured bacterium
TGGCAACTGCGCTAGTGAACGCAAGACTGGCGACTGCGCTAGTGAACGCAAGATTACTGCATGGATAAACATGGTCTAAAAACGGTCTATAGCTTGGCCTGTCAATATAAACGGCAGCTAATTGGTATTCACGGTTTCTTTCAAAGTAGGCTAGGGGGCTGTAAAGAAGCTATTTCTCGGTTTGAGGCAGTCGTAGGGTTGCTGTTAGCGTTAGCGTAATGCACCCCCATGAAGCTATTTTTTAACAAGCCCTAGCAGCGGCTAATGACCAAATCTTGCTTGACAATCAACAGACAGTTGCGACCATCTCGCGATCGCTCATACGAGACTTGGTCAGCTAAGCGGCGCAGCAAAAACCAACCATACCCCCCCAATCTCAGAGTTCCAGGTTTTGGCTCTTCAATTGCATCTGGATCAAACGGCTGACCATGATCCCAAATGCGAATCTCAATCCGGTCGTCCCAAAGTGCCAGATCAATATCAATCAGCGTATCGTTAGGTAGCTCATGATGGGCATGACGCACCGCATTGGTAAAGCCTTCGGTCAGCGCCAGATTAAGCGGATAAAGCTGATGCTTGAGCCAAAGTAACGTGACCCCCTTCTCGTCGCAAAACTGACTGAACCAATCCTGTACATAATTAAGAACCGTCAACTCGCTTCTAACTGTGAGTTGCTCCCGCTGAAACATAGTCGCTCCTGCGCGGTGACTGGCTGTTAAAAGACTCACCCCTGAACCCATACCTGGATGCCAACCGATGAGTCATATTTATGTTAGTCAGGCTCTATATTACATTGTGCTGGGATAGTGTCAAAATTCACAGGGATCTAAATCAAAAATCCAGGAATTTTTCTGATTATTAGGGCTATAGCTGACGTTGAAAAATCAGGCTGAGTTGCCCTCTAAGTCTTTGCTGGACTGGGCGAGACTGCCAATCCGACCACTGAATGAGCTGACTCTGATTAAAGGCATGGTAAAAGAAATCTTCAAGATTCTTAGCCAATTCGGAGTCGAGCATTGATAGATTCAGTTCATCATTATGGAAGAGACTCCGGGAATCGAGATTAGCACTGCCGACGCTGAGCCATTGCTGATCGACTAGCAACACTTTGGCGTGCATCATGCTGGGCTGATATTCATGAATTTGAACGCCACCTTTGAGTAACTCTCGATAGAGTTCTCGTGAGGCATAGTAAATAAAGGGTTTGTCATTCTGTGGCCCCATCGTCAAAATGCGCACATCAACGCCCCTCTGGCAGGCACGCAGGAGGGCTTTTCTCAGGTTAGTATTTGGCAACAGATAGGGGCTAGCAATCCACACGCGTCGCTGTGCTGAGGCAATGCTCACTTGAAATAAGGCATTGACAGACGAATCTCGATAAGACGGATCACCCGGAATCACCAACATTGGATAACCCTGTTCTAAATCAGCGCGAATAACGTCAGGCCCCATGTCGGCAATGCCGCCTACATACGTCCAATGCTGCATGAATGTGCCTTCTAAAATGGCGACAACTGGGCCTTCAAACCTCACTTCAAAGTCTAACCAAGGCGCTGTTGTTTCATGCTCCATTTCGCCATCCCAGTAGTCTGAGATGCCCGCACCACCAATGAGTGCTACGGTGCCGTCAATTAGCAGCAGTTTGCGATGGGTGCGCGTCGTATAGTCAAGTGGCGATTGCCAAGAAAACGGGTGGAAAACCCGGACTTCAACCCCTGAGGCTTGTAGTTGCTGCCAATATGACTTAGTCATAGACTTGACGCCATAGCTATCGACAACGATCTGGACTTCGACTCCCGCTTGGGCTCGTTCAGCGATCGCCACTGCAAATTCATCGGCTCGTCGTCCCGGCGTGATAAAAAATGTCTCAAAATGAATCGTGCGCTTAGCCTGACGAATTGCTTTGAAACGCCCTGCATAAATTGCATCAGCCCCGATCCAAAATCCAGTTGGGCAGCCATCTGTAGCGAGCGCATCAGATAGGCTGGCAACAACAGTCAAAAACCTTGGATCAGATGGACTTGGCACCTGCTTCAGCCGATACCGAATGCGTTGACGAAAGGTACCCTGCAAATACAGGCTCATACCAATCACCACTCCAATGCCGATCAGGGCAAAAAGACTGATACGAATCCAGATGGGAAGGGACACGGAACAACTACCTAAAGGATAGAGGGCGATCGGAGCAAAATGATAGATTTACTTGCAAGTAGGCTTGCAAAAGCGGCTCACGCCGCAAAGTCTTATTGTAAGAACCTGCTTGCCCAGGCTAGAGCATAGCAATTTAATGTTACTTGTCATCACTGACAGGTTTCGTCCTGGCTGGCTGACAAAACTCGTGAAAGGCGGCTTCTCCCGTACCTTAGGCAGAGCGCAGTCGAAGCCTAAGGTATCTACAACGACGTGGATTGAGCGCAGCCGAAATCCACGCTCCGACGCTCTGTCAGGCAACCAGGATTTTGTCAATCACCTCAACATGAGCGTATGACAAATCCCCTCCCTCAAGTAGCAACATATTTCGAGTGAAATACTACATAGCCTAAATAGGAAGGGGGTTTAAAGGCAGATTAATAGACAATCAACCTAATCATTTGTGCTCATAATGTGAGCAAATGATCAAATGTGAGCAAGCATTCTAGTGCAGAGTCACCGCTTAATTTTAGGGTAACGCTTTGGCTCGTAGTTAGCGC
>CAZCXK010000048.1:0-38551 GCA_964502605.1 uncultured bacterium
GGCGTAGCCAGCGGATTTACAGTCCGCCCCCATTAACCACTCGGGCACCGACCCGTCCAATCTTCACGGATAATGATGTTAACATACCCCCGTCCTCGAATGAACACTTTGGCTCAAGATTTTGAGGTGGATTTTAGGCAGATATCGGCAAAGCCTAGCGCTTATCTGAACTAGGAGCTTGCCCAAACCGCCGAATACCGCTGATGCGACCGCGACGACTTAGGTTCAATCGAGCCGGAAAGTCGCTCTCATCATAGATTTCTCCCACTAATTCTTCCAGAATATCTTCCAGGGTAATGATGCCCACTGTGCCTCCATATTCGTCAACCACGATGGCAATGTGAAATCGCTGTTGCAGCATTTCTTTGAGCAGATCAGCAACTCGCTTGGTTTCTGGAACATAAATGGGGGGCTCCATGGCGCGGGTGACAGGGCCATCTGGATGCCCTTCTTGGCGTAATACGTTCAACTCTTGGAGGGCCCGTTTCAGGTGGACAATGCCTACGATTTGGTCTTTAGATTCTTCCTGCACTGGAATGCGAGAATAGCCTGTCTCCAAACAGAGATTCACCAAGTCTTGCAAGCTGGCCTCATGGACGATAGTCCGCATCTCAATCCGGGGTTTGACCAGGTCATAGGCTTTGAGCCGATCGAGCATGAGCGCTTTGTTTAACAGCTGATGCTTATCGAGATCGAGCTTACCTTTACCCCCCAAAATTTCAATCATGAGGTGTAGGTCTTTGACCGATTCTTCCTGCTGCACTACATTGCCTTGAAAGACACGAATCGCGGTCTGAGCAATGCCTTCTAAAAACTGTGTAATGCCGAAAATAGATAATAGGCGTGAGAGCACATAAATCGGACGCACTGCCAGCTTAAAAAAGGGCATGACATTGTTGATGGCAAGCGATTTGGGGGTGATTTCGCCAAAAATCAGCAGCAATAGCGTTACAACGCCAGTCGCTATGCCGATGGCTGCATTGCCAAACCAAATCGCAAATAAGTTGCTGGTCAGAATGGCTGAAAAGTTGTTGACCAGATTATTGCCAACTAGTAGAGTCGTAATGAACCGGGCCCGATTATGCAAAACCAGGGTAAAGATGCCGCTGGAGTCGCCCCGCTCTTTAATCAGCGATCGCAGCTTGAGATTGTCAAGCGCTGTAATTGCAGTTTCAGAACCTGAGAAAAACGCAGACAGCATTAGCATTACCACTAATGCCAAGACATCAAGCCAAACTTCGCCTAATAAAGGGGTGATTTGGGCCAATGTCAACGGTTGAATCAGTGCAGTCATTGCAGGTAAAAGACGTTCAAAAGGAAGATTCATAAACCAGACAAACCAGATGAATCCTTTTTGCTGAGCACAATAAAAGGGCACGACAGCTTTTGTCGTACCCCTGGCATTGAGATGGCATGGCAGTGAGCCTCAAATTGCACCAACCGACTCCCCAAGTATGGGCTAGCCCAATAAATCTCAGATAGAGCATCACTAACTGGCGGCTGACAACCCAAAATTTGAAGCCAGCGTGGTGATTAACATTCCAAAGGCAACCCAATAGGTCGTTAGCAGAGGTGCAGTTCATCTGGCCTGTGAGACGGCTATTCTGTGATGATAACCGTCTACTGGATTTCAGGATAGAGCAGAAGGAGAGATTCATGGGGTGAGATCTGGGGATCACATTAGGGCTGAGTCGAGAGGGCGATCGCATGATGCTAATCGCTACATCCTGGTTGCCTGACAGATCTTTGAAGTGTGGATTTCGGCTGCGCTCAATCCACGTCGTTGTAGATACTTTAGGCAGAGCGCAGTCGAAGCCTATGGTATGGGAGAATCAGCCTTTCACGAGTTTTGTCAGCCAGTCAGGGGCAGGAGACCTGCTCCCTGCATCAGATGAAATACTGTAAGGGTGAGGTTTCCGCATCCCATGCAGTATTTTTTGTCAGTCAACCAAGTTGTTAGCCTCTCATTGCCAGCATAGATAAAGCCAGATCCTCAAATCGCCAGCGCCAATCATTAAATAAAGGTTAGCGTATCATGACTATTTGCTGACAGGATGCAGCGCACTCATAGCTCGTCAATAGTCATATTGCGTTGACGAATTGCAAAACCTTTTGCAGATTAAAATCGAATCTGAATAAGTGTTTACTCAGAACATTATCTGAGCAGGGCAGTCGGTAATCTTTTGAAGAATTAATCAGAAATTTTCTGATCACATATCTGGCCAAATCAATGATAGTTATGTTCTAAGACAGAATCACTCAGTTAGAAAGTAAGCTGACACAGATTGATTCAATCATCTTACTTCCTTGCTGAATACCATTCTAATGATGGTTAAACTGCATTGAGCAAACAGTTCATCCATTTGTTTCAGTGAGCAGTTCAATGCAGGATTTATGTCACTTAGATCTCCTGTAACCTTTGGCAGATAGTGTGATCGTGAGTTTTGTCAACCTCTAGGAGAGCTGCCTCAGATGCGACTTAAACTGTTAACGTCATTACTGGGAAAGAGCTGGTTTTACGTTTTTTTCTTTCTGTCAATTCCGTCAATTGCTTTGGCCCAAGATGAAGCTGCAACAACCTCATTTCTGGGTGCAATTGATGCCGCTTTTTCTAAATTTGTAGAGGCTATTTTTGGAGTCTTGTTTTTCAGCATTGGCGGCTTTCCCTTGATTGTGCTCTGGCTGATTGGAGGTGCCATCTTCTTTACATTGCGGATGGGGTTTATCAACCTTCGGGCCTTTCGTCATGCTATTGACGTGGTACGTGGCAAATATGACGACCCCAACGAGCATGGTGAGGTCTCCCACTTTCAGGCTCTGGCAGCAGCACTTTCAGCCACAGTAGGTTTGGGTAACATTGCCGGGGTGGCGATCGCCATTAGCATCGGCGGCCCTGGTGCTGCACTATGGATGACTCTGGGCGGCTTTTTTGGCATGAGCAGCAAATTTGTCGAATGCACCCTCGGCCAAAAATATCGCACGATTAAGCCCGATGGCACGGTGTCGGGTGGCCCCATGCAGTATTTATCGAAGGGGTTAGCAGAGCAAGGGCGTGGCAAGCTGGGCAAAGTTTTAGCAGTTCTGTTTTCTATTTTGGGCATCACTGGAGCCTTTGGTGGAGCCAGTATGTTCCAGTCGAGCCAGTCGTATGGCGCGGTTTCGACCGTTTTTCCTATTCCGGGTTGGTTTTATGGGGCCGTGCTGGTGACGCTGGTGGCGCTGGTCATTATTGGCGGCATCAAGCGCATTGGGATGGTTGCAGGCACTATTGTGCCCCTGATGTGTGCGGTTTATGTGGCTGCCTCTATCTGGATTTTGTTAGCCAATCTGACTGAGATTCCGGCAGCAATCGGCACCATTATCAGTCAGGCATTTTCACCGCTAGCCATTGAGGGAGGCGTGATTGGCGTGATTGTGCAGGGGTTGAGGCGTTCGGCTTTCTCAAATGAAGCTGGCATTGGATCTGCCGCGATCGCCCACTCAGCAGCTCGCACCGAAGAGCCTGTTCGCGAAGGGATTGTGGCCCTCTTAGAGCCGTTTATCGATACGATTGTCATTTGCAACATGACTGCATTGGTCATCGTCATCACAGGCGTTTACAGCAATCCAGAGTTTGCTGAGGTCAGCGGGTCTGAGATGACCTCAGCCGCCTATGGCACTGTGTTGGGGTGGTTTCCCTCTGTGTTGGCGATCGCTGTCTTCTTCTTTGCTTTCTCCACTATGATTTCATGGGGATATTATGGCGAACGCTGCTGGGATTATCTCTTTGGTGAGCGCAGCTTGCTACTCTACAAAGGATTGTTTTTGCTGGCGATTTTCATTGGCTCGGTTGCGAATCCCACTTCTGTAATCGATTTCAGTGATGGCATGCTGCTAGCCATGGCCTTCCCTAATCTCTTAGGGGCTTATTTCTTATCGAATGAAGTTGCCCTTGATCTCAAGAATTACATGAGACGCCTGCAGCAAGGGCAAATGCTCCCGGTGGGTGAGAATGCCTAGCATGGCACCTACAGCGTATCGGTGACGAGCCGAGATGCTAAGTGTTAGATCAGCATGAAAGGGGCATTGCAATTAGTAGCAATGTCCCTTTTTTGTGTTTCCCCCAGTTTTACGGTGCAACAGCCCACTTATGCATACGGCGTGGTGTAATGGTCAAACGTGAGGTTGTAGTTGGTGTTGCCACTATATTGATAGACTTGGAGATAGTAGTCGCCCGAAAGATCGACTCCGGCAAGGCTCTCTGATAGAGAACCGCCTCGAGTTGAGGTGCGCAAGACTTCACCAGCATCAACCTGCTGGTTACCATTGGCATCGCGGATGAGGCGAATATCAGCATCGGCGGTGAGTCCGGTTAGGCTAATGTTAACCCCTTCATAAAATCCGAGCGAGAAAGAATAGACATCAGACGTATTAGCATTGTTGATGTTGCCTGTTAGGAGGCGATCGCCCGACAAGTTCCCCACTCGAACCTCTTCTGCTAAAAGGTTGCTAGCCCGTTGGCTGCTCAAGCCCGTCACAGGAGTTGATGAAAAATCTAAGCTGTAGGATGCCGAGCCTACACTGCCCGGGGCATAGCGCTCAGCTTGGGCAAAGTAGGTGCCAGAAGTCGCTTGATAGTTGATAGCATCATCATTATTGCCACCTCGACGAGAGCTAGCTAGCAACCCAAACTGCCGATCATTCGCGTCAAACAACCCATTGTTATTGACATCACGAAACAGACGCAAATCAACATCATCACCCACGCTAATGTCATGCAGACTCAGGTTGATGTTGCGCGTGCCCACGATATCAAACTCAAATACGTCAATAGGGTCAGCAGCTGAGACGCTATAGTTGTTGCGGCTAGTTGGGGTGACGCCTAAGGTGCCCACATCATACGTTGATGATAGATCTAGGCTGTAGTTAACTGCGCCAGAACTGCCGGGAGCATAGCGACGCACTTCTGCAAAATAGTTGCCCGCTGAGGCATTGAGATAGCTGGCCGAATCAGGTGTATTGCTACCTCTAAATGAACCTGTCAAATAGGTATCGTTAGCATCTAAAACACCATTGTTATTGCTGTCTCGGTAGAGCCGAATATCAGCATCATCGCCCACGCTAATGTCGTGCAAATACAAATTGATATCACGTGTATTATCAAGGCTGAATTGAAACACATCCGTGGGGAATGAAGGGGTCACAGAGTAGTTGTTGCGGCTGATCACTGAACCACTGAGAGCACCGATGTTATATTGAGTCATGGAAGGTCTCCTAAGGTATATAGTCGATTTGCTGATGTCCTGACTGGCAAAAGGGTTGCTTTTGCTCAACTGAAGCCAGAATATCCGCGAAGACCCTGGCAAATCGCCCCACAGACATGGGGAAAACCGTTGGTAAATTGAAGACTTGCTGTCGGTAAATATGAGGACAAACCAGACAGGATGGCAACTGACCTATCGATATGCTGCACAGAATGCTCAAGCGCTTAGGATTGACAACATACCTTTCTAAGGGAGTTCTAGAACTAGATTGACGGGCTAAGAGGCCGAACGAAGGTATCCCAGTTAGGTAATTCTGGCTTACATGCATGACTGACGAAACTGTTCATGACTAGTTCTTTCGAGGATAGGGTGTGTGAAACAATCTCAATAGGAGGCGAAAGTGCTTCGACACGAGGTTAAATCGAGCGGTATACTCCGACTGATCAATCATTTTGCCTGGAGAGAAGGCTTATGCGGTTACATGCAGGGTGCCACCTTTTGTTTGAAGCGACCGCTCCTTCCTCACTTATTTTGATGCTGCAACCTCGAAGCGGCTTGGGGCAGAAGATTGTGCAACAAGACTATCGCCTTAATCCCACTGTTTCAGTCATCGAACATATCGATAGCTATGGGAATTTGTGTCAACGTTTAGTTATTCCTCAAGGGGCATTTCAAGTAGAGGCGACAGCACTTGCTGAAACCTCGGATGATATTGACGTTCAACCAAGTGCAGCTTTCGTTCCAATTGAAGAACTACCCGACTATGCACTCCAATTCCTCTTGCCGAGTCGCTATTGCCAATCAGATTTGCTCGGTAATTTAGCTAACAAAATTGTTGAAGATGTTGAGTCTGCTTACAACCAAGTAGAGGCGATTCGGCACTGGATTCATACTCACATTGAGTATCGCTATGACACAAGCAACGCATCTACATCAGCAATTGAAACGGAAAAAACTCGCATGGGAGTCTGCCGTGATTTTGTCCATTTAGGGATTGCGTTATGTCGCAGCCTAAGCATTCCAACACGCATGGTGGTTGGCTATCTCTATCAGCTAGAACCGATGGATCTGCATGCCTGGTTTGAAGCGTTTGTGGGCGATCGCTGGTATACCTTTGATGCAACCCAGTCAGAGCCGCGCGGCAACCGGATTGCGATCGCCTATGGTAGAGATGCCGCAGATGTCGCTCTAGCAACCCAGTTTGGCCCTCTATCCCTAACCGAAATGAAGGTATGGGTTGATGCCGCCGACTCTGTAGAAAAGTAGGGCAATTGATCCTATATGACATGAATCTGTTTGAAGTCTTGCAATTTTTTGAGGAAAAATAAATAACTCAGATCATAGCCTCCTGGAGGCTGCACGTTACTCAAGCCAGTTCAAACATCCGCTAATTGAACAATCTGGGCTAGCTGGTTTGCCACATGTTTGAAGATAGGGGAACGTTTGGCAGCCGTATGGACGTAAGCTTCGACTGCGCTCTGTCCACGGCACCCCCATCGACGTGGGTTGCGAGATATTGAAAAGTGTGGTCATATTCACTCTAGTCAGACTAGATAGATCACAGCCAATCAGGGCAGACTTTACGATATTGTGAAGACATGAATCACGTCACCCGTTGCACTACAGCACTTGGGTTAGGCTACGCCATCATGTAGGCTCATCGTGTGAGCTTGTAATGTGGGCTCGTAGTGTCACCTGATCAAATCAAAGCCTAATTCAGATAGGTTGCTGCTAACGGTTGATGCCAACTGTCAGGGGATGAGGGCATTCATGGAACTGTGTTTGTCACTAGTGTATGCGTCAAAGGGCGTTTGAAAAGTGATTTGCTGTAGCTTTAGTCACCGTCGATCTCCCCTGCCCCCTTAAAAAGAAAGGGGAGTAAAGTCCCCCCTTAGAAAAGGGGGATTTAGGGAGATCCCCACTTTTGCGACAGGAAATGGGACTTTTCAAACATCCTCATCAGTAGTTATGCGCCAGTAGTTATGCGCCAGTTATGCGTCGATGAAAGTTGCGATTGTTCATGAATGGTTAGTCACTTATGCCGGATCAGAGCGCGTTGTAGAACAGGTTTTGGCTCTCTATCCTCAAGCGGAGCTGTTTAGCCTCGTCAATTTTTTAGACGATCGCCTGACGCATTTTATTCAGCATAAGTCAGTTCATACGTCGTTTATTCAGCAGTTACCGTTTTCTCGCAGACATTTTCGCCAATATTTGCCGCTGATGCCGCTGGCGATCGAGCAACTCGATGTGTCGGATGCTGATGTGGTGATTTCGAGTAGCCATGCAGTCGCCAAGGGTGTGTTGACTCGTGCTGACCAACTGCATGTGAGCTATGTGCATACGCCGATTCGCTATGCCTGGGATTTGCAACAGCAATATCTGGCTGGCTCAGGTCTGACACAGGGGCTCAAAGGGGCGATCGCCCGCTTGGTTTTGCATTATCTGCGCCTGTGGGATCTTGCCAGTGCCAATCGAGTCGATTGCTTTGTAGCCAACTCTCACTATGTAGCGCGTCGCGTTTGGAAAACTTACCGCCGCAACGCAACGGTCATTTATCCCCCAGTTGCTGTCGATCGCTTTCAGCCTGACCAGCCACGCGATGATTTTTATTTTGTGCTGTCGCGCTTTGTGCCCTACAAACGAGTTGATTTGATTGTGGCGGCGTTTGCCCGATTGGGGTTGCCGCTGATCGTCATGGGCGATGGAGCTGATAAAGACCAGATTCATCGATTGGCTACCCCCAATATTCAGATTCTGCCGCCCCAGTCAGAAACCGCAGTTGCAGACTATATGGCTCGCTGCAAAGCCTTTGTCTATGCAGCCGAAGAAGATTTTGGCATTGCCGCCGTTGAAGCTCAGGCCGCAGGCGCACCCGTGATCGCCTTTGGCAAAGGAGGCGCTACCGAAACCGTCATTCCAGGTAAAACAGGCCTGTTTTTTGAGGCTCAAACTGTAGAAAGTTTAATGGGAGCCGTTCGAGACGTTGAATCAGGAGCCTACCGATTTGATCCCACACATGCTCGGCAAAATGCAGAGAAATTCTCGACTGCGCGGTTTCAGCAAGAATTTTCTCGCTTTATCGACCACCAATGGACATATTTTCAGCAGGGCAATGACCTAAAGTAGTAGCGTGAGGAGTGAAATTTCAGATGCAGTTAAACCGCACGTTACGTCCTACTATTTCGGCATTGACCGTTTCAACTCTATCGTGGCCTACAATCGCTCTGACTATGGG
The DNA here is from genome assembly GCA_964502605.1 of uncultured bacterium. Lineage (GTDB taxonomy): Bacteria > Cyanobacteriota > Cyanobacteriia > CAZCXK01 > CAZCXK01 > CAZCXK01. The sequence goes on from CAZCXK010000048.1 coordinate 8,479, forward strand.
GGCAGATATTGTAGGGCTTGTAAGCGCGAGCATGATCGGAGTGTATGCTGGGCACTTGTTTGAGAGCATAGACACGAGCCTGGTAATCTATTGGCACTTATGGCCTGTGGTGGGGTTGTTTATTCTCACCTATGCCACGGTTGGTCTTTATCCGGGGGTAGCCATTAGCCCAGTTGATGAACTGCGGTGGATTGGGGTCTCCACTACCCTGATTTATTTGGCACTGGGGTCAGCCATTTTCCTGTTTCAAGAAGGCGAAATTTATTCGCGGGGGGTCTTCTTGATGGTGTGGGCGCTGTCGCTATTGCTGGTGCTGCTCAGTCGAGCTCTGGTGCGATCGCTGTTTGCCTCTCGTCGCTGGTGGGGCTATCCGGTGATTGTGTTGGGGGCAGGCAAAACGGGAGAAATGGTGATCCGCACGCTGCAGCGCCGCCCTCGCATTGGCCTCAAACCTGTTTTGGTCTTAGATGATGACCCGAATAAACGCGGTTCTCTGCATGGCGTTCCAGTCGTAGGAGGGGTTGAGTTGGCTCCCAAGCTAGCTCGGATTCGCCGCATTCCCTATGCCATTGTGGCCATGCCTGGAGTGCCGCGCGATCGCCTCCTCAGTCTCCTAGAGCGCTACGGACAAACCTTTGCTCATTTGCTGATCATTCCTGACTTGTTTGGCTTTTCGAGTTTGTGGGTGGCTGCCAAAGACTTGGGGGGCGTCTTGGGTCTGGAAGTGCGCCAACAACTCTTGCTGCCAGGGCCTCGCCTCGCCAAATTTTGTATCGACCTGTTTTGTACCCTCATCGGCGGCACGCTGCTGTTGCCGATTCTCGCAGTTATTATCATCCTGATTCGCCTCGACTCACCAGGGCCGATCTTCTATGGTCACACTCGGATTGGCCAAGGGGGGCAGCGCTTTCGAGCCTGGAAATTTCGCTCGATGGTGCAACATGCCGACCGTGTGTTAGACGACTACCTGGATCAGCATCCCGAACTGCGCGACGCCTGGGAAAAACACCATAAATTGCGCGAAGACCCACGGGTGACGCGCGTTGGTAAATTCTTGCGGCGGACTAGCCTCGATGAATTGCCCCAGCTCTGGAATATCTTGCGAGGAGAAATGAGCCTCGTCGGGCCTCGCCCCATTGTGGATGAGGAGCTATGGCGCTACGGGGATAAATTTGCTCTCTATACGAAGGTGACGCCAGGGCTTACCGGGCTATGGCAGGTTTCAGGCCGCAATGATATCACCTATGAAGAGCGGGTCAATCTCGATGCCTACTACGTTCGCAATTGGTCAGTCTGGCTCGATATTTACATTCTGATTCGCACGGTTTGGGTCGTTTTGGTCGGGGAAGGCGCTTACTAGCCAGATCTTTTAACAGTTACAAATCATCCGATAGAGGGGCGTTATGCCTGGGGAATTTGGGTTCAGGCAAATTGTGAACGGGGCGATCGCCTCTGTTACTATCATTTGACGTGAATTATGGATAAAAAGGGGTGGGAGGAGTAGGCTAAACAAGCAAACCGTTCAGCATCTCCCACCGCTAGATCAAGCTTAGAAGACCTCTTCTGCTCCGTCGATGACTTCTGCCAAACCTTGGTGCCAAACCTTGGTGCCAAACCTTGGTGCCACAGTGGCGACAGAAACGTTTACAGAGCGGGTTACTAACCCGTGAGCGGAAGCGACAACTGTGCCTGAGTGAAATCAGGACGATTGGGATTGCCTTTCACCAGTAGGGCGATCGCACCGCATGGGATGCGGAAACCGCACCCTTCCAGTATTTCAAAGGAAGCTCCAGACTCAGGTTTTGAGTCTGAGAATATGGAACATCCCCGTACTCTCCCAGAGCGTGTTACCGCACTTGGATGATGCCTAGGTATCTGCGAGACTGCGGGTCGCACTCAGCGAGGAAAGTTGACCCCCACATAGCCAAGAATGCTGTCTCGTCCGGGGTTGCCGTCATACAGATTGGCATTCGAGATATGATGCCAGCGCAGCCCCACCATCAACCGTCTTTCATCATCCAGTCGAATCGTGGCTCCGCCGCCTGCTTGGGGCGTGAAGTTGAAGCTCGACCCCTCAGCAGGGACATCATTTGTCGTGCCTAAGATGCCTGCACCCCCATCAACATAGAGCGACCAATTGGGCTGACGAACAAAGTGCCAGCGGAGGATGGCAGCTAGATTGAGACCCACTGCATCGGCACCCGTTTGCTCAAAGGCCATGCCATTGAGTTCAAGGTTGATGCTGTGTCCGTTGGCAAAGAAATGAGATAGTCCGGCTCCGACTAGCCCAAAGTTGTTGTTAAAGGTTGTAGCACCGCCGCCCTGCACATACCACCGATGGTCGCCTCTGCTGCCAAACGCCGGAGACATGTCTGAGGCATCTGGAGAAGAGTCTTCGGGAGAGTCTGGAAGGGCGTTTTGAGACAAATCTAGGGATGTATGGGGCGAGTTCTCTAGAGAACTATCTGGGGATGCCTGTGGAAATGCATTTGGGGGAACCTGTGCAGATACGTCTGGGGCATCTACAGGGGCGATCGCTGCATCTGGGAGCAACTCTGAGGAGGCATCTGCAGATGAGACTGGAAATGTGTCTGGAGCAAAATCGAGGACTAGTTCTGGGCGCGACTCTAACATCAGAGGGGAGGCCGAATCGAGCCAGGAATCTGCGCCAAGGGCAGGATGGGCATCTAGCTTGAACTGCTCGACAGCCTCAATGCCTGCCATGCTCTCAGCAACCTCGATGCCTTCATGGGGAGTCGCATATAGGCCTTTCATAGGATAGAGCACCATCGTCATTGTCGATGCTGCCATGGCCAACATCACGGGGCGATACCGCTGGGGGCGATCAGCCGAGACTATGTCTACTGAAATCTTTGTGAGCGCGTGTGCGGAGTGGATCAAGGATTCGCCCATACTGGTTATGCTCAGGCAATAGGATTGGAATAACGGGTTAGGAATAACGGATCAGTTAGAAAAATCAAGGGAGATTTAGAATGGCGGTATGCCATTAGCTCAGGCGTTTACAGCGCAACGGGGCATACCAGACTGAGTCGCATCAGATAAATCGCATCAGAGCCTGATCCGGTCGAACTTAGCACACTGTAGCCAGATATCAAATATCCAGATATCAAATATGACGTAGGGCGTGACTCGATGTTCTGTGATGTCAGGGGCGATCGCCCATTTTGGGGAGTGCAACTTAATCACCCTGGCAACTTAATCACCCTGAATGACATATGACAAGATAGAAAACGTGTCGAATGTCGTGGTAATTTGATGCCTGCCAATAACTTAGAGCTTGATCTACCCTTCCAGCGACTGCGAGAGGTGCGTCATGCCCTCTTACGTCTCCATAAAGCGCTGCTATATTCAGAGCGACAGGTCTATGAGAAGTTTCATGGTCGTATTCGCTCTAACGGCGAATTTTTTCAACTGGTGGTCGAACATGAATGGTTTAGCTGGCTGCGCCCCATTTCGCAGTTCATCGTTCAAATCGATGAAGCGTTGAGCGCCAAGGAGCCCGTGACCTTGCATGAAGCGAAAAACCTCTTGCAGCGAGCCCGCATGTTAATTCATCCGGCTGAAAACGGGACGCCCTTAGAGAAGGGCTACTTTCAGGCGATTCAGCGTGATCCAGATATTGCGCTAATGCATGCTGATGTGTCGCATCTGCTGTCGCTTGAGACCTGAGAGACGCAGCTAAAATTGGGCTGCCAAGATTCAGGTACCCCCGATCCAGATGCCAGAATGCGATCGCCTGCGTGTCAATTCCACCGTGAGCCCATGAATTGACGATAATCTGATTGAAAGTGTTTGTAGCGATCCATCATGGCAACGATTAACGATCATTATCTCAAGCTCAAAGCAGGCTATCTCTTTCCAGAAATCGCGCGGCGCGTCAGTGCATTTGCGGCAGACCATCCTGACGCTCAAATCATTAAGCTGGGCATTGGTGATGTTACCGAACCTCTACCAGCGTCCTGTCGCGCGGCTATGATTCAGGCGGTCGAAGCAATGGGCGATCGCGCCACGTTTCAAGGATATGGCCCCGAACAAGGGTATGTCTGGCTGCGGGAAAAAATTGCCGCCTACGACTTTCAAGCGCGAGGTTGTGATGTTGACGCCTCCGAAATCTTCGTTTCTGATGGGTCAAAGTGCGACTGCGGCAACATTCTCGATATCTTTGGCAGCAACAATGCGATCGCTGTTACTGACCCTGTCTATCCTGTTTATGTCGATACCAACGTCATGGCAGGGCATACCGGCGCAGCCAATGAGCGGGGCGAATATGACGATCTGGTCTACCTTCCTATTACCGCAGACAACAACTTTACTGCCGAGCTACCCTCACAGAAAGTTGACCTGATCTATCTCTGCTTTCCCAATAACCCGACTGGCATCGTCGCCTCCAAAGCCTACCTCAAACAGTGGGTTGATTATGCGAATGCCCACGGGGCAATCATCCTGTTTGATGCCGCCTACGAAGCCTTCATCACCGACCCTGATATCCCGCATTCCATCTATGAGATTGACGGTGCCCGCAACTGCGCCATTGAGTTTCGCTCATTCTCGAAAAATGCTGGGTTTACCGGAACGCGCTGTGCCTTTACGGTCGTGCCCAAAGGTCTGACAGGCACAGCCTCAGATGGGTCGCAGATCGAGCTGCATCGCCTGTGGCACCGCCGTCAATCGACCAAGTTTAATGGCGTCTCCTACATCGTGCAGCGTGGCGCTGAAGCCGTCTACTCTCCCGAAGGACAGACACAAGTGCAGGCGCTGGTTCGCTTCTACCTGGAAAATGCCAGGATTATTCGAGAACAGCTTACCTCCGCTGGGCTAACCGTCTATGGCGGCGTCCATGCCCCCTATATTTGGGTCAAAACACCCAACGCCCTATCTAGCTGGGACTTTTTTGATAAGCTGCTGCATACCTGCCATGTGGTTGGCACCCCCGGTTCGGGCTTTGGAGCCGCTGGAGAAGGCTATTTTCGTATCTCTGCGTTTAATAGTCAGACCAATGTGGTCGAGGCGATGACTCGCATTACCAGCACCTTTCGAGTCTAAGACACTGATTAAGCATTTTTGCTTACTCTGGTCTACAAAAACAATTCACTGTAGACTGTTAACTATCTTAAGATTGTCCTTAGATTCTCATTACTCTAGAACGACCCGTTACTGACGAAGTATTAGGAGGAAACCTATGGCGCTCGTACCAATGCGGTTGCTGCTCGATCATGCCGCTGAAAATGGCTACGGCATTCCGGCTTATAACGTAAACAATATGGAGCAGATCTTGGCAATCATGCAGGCTGCGGTTGAAACCGATAGCCCCGTGATTTTGCAAGCATCTCGCGGTGCCCGGAGTTATGCAGGAGAGAATTTCTTGCGGCACTTGGTTTTAGCTGCGGTTGAGACGTATCCGCATATTCCTATTGCGATGCACCAAGATCATGGCAATGGCCCAGCGACTTGCTATTCGGCAATCCGCAATGGCTTTACCAGCGTCATGATGGATGGCTCTCTCGAAGAAGATGCTAAGACGCCAGCAAGCTTTGAGTACAACGTTGAAGTCACTCGTAAGGTTGTCGAAGTGGCCCACTCGATCGGCGTCAGCGTCGAAGGGGAACTCGGCTGCTTGGGGTCATTAGAAACCATGCAGGGAGATAAGGAAGATGGCCACGGTGCCGAAGGCAAGCTGACTCGTGAGCAATTGCTGACTGACCCGGATGAAGCGGTTGAATTTGTTGAGCGCACTCAGGTCGATGCTCTAGCAGTGGCGATCGGCACCAGCCATGGCGCATATAAGTTTACCCGCAAGCCGACGGGCGAGATTCTGGCTATCAGCCGCATCGAAGAGATTCACTCTCGTCTGCCCAATACTCACATCGTGATGCATGGGTCTTCCTCTGTGCCTCAAGATCTGTTGGATATGATCAACCAATATGGAGGTCAGATCCCTGAAACTTATGGGGTGCCAATCGAAGAAATCCAAAAGGGCATCAAGAGCGGTGTGCGTAAAGTCAACATTGACACCGACAACCGTCTGGCTATTACGGCGGCATTCCGGGAAGCAGCGGTGAAAGACCCGTCTAACTTCGATCCGCGTCATTTCCTGAAGCCATCGATCAAGTATATGAAGCAGGTTTGTGCTGAGCGTTATGACGCGTTTGGTACAGCCGGTCAGGCAAGCAAGATTAAGCAGCAGACTCTCGAAGTTTATGCTGTGAAATATTCTAGCGGTGAGCTAGATGCGAAAACCAAGAAGGCGGTTGCTGTGTAATTAGACCTTCTTCAGGTCTAGAGTTGGAAGTTGACCTCAGGGGAAATGCCCAATCCTGATTTGAATTGGGCATAGCTGAGGATAGCAGCACCTAGTTGGTGTTATTGCAGGGACATGGCAACGCTGTGTCCCTACATGTTGTTGGGGAATATGCTTGGGCTCCCGATTAAATCTCTTTTCTAAACTCGCAAACCTGAGGAAAGACTAGTGCTGCGTCACAACTAAAAATTAGGTTTGGTAGTCAGTACTTTAGCGCTGAAGCGCTAACTACGAGCCAAAGCGTTACCCTAAAATTAAGCGGTGACTCTGCACTAGCTTGATCTCGGTCGAAACAAATGGTCGTGTTCAGGGTTATAAAGACGCGATCGCCCTGTAGTTGCACTCAATGCCGGACTAATCAAATAGAGCGTCGTGCGAATCAGATTCTCGTTTTGAGTCGTGGCAGCGATCTGATCAAGGGGCACCACCACCAGTTTTTCATCTGGCCATCCTACTCGATAGCAAATCGCAACGGGTGTTTCCGCCGGATAGTGCAGCAGCAGCTTCGCTTCAGCGTCTTCGATATGGCGGGCGCTCAGGTAAAGGCAAAGGCTAGCCTTGTGGGCTGCTAATGACGACAGTTCTTCAGCATCTGGCACTTGGGTGCGTCCACTGATGCGGGTCAAGATGATCGTTTGTACCAGTTCAGGAATCGTCAGCTCAACTCCTAGCTTGGCGGCGGCAGCTTGAAAGGCGCTAATGCCTGGAACGACTTCAAATGGAACCTCTGCAGCCGCTAATGCCTGCATCTGTTCATGAATGGCACTATATAAGCTGGGATCGCCCGAATGCAGTCGCACAACTGATTGGTGCGATCGCACCCGGTTAATCATGATGGGCAAAATGTCTTCTAGCGTCTTATTGGCAGTGCGAATAATTTCGGCATCAGATCTGACCCAACCCAGCAATTCCGTTGGCACCAGCGAATCGGCAAATAAAATTACATCAGCCTGAGACAGCAATCGCTGTGCCCTCACCGTCAACAAGTCTGGATCACCTGGCCCTGCTCCTACGATATAAACTGCAGGAGCCAGATTAGCTGGCTCAAAACTGGGCTGAGACGGGTGCTCAAAACGGTTAGACTGCGATGCAGAAATTACCATACGCGCAAACTAGATAAGTTCCTACTCAAAACACCGCTTAATCGGAACTTTAAGCTTACCGCGAAAATTCATAAAGAACCTGTGAATCCGGCTGGATGCTCCTGAAACCCCTCTCCAAGCCAGTAAGGAGGAATGGTAGATGCACCCTGATTCACACCCCGGAGGTTTTCCTTCGGGGTTTTTCTTTGGGATTTTTCATGATGGGCAATCGGCAATCAGCTGATCTAACGACTGCTGCATCTCCTGCAATACTTGGTCATAACAGGCCTTGAGATAGGTCTGATCTCGCAGGGCATCTCGACCATAGCGCTCAAAGCGGATCGGAGCGCACACCCGCGTATGAATTTGGACAGGCAACGGAATATTAGGCAGAGGGCCAATTGAAAGCCCCCACGGCAAGCCGAGGTAAATTGGAAACACCTCTGGATCAACATCCATCAGCCACGGCATTCCAAGCTGATTGAGCCATTGGACTTGTTGATAGCAATCGTCTAAGACGAGGAGCGTATCATGGGCTCCCCAAGAGATAATAGGCAAAATCGGCACCGATTCTCGAATGGCCAATTTGATAAATCCAATGCGATTGGCAAAGTAAATCTGATCGCGCATCCGATGAGGTTTAAAGACATCTTGCGCCCCACCTGGATACACCAAAATGCTGGCTCCTGATTTCAGAGCGGCGATCGCCACTTTAGAACAAGCAGGCACTGCACCCAACTGAGCCGCACTCTGAGCCACCGGGGGAGAGACTTGCCAAACCTTAGGATGCATGAGGCCATAGATCGGGCGAGCGTAGCCCACATGGCGAAACCAATCATAAATAAACATGCCCAGATCAGGTGAAGCCAATCCGCCATTGTGAGATCCGACGACCAGCATATTTCCATGCTGTGGCACATGCTGCCAGCCGCTAGTTTGGACTCGAAAATAATAGCGATAGAGCCATGCCAACGATGGCATTATGGATTGAATGAATGCTGGATTGCGCTGGTTGAGCGATCGCGCCATTCGAGGCGAGATTGGTGTTGGCAAGTCTGGTTCTAATACGCTTGGGTTGGGTGAATCTAAGTGAGGCGCGTTTCTGTCTGGCAGCTCTGGGGTTTGCAAATCCAATCGGGCCGAGTGAGGGTCTGGCAAGTCCATTTTTAGCAATGTATATCTCAATTTTTAGCAACGTATAAGTGGGTAGCCATAAATAAACGAAGCTATGGCGGGGGGCGTACCCCACTGGCTTTATTTATGACCATGTACTTATCTCAATGAATATCGAATGAATATCTGATGATTATTCCTTGACCTTCTAAGATAGATATCTAAACTACTTGCTGAATTTCTCCTATGTCATCTACAGCGCACCCAGCTCCCCCTGATACTAACAAGCCTGGTAATGACTCGATGGCGACCCCATCAGAGGCGATCGCCCCCTGGAACGAGATGCCAGCAGCAGATGCGTTGTCCCATTCTGCTGAGATGACGCCGCTGTTGGGAGCCTCATGTGCTGAGCTGACCGAGTGGGTGCGGGCTCAGGGACAGCCTGCCTATCGAGGCAAACAGCTGCACCAGTGGATTTATCAGCAAGGCGTGCGATCGCTGACCGATATTACCGTGCTGCCCAAGAGTTGGCGCTCAGAGCTGGAGACGATTCCAGTGGGGCGCTCAGAGCTTCATCACCGCTCAGAAGCACCTGACGGCACTGTGAAATATTTGCTGCGGCTGGCCGACGGTCAGATTATTGAAACAGTGGGCATTCCGACTGCCAAGCGGTTAACTGTGTGCGTGTCGTCTCAGGTGGGATGCCCGATGGCGTGTGATTTTTGTGCCACCGGAAAAAGCGGCTTCACCCGCAACCTGCAGCGGCATGAAATTGTCGATCAGGTGCTGACTGTGCAAGAAGACTTTCAGCAACGCGTCAGCAATATCGTCTTTATGGGCATGGGTGAGCCTTTGCTCAATGTTGAGCAGGTCTTGGGTGCAGTGCGATCGCTCAATGAAGACATCGGCATCGGTAAGCGATCGATCACCGTCTCAACAGTCGGCATTCCAGGACGGATTCGCCGCCTCGCGAAGCATCAGCTCCAGGCAACCCTGGCCGTGAGCCTCCATGCTTCAAATCAGCCCCTTCGAGAACAGCTGATTCCGAGTGCTCATCACTACCGCCTGGAAGACCTGCTAGCAGAATGCCGCGACTATGTGCAGCAAACCGGGCGACGGGTCACCTTTGAATATATTCTGTTGGCCCATCTCAACGATCGCCCCGAACATGCCAACGAACTGGCTCAACATCTACGCGGGTTTCAGAGCCACGTTAATCTCATTCCTTACAACCCCATCCGTGAGGTTGACTATCGCCGTCCCAGCGATCAGCGCATCCAAATCTTTGTCGATCGCCTCAAAGCACATAATATTGCTGTCAGCGTCCGGCATTCGCGAGGCCTAGAGGCAGATGCAGCCTGCGGCCAGCTGCGAGCTTCAATGCAGCGCTGAGACTATTCTGGGTTTTGGATTTTAGATTTTAGATTTTGGAAATCAGGGAAAGTAGCGGTTTCGACTGATCATCCGCTCCATGCTATGAGAACAGGGATTGCGATACCCGGATGCTATCATCACCCGTTTTGCCTGCACAGGCTCAAGGCGATCGCCCCATGTAGAAAGCGATCGCCAACTGGGTTAAACGGGGCTATGGCAACCACGGATATTGCCGAAAATTGGGCTGACGCTTCTCTAAAAAGGCTTGTTTCCCTTCAGCGCCTTCTGCCGTCATGTAATACAGCATCGTTGCATTTCCAGCTAGCTCTTGCAGCCCCACCTGGCCATCACAATCAGCATTAAATGCAGCTTTGAGACAGCGAATCGCAATCGGGCTTTTATCTAACACTTCCTCAGCCCAGCGAATGCCTTCCGCCTCCAGCTGATCAACCGGAACCACACAATTCACTAGCCCCATAGCCAGTGCCTGTTGAGCATCATATTGGCGGCATAAAAACCAAATTTCGCGGGCTTTTTTCTGCCCGACGATGCGCGCTAAATAACTCGCCCCAAAGCCCCCATCGAAGCTGCCCACCTTCGGCCCGGTCTGCCCAAAAACGGCATTGTCGGCAGCAATGGTCAAATCACAAATCAAATGCAAGACATGCCCGCCGCCAATCGCGTATCCAGCGACCAGTGCAATCACAACTTTGGGCATCGAGCGCATCAGCCGCTGCAAATCCAGCACATTCAGCCGGGGCACGCCGGCATCATCCACATACCCCGCGACCCCGCGAACGCTCTGATCGCCCCCCGAACAAAAGGCATATTTGCCGTCTGTGTGCGGCCCCGCACCCGTTAGCAAGACAACGCCGATGTGGGCGTCTTCGCGTGCATCCACAAACGCATCATAGAGTTCAAAAACAGTCTTCGGACGAAAGGCATTGCGCTTGTGAGGCCGATTAATCGTGATTTTGGCTATCCCATCTGCTTTGTGATACAGAATGTCGTCATAGGTCTTCGTCTCAACCCATCGAAACGGTGTAGAGTCAGCAGCCATAAGAGTCATTAGGATGAACAAACCGGACATCAGCCCATCTTCTCATGAGAGTCCCAAGAACCGCTAAGCTATTAGGACATGAAACCGTTGAGGAGGGTTAGCAGCGGATGTCGTTTCCCCAGCACGATCGGGCATGGGTTGAAGTTGCAACGTTTATTAAAAAGCATATTCGCACCCAAGACATCGTCTTATCTCCTGACGAATTTGCCGACTATTTCCCGAATCAGATTTGGCAGTATGAAACTCAGTTTAAAGCAGAGCCCAAGTTGAAATGGGTCGTTGTCCATCGCGGCAGAATGGAGCAGCTCGACGTGCGTTTTCTCCACTATGCCGATGCAGACCTATTTCCGGTATTTGCTAATTCGGTCTTTATCGTCTTTGCCAAAGATGTCTGGCTGCGCCCGCTTCGATACAATGCCCGCGAGTTTAAACACTATCGAAAAATTAAGGCTGATATTTGCAACTCAGCAGGACACTATTCGGGTAGCTATGCCCACGAGCCTCAGAAAACATTGGGGCAGATTCTCGATCGAATGCATCATTTAGAGACTCAAGTTGAGCGGTTGACGTCACGTCAAGTGGAAGCCGTCAACGTCAGCACGGGTCTGGCGCTCACCAAAACGATTTGGAATCACAAGATTTATGTCAATACCCAAGACTTATCGCTGACGCCGCATATTCTCCTCGATGGCTATTGGGAACCGTGGCTGACAACTGTGTTGAGCGGTCTAATTCGTGAGGGCATGACGGTTGTTGATGTGGGCGCTAATATTGGCTACTACACCTTGTTAGCCGCGTCGAAAGTGGGCGCATCGGGCAACGTCATTGCCTTTGAGGCCAGCCCCGATATTTATGACATCTTATGGAAGAATGTCAACGTCAATGGCCTGATGGAGCAAGTTTCACTGGTCAATAAGGCTGCTTTCAGTGAAACGAAAACATTGCGGTTTGGCCAGGTCAAAAACTTACAAGGGTCGAGTAGCGTTGTCAACTTCCCCAATGCTCTTTTGGAGAGATATCGCGACGAAGTCACTTATATTAACGTCGAGGCGATTTCACTGGATGAATACTTTGCCAATCACGCGACGCCCATTGATGTGATTAAGATTGATGCCGAAGGCAGTGAACCTTACATCTTTAAGGGCATGAGCCAGATTCTAAAGAATAACCCTCATATCATTGTGGTGTTTGAATTCTCTCTTTGGCATATCAAGAGTACTGGGATTGATCCGACGCTGATGTTAGAAGAATTGCTCAGCTATGGCTTTAATCTGCGCGTGATTGAGCATACGGCTGAGGTGGTAGAGACCTCGATCGATGACTTGATTCGTCGTGGCCATTGTGAAGTCTTGATGTCGAGATAATATGCCATTCCCTGATCACGATCCGTACTGGAAACAGGCCGCTGCATTTCTCAAGCAGCGCCTTCAAGCTGATGACGTGCTGCTGTCGCCGTCAGAGTTTGGCGATTATTTTCAGGCTCAGGTGGTTGCCTATGGAGATGCATCGCTGGGTGATGTAGACTCTGCACGGGCACGCCAACGCCCCACCTGGGCTGTGCTGCATAAGGGCATGCTGGTGGCAATTGGGCTGGCGCAGATCAACGCAATCGAGGCGGAGCTGGCTCCGGTGTTTGCCAATGAGGTATTCGTTATTTTTGCGAAGGCCAAACGGTTGAAACGCTTATCGTATGAGTCGCAGCATTTGCAGGCATATCGCATTGAAAAGGAACAGGCTTATCGGGCTCAATTGCAGGCGATGGAGTCATCGTCTCAGCCCTATCAGCTTGCTAGCCCGCGCCCAACGATCTATCTGGGGCATCATCACGCTCTGACCCAAACCTGTTGGGGTCATAAAATGTTTGTCGATACTGATGATGTTTCGTTGTCTCCTCATTTACTGATAGATGGCTATTGGGAACTTTGGGTGACTCGGCTGTTTCGAGATTGGGTCAAACCGGGCATGAGCGTTGTAGATGTCGGCAGCAATATTGGTTATTTCACGCTGATTGCGGCTGCTCAAGTCGGGCAAGAGGGGCATGTTTATGCCTTTGAGCCTAATCCAACTACGTTTGCTCTGTTGCGGAAAAATGTCGAGATTAATGGGCTGGGCGATCGCATTACGCTAGTTCAAAAGGCCGTCTTTAGTGAGTCTAAGACGGTTAGGTTTCATCATTTGCAGCGGCATCATGCCTATAGCAGTCTCAACCTCTATGGCGAGGCCTCCCTTGAAAAACTGCAGGATGAATTAATTTCGTTTGATGTCGAGGCCACCTCACTGGATGAGTATTTTTCCAACCTTGACTCGATGATTGATCTGGTCAAGATCGATATTGAAGGCGGGGAGCCGCATGTTTTGCAAGGGATGCAAACGCTGATTCGCAAAAGCCCCAATATCGCAATTATCTGTGAGTTTGAAAGCTACCGCTTTCAGCAGGCGGGAGCAGACCCGAGTGCGTTTTTGAACGAACTGAATAATTGGGGCTTAACGATCAGGCTGATTAATGATCAATCTCAGCTAGTTAACGTGAGTATTGATACACTGCTCAATCTCAAATCCTATTGTTATTTGATGCTCACCCAAACCGCACGCGATGATGGATGATTGAGTCGGGTTCTTGTTTTATGACGCATTCATCTAACGCATTCAATCGGCTACCTAGGTGCCCTTGAATTCGTCAGGTTGGGCGGCTCTACCGTGGGATAGTAAGGCTTCATGTTCTCGATATTGCCGGATGCGATCGCGATGGGAATGAGTCACGCTTGAGAGAGAGTCGTTAATTGGTGAGCGAGACTCGATGACCATAGGCTGTGGATGAATTGGAGCGTCCCATTGGTCAGCAATGCTGGAGAATAACTCGATGCAGCATGAGCTGTTGTTGAACCGTGCGCGTGATTGATAAGAAATGCTTTAGTGAAACTCGATGCAGCATGAGCTGTTGTTGAACCGTGCGCGTGATTGATAAGAAATGCTTTAGTGAAACTCGATGCAGCATAAGCTGTTGTTGAACCGTGCGCGTGATTGATAAGAAATGCTTTGGCGAAACTCGATGCAGCATAAGCTGTTGTTGAATTGTGCCCGCCATGACTCGATTCATGGGCGCTGTTTGCTGATGCCGCCGCCATTGCAGAAGGGGCGATCGCCACGTCTCCGCCCTGCATATAAAAATGTAGGCTCCCATCGCTTTTGCAAGTTGAATCGCAATAGAACCAACGCCACCAGCACCCGCATGAATTAGAACTGATTCCCCAACTTGAAGATTGCCCCTCGTCATTAGACAATCCCCAGCCATCCTTCTTGCAAGACGATGGCTGCGCCCCAAGACTCTCCACCTAACACTTTAAATATAAGCCTCTGAGATAGAGGTCTGAGTCTCTGGATGAAACAGATGAACATGTTCTGGGGCGATCGCTAACCAGATCGGCTCACCAATTGCCGGAATTTGCTCTGGAGTCAGTCGCACCTGAATCACTTGTGAATCTGCTAGGGGTTCAGAAAATCGAGTCGTTAGATGGATCTCACTCCCTAAAATCTCAGTTCGCTCAACAACCACAGGGAGATTCTTGGGCGCTGGAACGCTCAAGCTGAGATGCTCAGGCCGGATGCCCAAAATCAGGGTTTGCCCATCAAACTGCTGTAAACGCGATTCCCAAGTGCCGGGCAACGTTAACCGAAACTGAGCATGGGTGATCAACAGGGGAGCTCTCACCTGCACTGGAATAAAGTTCATCGGCAAGGTGCCAATAAACTCTGCCACAAAGCGATTTGCGGGGCGCGTATAGAGATCAAGCGGGGCAGCAACCTGCTGAATCTGCCCAGCATTCATCACGGCAATGCGATCGCCCATGGTCATCGCTTCAGTTTGGTCATGCGTCACATAAATTGTCGTCGTGCCCAACTTACGCTGAAGATTGACAATCTGAGCCCGCGTTTCGAGACGCAGCTTAGCATCCAGATTTGAGAGGGGTTCATCCATTAAAAACACCTGAGGGTCTCGCGCCATGGCGCGCCCCAGCGCAACGCGTTGCTTTTGCCCTCCAGATAACTGTTTAGGTAATCGGTCTAAAAGCGACTCAATCTGCAAAATTTGAGCCACTGTCCGCACCCGCTCATCAATTGCGCGCTCGCGATCTGACCAATAGCGCCAGGAGAATGGCAGAGCCCGAGTCACCGTTGAAAGCATATCTTCTCCCCAGCGTTTGGCCTGATGTTGCCAGACAGCCGACACTTGCTTATTTCCCTCTGAGAGTTTAGAGTCTTGCAACGGTGACGGATTGCCAGAGCGCGCACGACGCAGGCCAAAGGCCAGATTATCGTAAACGGTCATATGCGGATATAGCGCATAGTTTTGAAACACCATAGCAATATCACGATCCTTCGGTGGGCTGTGGTTGATCCGGCGATCGCCCACCCAGATATTGCCTCCGGTTGCCTGCTCTAGCCCTGCAATCAAGCGCAACAAGGTGCTTTTGCCACAGCCTGAAGGCCCAACCAGCACCATAAACTCGCCATCCTCGATCGCCAGATTAATGTTGCGAAGAACGCTCACCTGAGAGGATGCTGCAGATATAGACGAAGAACCTGCCGCAACGGTCAGTATGGGTTCAGCACCAGCTTGCCAAGGTTCTTCAGAGGGCAACCGAATAGATTGACCGCGTTGATGGGGAAAGCTCTTATACAGATTTTCGAGAACAACCCGCGCCACAGCATGTTACCTAAATTGCTTCGCATATTCTCTCTCATTGTTCTAGGTTTTAGCTTAAATTCAGGCATGAGAGTCAAGACTGCGCGCTCAGTCTCATGTGAAATGATGGTCAAGGAAGTTGAGTGCATGATTGCGAAGCTCATAGTAGGTCGGCAATTCCCGGATTTCTTGCAGGTTACGCGGATGGGGAAATGGCACGTCTAAAATTTCACCAATTTGGGCCGCAGGCCCGTTTGTCATCAGCACAATGCGATCAGACATATAGAGCGCCTCATCCACATCATGGGTAATCATCAAGACGGCTTGACGATGGCTTTCCCAGATGTTGAGCACTTGGCGCTGCAACTTGCCGCGAGTGAGCGCATCTAGTGCGCCAAAGGGTTCATCCATTAGCAACAGCTTAGGCCGGATCGCCAAGGCTCTGGCAATCCCCACGCGCTGCTTCATGCCACCCGACAGTTCAGCAGGATATTTGTCAGCGGCAGCCGTCAAATTCACCATGTCGAGATGTTCGCTGACAATCTCCTGTTTTTCAACGGGAGTGAGGCGATTGAGCACCTCATCGACCGCCAGTCGAATGTTGTCTCTCACCGTGAGCCAGGGCAACAGCGAATAGTGCTGAAACACCATCATACGCTCAGCTCCAGGCTTCTGCACGACTCGCCCTTCCAGTCTGATAGCGCCAGAGGTGATGGGCTCAAGGCCAGCGATTATCCGCAGGAGCGTCGATTTGCCGCAGCCTGAATGCCCGATGATAGAAACATATTCGTCTTCACGGATTGTGAGATTGATGCCATTCAGCACTAGAGATTCGCTGCCATCGGGTCGCCGAAACGATTTAACCAGATTTTCAACAACGAGAAACTCATCAGAATTGATCTCAGTGCGATCGCCCGCTTTCATATGAAGTGTGGGTTTAACCATTGTGCTCTCCTGACTAATACTAGATGGGTCGAAATGAGCGATTGACACGCTACCACCAACTGCGACGGCTGATGCCAGCTCACTCGTGACAGATAAAATTCATGACAGATAAATAGACTGCGGTCGATTGGCACGAATCTCAAAGCCTTTGAGATAGCGAATTGGATCACCTGGATCAAAGGGCTTGCGATCGATAAACGCTGCCGCAGGTTCGAGTTTGTAGTCAGCAGCAGGACATTCGATGCCCATTTCTGCAGCAATTTCGCGATAGAGGTCAGTTCTCCATGCCTGACGCGCCTTGGCTTCGGCATCAGCAGGAAAGTCAGAAATTTGCCCCCACCGAACGGCTTGAGTCATCAGCCATAAACTTTGTGATTGCCAGAGAAATGTTGAATGATCGCCGTTGACCTGAGTTAAATCAGAGGGCAAGTCAAAAAAGACGGTAGTATCGATTGACTTGAGGGGGCGATCGCGACCATCAAACCCGCCATAGTTGTAATCACCGACCAGAGCGGGCGCTGTAAACTTCGTCGCACAGGCAGGTAGCGCGTCGAGCGTATCAGCATTGATGATTGTAGGCGTGGCACAGTCGGCAGGCTTAGCGCCTGTAAACGCCCGTGCAGTAATCAGCTTGGCAATTTCATCGCGGTGAGATGGGTCGCTGCAATATTGGCAGGCTTCGATCATCGCCTTGACCAGTGAGCGATAGGTTTTGGGATAGGCGTCAATAAACGACTCCATCACGGCTAAGACCCGATCAGGGTGCCCCTGCCAGATTTCTCTGCCTTGAGCAAACGTAAATCCAACGCCCTCGTTGCCTGAAATGGCACGGGTGTTCCATGGTTCTGCCACCATGAAAGCCTGCATGTTGCCGATACGCATGTTGCTGACCATTTGAGGCGGCGGCACAATGAGGATACGAAGATTCGCCACCGGATCAATACCCGCAGCCGCAACGAGATAGCGCACAAAATATTCGTAAATCGACGAGCTCAGAACGACAGCCCAGGTGCGCTGTTCGGGGGGCAATGACTCAAAATAGCGGCGAAAATCGCGCCCAAACGCCTCTAAATCACCTTGATAATCGAGCCATGGGCGCAGGCCAGCCTCCCACATAGCTCGATTCATGGTGATAGCGTTGCCATGTCGATGAATTGTCATGGCCGCACACATGGTTGCTTGGCGTGCGCCTTCAGCTCCAATGCGCGCATTGGTAACAGCACCAGAAACGACAGGAGATGCGTCGAGGCGGCCAAAAATGAGCCCATCTCTTGATGTCGCCCAGCTTGCTTCTCGATTGAGCTGCACTGTGAGGCCGTATTTGCGGAACAAGCCCTTTTCATAGGCCACTGCAAATGGGGCGCAGTCATTAACTGGGACAAAACCGATAGTTAGGTTGGGTTTTTCTAAACTGCGAGGGTCAACAACCTGATCGACCGCCAGAGCCGCCGATGAAAGCAGCGGAGATGTACTAAATTGCCGAATTTTCGAGTTGCACGATGCCAGGGCAATGCTGCCAAGCAGCCCCCCCGCACCATAAAGGAGCGATCGCCGGGTAAGGGTTCGCATAACCACCTCAACAACGATAAAGACTGTAAATTAATACTGTGCAAGTTCTCAATACTGTGCAAGTTCTCAGGTTTTTAATCTGCGTTCCTAATTGGAAAAAGATTGCTCAAGGTATCGCTATCGAGCGGATTAGGCTAACGCAGATGATGGTCTAAACCTGTCTCGCCGACACTGATTGGTGGGTAATGGCCTGCTGTAGTTGGTTGAGCATGATGTCTAGCACCAAGCCTGTTATCCCAATAATGGCGATCGCCAGAAACACCGAGTTGATATTGAGGCGACTCCATTCATCCCAGACAAAAAAGCCAATGCCAATGCCGCCTGTGAGCATTTCGACTGCCACAATCACCAACCAAGCAATGCCCAAACTAATTCGCAAGCCTGTAAAAATATAGGGCAAACTGGCTGGCAGAATGATTTTAAGAATCTGTCGCCAACGCGGCATCTCCAGCACCTGAGCGACTTCTAAATAGTCACCTGAGACACTGGCCACTCCCAATGCCGTATTGATAATCGTGGCCCAAAGTGACGTGATAAAAATGACGAAGATGGCAGAAGGATCAGCCAAATTGAAAACTGCTAGGGCAACAGGCAGCCAGGCGACGGGTGAAACGGGGCGAAGAACTTGCACAATCGGGTTAATAGCCAGCCACGCCCGCCGCGACATGCCAATCCAAAAGCCAACGGGAATGGCCACCAGCGTGCCAAAGAAAAATCCAGTGAACACGCGGCGTAAACTGGCTAGCAGCAACCAACCGATGCCTAAGTCTCCGGGGCCTCGACGATAAAACGGATGCAGCATGAAATCAAGGTTGGCGATCAGTGCCTCTGCCGGAGTCGGCAGCAGCTCAGAGAAAAACGTGGCGATCGCCCACCAAAGTATCAACAGACCTCCCACCCCAATCAGCGGGAATAGCACCTTATCTTGAATAATGCTGGGGCGAAAAAAAAGACGCCAGGTATAGTTAGCCGCCCTATAGACAGCCCGAACGTTGAACTGCATAATATCAGCGCCTCCTGAACCATGGATATGAACATAGAAGGCACATTCCTGAAATCACAGGAAAATTGCCTTTTCTCTACACCATGAGGACACTGAATAAAATCTGAGCAATCACAAAATGCTGATTCTTCAGTCTCCTCTCAATGCCGACGGAGTTAGCTGACGGGCTAGAGCTGAGAGGTGCCCCTCCTTGAACACAAGTAAACACAGAAGTTTCCAAATTTCTTCAATCAGAAGCCTAGAAACCTACTCTGAAACCTGGCTCAAAAATTAGCCCCAATAATTTGGTTCCTCCGTTTCAGACTGCACTATCGAAACCAGCTCACAGAGCCAGTGCAATATCTGAATTAGGCGCGACGACGTCTTAATTAAGTTGAGCTTAATTAAACTCTAACGAATTTAGCATTCGAGTTGGGCGGTGTCAATTAGCCATCTTTCTCAAACTATTGGGGCAGGTATTTTAGCCTGGAGGTTAGCCATCCTAATCTGCTAAGCCAGAATCGCATTGAGTAAGAGGTCAGCACCAAAGCGAATGGCATCAGTGCAGGTCAGCCCAGTTGCGCGCTGAGCCTGCTCAATGGATTGTCGGGCATCATCGTCGCTGAGATGATGGGTGTTGAGGGCGATCGCCACAATTTTAGCTGGAGCAAATGCCCCTCCAGCAGCGGCTACAGCTTCATAGACCTCAATAATCTGCGGCAGCGGCGGAATCTCGACATGGGGAAAACTCTGAATATGGGTTTGGCCGGCTCGATGCACCAGAATTAGATGCGTGGGCTGGCTGCCGCGAATTAACGGCAACGTTGCCGTTGAGGCCGGATTCATCAATGACCCTTGCCCTTCAACAAACACCACATCAGCTGTTTGCCCATGGCGCATGACGAGTTGCTCAACTGCGCCCGAGGCAAAATCAATCCGCACGGCATCTAGAGGGACCCCATCGTGGCCCAGCATCAGACCCGTTTGACCCGTCGCCAAGAATTTAGCCGTCACCCCCCGCCTCACGGCGGCCTGCCAGAGTTCTAAACTAGTTGACATTTTGCCAACGCTCATATCTGAGCCGACCGTAAGCACTCGCAAGCAGGGTAGCAGGCGAGCCTGCCCGCTGCCCACCGTCACCCCTGCCGGTTCGCGCCGCACGTCCCAAATCCATTGGTCGCCTTGCAGCAATGACTGCAACTCCTCATCAGCCGCCATCGGCGTATGCAGGCCATTCACAATCGATAAGCCTGCTGCTACGGCCTGCTTAATTTCTTGCTGCCACGGTTCGGGTAGAGCACCTCCCGATGGCGCTAGGCCAATGGCCAGCACATCGGGCTGATATGGCAAGGCATCGGCCACCGACCCTACAATCGGGACGGAGCGTTGAATTCCAGTGATATCAGGCACCGAACCTGCCACGCAGTCTTCGTCAATGACAGCGACAATGGGCAACGAGCTATAGCGCAATAGCGATAGCCCCGTTTTGCCGCGCGAATTTTTCAAGCCCTGGTGCAGCAAAATAGCGACTCGATCATTAGCCTTGAGCACGGTTGACTCCCAATCCTGGTTGATCGTTTGGCTGCAAGCGTCCGGCTTGCATTGTTGCCCCTACAAACGGGTCATCAGACAAATTGAGGTGGCTATCTAAGTCTAAATGGGTGGCAAACGGAGCCAGCTGCGCTGCTGCCGTATTGGATAAGGCACTGTCAGAATAGCAGCCAAACATAATTTGTAATCCACAGGCCTGAGCCGTGTGTACCATTCGCAGGGCTTCAGATAGACCACCAGCCTTCATCAATTTGATGTTGATGCCATGCACGCAATTGGCTAATTGCAGAATGTCTTGACTCGTAAAACAGCTCTCATCGACAAATATGGGCAACGGAGACTCGCGATAGAGAAATGATAAGTCTGATTCTTGACCTCGGGGTAACGGCTGCTCAATATAGGCTACCCCTTGTTCAGCCAGCCAGTGGCTCATGGCGATCGCCCCTTCTAAATCCCAACCACCATTGGCGTCAATGCTGACTTTTGCCCCTACAGGCGTTTCATCGAGAACGGCG
The DNA here is from genome assembly GCA_964502605.1 of uncultured bacterium. Taxonomy (GTDB): domain Bacteria; phylum Cyanobacteriota; class Cyanobacteriia; order CAZCXK01; family CAZCXK01; genus CAZCXK01. The sequence continues at coordinate 29,673 of CAZCXK010000048.1, forward strand.
GTTAACAGGTGCCGATCGGCCTCAACCCCAAGTGGACTTCCTAATTTCACCTTAACGGCTCGGACATCCGTGAACTGTAACCAGTGACGCAGGCGATCGCGGGCGGCATCGGGGGTGCTGATGCCAATCGTGACAGAAGTGGGCACAATGCGATCGCGATCGCCCCCCCATAGCCGCCAGAGCGGTATGCCCAGACGCTTCCCGATCCAATCGTGGATCGCCAGATCAATGGCGGTCTGCGCGCCTGATAAGACGGCTTCGCGCCTCAGCATGTCTGCGATCGCTTGCTGATCATAGGGTGTAAATGCAGCCAGTTTGGGAGCAATCTGCTGCAAACAAGTGGCGATCGCCTCTGACGTTTGAGGGATGTCACCAGTTGCAAATGGCGACGCTTCACCCCAACCCTCAATGCCATCATGCTGTAGACGCAACCAGACATTTGTGCTCTCACTCGAGGTGCCTCGGCTGATGGTGAGCGCAAATCGCTTATGAACTGTAAATGTCTGCACTCGAATTTGCATGCGTCAGCCCGAAAGACAATAGTTGGAGATTTCTAGCAAATTACCATCTGGGTCTCGAATATAGATCGAGCGGATGCGCCCCATTGCTCCAGTCCGATCGACTGGATCAGACTCCACTGCTACACCACACCGCTGAAGATGCGCCATCACAATCTCAAGCGGAGTCTCGCTCACAAAACACACATCGGCTGAGCCAGCCATCGCATTCAAGGCATTCGGTTGAAACTCGTGACCAACCTCATGCAGGTTGATCTTCTGATGACCAAACTGCAACGCCACACGCCCCTGGCCAAAGGTGACGACCTGCATACCCAAAACACTTGAATAAAAGGCAGAGGTCGTTTGCAAATTGCGAACCGTCAGCACAAGATGGTCAATGCGCTGAATCGCGACCGGGTTATTTCCAGGCTCTTGAAGCATGAGCACATTCAATCAAAACAGGAAAAACCAGAAGTAAATGCTCACAGAAACTACAGAGTTTTCTCAAAAAGCATTGTAATATCAACACACTTAAAATAAGGGATTTTGATCCCGACTCCATGCTCCATCTAAATCTGGCTTGACCTGAGGGTGCAGACTATGACGCTCTTGATTTTGTTGGCGATCGCAATCCTTGCATTTATCACGTTCACAATGGTGGTTGTCGGTCTGTTTGAAGCCTCGTGGGTGGTGCTTCTCGCCATCTTGTTGGTTGGGCTCGCCAGCATTCAGGTCATATCAATGCAGCGGTTTAGCCGCCCGTTCCGCATTGCCGACAGCGGATCTGCAGAATCAGCCACCGCTATGAAACCATCGCAGGCATCTGACCCCTCAGCCAACCCAACCCCCGACCATGTCTATCGCGGTGTTCACTACCAGCACGACTCTGTCAATCCAGCCGCAGATGCTGTCATGCATGGATTGTATCGAGGACAGCCCTGGCAGCACAGCAACACTGCTCAACCGAATGCAGCGCCAGCCCCAACGATCACCTACCGGGGAATCAGGGTCACAGCTCAGACGCAGGGATCTGTTGACAAGCCAGAACAACAAGAGAATACGTGAGGCATTAAAATCAGGCAGTACCAGCCCAACATCCCTGTAGGCCAAGAGTCTAGCAGTAGGGCGATCGCCACAGCTTCTCTGCAACGACACGTTAATAGACGTTAATATTGGTGAGTACTAAACTGCTCACAGAGCCGCACATAATTACGTAGCTGCACAAAACTTTGTAGATAGCTCTCAGGCATGTCTATCGACCTAGGTAGAAATAATGTCTAAATTCGTTTGCCCGTTACTCACTTTACATTAAGATACTTTACAGTCAGTCCTATTGCCACGAGCAAACTGCGAACTTCGATAACGAATGCTTCGAATAACTGGGAGCCCGCCCGTGCTGACTGTGATGACACCACTAACGTCCCCTGACTGCACCTGATCTAGGTCATCAGTGGTTTGTAGCATTTAACTCTAGAGAACAGACATGAAAGACCTCACTCGATATCGAAACATCGGCATCTTTGCTCACGTCGATGCGGGCAAAACCACAACAACTGAACGAATCCTGAAATTGACCGGTAAGATTCACAAGATCGGTGAGGTTCATGATGGTGCAGCCACAACAGACTTCATGGAGCAAGAGCAGGAGCGTGGCATCACGATTCAGTCTGCTGCCACAAGCTGCTTTTGGAAAGATCATCAGCTCAATATCATCGATACGCCCGGGCACGTTGACTTTACGATCGAAGTCTATCGATCACTCAAGGTTCTCGATGGCGGCATCGGCGTCTTTTGTGGGTCGGGTGGTGTTGAGCCTCAGTCTGAGACCAACTGGCGCTATGCCAACGATTCCAAAGTTGCTCGCATCATCTATGTCAACAAACTTGACCGCACGGGAGCTGATTTCTTCCGGGTGGTCAAGCAGGTCGAAACTGTGCTGGCAGCTACGCCTCTCGTGATGGTGTTGCCGATTGGTCGAGAAACTGAGTTTGAAGGCGTGGTTGATCTGCTAACCCGCAAAGCCTGGATTTGGGATGACTCTGGCGACCCGATGAACTACGAGATTAAAGACGTTCCGGCTGATATGGTTGACGATGTCGAAACCTACCGGGAAGCCCTGATTGAGCTTGCGGTCGAGCAAGACGACGCTGTCATGGAACGATATCTCGAAGGCGAAGAGATCAGCATTGATGAAATCAAGCGCTGCATTCGTAAGGGCACCAACGAGCTTGTCTTCTTCCCGACCTATTGCGGCTCATCGTTTAAGAATAAGGGCGTGCAGCTCGTTCTCGATGCCGTGGTTGACTATCTGCCAAACCCGACCGAGGTGAAGCCGCAGCCAGAAATTGACCTGGAAGGCAACGAGACAGGCAGATTTGCCATCGTTGATCCTGAGAAGCCACTAAGAGCGCTAGCCTTCAAAATTATGGATGACCGCTTTGGGGCATTGACCTTCACCCGGATTTATTCTGGGAAGATTGAGAAGGGCGATACAGTGCTCAATACGGCCACGGGCAAAACTGACCGCATTGGCCGTCTGGTAGAAATGCATGCCAATTCCCGTGAGGAAGTGGATGTTGCCCAAGCGGGCGATATTGTGGCGATCGTCGGCATGAAAAATGTGCAGACGGGGCATACACTGTGTGACCCTAAAAACCCTGCCACGCTGGAGCCGATGGTCTTTCCTGATCCGGTGATTTCTATCTCGGTCACTCCTAAAAAGAAAGGCGACAACGAGAAGATGATTGCGGCGCTGACCAAGATGGTGCAGGAAGATCCCTCATTCCATGTGGAAAGCGATCAGGAAAGTGGTGAAACCATCATCAAAGGGATGGGTGAATTGCACCTTGATATTAAGGTAGACATTCTCAAGCGCACCCATGGGATCGAAGTCGAAGTCGGCAGACCTCAAGTCGCCTATCGAGAATCGATCACGAAGCGGCTTGAAGACAGCTACACTCACAAGAAGCAGTCGGGTGGTTCGGGGCAGTATGGCAAGATTGACTACATCGTCGAACCCGGTGAGACGGGTAGCGGCTTCCTGTTTGAGTCAAAGGTCACTGGCGGCAACGTGCCTAGAGAATTCTGGCCTGCTGTGCAAAAGGGCTTTGCTAGCAGCATTGACCGAGGCCCACTGGCTGGGTTCCCGGTTGTTGACTTGAAGGTAACCCTAACCGATGGCGGCTACCATGCGGTTGACTCGTCTGCTATTGCCTTTGAGATTGCGGCTCGAGCGGCGTATCGGCAATCTTTGCCGAAAGCTGGCCCTCAATTGCTTGAACCCATTATGAATGTGGACGTGTTTACACCTGAAGATTATATGGGAGACGTGATTGGAGATCTTAACCGTCGTCGGGGTCTGATTAAGTCTCAAGAGTCGGGAATGATTGGCGCTCGCATCAAGGCAGAAGCACCGTTGAGCGAAATGTTTGGCTATATCGGTGATTTGCGGACGATGACATCGGGCCGTGGCCAGTTTTCGATGGAGTTCTCGCACTACGCACCCTGCCCCAGCAATGTGGCAGAAGATGTGATCAAGGAAGCGAAAGAGCGGCAGGCCGCATCGTAGCTAGGGGGTATCGCTGGCTCAGCATAGGTCTGGAACGACTCGACTGCCTTAGTTCTTTGCCTTTGCACAAAGCCCTTTCCCAGCTTGGGAGAGGGCTTTTTAAGATGTTTATTTGCGGCTCCTGCTCTCCTGTTGCGTCTCCAGAGTTACTGAGAAGGCGCTTTTCCCAAGATTGATCAACGAACCATTATCGTGATAGACCAAGCTCCAATGCATCCGAGCTATGCCATGCCAGATAAGCTTCAGGAGTGAGCCGAGCGCAATCTTGAGATTTTTGAGTTACCCAGCTATTCGTCAGAGCCTAATCTCATTGAGATTCTCTGGTGTTTTATCAAGTACACATGGCTCGACGCCATTGCCTACAAGGGCTAGCGAAGATCAGTTGAGCGGGTCGAGTCAATACTCAGAGGCTTTGGTGAGGAATATGTCATTAATTTTGTCTCTCAAGAAATTAAAACCGATTCAGCGTTAAAAAACTCGATTGCCGCCGTTTGGTTGACAGCTTCTTTCATCTTGGCGGTGCCAAGCGCGTGGATTGCTAACGGTGAAGTTGTGCGGCGGCAGACAACACCGAATACACACAGATAACCTCTGTTCCGTCCGCACCAACGCATTGTTAGCCTGCGCCGCTTCTACGACGCAACTGCAAAATCTGTGTACTGTCGCATCTTTGGCTCATGAAATGCCAACACAATATCCTCTCTAGGAACTCCTGCATGAACTAAATCAGTAGCGATGCCGTCTTCCGTCCAATCCTCTTCAATCCAGAATTTACCATCCCTAATCCGCACATAGACTGTCATCCCAGTAACACGTTCTCTATTCTGCCAACCAAGATTCATCCATATATAGTGAGCTTTTGCCTCATCTACAATCAAAAAAGTCTCAATGTCTGGGTTAGGATGGCGGTTACTCAGTTCCACATACTCAGTCAGAATGCGCTTAATTAAATTTGAATACTCGATTAGTTTATCCATTGCACAATCTCCTCTATCTCTATCTCTATGTCTACAACAATGATTGGAAGTTGATGTTTATTGAGAATGAGCTGAGTTACGTCCTGAGTAAAAAAGGTATTGTATGCAACGTTGCTGATAGCGATGTACAACTTACGATCTGAGGCTGTTTCCTCTAGAAGGTAGCGATAGATGTCATACTGACCGAGAGCCTCTTTCAAGTCTTGTATTTTTGATGCGCCAATAAAGCTTTTCACTTCCACAACTAGCTTCTGCCCATCTCGTTCAACCGCTATCGGACGTTCAGCACCAAGATCGGCGTACAGCACAGTTTTTCGATATTGAATGACGTAAGGGTCATCTGTAATCGACCAGCCATCTTTTATCAATGCGTTTTTTACCGCATTGTGGATAATGTCTAACTTGGGCATAGTTTAAGTATAAATCAGTCTATTCTTGGTCAGGATATAACTCCAAATTAGTTTGCAAAGTATCAAGTCTAGGAGTGACCCATCTCTCGTGCCAGTAACTCACTAAATCTCTCTGAGTAAAACTTTTCCAAATTACTCGGTTTGTGTCTCCTATTAGATACTCTTGCCAGTTCTCAGCCAGAGTACAACGGTAATACCCCCTCTGCCATCCGATGCTAAGCATTTCCTCTGACAAACCAAGCTCGCGTAAGGCTCTCCTTAAAGTACGCATTTTCCAATTTGGTCCCTGCCCAAATTCGTAGGTTTCAAAGGTATCTTCTGGAACAACCTGTCTTATCAAATCCCAGCTACCATTAGCTGTTATATGAAGATGGCTCTGCCCTTTCGTATAATCTATAAATTCCCAATTGGTTAGACGGTTATAAATTGCTGATTTGCCAAATGCCCCTAATGTATCGATATAAGCAAGATAGGGTTTTTTGTTTTCGCCAGTAATGACTGAAGGACTATCTTTATACTTTTGATAGAAGTCCTTACGAACTTTTGGAAACATTAAAGTGAGAGCAACTAGCTTAGAACCAAGTACCTGATTGTAAGGAGGTATTGCCCCAAGAATATAGGCAGTCATGCAGTTGTATAGGCGTTGCATCTTTTGGTCTTTCGTCCATCCAATAGATTTATCATCCCTAACGCCTAAACCAATAACTGGATCACAAAGACCAACGATACCAATCAGCTTGTCATTCTGACGATCAAAGACAAAATATCGAATACGCCTACCATAGCCAACTGTTACAGGGACAGACCAATGGGATGTAGCATATGCCCAAAGACGTTGATGTTCATCTCTCGATTCAACTGTAACAAGATAAGGATTAATTTTAGATATATCTATATCTGATGGTTGTGCAAGATATTTTTGAATCTTACTCTTATATTCCTGCCCTTTTGAGTTTGTTCGCTCAGCTAATTTTCGCTGAACCTCTCTAAAATCTTCGACAATAACTTGATGTTTTTTTTCATTCCATATAACTCCGTAGTCCTTTAAATTTTTAAGAATCTTTCGTTTAAGAGTCTTTTTTTGCTGTTCTTCCATTGCGTTTTGCTTGAGAATTTGTGAAATATGATCCTCAAGCTAAATTAATCCTTGAATTTAGCTTCTGGGTATACTTTTTCTCCTACCAGCTTTTCAAATTCAGTGACTCGAACAGGAAGGGCAAAGGCTTGGTCTGACGAAACCATATAAAGATTACCTGCGATCGTCTCGCGTTGGATGAAGTTTGAGATCACTCCATCATAGTTGATATTGGACTTCACAAGTGCCTTAATATCATCAGAGTTACCCATATGGAAGGCAAAGAAATTTTCTGCCTGGGTTCGGATTTCATCAGAAATTGCAGAAGGACGTTGAGTTACTGCAACTAAGCCAAGTCCAAATTTGCGTCCTTCCTTTGCTACTCTGACAAATGGATTTGCATTGGACTTGACAAATTCTTGAGATAAAACGTTTTGAGCTTCCTCTACAAAAACAACAGCATTGACAACTTCTTCTGGCTTGTCTGAGGTAAATTTTTCTTTATTGCTTTCAAATAGCTTACGAACCAAAATAGTTGAAATAATACTGGCATCCATGTTGTCTTTTAGCGACAAATCAATAATGACAGTTTTTCCTTGCTTCAAGTACTTAAATACATCTTCTATAAGTTCTGACGTTCCAGAATGCAAATTACCTTCGTCAATTAGATGACGAATTCTCTTCCGAATCGCCATAATTGTTTTCCTAGCAGAGACATCTTCCTTCCCAGATGATAATTTCTTTTGTTCTCCGAAAAAATCAGAAAAGTCTCGATGAAGATTACTTGGATTGGCAACATAATCATCAATATTTTCTATAAAGCTGGATACACCTTCCTCATCAAGATATAAAAGAAAAGATTTCATGACTTCAGAAAAGCCAGCTCCAAAATTTAATATGTCACCTACTGCTAAATGCTTATGCATATTCAGTGCGACTTTTCCACGGAAGATAAATCGATTCTGCTGTTTATAAATTTCTGGTAATTTCTTATCGGTATATACAACAACATTATCCCGGACTGGATTTTCATTAATGTCCCCTAATCCATATGTAGCAGTGCCACGCAAGAAGTATTCACCATTCAGATCAAAAATCAATTTTCCATATGATGTATCACGAGTCATATGGTAGAGAAGTACTTTAACAAGATTGGTTTTGCCAAAACCTGACTGGGCGAAAACCATTGTGCGTTTGTTACGCAGCTTTCCAATCTCAAACAAAATCGGACCCTTATCTTTAAAGACAGTTTCTCCTACACAGAGATATCCAATCTCAACACCATTTTCATTGGTTTTGTTGAGGATCGATTCTATTTCACGCTTATTAAGATGCCTCGCAATGTACGAAACAACTGGCAATTTTCTTACAGCCGTTGTGAAAGAAATTGTAGAGCCACTGTCTGTAAATGTACCTAGAATTCGTACTTTGTAGGTGTAGCTAAACATTTTTTGCTTATCTCGTTCAGAAAGCTCTCTTTCTGCAATTCGAGCATAATGTACAGCAATTAAAGTTTTATCCTGCGACTTAAAGATCGGGTCTTCGTCATAAATTTCAGCCTCGACCCTTGCAAGGTATTTTGTATTTCCCTCATCTTTCGGTGTTAGCACAATAAAATCACCAGTCTGTGGACTGGCTTTAGCATCCTCATAAGAGGAGTATATTAATAGTGCGTCTTCAGTAGTTTTCTGACCGTAGAGAACTCCAAAATCAACCTTTCCCATAGTTCAATCTCTCCTAAAATCTTTCGTGCATATCTAGAAAAAGATTTTCGATATCAACATTGTCCATCCTTTGATCCCTGTAAAGGGAGTATTTCAGACGAGCTATGATTTCCTCTTTAAAGTTTTTCTTTAATGAGATGAAGTTATGAACCTCACATAATGGATAAGGATAGCCAAGAATATAATGTTCTTGAGTAAGACGGGTTAATTCCTTGAATATAGAATCCAACTCTGCTCTGTCTCTTTCAAGCTTTTCTGATTCAATTTCGGGGATTGCGTTAAAAATGTTTGCGTCTATGATGAGCCAGTCATAGTTTTGCAATTTTTCAACGTAGTCCAGCCTAGCCGCAAAAAATAATCCAAATCCTCGTCCTCCACGAATAGATTTTTTGATAAACATATCGCCTTGATATGCTGACTTGAGAATTACATCGGGAACCTCAAACCAACAACAAAGCTTTTTGCGTTTTGGATCTGTTTCCGTGAAGGGATACTCATACTTAAGCTGATCTTGCAAATAGTTGTCTATCTGCTTGAATGTATAAGCAAGCTCCATTTTAATAGGAGACTGCTTCGTGACAGCAACTATTCTTACGCCTTTTTCGTGGGCATATTTTCCTAATTT
>CAZCXK010000049.1:0-24790 GCA_964502605.1 uncultured bacterium
TCCATCCCTCCATCCCTCCATCCCTCCATCCCTCCATTCCTCCATCCCCCCATCCCTCCATCCCCCTATCCCCCTAAAAAGGAGATCTCCTTCATGACCGCACTCATTGTCGTATTAGGCGCATTGGCCCTAGGCTCTGGCAGCGCCTGGCTTGTGATCCGCAATCTCTACTACATCTGCCAGCCGTCAGAAGTCCTGATTTTTGCCGGAACCCCGACTCGGTTGGCTGACGGTGATACGGTTGGCTATCGCCTGGTTAAAGGCGGCAGCAGTCTGCAGATGCCCCTATTAGAAAAAACCTTTCGGATGGATCTCACCAATATGATCATCGATCTTAAGGTGGTGGGAGCCTATAGCAAGGGGGGGATTCCCCTGACGGTGACAGGCGTTGCCAATATTAAGATTGCGGGTTCGGAACCCACCATTCATAATGCCATCGAGCGCTTATTGGGCAAAAGCCGTAAGCAAATTGAAAAGCTGGCCAAAGAAACCCTGGATGGTAACCTGCGTGGCGTATTGGCGAGTCTTACTCCTGAAGAAGCAAATGGCGATCAAATTGCCTTTGCTCGGAGCTTGCTAGAAGAAGCAGAAGAAGACTTAGAAAAATTGGGGCTGATGCTGGACAGCTTACAAATCCAGACGATTTCTGATGATGTCGGCTACCTTGATAGCCTCGGGCGCAAACAGCAAGCTGAGCTGATTCGAGATGCCCGCATCGCTGAGGCTCAAGCCAAGGCGGAGTCAGTTGTTCAAGCTTCGATCAATGAACGTGAAACCGCGCTGCGAGAGCTGATGCGGGATGAAGAGATCGCCAAAATCGAAGCAATGAAAGGGGTCAGAGATGCCCTGACCAAACGGACTGCACTGGTAACCGAGGTGGAATCAATAGCAGCGGCTCAGATTGCTGAGATTGAAGCAGAAATCAAGGTTGAAAAAGAGCGGATTATCGAAACTGAGCATCGTCTGCAAGCAGATATTCTGGCACCCGCTGAGGCTCAATGTCAGCGAGCTATTGCTGAGGCCAAAGGTAACGCTGCCAAAATCATTGAAGATGGGGAAGCCCAAGCCCTGGGATTACAGCGCCTCGGAGAAGTCTGGCAAGCTGCGGGGCAGGATGCTCGTGAAGTATTTCTCTATCAGAAAATTGAAGTACTGACACAGATGATTGCAGCTAGCGTTCCCAAAATTACGGTGGCAGATGTAACAGTTATTGATGCTGAACATGGCACTCAAACGACTAAAATCGCAGCGTTTTTAGAGCAGCTAACCCAGACCACAGGAATTGATGTCAAACATCTGTTCAACCAGATGAACGGAAAACAAGCATCTATTTCAACAGCAGCGGCAATAGAGCCGATCAAGTCAGTTGATATGCAATCGGGCGATCGCCCAATAGTTTGACAGGTAGACCCTTCCGTCTTTGCGGATTTTTCGAGTTGCCCTGATGTCAGCCTTGCCAGAGACTATGAGTTTACAGACGAAGGGCTCAACTTCATCATCAACTACGATATCAACTACCGCATGGGCATCGACTCCCTAGAGGATAGTGATGATTAGATTTAGTATTTAAATTCGCTAGCAAGCACTCCTAAGACGAGACCCACTTTTCAAGGTACTTATCAACTTTAACCAAGAACTTATTGTGATTTTGGTATGGAATGATTTCGACCTTCTTTAGGCGGCCCACTAAAATACCAGGATGTCGCCCCTGAGATTTTGCAAAATCTTCCACCCTTTTCGCCGAAAAATATGGAGAAGTTTTGTCAACAAAATTGTTTAAGGCTTGCGCATCTAGTAGCCAGTTTGCTGCTAGTTGATTAGCCTCGGTTTCTTCTTGATTAACTTCCAAGTCATCCATATTGTCTAAATAGCTGCCCTCGTGACCTGCCACAATATGGCCTAGTTCGTGCATTAGCGTAAACCAAAAATTATCAATTCGCTTATATCTCAACGTCAGCGCAACCACCGGCCTGCCTTCTATGTGAAATGCTGCCCCATCTAAGTAGGTCTTATCCAAATGGGGCACAATGGCAAAATGTACGCCAAGGCTAAGAAGTTTATCTGGTACTAAAGCCACATTCTCTGCCTGAGCCGATAAAGCCAGAATTTCAGGAATCGCTGCCTCCAGCTTGGCTTGGTCAAAGGCAGTGAGCTTTTGAGCTCGCACAACCCTTTCAACCTGTTTCATCCAGGCGATCTGAGCCTGAGTCTCTGGGGCTCGCTTTTCAGATTGCCGACAGTTAACTGCCAGCTTTGGGGGCTCCCCAATCTGATCAATCTCGAAAAAACTACAAACCTGTTGCTCAAGTTCATCAATCGAGTTAGCCGATTCAATCCATCCCCGCTTAATCATCTCTGCGACCGGGGCAAAGCTGTAGAGACGGCTTTTACGAGCAATTTCACTCATCTCTGATGGGTTCTTAGCTTTCTTCTGGGCCACATGCAGCCGATATTTTGCCTCTAAGTTTGTCCAAAACTCAGCAGAGGTGCCCAATGCTTCAGCTAACTCAATCGCCGTCTCAGGTGTAATTTGCTTGTTTCCTTTGACGATGCCATTGATGGTTTGGTGAGGTCGCCCCATAATCTCGGCCAAGTCTTTTTGAGTCCATCCCCTGGCTTCGAGTTCTCGGTTCAAAATTCTTCCAGGCGGTGAAACCCTTGCTGGTGCTAATGTCTGAGTCATGCCTCTCCTCCCTTAGTGCCTGATTCAGTGATAGTCTTCAATAGCAATGATCAGTAGATATCCTCCCTCTTCATCCTTCTCAATGGCGACAATTAGCCGCCACTGTTTGTTTAATCGTAGAGACCGTTCTCTTGGTCGTCCTTTGAGCTTTTCAAAGTGAAAGCCTTTTAGGGCGTATAGATCACGCTCATCTCTAGCAGCGGCGATCGCGTTCATGGCGTCAAAGAAATCGTCTATGACGTTAGGGTACTTATGGGCATTTTTCTCCTCGGTATAAAGAGCTTCTAGCCTTTTCTGCTTGAATTTGAACCTCAAGAGAATGCCTCCCCAACCGCAGTGACCGATTTTGGAACATCATAGCGTATACCGAATTCAGCGATGGGGTGAATCACTGAATATAGTTTATCGATTCTGGGTGAATTTTTGTATACAGGCTGACTTGTCAAGCGAGTTCAGGCTGTTTACCTCCACTTGCTCAGGAGTAAGGCGCTATGGATAGTGCCTCGTGTACGATACGGCTAGGTTAAGATCTAGATGTTGATTGTAAAGATATATTTGGAATTCTCTAAGGCGGTTGCTAGACTATATGACCTCTCCCGACAGGAGCCAGTTGTTTAGAATCGCCTCTAACCAGCCCACCCATCTCCTCATCCCCTTTTCTAGCAATCTCACAAGGGCGATCGCCTCCAAATCTTCAGCGCTCCATCCCAACTGCCGCTGACCAGAGTCGATGCCTCAGCAAACGCCACCGACCACACCCAACCCAAGTGGCCACTGAGCACCGTCAGACATTGATAGGTTTGCAAATCCCATAGGCGAATCGTTTTATCACTGCCTGCACTGGCTAACATCAACCCATCTGGGCTAAAGGCCACCGCATTCACGGCGCTGTTGTGCTCGACAAACTGATGCATCGGTTGACCGCTGTGCAAATTCCACAGGCGCACAGTTTGATCAGAACTGGCACTCGCCAGCAATGGCTTTGTGGGATGCATTGCCACCGACAAAATTTCAGCCGTGTGATCGGTCAGAGTGTGCATACAGCAACCTGTTTGGGTTTGCCACAGTCGAATCGTGTAATCGCGACTGCCACTGGCAAGGATAGCCCCATCGGGGCTGATAGCCGTGCTCAAGACCCAATGCTCATGCCCCGTCAGCGTGCGCGATATGGTACGTGTCGCGAGTTGCCAAATGCGGACGGTCTTATCTTGTGCTCCGCTAATCAAATGCGCCCCATCTGGACTAAAGGTAACCGTTCGCACCCAGTCGGTGTGCCCATTGAGAATGGCGATCGCCTCCCCAGTCTTTCGGTGCCACAGGCGAATGGTGCGGTCGTTGCTGGCACTGGCAACGGTGACATTATCCGGGGCGATCGCCACCCCACGCACCCAACTAGTATGCCCCTCTAGCGTATGCAAGAGCGTGCCATCCGGCACTGACCAAAGCTTTACGGTTTTGTCGCCGCTGCCACTCGCCAAGACACGGCCATCACCACTCACAGCCACCGATCGCACCCAAGCGGCATGAGCCGCAACGGTTTGCAAACACTGCCATGCCGATGTGGAGGCATTTGGAGCAGGGGCCGGTGACATCAGCTCATTGGCCGCAGAGCGTGACACATCTGAGATAAACAGCGCCGCATCCTGGCGCGATCGCCTCGGTGATATCGGCACAAACGTAGGGCGATCGGAAACATCTGACGCACTGCTCTGTAAATCAGTAATCACGGCCTCAGCCGATCGATATCGGTCGGTAATCTGAACCTGGAGCAGCTTGTCCAAGATTTGCCCTAGCGCCTCACTGATGGGGTGCTTGAGATGGGGTCGCCATGTCCATCCGGGAGGCTGACGACGAAACATGGCGGTGGGAGGTTTTTCAGTCAATAGCTGAATGCAAGTCACCCCCAAACTAAAGAGATCACTCGCGAAGGTGGCACGCCCCACGGCTTGCTCAGGGGCAGTGTAGCCGCGACTGCCGATTTTAGTGCCTGCCTGCAACAGATTGCTGGGAGTTGCAAATTTGGCAGCGCCAAAATCAACCAGCACGAGCTGGTCATCCGCTTGACGACAGATGATGTTTTCTGGCTTGATATCGCGGTGAATCACCTGATGCGTATGGATGAAATGCAGCACAGGCAATAAGTGATTGAGCAATTGCCGAATCTGGCTTTCATCGAAGGCTCTCGATCGGCGCAGCATCTGCTGCAAGTTTTGCCCGTCAATAAATTCTTGGATCAGGTATTGCCGCCGATCTTGCTCAAAGTGAGCCAGCAGTTCTGGAATTTGAGGATGCTGGCCCAACTCTTCTAGTCGCATCGCTTCTTGCTGAAAGAGGGCGATCGCTTGATCAAACTCATCGTCTCGCTTCGACTGAATAAACGATTGCTTGATGACGCAATAGGGTTTAGACGGCTTATGTTCGTCAATGGCGAGAAACGTGCGGCCAAAGCCTCCTTGCCCAATGGGCTTCTGGGCACGATAGCGATCGCCCAATAGCAACTTTGCCCCGCAGTTTGAACAAAATTTTGCCTGCTCTGGGTGTGGCGATCGCTGATGACCCGGTTCAAGACAGTCTGGGTTGAGGCAATAGCTCATAGTCGGGGCAAACGCGTAGATTGAATCTATCCTAATTCCTCTACTACCATCTAAAGCGAAATAAAAGACGCAGCCCTGATTGACCGACAAAACTGTTTACAACCCATATGCGGCATTGGGTCAGGAGCCCTGCCCCCCTACATCAGGTGAAATATTACCGACAAAACTGTTTACAACCCATATATGGCATTGGATCAGGAGCCCTGCCCCTCTACATCAGGTGAAATACTATAAGGGTATCGAGCGCTAGACCACTGCACCCGTCTGCCAACTTCTCACAACAACGCAATCAAAATGCTGATCACCACTAGACCTGCCAGCACTAAAAGAGCCGTATTGCGCCGCAGCCAAAACTTGACCGCACTCGAAAAGCTAGGGCGATAGGGGGGAGGAAGTTCAGGCTGATTTTGGTCAAGATAAAGCGTGCATTGCTTAGCCTCAGGGCGCTGCGGAAAATTGCAGGTGTCGTCATGGTGATAGACACAGGTTTTGCAGAGAAAGTCGTCTCCGACCGACTGATGCAGCGGAATCCCTGGATGGCCAAAGGCCTTGAGCGGGGTGCGACAATAGGGGCAGGCGATCGCCTGCGAATCAATCGGTTGTTGGCAGCGCGGACATGTCAGCATCAACTCTGGCCCCAGTCAACTATGAAACTGCTCTCAAACGCTATAGATGTTTTAGTGCATTACACACGTTGACAATCCACACTCGTTTGCGGTCAACCTCCCATGCCTAGCCTAGCGTGATCAGGTGCATCCTCTCAGGGGCGATCGCCCCATCCGAAAGAAGTCCATGATGACGGCTTAAATCTGCCAGAATAAAGCAGTAGGCTGGAGGCAGTTTATGTTGGCATCTTGTGCTGAGATCATAGACTTGCCCAATCATAGACTTGCCCACAATCGATTCAGCCTCGGTTCAGCCCATCTGCAAGAACGCCGCATGAATCATCATGAATAATAACGACATCCTGAAACAACTGTTAATGATCGGAATTGGCACCACGTCTCTCGTGGCCGAGAAGGTGCGAGAGGTGAGCAACCAATGGGTTAAAGACGGCAAGCTTGATTCAGAACAAGCCAGCAGCTTTGTTGACGACCTGCTGCAGCAGTTGCGGTCTGAGCAGACAAATTTTGAATCGCAGATGCAGCGCCAAATGCGCAACGTCTTGCAAGATCTGGGGGTGCCTCGTCAAAACGAAATGGACGAACTCAGAGGTCGCCTCGATCGCCTTGAGCGGCAAATGCGCGATCTGGAAAATAAGATGTGGCGCTAGCAGGCTGGCTGAGTCGATTGGTTTGCAAGTCTCGGCGTCAGGTCTCGGTTCTCTGCAATGAAATCTGTGAGCCAAACCAAGGTGTATAGTATTGGCGAGCATGAAAGCGATCGCCAGGGAGGAATTTAAGCGTGCGAGAGATTCTAATTAGCTTTGGAGTGATGATCACCTGCGTGATTGTGCTCATTGGAGCCCAAATTTTAGGCCCCCGACCAGCGGCAGTGGCAGCAGAGTTGCCATCTCCTCCGATCGTGGCAGATACGGCGGTTGCAGATACATCTGTCTTGGATGACTCTGTTTTAGACGAATCTGCCGCAAAGTTGGCGGCTTCCGATGCGTCTGCAGATGCGTCTGCAACAGACCCTTCGCATTCAGTAGAGCCGCTCCTCATGGCTCAGCAGCCGGGAGGAGCCGCCGATTTAGAAGCACTTCCACCCACATCAGCAGCCCCCTTACCCGAAGAAGACGCAATGTCTATAGACGAAGCACCTGTCACAACAGCATCTGGCCTGCAATATGTCGATGTCGTGGAAGGCGCTGGAGCCTCCCCTGAAGCAGGTCAGACGGTCACCGTTCACTACACCGGCACTTTAGCCGATGGCACCAAGTTTGACAGCTCGCGCGATCGCGATCGCCCCTTTTCGTTTCGCATTGGCGTGGGTCAGGTGATTCGCGGCTGGGATGAAGGCGTCATCAGCATGAAGGTCGGTGGGCAGCGCAAGCTCATCATCCCACCTGAACTGGGCTATGGAGAGCGAGGTGCTGGAGGCGTGATTCCGCCGAATGCCACGTTGCTATTTGATGTTGAGCTGTTGCGAATTGCAGGGTAATGACAAGGCAATGATCTGAGTCTGGCGCTGAGAGTCTCCTGGGCAACATTGGGCGATCGCTGTTATTCTAAACGGATAACTAGTACTCAAGAACTACCAGCAAGCTAGACGTATGCGAGCTACCATCGAGAACCAGGTGATAGTCCTTCATAAAGACGATGTACCCACCTTTAAGAAGGGTGGCTCAATTGTGCGAAACACCTATTTTTGGGCTCTCAGGGCGATCGCTGGCCAGGC
Organism: uncultured bacterium; assembly: GCA_964502605.1. Classification (GTDB taxonomy): domain Bacteria; phylum Cyanobacteriota; class Cyanobacteriia; order CAZCXK01; family CAZCXK01; genus CAZCXK01. Next base: position 7,618 of record CAZCXK010000049.1, read on the forward strand.
ACCTCGATATGGCAACTGGGAATTTGAATCTGAGGTCTGGCTGGCGCTGCGACGAATGCTGCTGTCATTTAGCGAGTCAGGCTATTTGGGGCTGCAAGAAACCACCCTGGAGTTTTCTCCCCATGCCGACATTCCGCCGGTTTTACAGCCGGTTTCTAGCCGGGGCGATGGATAGTCAGGGCTTTCTATCTAATGTGACACCAGATCTATGACACCGGAGACGGTTGGGGCGACAGGGCTCCCTTGGGATAGGGAATTCGCTTGTGATTAAACTGCTGCCACACCTGCACAAAGATGCTGGCAATGCGCGACATTTCTTGCCGGGTGAGCCCCGAGTCAATCAGCTGCTGATCTTGCCAGCGGGCTCTCAAGATTCGATTAACCATGGCGAGAGCTTCTTCAGAGGTGGCATCTTTAAGCGATCGCAGCGCCGCCTCACAGGAATCCGCTAGCATGACAATCCCTGTCTCCTTCGATTGCGGAATCGGCCCGTCATATCGAAAATCTTCTTCTTTCACACAGATGGTCGGGTCAGCCTTGGCCTGTTGCTGGGCTTGATAGTAGAAATAATTAATCAACATCGTGCCCTGGTGCTCTGGGATAAATGCCTGAATCGCAGTCGGCAACCGACATTTTCGCGCCATGACCAACCCCTGAGTCACATGCTTTTTAATGATGTCGGCACTGCGCCAAGGGTCTGAAATTAGATCATGCTTATTGGGGCCACCCATTTGGTTTTCAATAAACCCAAGCGGGTCATGCATTTTGCCAATGTCGTGGTAGAGCGTCCCCGCTCGCACTAGCTCAACGTTGCACCCTAACTCACGGGCAGCGGCCTCAGCCAAGCTGGCCACAAATAAGGTGTGCTGAAATGTTCCAGGAGCCTCAGATGCAACCCGTTTGAGTAATGGGCGATTGGGATTCGACAACTCAACTAAGCGAATGGGAGTCACCAAATCAAACAAATGCTCAAGATAGGGGCTGAAGCCCAAGGCCACAATACTCCAAACGACTCCCATCAGCCCGTGGATCGCAGCCTTGGTAAATACGGTATACCAGACGGAGCTAGCAGCCGAACTGACAATCAGGCTCATCAGCAGATAAACTCCACCTGTTGTCACTCCCACGGCACCCCCCAGCATGGCTAACTCTTCACGTGATCGCAGCCGTCCGGCGATCGCCGTTCCTACGAGACTGCCAGCCGCACTAGCCGCCAAATGACTCCAGGAAATATTCATACCAACGGGCAGCACAATACTTAACAGGCTGACCACCGTCACGCCTAGAGCTGACCCATAAAAACTGCCAACCAGTAGACCAACTAGCGGCAAGTTGACCGATGGCAGCCGCAGTGCGAGAACTAACGGCGTCGTCAGACATAGCAGCAGAATAAGGACATGATCGCGACGTCGCAACCCTGGATGAAACCGATGTTCGACCATGAGATAGAGGCCCATCGCACCTGCGACCAAGGCTCCAAATCCCGATAGCCCTACCCAATTAATGCCACGTCGGCTCATGCCGAAATAGTCGAGCAAGACAAACTGCTCTTGGGTAATGGTTTCATTCGCTTGAATAATGACCTCACCTCGACGCACCTCAACCACTTCAGGATCAATGGCTTCTGCGGCCTGCTCTGCCCGCTGCCGCGTTTGCTCAGGGTCTTCTTGCAAGTTTGGCTTAATCACCCAGGACAGCGTATCAACAGCCAGAGATTTTGCCGCTTGGGGCACGTCGATTTCGGTTTGCACTCGGATGGCCTCTGCCAGCAAATTAGAGGGCAACCCAGCAGGCACACCCTGAATTAAAATTCGTTCGAGCGATCGCCGAATTCCAACTTTGGTCGCATCCCACTGGTCATCTGCTAAATTGAGCACCGTTTCATCATAGAGATCATTCGGCTTGGATAGCGTTGCCACGGGCAACAGGGCAATCGTCGCGGCATAGCGCTGACGCGCTCGCACAATCGACTGCTTTAAAGCCGAAAAATCATCGACAGACGCAGTTTGTCGGTAGCTCTGCAATTCGATAATGGCAAGCTGCTGCGACGAACGGGTTGCATTAGCGCTAGTAGGCGACTCATCAGGCGCTCTTGTGCCAGGTCGATTGCTCCAGGCAGATCCATTGCCTTCGGCAGCGGTAATCGTTGTCCGCCACTCCCACTCTTCAGCCTGACGCAGATAGTTTTGGGTATGAGTAGACAGAATAGACGTCTCAGCAAAGGGAAATGGCCCCGCCTGGGCCCGTAGGCGATCGCCCTCGTCAAAGATGCGCTGGAGCGATTGATAAATTCGCTGGTTGACCGTCTGATCAATGGTTAACACCGGAATAGCTCCGGTAATCACTGCGTTGCGTTTGTCTTCTGTTGTCTGTTGATCTTCGACAACCGCTGAATCAGGAGCTCTTAGCGTTTGAGGGGCAACCGTACCCACGTCTAGCTTAGGCTCATTGTAAAAGCGATAGCCAATGGTGCTGGTTAGAGCGAGAATGGCAATCAAAAAAATAATTTGGGGCTGTGGGCCTTTGCTGCGGGGGCGCTTGCGAGGAGGCTGACGCCAGAGAACCCGCACGATCTGGCTAGGGTTCAGCCCCTTCAGTCGCAAAATCTCCTGCCATGGCTGACTTGACTGTGCCACCTTCGTATAGCGTTTCATGTGCAGCACCGCTTGCCGCAGAGTTCCATGAGTCTGCTGTTGTGAAGTACTCAAGACCTGTACCCTCCACCACTGATCAATCTGCTGAGTAAACGAGCGGAATGGGTTCATCACTTCACCAGTTCATAGACCAAGCAGGGCGCTTGCAGAAGACACGAGCATTTAAGTACGTTTGGAAGCAGAATTCAGCAATGAGCATCACCATGAGTAATAGTATATCCAAGCCTTCTGGCTCGCAGCTCCGTTCATCAATACTTAAAAGAGATGATTCTCGGTGCAGTAATGGCAAGACGATTAGCATAGTCCCAGGTCGCCGCTGGAGCGCTGTCGCCCCTCCAAGCGGCAGTCAACTGATCGGCAAGATGATTCAACGGTATGCCAGTTTTACCATTTTTATCGATTAATGCGGCTGAGGGGTTTTCCTCCTGATTGTGGTGTGAGTGTTGCCAGTCAAGTGGTAGAGCGATCGCCCCGTGATGAGCTCCCAAGAGAGCACCGAGCAGGGCGCAGGCGCTTGAACTGATTGCAGCCCCTGATGCACGACTAAGAAGAAAAAGCAAGCGCCGCATGGCTACGTCAGGTTCGGCTGGAGTCCCTAAAAAGCCATAGAGTGCAGCCAAGCTTGAGCAAGTGGCTGGGAGAGCTAACGCATCATCTGAGACGGTTCCCCTGACAATTTGCCCCATGGCGGTCAAAGCCGAACCTTCAGAGTGCATTAGGGTTTGCAGGGCGATCAGCTGAGCCGTCCAGCCAGATGAGTCGGGTGCTGCTAATGAACTCTCAATTAAGTACTGCATCAGGCGATCAGGACGTTGCGGTTCACGTAACCCCCAGGCAAGTGCGTTGAGTATCGTCATAACAGCAGGGATGAGATGTTCAGATACCGACCAACTGGTAGCGAGGCGATAGACGGTATGACGCAAACTATCGAGATCGTCATGAAACACGATAGCCAGAGGCAGAGTGGCGATCGCCAGTTGCCCTGCATCAACATTAACAACAGCGGTCTGGGGCGCAATCTCTCTAAAGTAATTGAGTTCAGATGGGTCTTGCGATCGGCCTGACAGTAGCGCCTGGGGCAGCCCCTCCTCAAGTTGGGGCTCCTGAGACGCAACCGATTGCACATCCAGCCGCTGCACGTTGACCCGTCCCCATCGCCCCATGATGTAGCCATTAGTCAAGGTCAGAGCTGACGTGACCCACCAGGGCTGGCCGAGGCCAGACAGAGAAGTACCTCTCCACAGACCCTGGGTCGATCGCTCGATACTGCTTCCAATAGCCATGCCCAAGAGCAGGCCCCGGACGGGTTGAGAATTATACATAATCGTTGTCTTTCAAACCTATAACTACTTACATCGGTGCTCACAGTATCGGCGCTCACAGTATCGGCGCTCACGGTATCGGCGCTCACGATATCGGCGTTCACGGTATCGGCGTTCACGGTATCGGCGCTCACGGCATCGCCACGACAAGCCAATTCGTTTTAACTCAGGTAGAAGAGCCACCCGCATCATGAAAACTTGGGGCAAGACCGTCCTACTAAACTCTGGGCGTAGAAATATGTTGCTAAACGTAGAGCAATCATTACACTTCATCAATCATGATGAATTTTGGTAACTCAGGTGATGCCTCTCTGTGGGGTAATGCTAGCCTAACGGTAGGCACGCATAAGGTTAACGTTTTAGGTAAAACGACCTCAAAAAATAAGTTTTCTGGGTTCAAGCCTGTGCCTCCTGCTTGTAGCCAGCATGACACCTAAACCAATCGACGCGAGTCTCGTTTGATGGGTTATGTGTTTTAACCAGTCTTGTGAATTGAGCCGTCGAGGCTCTATCAACATCTAGGTTAAGCGCAATACCTCAGCTCTCTAGTCTCCTAAAGAGATTGAACCGTTGTCGAGGGTGGTGAGGGGCGTCGTGAGTTAGTTGTCCACCTGAGTTTAACGATTACTGAACTGAGCCTCAATTTATCTTCAACTGAGCAAGGTCAAGTTAAGCTAATTTTTTTGTAAGAGGTCTAGCCCTTGCTAGGCCTCGTTGTCGTTTTAGGGCATTTTTCAGACTGCATTGCGTTAGTGCTGTTCACAGCTCGGGTTCAACGCCGCTGGCTGCCAACCTAAAGCCTTTAGGCTAAGCCAGATAAATTTCCTTAACTTGTGAGTGAGGGTTTACTCCTTTTTTTCTTCACCTGGAACAACGCACCCACAGATCGGGTCTAAGTATGTAACAGCAACGTTTTGATTGATTTCGATTGCATCAGGTGCCTCTGCCTTCCTATGGGAAAGCGGGGCACCTTTTTGCATGGTTGAGGCTCGAGTCTAAAAATTGCTGTTGCCGTTCGGGTGCTCGGTCTGATTTCATCCAGTTTGCTCTTCCGTTGTAAATTAACGTGACCTAACGCATGGATATTCTCGATTTTTCGGTTGCGAACGACTGGGGCAGTGGCTTCACTGGCAGTCTGTCAATTACCAACCCAAACCCAACGGCTCTCAATCAATGGGTCGTTGAATTTGAAGCTCCATTTGAAATTACAGACATTTGGAATGCTGAAATTATCAGTCGTGAGGGCAATCGTTATATCATTCGCAATGCCAATTGGAACGGGGCGATCGCCTCTGGTCAAACGGTTACATTTGGCTTCAATGGCAAGAAAGCAACCGGGGTGACGCTAGAACCCCAAAATTATAAATTTAACGGAGTCGCGCTCGATCCTGGTCCTGCTCCCGCTGAGCCACCGTTTGCGCTGCTGCCTGAACTGGCGATCGCTGACACCAGCGTCGTTGAGGCTAACAATGCCCAAGCCAAGTTTGTGATTAACCTCTCAGAGCCCAGCACTCAGAACATCTCGGTCGAATATTCGACAAACTCACTCACTGCAAAGGCTGGTTCTGACTACCGCTCAAAGTCGGGCACGCTCACGTTTGCCCCTGGAGAAACGTCTAAAACAGTGTCAGTTGCCGTGTTAAATGACACCCTCGTTGAAAACTCAGAAACGTTTGAACTCAATCTAGCCCGAGCAAATAACGCAACGATTGCCAGCGGCAAAGGAATTGCCACCATCTTGGACGACGATGAGGCCACGCCTACTCCTGCTCCCGCGCCTGTGCCTGCTCCCGCGCCTGCGCCTGCTCCCGCGCCTACCCCCGCGCCTGTGCCTGCTCCCGATTCAACATCTCCATCATCTGAGTCAAGCGTTGATTTTTCGGTTGCGAATAACTGGGGCAGTGGCTTTACGGCTAATCTATCGTTTACCAATGCTGGCAATGCAGCGCTCAACGGTTGGACGTTAGAATTTAGCGCTCCCTTTGAAATGACGAATATCTGGGGTGCTGAGCTAGTGCGTAAAGAGGGCGATCGCTATGTGATTAGTCCTGCTAGTTGGAATAGCTCTGTCGCCCCCGGACAAACGATTTCATTTGGCTTTAATGCCAACGGTGCCGCAACAGAACCAACGAGCTATGAACTCAACGGCTCTCCCCTATCTGCACCTCCATCTGCACCTCCAGCGGATAACCCTGAAGACGATCCGGCTCCATCTCCTCCCCCAGTGGCCGAGACGCCAGTAGACAACACCCCCGATAGCTCCAGTGAGCCGAATGAGCCCATTGATTCAGGTGAGCCAATCACTCCAGATGCGTCTGCTGACCCGCCCTCTCCTGACCCCACGGCTCCCGCGCCTGGGCCACAGTCTGGAGATTTTAATTATGGTGAAGCGCTGCAAAAGTCGCTGTTATTCATCGAAGCACAGCGGTCAGGGCCATTGCCTGACGACACGCGCATCGAATGGCGTGGGGATTCAGCCGTCAATGATGGCGCTGATGTGGGTCTTGACCTGTCGGGTGGCTATTATGACGCGGGCGATCATGTCAAGTTTGGCTTCCCTATGGCATCATCCATGACCATGCTGAGTTGGGGCGTTGTGGAATATCGGGACGGGTATGCTCAAAGTGGTCAGCTTGATGAAGCCTTAGAGGCAATCAAGTGGGGCGCAGATTATATTCTCAAAGCACATGTGACCGATAGCCAGGGCACGAAAGAGTTTTGGGGACAGGTCGGCAATGGCAACATTGACCATGCTTACTGGGGAACTGCCGAAACCATGACCATGGAGCGTCCCGCTTACAAGATTGATCGGCAAAATCCAGGCTCAGATTTAGCGGCTGAGTCGGCGGCGGCTCTGGCCTCAGCCTCGATTGCCTTCAAAACAGCCGATCCAGACTACGCCGATCGACTCTTGACCAACGCCAAACAGCTGTTTGAGTTTGCCGATCAATACCGAGGGAAATATTCCGACTCCATCACTGATGCGAGATCGTTTTACAACTCCTGGAGCGGCTATATTGACGAGTTAGTGTGGGGTGCGACATGGCTCTATAAAGCTACCGGCGAACAGAAATATCTGAACAAAGCCGAACAGCTCTATCAGGGGCTCAACCCTCAATGGACTCACAACTGGGACGACAAGTCTTATGGCGCTGCTGTGCTATTGGCTCAAGAAACCGGGAAGGCTCGCTATCGTAACGACGTTGAAGGCTGGCTCGACTATTGGTCAGATTCCAGCGGTGATGGGGTCAACTATACTTCTGGAGGTCTGGCATGGCTGAGCCAGTGGGGATCACTTCGCTATAGTTCTACAACGGCGTTTATCGCGGGTGTTTATAGCGACACGGTCAACGATAAGGGCGATCGCTACTCCAATTTTGCCGAAAACCAAATCGACTACATTCTGGGTGAAAATCCTAATAACCTTAGCTACATGGTTGGGTTTGGCGACAGCTACCCACTCAACCCCCACCATCGCAACGCCCACGGAGGCGGCAGCATTAATGATCCGGCACCCAATGACAACATTCTCTTTGGGGCTCTAGTCGGTGGCCCTGCATCACCCAACGACAATGACTATGCTGACGTGCGCTCCGACTATATTCGCAATGAAGTCGCACTTGACTACAATGCTGGATTTACCGGGGCTTTGGCTCGTATGTATGACATGTTTGGTGGCCAACCTCTCAGTGATGCTCAACTCAATGCGTTACCTGGGATCGTTGTAGCTGATGCCTGATGCCTGATGTATAGGTTGAGATCAACTGTGGCATGAGTGTGAATTAATACAAAACCCTGGAATTTTAGGATTCCGGGGTTTTTTTGTCTATTACATCAGTTTCAACTTTGGAAGGGTATTGCTCAGCGAACCGATCTCTCTCAGCACCGATCTAACTTACGTTGTAGGCCGTACTCATGGCCCATATGACGAGAGCCACAATTCCTCCAATGATGACAAAGCCCGAAAGGGCGATCGCCAGCGGAGTATCAGCTCCCTCAAATTTCATGATTCCCCGGTTTTGGTCTGTCATAGTGGGTGTCCTCCTGGGCTGCATTGATAGTCAGCGTTTAATTAGAGCAGTGTTTGATCAGAGCAACGACAGAATTAGTTGGGCAAATGACTTAATTTAAGCTGGCGTCTCTAATCTAACGCCTTGAAACGAACATCTTGATACCGTCTCATTTCCTTCTAAATTGTACTCAGGCTTAACCGTCAGCCAAGACACTACATTACATTGCTAGATTTTCTTAAGTTTCTGCAAATCTAACGTGCTAAGTTGCACAGTATCCCGCCTCATCCGTGGAATCACATGGGAGAGCAGAAATTGAAAAGGCCGAAATATTGTATCCTCTGGACATTTTTATCACTCCTTTAATTTCTGCCGATATCTCTTTACACCCAAACCCTATTGTTTGCAGTTGAATAGAGATGAGGAGGTAGAAGTTATACTGAAACGTTTGAAATTGAGTGACCTCTCACATCCGTAAAAGTACTGTAACTGCTAATTGGACAAATGCTATTGTGAATGGTTCTGACACGGCTCAACAGAGGAATTTATCATCGAACCATTCTTCTAATGTTGGTGCAAGTTTTATTTAGACTCAATTGCAGCTTGCAACTATACCCAGCCCAGATCTTAATTGGGAGATATCCCATAGGTAGGGCTCCACTTCTAGACCTAGATACGGTTTAGTTGGTTGAATTATCAGTTCAGAATGGGTGCATAAGTCATAAGGTTTTCAGGCGCGATCGCCATCTGATGGGCGATCGCCTGTTTGATGGTGGCAATTTCCAGGAGAATCTACCACGCATTGTCTACCCATCTCTTTTAATAGTTCTGACAATAGTTCTGAGGTAATTGATTTCATGGGCGAAAAGCTTGATTTTGTCGAGGTCAAATTAGATGGCGTTGGTGGTGTTGATGGTCTGGATGGTGCCTATAGCATTAGCATCAGTCCCGATGGCAAACATGTTTATGTGGCCGGAGATATTGATAATAAAGTTGCCGTATTCTCGCGCAATTTAGTAGACGGCACCCTTACCTTTGTCGAGGCTCTGGCCCACGGTGGTGATCCCAAGACCAGCCAGCCTCAGTTTGCTGGTGACACTGTTAGCGTTAGTCCAGACGGTGAGTTTGTCTATGCAACTAGCTTTTCGACTGATACCGTCACGGTGTTTGCTCGTAATGCAACTACCGGGGCACTGACTCAGACTCAGGTGATTGCTGATTCTGGAGCCATCTCAAATTCTCTGCATGGCGTGTCTGGCATCCAAGTTAGCCCTGATGGCGAGTTTGCCTATGCTACGGGCTATTTCAGTGATGCGATCGCCGTTTTTTCGCGCAACCCTACAACGGGCGCACTGACGTTTGTTCAACAGCAGAAGGATAATACCGCTGGTGTAGACGGGTTAGACGGTGCTAGCAGCATCACCCTCAGCCCCGACGGAAAGTTTGTCTATGCCACAGGTGATAACGACAATGCGATCGCCGTTTTTTCGCGCAACGCAACGACCGGCTTGCTCACCTTTGTCGAGTTTCAAAAAGATAGTGTGGGCGGGGTTGATGGCCTCAGAGACGCCAGGAGCCTCAGCCTCAGCCCTGATGGCAAATTTGTTTATGCCGTGGGAGAAGGTGACGATGGCATTGCCGTATTTTCCCGGAATGCAACTACGGGTAGGCTCACCTTTGTTGAAGCTGTGAAAGATGGTGTCAGCGGGGTCGATGGCCTTGATGGTGTCTATAATATCAACATCAGCTTAGACGGCAAGTTTGTCTATGCTGCAGGTAATAATGAAGACGCGATCGTCATGTTTTCGAGAAACACGACGACCGGGAAACTCACCTTTGTGAGAGTCCGCAAAAACAACGTGGATGGAGTCACAGGGCTAGATGGTGTGACCAACATTCAAATTAGCCCCGATGGCAAGTTTTTCTATGCATCAGGCTACAACGACGACGCCATTTCGGTATTCTCAACCTTGGGCACCAATGCTCTACCGACATCTACCAACGGCACGGTCACAGGTCTAGAAGATGCAATCTATCAGTTCAAGACGTCTGACTTTGCCTTTACTGATGCTGATGAGGGAGATACTTTTCAAACCCTAGAAATCACATCGCTAGAAACGGCGGGTAGTCTTTTCTTTGACGCTAACAACAATAATATTGAGAACTCTGGTGAAGCGGTCAGCCTCGGCCAAGTTATTGCGGCTGCCAATCTCACCAACTTAAAATTTCGCCCGGTAGCCAATGCCTTTGGTAGCCCCTACGCCACCTTTGGATTCAAAGTTGGAGATGGGATTGATTCTAGTGCTAGTGCCTACACGATGACGATCAACATTCTGGATCAGCCTGAACCCAGCCCCGGCGGTAGTGGTGGTAGTGGTGGCAGTAGTGGCAGCGGCACTGGGCCACTCCAGTTTGGCGTGGCTCCTGACCCCATCAATTTCAGAGGGGGCAAGCGCGGTGCAAGATTAAAAGGGACAGGACGGGCAGATACGCTGCGCGGCACCAAAGCCAATGACACGCTGTTAGGTAAAGGCGGGGGCGATCGCCTGATTGCCAAGGGCGGTAAAGATATTGTCAAAGGTGGCGGCGGCAGTGATTTGATCAAGGGTGGCGGTGGCAACGATCGCCTCTCTGGACAAGCGGGTAATGATACGATCAGTGGTGGTGGCGGGGATGATTTGCTGCAAGGAGGTGGTGGCAACGATCGCCTCAGAGGGGGCGGTGGTAACGATGTTTTAGTTGGTCAGAGAGGCGCTGACACTCTAATTGGCGGCGGTGGTGCCGATTTGTATGTTTTCAACAGCGTGGCCGATGGCATGGATACGATCATTGGCTTCCAAGTGGGGCAAGACCTGATCGACATCCGCTCAATTTTTGCCCAAAGTGCCTTTGCAGCACCATCGCGCACTGCTCAGTTTCGACAGTTTGTCAAGATCGAACAGTTGGGTGTTAATACGGTGATTAGCCTCGACCAAGATGGCACTGGAGCGGGTACGGTGTTTCAACCCCTAGCCACATTGACCAATATTGCGGCGAGCACGGTGCAATCAACTAGCTTCGTAGTGGCCTGATTTATAGTAGATTTGATGTCTGCGATCGGCAGGCCAGATGTGCAAATCTAGAATTTGTCACGGGCTGACTCAGTCTCCCCTCATCACGACATTGTATAGTTTTGTGATGGAGTGTGGTGAGGAAATATGGGTATGCAGATTCAAGATCGGTCTGCTGTGGCAGATCTGGAAGGGGCGATCGCCTCGAGTCAGGCCTATTTGTTATCCCAGCAATATGCAGAAGGCTACTGGTGGGCCGAGCTAGAGTCAAATGTGACGATGGCGGCTGAGGTCGTCTTGCTGCACAAAATTTGGGGCACCGACCAAACCCGTCCGTTGCACAAAGTTGAACAATACTTGCGATCGCAACAGCGCGACCACGGTGGCTGGGAGCTATTTTATGGCGACGGGGGCCATCTGAGTAATTCCATCGAAGCCTATATGGCCTTGAAGCTATTGGGTGTTTCTGCTGCTGATGCTGCCATGGTGAAAGCCCGCCAATTTATCCTGGAGCGGGGCGGCATCACTCAAGCTAGAGTTTTTACCAAGCTGCATTTAGCGCTGATTGGTTGCTACGACTGGCGCGGGGTGCCGTCCATTCCCTCGTGGATTATGCTGCTACCCAATTCATTTCCCATTTATGAAATGTCGAGTTGGGCTAGGGGCAGCACGGTGCCGCTGCTGATTGTGTTTGACCAGAAGCCAATTTACATCACCGCACCCGCCATTAATCTAGACGAGCTCTACGTCGAAGGGCGCGCCAACGCAAATCTTGAATTTCCTAGCAGTGGCAACTGGACTGATACCTTCCTGTGGCTCGACAAGGCATTTAAATTTGCCGAAGATTTCAACCTCGTCCCCTTTCGTGAGGAGGGGCTGCGCGCCGCTGAAAAGTGGGTACTCGAACGGCAAGAAGAAACAGGCGACTGGGGCGGCATCATTCCGGCCATGCTCAATTCCTTATTGGCACTTCGCAGTCTGGGCTATGATCCTCAAGATCCGATTGTCGAGCGCGGTATGGCCTCGGTGGATCGGTTCGTCATCGAGACACTTGACACCTATCAGGTGCAGCCTTGCGTTTCTCCAGTGTGGGATACGGCGTGGGTGATCCGCGCGTGCATTGATTCGGGCATGGCAGCGGATCATCCAGCGTTGGTCAGTGCGGGGCAGTGGCTGATTGATCAGCAGATTCTTGACTATGGCGATTGGGCCATCAAGAATAAGCGCGGTCGTCCCGGCGCTTGGGCCTTTGAATTTGTCAATCGCTGGTATCCTGATGTGGATGATTCGGCGGTCGTTGTGATGGCGCTGAGCCAGCTCCAGTTGCCCAACGAAGACATCAAATGGAAGGCGATCGCCCGTACAGTTGACTGGATCGCCACCATGCAGTGTAAACCCGGCGGCTGGGGCGCATTTGATCTCGACAATGATCATGAATGGCTAAATGGCCTACCCTATGCCGATCTGAAAGCCATGATTGACCCTAACACGGCTGATGTGACCGCCCGCGTCGTTGAAATGCTGGGATACTTGAAAGGCGATCGCCCTGCTAAACTTTCTAATCCCATTTTGCCGACCCAAACGGCTCCTTATGCTCACATTCCAACACTACTGCCAACGCTAGCATCGCCGCATCCGTTCCGGCTGACTCACGCCCTTGCCTATCTTGCCGCCGAGCAGGAAGACGAAGGCTGCTGGTTTGGTCGCTGGGGCGTCAACTATATCTATGGCACGAGCGGCGTCTTATCAGCATTAGCACTGATGGCACCCAACACCCATCAGCAGGCCATCGAGCGTGGAGTCGCTTGGCTGGTGAGCTGCCAAAACGCTGACGGCGGCTGGGGTGAAACCTGCTTTAGCTACAATGACCCGGCACTCAAAGGCCGTGGCGACAGCACAGCCTCCCAAACCGCATGGGCGTTGATTGGCCTGTTGGCTGCCGCTGATGCAACAGAGTATCCTGCAACAGACGCACTCCAGAAGGGCGTTCGCTATCTACTCGCAACCCAACTCGCCGATGGTCGCTGGGATGAACCCTATTTCACCGGAACAGGCTTCCCCGGTCATTTCTATCTGAAATATCACATGTATCAGCAGTATTTTCCACTGATGGCATTGGGACAATATCAGGCTCGGTTTGCCAGGTAAAGTACTTAGAACAGCCGATATGCATGAGTCTTCAACTATCTAATCCCATGTAAAACGTGGGGTACTTGCGTCTCAGTTGGTTCTCAGGATTCTATGTGAAGATGCAAGCAACACGCTACTTAGTAGGATGGTGCAGCATGACAACCAGCACTCAATATCAGCGCATCCGATCGAATTGGACAGTTGAAGACTTGCATCGGCGCGTTTCTCTAACGCTATTGCTGACGCGCATCAGCATCTTCATCATGATGATAATTTGGGTGATTGATAAATTCGTCAATCCTCGACATTTTGCTGCCGTTTCAGCAGGGTTTTATGGCATCAGCGGTATGAGTAATGTGGCAGCCCATATTGCAGGAGCGATTCAACTGGCAATTGTAATTGGGTTTGTATTGGGGTTTCGCAAACGCATTACCTACGGGTTGGTGTTCCTAATGCACGCTGCCTCGACGGTGATCTCCTATAAGCAATATCTCAGCCCATTCGCCGCAGATAGCCCCAACATCTTATTTTTTGCCGCATGGCCTGTGCTAGCAGCCTGTTTCGCACTTTATTATCTGCGCGACTTAGACACACGCTTGGCAATTGATTGATTGACGGGCGATCGCCAACTATGGCTCTTGATGGTATCTGCTTGGGGGCTCTAGCAGAAAAAATGTTAGCAAGTAGAGAGCATTAGACCGACTTCAATCCATCATCAGGTCGTCAGCAGCTCTGATGGAAGTCGCTTAAACGATAGCCGTTCGTTTTCAACATCTCCAAAGATGGTATCACCATCATGAAACTCACCTCGCAAGATAGACTTGGCAATTTGGGTTTCTAGTTCTCGTTGAATGGCACGCTTCAGCGGACGCGCCCCATAGACGGGGTCGTAGCCTACTTCAGCTAAGAAGTCGAGGGCTGCATCGGTGAGACGCAGTGACATTTTCTTCTCATCGAGACGGTGCGATAGCCGCTGCACTTGCAACTTGACGATCTCGCGTAGTTGCTCTTTCTTGAGACTATGGAAAATGATGGCCTCATCAATGCGGTTGAGAAATTCGGGACGGAAGCTGCTTCGCATGGCATCCATCACCCGGCTGTGCATCTCATCGTAGCGGTCATCATCTCCAGCTAGGTCGAGAATAAACTGGGAGCCGATGTTGCTAGTCATGATGATGATGGTATTTTTGAAGTCAACCGTGTGCCCTTGGGCATCGGTCATGCGGCCATCATCTAGGATTTGCAACATGATATTAAACACATCGGGGTGAGCTTTCTCGATTTCGTCAAACAGAATCACCGAATAGGGGCGGCGGCGCACAGCTTCGGTGAGCTGGCCGCCTTCATCGTAGCCGACATATCCCGGAGGTGCGCCCACAAGCCGGGAGACGGAGTGTTTCTCCATATATTCAGACATGTCAATGCGAACCATGGCCTCTTCAGTATCAAACAGATAGACCGCGATCGCCTTGGCTAGTTCTGTTTTACCGACACCCGTTGGCCCCAAGAAGATAAAACTAGCCGTGGGGCGGTTGGGGTCAGCTAGGCCAGCCCGCGATCGCTGAATCGCATCGGCCACAGCAGTGACCGCCTCCTCCTGGCCAACAACGCGCTGGTGCAGTTCGTCTTCAAGGTTGAGCAGCTTTTGCATCTCTGACTCAACCAGCTTGCTAATGGGGATGCCCGTCCACTTAGAGATGATTTCGGCGATATCAGCTTCTGTCACCTCTTCTCGCAGGAGCGATCGCCCACTTTTTTGCACCTCAGCCAGCTTCGACTCAGTATCTTCGAGCTTACGCTGCAGGTCGGTGAGTTTGCCATAGCGCAATTCAGCAGCGCGGTTGAGATCATAGTCGCGCTCAGCCTTTGGGATTTCGACGTTGACGATATGGTCGATTTCTTGCTTGAGGCCACTGCGCTGATCAAGAATGTCTTTCTCAGCCTGCCATTGGGCGTTGAGGGCTGTCTGGTCTTCTTTGAGGTCAGCCAGTTCGCGGTCGAGGCGTTCGCGGCGCTCCAATGAGGCGGGGTCAGTTTCTTTTTGCAGCGATAGCCGCTCCATTTCAAGCTGAAGGATCTTGCGATCGACCTCATCCAGTTCTTCGGGCTTTGAGGTGCTCTCCATCTTCAGCTTGGCAGCAGATTCGTCAACTAAGTCAATTGCTTTGTCAGGCAAAAAGCGATCGCTGATATAGCGAGTCGATAGCGTGGCAGCAGCAACTAGGGCGCTGTCAGCAATTTTGACGTTGTGATGAGTTTCGTAGCGATCTTTTAGCCCCCGCAAAATCGAGATTGTATCTTCAACCGTGGGCTGATCGACATAGACCTGCTGAAACCGCCGCTCTAGGGCGGCATCTTTCTCGATATATTTGCGATATTCGTCTAGGGTGGTCGCACCAATGCAGCGCAGCTCACCGCGTGCCAGCATCGGCTTTAGCAGGTTGCCAGCATCCATGGAGCCTTGGGTAGCCCCAGCCCCAACCACCGTATGAATCTCGTCAATGAACAGAATAATCTGCCCCTCGGAGTCAGTCACTTCTTTGAGCACGGCCTTGAGGCGTTCTTCAAACTCGCCCCGATATTTGGCTCCGGCGATCAAAGCTCCCATATCAAGCGCCATCAACTTGCGATCGCGCAGAGATTCGGGCACGTCGCCGCTGATGATGCGCTGAGCTAGACCTTCGGCGATCGCCGTCTTACCAACACCGGGTTCGCCAATGAGCACCGGGTTATTTTTGGTGCGCCGCGACAAAATCTGAATGGTGCGGCGAATTTCGTCGTCACGGCCAATCACGGGGTCAAGCTTGCCCTGACGGGCAGATTCCGTCAGATCGCGCCCATACTTTTCTAATGCCTGATATTTGCCTTCTGGATTTTGATCCGTCACCGTCTGATTACCTCGAACCTGATCGATGGTTTCCCGCAATGTTTTCTCATCTAGTTTAAATTCCTGGAACAGTGCTTTACCAAAGCGATCGTCTTTGGCATAGCCTAACAGCAGATGCTCAATTGCAATGTAGTCGTCTTTATATGATTTGCGATAGTCTTCGGCGCGATCAAGCAGCAGATCCAGCGATCGCCCCAGATAGACCGATGAGCCGCTGCCCGACACTTTAGGCTGGCGGTCAATAAACTGCTGAGTATAGTCGCGCAGCTTTTGCACAGCCGCGCCCAGTTTATTAAAAATGCTGGCGGCCAGCCCCTCTTGCTCTAGCAGCGATCGCATCAGATGCTCACTTTCGATTTGCTGCTGCTGGGCTTGTTTAACAATATCAGGGGTGCGGGCGATCGCTTCCCAGGCTTTTTCAGTAAATTGGTTTGGATTAGTGGGTTGCATACGACAAATTGAGAACTAGAAACTGATGATCGAAGTAGAGCGGTTGAGGGTTGAGGGTTGAGGTTCAGGATGTATGCCACAGATGCGAATGGATAGATTGCTCTAGTATCGACAGCGTATCCGCTTGGGCAGCGACTCTCTGTCAAAAGACCCGAAACGCTCCTGCTATAAAATGCAGCCTTTGGCATACTCCTGAGGTTAACAGTTAACCTGTGAGCCAGCCCTTGAAACCCGCGAGCAGATGTTGAGACAGGGGCTAAACCTCTTGCAAGTGTAGAACTGGAGCTTTATCTGTGGGAAAACTCTAGCCCCCAAGCTAGACGCAGTTTCATTCAGAATTCAGAACTCAAGACTCAAGACTCAACATCGAACCTGTGTGTAATGCATTCATTGTAGAGAAGAACGCAAACTCATCAAGATCGGTGTTCACACCCTGAGCACTAGGTATTGCCGCCCCAGCCAACGATCGGCAGGCCAATTGCCATGCAGTCATTTGATTCATGCAGGCGATGGATACATCACGATCGAGGCAAACTCAATGCAACATCCGCTGGGATTGCAACAAGCAGGTGATTGATAAGAAATGCTTTGGTTAAACTCGATGCGCTATAAGCTGTGATTGAAACGCGCGCACTGTAACTCGATTCGCAATGAGCTGTGATTGAAACGC
>CAZCXK010000049.1:24890-38416 GCA_964502605.1 uncultured bacterium
GCAATGAGCTGTGATTGAAACACACGCCCTGTCACTCGATTCGCAGGCGATGTTATGTGAGGCCAATGCTCTTGGCAACCAGGCGATCGCCCTCCCATCTCCTGCTGCTGTCATTGTCAGACTTAACTATGAGGCCGTGGGTTCAGCGCCACCATAGAGAAGCGATCGCCTCCTGAAGAAAGTCGCTCAAGGGGCGATCGCGCACCATACTGCTTGCGTTATAGCTCTGATTGAATCAAGCAAATGAGAAGACACACCCTGAAACCGCTAGCCGCAGCCTAAGCTGAAATCTTGAACCATGCTCATAATCGCTATGCAGATTCCAGCATCTCCGACAAACTTTGCTTAAGACAAGCCGACCATCTTGGGATCGAGCACAGATGGAAGATTCGGACGCCAGGAATCTTTGGCCCAGTTGACGCCGACGCGGTTAAACGTCCAGTTGGAGCCATATTCAATCGCGCCTGCATCAGGCTTGCCATCCGGTGCCGAATGGAACTTATCATGAGCGGTGTTGCCATAGTCGCGGGCTTTAGAATTGGCCGACAGTCTCAAGTCCCAATTGCCGCTGGTGCTCTGGAAGCCAACATCTCGACTCCGCAGATTACTTGACTCTGGGAAGGGGAAACTGCGGTTGATCTCACTACTGTTCAAGTCGATGATGTTGTTGGCCACCACTGAGTTCTGGCTGCCTTTGGGTTCAGTCCACCAGAGCCGCATGTCTGAATCTTCAGACCGCACCGTATTATGAACAATGCTCATATTGCGGTGAATGTCATTCGACCAGCGACCATCAAACTTGAAGATGACGCCCTTCTCCTCGATGCCGCCTTCAGTGGTGGTCAGCAACAGGTTATGGTCAATGTCTACCGGGCCTTGATTAATCGGAGACGGTGCCAACAGAGCCAGCCCGTTGAGGACAACGTTATTGTAGAACCGCATGTTTTGGGCTCCAGTGCTGTCAAACTCGACTCCGTCATCCCGCGAGTTCATGATCAGGTTGTTGTAGATTTGGGTACGTTCAGAGGCGCTGCTGCTGTTCATTGTGCGGGGTTGCATCCCGTCCATCATTTCATAGACGTAGTTATTTCGCACCACGGTATCTTTTGACCCAAATCGAATCGATGTCGTCTCCGAATCAAAGATGCCACCATCTTTACCATTGTGATAGATCCGCACCATCTTGTTGTAGCTATCTCGAGACTGGGTATAGAGCGGGTAGTTGCTAATCTCGTTGCCCTCGATGACATGCCCTTCACCCTGCTTAGAGCCAATGTCAATCCCGGTTCTCGATCCTAGAATGAAGTTGTTGCGAGCCGTAAAGTCGTTGGCATTGCTATTAACTTTGATCCCCTGATGCGAATGCGCCCGAATCTGCAAGCCCTCAATCGTAACGCCGCTGGCACCTACGGTGATGCCTGTATTGGCCCCATCTTTGCGCTGGATGCTGACCGGGACGCTGTCTGGATCAACCGCTAAATCTCCTAGACGCACCCGCACTTCGCCATTGCTGTAGTAGAAGCCGCCCTGAAAGCCATTATTTTTAAGACCCGTGCCCATTCGCATGGTGCTCATGTCACCAATGACAATGTGATTGGGGTTCCAGGGCACCTTTGCAGCCCATTCATTGCCTGATTTATACCAGTCAAAGTCTTGGGTCGTGCCACCATCAATGATGGCTTTTCCAGCATTTTCTGCTTTGAGTGTCACGGCCTTATTCACGTTTACGGCCTCATAATAGCGACCATCTCGTAAGACAATCACATCCCCAGCTTTAGCTTTGCTAATGGCCGCATTAATCGACTCACCCGGAGAAACATAGATGTCTCCCTTTTGCGGGTTGGACGGTGGAGCAGGGCTGGGCGTTGGAGCGGGAGCGGGCATCGGCACAGGCACTGGGTCAGGCTCAGGCTGAGAATCGACCGGAGGCTCAGGTTGTGACGGGTTAGATGGCGTCGGATTGGTCACTGGAGAATCACTGTCGGTGTTTGATCCGGTGTTTGATCCTGTCCCCGATTCTGTCCCTGATCCTGTCCCCGATCCGGTGTTTGATCCCCCCGTCGGACGAAACTCAAGGTAATCGACGCGGGCATATTCTTCGCCGTTGCGTTGACCAGTGAGTTCGATTGCATCTCCTTGTTTGACGTCAATGTTGCTGAAGACTTTGCGTTCTACAGCATTTCTGCTTTGGGCAACGTTGCCTCCCAGCGACTGATCCAGAGTCCATGATTCTGCATCATTGCCGACTTTGAGTGTCAGGGGCGATCGCCCATCGGCCTCATCAAAATGGCGCACGATGACATCATATTTACCCGATGCCCCCTGAAACTTACCTGATGCGATGCCGTTTCCAGTTGTTTTAATCAGTTGATTGCCGGACGCAACACTCGAAGTTTCACTGCTGTAGTTGGAGAGCGATAGGCTTTCAGCTTCAATCCGCACGGTTTTCAAACCATTCGGAGTTGGGCTGGCCGTGGGGGCGGGTTTGGGTGTAGGGCTAGGTGCCGGATTAGGACTCGGACTCGGTGTCGGCTCTGGAGTAGGTGCGGGCTCTGGCGCAGGTTCTGGAGTGGGCGCTGCATCTGAAGACGGTGCGCTATTCCCGTCTGACACGGCAGCCCATTCGACTGCTGCATCAAATAGTTTTCCGCCTTGCTCGGTGAGACGACTGCCTTCAGAGCCTTTATTCATCACAAACATGCCCACGCGTCGAGCTGCTGCTTGACTACCATCGGCTAGAGTTGCACCTTCGTCATACCCAAAGACAGCAGATTTCTGACTATTGCCTGACACACTTGCAATGTTGATGGCATCGCCACCCGGTTTGCCCCAGCCTACCGAGCCAGAGCCGCTGTAGATTTTGGTAGACGCTGACAGGCCACTAGCAAGAGGATGCTGAGGCGACGCCACCGAAATCTGGGTCTGCCCATCGGTGACTCCATAGTCAGTGCCGAACTTAGCCCCAGTGAGCTTCATGTCATCAAAGACATAGGGCTCAAGGGTAATCACAGGGGTATCAGATTTGGTGAATTTGCTGCCGACTTTCTCAGAGAGTACCGATTCGGAAATGACGACGAGGTCTTGTCCTTTGGCATGGCTGCTGGTGACGACATCATCATCTTTGACCGTTACTTGATAGCCCAGCCCTTCCAAGCGGGTTTTGAGCGCCGCATCAGAACTGCCTAATTTAGAGGATGCTGCGACAAACAGCGCACTCCCCTGCACAGAGATTTCTGCATTGGTGCTTTTAGCCGCAACCTGACTCAACCAATTTGAATCAGAGGTCAAGGAGGCTTTGCCACCTTGGGCAAGGCTATCTAACGATGAGGCATTCGCCGAGGTCGTCTGGTTTTTAGACGTCAATGCACTCACACTGACTGAGTCAGCTCCAGCAAGTACATCAGCGGTTGATCCTGATGGCGTTCCTGTTTCTTTCTGATTAGAAAGGGCTGATTCATCAAGAAGCGCAGTCGTTTGAGTTAGTGGGCTGTCGTCATCCTTCCAGACTTTTGTTTCTAAGTTGATTGACTCAAGCGAATCGTTGCTGTTGAGCTGTTGGAAGGAATTTTCTTGCTTTGCCAGATGTGTCAGCGAGTCTCCTGACTCAGTATTAGAGCCAGGTAAGGAAATAGGGGATTGACTTGCCAGAGTAACGGGGCTCTCCGACATTCCTGAAAAGCTATCCATCAATGAATTCCTCAAAATTTCGACGAAATTGCATATGAAACACTTCTCGACATCTGGTGCGGGCATCGCAAAATTCACAGGGGTGTCCCTGGCGATCGCCACCAAACAGGTGCCAAAAGTGCGCGTAGTTTGAACGCAGTAACTGAACGCAGTAATTGAACGCAGTAACTGAACGCAGTAATTGAACGCGGTAGAATGCTGTGCTCGATTCTGAAGCGGGTGCAATCGCCAACGCTGCACAGAATCAGCATGATGATATGAGCTGCCGATGCAGGCAGGCACGAGAATAAGATAGGTAGGCCCTGAGACGCGACTAGTTGCTCACCTTGCAACTAATCAATTCAAGTTATGAATCAATCTTCCATCAGAGCAGCATCAACAGAGCAGATTCGGTAAATTAAGCAAACGGTAAATGATGAACTAAGCCTGACAGGTAACTATGCCCTGAAACGTCTTTGAATGATTTACCTGTTGGATATCAGGCCTCGATTTTACGTTCAACTAATGACCCTGTCTATAATCCACATCAGGCGATTACAATAATGGTAGTTGAACGGGTAACTGCAAGTGAGAGGTAATCCTCTTGAATAAATTACCGATTCAGCAACACGACGACTGGACGATGCTGAAGTCAGCCTAGATGCACAAAATCACAATAATTCGGCATCTCAGATGTTAGTAAACGTGGGAGAGAATAGATGCCTTCTAGGTCGTCCAGTAGTTTAGGAGATCTATGAGATGGCATATGTTACCTCTTGCGAGTTACACACAAATTGACCAGAGCTTGTAAAGAGAAGTTCCCAGGGCTTGAAGATTCAGTGAATTTATTTTTAGGTAATACAGTTGACGACATCTGCAATCCGTGAATGTACGAAGTTAATCTTTGGGCATCTCAATGTAGCCTGAATCACACTGTCACAGTACTGGCGTAGCGCGAATCCAAGATTGATATGGAGCTGCTATTACGCTCATATAAACCTGACATGAACCAGATAAACCAGGCGATCGCCCCACTGAACGCCCTACTGAACGCCCTACTGAACGCCCCAGTTCAACGACTGCCGCTCATTCTCATTTCCCCGTAAATTTAGATGCATCAGTACTGACCAACGCATTATCTACCTGAATCAAGCCAGTGTGATATTTTGACGACCTCACGTGAGCCAAGCAGGGGATCGCCCCTAACCCAGACTGCCTTACTGGTAAGTAGATAGACTTAATTATTTGTAGGATGCGTTAGCGCTAGCGTGACGCATGAAAGCTTTACGGGATAGTGCGTTACGGCTGCGCCTAACAGCACCCTACAACACGGTTTATTTAGGGTCACCTATTTATCAATCTTGTATGACTGGGCAGAGAGCACCTGGGAGATACTCACAGAGTCGCAGCCAACAGCCAGGACTGGCCGTGGTGCCTCACTCAATCAGCAAACCCATCCTTCCGGAGACAGCCCCACCAAGATCAGCGCAGACTGACAAACTGAACCCACCGTATGACCGATCTAAACTTCTGACGTCTGCCCTTCTCTATACATGCTGTAACAACCACCGAAAGATTCACGATTTGTCACAAAAGTCAGAACTGAGGCGATCGCGTCAGCAACACCTAGGCTCAGTCAAATCATCGGGGCGATCGCATTGCACCCGCGAGATAGGCAGCTGATGAGATTGGCAGATGACTCCAAGGCACTCAAACCTTAGCCTTTGGCGGATGTGTGGGCGATCGGATTGCACTGAGACGGCTCAGGAGATCCTCTAATGATGGCGGCGTTTCTACCTAGTCAGATCAAGATGCGATCGAAGGCAGAGGGCAAATTCTCTAGTTTTAAGATCCAAATTTAAGTTTGTCTTTTGTCTTTATTTATTGAATAATCAGCATTAAAAAACTATTTAAGAGGTACTTGGCAGGTTTTTAGAGTTTACTGGATGTTATAAATCCTAATAAGCCTAACGAAGCCGTATTTTTCGGTTTAGCTACCGTTTTTGAGATCAGGTGCCCTTTATTTTCAAAGGCACTTCGACAATAATTCACTCAAGGCCCATGAGGGTTAAAGGCTAAGGTTGGTGGTTGGCGCTCCATCTGACAGCTTTAACACTGGATTAAACCCCAGTGTCAGAAACCAGGCGGAGCGCTTAAATTTTGAAGAACATTAGGAGAACCAGAGTGAAACTAGCCGTATATGGAAAAGGTGGAATTGGAAAATCTACAACGAGCTGCAACATTTCAGTCGCGCTAGCCAAACGAGGCAAGAAAGTTCTTCAAATTGGTTGCGATCCCAAACATGACAGCACGTTTACCCTCACCGGATTTCTGATTCCGACCATTATTGACACCCTACAAGAAAAAGACTTTCACTATGAAGACATCTGGCCTGAAGATGTCATTTATAAAGGCTATGGTGGCGTCGATTGCGTTGAGGCAGGCGGCCCTCCAGCCGGGGCAGGCTGCGGCGGCTACGTCGTTGGAGAAACAGTCAAGCTGCTCAAAGAACTCAATGCCTTCGACGAATACGATGTCATTTTATTTGATGTGCTGGGCGATGTGGTCTGTGGCGGATTTGCAGCGCCACTCAACTATGCCGACTATTGCATGATCATCACCGATAACGGCTTTGATGCACTCTTTGCAGCAAATCGTATTGCCGCATCAGTGCGTGAAAAAGCCCGGACTCATCCGCTGCGTCTGGCAGGCTTGATTGGCAATCGCACCTCCAAGCGCGATCTGATTGACAAATATATCGAATCCGTGCCTATGCCCGTCCTCGAAATCTTGCCGCTGATTGAAGATATTCGTATCTCTCGCGTCAAAGGCAAGACTCTGTTTGAGATGGCAGAGATAGAACCCGCGCTCAGCTATGTCTGTGATTTCTATCTCAACATTGCCGATCAGCTGCTGGCACGTCCAGAAGGGGTTGTGCCCAACGACGCCCAAGACCGAGACCTGTTTGCGCTCCTATCTGATTTCTACCTCAACCCCGCTCAGCCCCAAACCGTAGCCGACGACGCATTGGATCTGATGATGGTCTAAGCGAAAGGTTTGAATGGCAGATTTTGATGTATGAGTTGTTTTGGCAAACTCAACACTCAACACTCTACATTCAAACCATTAGGTGACTTGTGAACGTCGAACAACTGCGAAAGTCTCTCAAAGCCAAATGGCTAGCCTATTACCGAGAAAACCGATCATGGCTCGTGCGATTGGAGGTCTGGGGCAACTTTGAAGGACAACGCCGCCCATCGTCGAGCTTCATTCTGGCAACATTGTCAATTTTAGAACCCCGGCTAGCTCTGATCCTGCCGCTCGTTGTTGACTTAAACAGCAACCCCGATCGCGTAATTTCTGCCTTGGGCCTAAATTTTAGCCCTGATGATGCCCTAGACGAGTTGCCAGAGGTAGAAGCCTCCTATGATACAAACGACATCAAGCTTTTGCCCAGCGGCACGACCTCTGAAGCCGTTTTTGATGATTTGACAGCGTCGCAGACGCCCAGCCAAATTGCCGCCCGCTCTGACGAGTCATGTCAGGGGGTTCGAGGGCATGATCCTGAGAGACCGGGTGGCGATCGCCGCATTTGAAGCCTAATTAACGCATTAACTTTTGATTTTTGAGAGGAATACACACTCTATGACCCTCACCGACACCAAACCCCAAACGCTAGATTTTGAATGCGAAACTGGAAATTATCACACCTTTTGCCCGATTAGCTGCGTGGCGTGGCTCTATCAGAAAATTGAAGACAGCTTTTTTCTGGTGATTGGCACCAAAACCTGTGGCTATTTCTTGCAGAATGCAATGGGGGTCATGATCTTCGCAGAACCCCGCTATGCCATGGCAGAGCTAGAAGAAGCTGATATTTCGGCACAGCTCAACGACTATGAAGAATTGAAGCGGCTGTGTTTGCAAATCAAGCGCGATCGCAACCCGTCAGTCATCGTGTGGATTGGCACCTGCACCACCGAAATCATCAAAATGGATCTCGAAGGACTTGCACCCAACCTGGAGCAAGAAATCGGAGTTCCCATTGTCGTCGCACGCGCAAATGGGCTTGACTATGCCTTTACGCAAGGGGAAGACACCGTGTTGGCTGCCATGGCGCAGCGCTGCCCCAGCAAGCAGGGCAGTGTCGAAGAGCAAGAAGAACGCAATGGCATTCAGAAGCTGCTCAGCTTTGGTCGCAAAAAAGAAGACGTTGCTAGAGACGATGCTGAATATGTCGATCATCCACCTCTAGTCTTGTTTGGGTCATTGCCGGATCCAGTCGTCACGCAGCTGACCCTTGAGCTGAAGAAACAGGGTATCAAAGTGTCTGGCTGGTTGCCAGCCAAGCGTTACACCGAACTGCCCGTTTTAGAAGAAGGCTATTACGTTGTAGGCGTTAATCCATTTCTGTCGCGCACGGCCACGACGCTGATGCGCCGCCGCAAGTGCAAGCTCATTGGTGCGCCCTTTCCCATTGGCCCTGATGGCACCCGCGCCTGGATTGAGAAAATTTGCTCGGTGTTTGGCATTGAACCCACGGGGCTAGACGAGCGCGAAGCCAAAATTTGGGACTCCATCGAAGATTATGTGTCGCTGATCCGAGGTAAGTCCGTCTATTTTATGGGCGACAACTTGCTTGAGATTTCGCTGGCTAGGTTCCTGATTCGCTGTGGCATGACCGTCCCTGAGATTGGCATTCCCTACATGGATAAGCGCTACCAAGGTGCAGAACTGGCACTGCTGCAAAAGACCTGTGAAGAAATGGGGGTGCCGTTGCCTCGCATCATTGAAAAGCCTGACAACTACAACCAACTGCAGCGCATCCATGAAGCCCAGCCTGACCTTGTGATCACGGGCATGGCTCATGCAAACCCGTTAGAAGCGCGAGGTATCAATACCAAGTGGTCAGTTGAATTTACGTTTGCTCAAATTCATGGCTTCACCAATGCGCGAGATATTTTAGAGCTCGCCACTCGTCCGCTGCGGCGAAATGGCAGTCTCAAAGAGTTGGGCTGGGGTAATTTGGTCAAAGAGAGTGCCAAAGTCTAGTCAGACTGGCATCTATCCCCCAAAAGAAAGATCCCGCTCCCAAAAGAAAGATCCCCAAAAAAGATACAAGAAAACGGGATTAAGCGTAATGCTAATCCCGTTGGGCTATCCAACACTTCAATAGTCTCCAAGTCAATAGTCTCCAAGCCTTTCATTCGGTGAATTTCATGAGTCCGAATGAGCGCAGGGGGCTGATGGACGGGCAAAACTACTTACAACCCATATCCTGCACTCGGTCAGGAGACTTGACTCCTATATCAGATGAAATACTGTAAGGGTGGGATTTTCGCATCCAATGCAGTATTTTTTGTCAGTCAACTAGGGGCAGGGGGAGTGATCTATCCTAGTTATCAGTCGTTAACTCAGAATTCTGATTCATCAGGACAGGACGACGCTCTACCATGTAGTTGTTGAGCAGCGTGGTCGCCAGTGATAGCACGACAGGCCCTAGAATAAATGCCCACAATCCCTGTACGACAAATCCGCCAACAAGCACTGACGCTAGCCAGAAGCAAATGCCATTGACCACTAACGAGAATGCCCCCAGTGTAATGATATTGATGGGCAATGATAAAACCTGGATCACAGGGCGAATAAAGGTATTGACCAAACCAATGGCGATCGCTGCGATGATGGCAACTGGGAAATTGGCAATATTGACACCCGGAACAATCAAATCAACAACTAGCAAGCTCAGTGCTGTAATCAACCACGTTAAAAATGTTGCAACCATAACTGTATTCTCCTAATTAAATGTCTTTCGTTATGTGCCATTCCGATGACGTGTCTAAATCTAAAGCGGTGTAGTCAGCTTCAGTCACTACGACTGAGGATGGTCATCCCGGAATAGATCTGTCATTGAATGCCATACATCTTGAAGTTTGCGCTTAAGATGAACTTCTCGTTGGGCGATCGCCCGTCCCAGATCTGCCATTTTGGCCTCAAACTCGGTTTGTTTTTGGCTCACGTAGGTGCTATCAGGCTGCTCCTGCTGGCGCGTGCGCTCATACCAACCTCTGGCATCGTCTAAATGCTGCCGAATATCGTCGTGGCGAGATCCATACCGGGCAGACCAATTCGCTCGCAATATCGACAATTGCGCCTTGAGCTGAGCATAGCGCGTTTGCATCAGCTCAGCCTCCGGACTCTCTTGAATCGTCCGAATTACCGACTGAATCGTCTCCCGCACCGTTGATGACGTCTCCTGGCTGACCGACTCAATCGTAGCCAATGCCCCTGCAACCTGCTCTCTAAGCTCTGCCTCTTCCGAATCGATCTGACGCTCCAATCGCTCGATTTCGGTGCGTGTGCTGGCGATCGCCCCTTCTTTAGTGCTATTCAACCCATCTAACGTGCCCTCAATTGCAGCAGTGATGTCGGCTTGAGTAGCTGCGCCGTGCATCTGCAAGCGCTCTACCACCGTGACGATGGCATCCTTGACAATGCCTCGGATTTCACCCGAACCGTCTTGCACATCAGCCGCTGCTCGCGCCACTGAATCTTTAACGATTTCTCGAATGCGCTCTGCCCGCAGTGAACCCTCCTGCTCGGCCTGCTTTAAATCTGCTAAAAGCTGATCTCGAAGTGAATCTGACATAGGTAATCCACTGCCAATGATGCGTTAATTTTGACTCGCTGCAGCGCTCTGGTAATTCATCTAGCTGATGCATTGATGAATCATTTGATTCCAACATCATTACCATCGCAGTAAATACGAGATAGTGCCTCTGCCTCAAGATAGGCTCACTCTAACAGTCTGCCTATGCCTTAATATATATAGGATACAGACACAGATGTTTTATTCACACAATTTATAAGTCTTAAGAGAGACGTATTAAATCATACTGATCAACGATGATGAGAGCAGTTGAGTTTTACATCTATTTAGCCATATGAAACTGTTAAGAATTCTACTAGGTATTCTTGTTCCACCCGTCGGCATTTTCCTGACCTATGGGTTAAGTACAACGTTGTTAATCAACATCCTTTTAACGCTATTTGCCTGGATTCCAGGCAGCATTCATGCTGTTTGGGCAATTGCCAAGTATTACGAGAAAGAAAGTCAGCAAGAAAAGGCCTATTAGAGACTGAAAGGCAGTGTAGTGGGCTTGGCGTAACGATACTCGTGTTTTGAGGCTAGGGGCGAGAGCAGTGGATCGGACTTTTACCTCCCTGCTCTTTGCCTTCCATCTTTCTCAGTAGCGCTAGCCCAGCAGGGCGATCGCCCTTTGTTTCAAGGTTTCGGGCGTAATGCCATTTAGCTCCATCAGCAGGTTGGGGGTACTGGTCGTTTCACCGCGCTTCCAAGAAAAAGTGTCTCGTTGAGCGCTGCTGCGAAGCATGAT
Organism: uncultured bacterium; assembly: GCA_964502605.1. Classification (GTDB taxonomy): domain Bacteria; phylum Cyanobacteriota; class Cyanobacteriia; order CAZCXK01; family CAZCXK01; genus CAZCXK01. The sequence goes on from CAZCXK010000049.1 coordinate 35,951, forward strand.
CGGTTCGAGCATGGCACTAGCTCCGCCTGTAACCCCTAAAAGCACTTCTCCCCCAAACATATACTCAAATCCTGCGTCATCTAAGAACTCACCATCCGCATGAGAGCAGGTATCCCAAGCTGTGTCACTAGGGCGATAGAGCCGACGTGGGCTCACCACCGACACGATGCGAACTCCGATGCCCTCAGCTTGGAGAGCAGTTGCTGCTTCATAAACAGGCATCAGCGTCATATCGCCAATCACCGCAAAGACGACGGTGCGATCGCCCGGTAGCTCAGTCAGCACAAAGGCTCCATCATGGGTTAGGGCTTGGCGCGTTTGGGCAAAGGTCGTGCGAATGGGCAACGGAGACTTGCTCGCCGTGATGACCACACCTTTATTTTGGGTAGAAAGCGCCCATTCATAGCAGGCTTGGATGCTGTTGGCATCTGGAGGAAACAGCGGGAACACATTGCCATTGCGCATCATGGCAGCAAAGTAGGCTTCGATTTCGGGGCGCTGGTGTGTCCAGCCGTTGCGCCCCTGCTCCAGAGCCCCAGCAGTATAGAGGGTAATGGTTGAAGGCGTCGGACGGCGCAGCTCAGCCATGGCTTGCGTTACTGTTTGCCAGATGGGCAGGCCATTGATGGCAAATGACTCATAGGAGCACCAGAGCGTCCGTCCGCCCATCAGTGCCAGACCTGCAGCCAACCCGGCACAGGCATCTTCGCTCAGCGGCTCATAGACCTGGCCGTTGGGTGCCTGATTGTAGAGGTCGTCGATCGTCGGGTGGATGATTTTGAGCGCATCGTTGATGTTTTTAATGCCAGAGGCTTCGTTGCCATCGGCATTAGTTACCAAAAATGCGGGATCGTGCTGCCCCACATGGGCTACGATCGCCCCCATTGCAGTCGTTGACACCTGGCGATCGCCCCCCACCTCATATTCGGTGAGAGGTAGAGCGCCGATATCGGGCAGGTTGCGTTCAAATTCGGTGACAACCGTTTTCGCTGCAGGGCCACCGTTGGCGCGTTCGCAATTAGTTCGCACCAGTTCCCAGGCATCAGTCGGGAGAGCCCGCGTTCTCAGTGCGCTGACAATCTCGTCATGATCGAGAGTGTGATAGCCATAGAGGTTATGAGACTTAGAGCCACGCGCATGGACGCCAGCCCCCTTGAGCTGCTTAATGATCAGCACGGTGAGCGTCCCATCTAGCGCAGAACGCGCCGCTGCATCCGCCGCCACGAGCACCGCCCGCGTAAACTCCAATCGCTGTTCAATAGAGAAGGCCGTGCTATCAACATAATCTCCCGGCTGATTTTGGTCATCAAACTCTTTGGCATCGACCAGCACAACCTCCTCAAACCCGTTGCCATGCCAGTAGGCCATCATCCGCTCATTGGATTGGGTTGACACCATGCTGTGATGTTCTTGAGAATAGCCATTCCATACCAGCACAGGCAGAAAATTGGTGACATCAGGATAGGCCGTATGGAAGTGCGCCATCGCACTCATGACATAGGGTTCACCTAAGCCTCCATCGCCCACAGTAAACGGAAAGAGAGTCTCCCGATTGAGCAACGCTGCTGACATGGCAAAATGTTGCCCCTGACCCAGTGGCCCCGCCGGAGCCAAAATGCCAGGAATAAAGCCAGAGAGATGCCCCAACAGGCCATGCAGTTCGCGGAAGCGATCGCGCAACTGCTGCACGGTATGAATGCCCATATCTTCGAGGGAGCGATCGAGAAACATGGCACTGTAAAACCCTGGGGCATGGTGCCCGACTTCGGTGATGATGTTTTTGTAGCCCAGCATCACGAGGGCGGCATAGGCTTCCGCCTGACTGGCAAACCCACCTGGATGCCCAGATGCCTTGCTACCTGTGACTTGCAGAGTGAGATAGCGCAGAGCGTCGGCATAGAGCAGGGTTTGATAGACTGCTGCCGAATCCGTTGGGCTGGCGATCGCGGTTTTTCCGTGGGCGATCGCAGGCGTTTGAGCATATTGATCGAACCCCGCTGGAGCCTCTCCAAAATACTGAATCCCTTCACAAAACGCTGGAATTTGTGTCACCGCCATCATGGACATACCTCTGAATCACTGCGCGCAGATCAACGAGCCAAAATTTAAGCTGCACTTAATCAGTGATCCTATCGCTTAACTGCCGCTGAATCTAACGTTTTGTTGCCGAAGTGCTTAAAAAGCCCTGATGGAAATCATTGGCGATCGCAATCACTGGAAGGCTTTCTCAAGGAGCATAAGTTCCGTGGACATTAATTAATTGAGAATCAATCGAGCCATGAAGCCATCGAGCTGATTGTACTGACAAAAGATCTTAAGTTGGGCGCGGCAACCACGCCCTGACAGAATTTCACATTATTTATGTAGTGGGCAGGTTTTCTGCTACTCATAGCCCTACGCATTTGGGTTAAGACATTGTGATAGAGCTATAGAAGAGTTCAGGAGTGCCTATGCCCGCCCCCTACA
>CAZCXK010000050.1:0-27349 GCA_964502605.1 uncultured bacterium
TGCGATCGCCAACATAGAAACGGAGCCCTCACTTATAGCAAATGAAGCCGCCAATTCTGCAAATAATGCCCCACCCTTGATTGACTGATGAGTTGCGCCAGCAACAAACGCTATTGACTTCGATTCCAGGCATTGCGGAGAAAACTGCAGCCCATCTGTTAGCGGAGTTAGGAGTCTGAGTCAATTTAGTCATGCTCGTCAGCTGGCCGCCTACTGTGGCTTAACGCCTCGAGACACACAATCGGGCACCTCGGTGAAGAAATGCCCTTGTTGATCCAAAGTCGGTAACGCTCGACTGCGCAAGGCATTGTTCATGCCTGCGATCTGTGCAACGCGCTACAACCCCGAACTAAAGACCTTTTACCAGCGATTACTCAAACGTGGCAAACGTAAAATGGCGGCGGTGGGCGCAGTCATGCGTCAACTCCTCCCTATTGTCAGCAGTAGGATCTGAGGATAAGGGAGACAGGTTTGTCCAGCTAACCAGGCTTTTGACTTACGCCGTATTCCTTCCTGATAAACCAGTCCCGATACCCTCGGCTATCACGATAAACTATGAGAGAAATGCTGCTAAATTCAGACATGCTCCTATGGCTAATCGCTTAGCTCAGTCTCAAAGCCTCTATCTCCGAAAGCATGCGGAAAATCCGATTGACTGGTACCCGTGGGGAGATGAAGCCCTAGACAAAGCCCAGCAAGAAAATAAGCCAATTTTTCTGTCGATTGGCTATTCGAGCTGTCACTGGTGCACCGTCATGGAAGGGGAGGCGTTTTCAGATGGGGCGATCGCCACCTACATGAATGAAAACTTTGTCCCGATTAAGGTCGATCGAGAAGAACGCCCCGACCTTGACAGCATTTACATGCAGGCGCTGCAGCTGATGGTGGGTCAAGGGGGGTGGCCGCTGAACGTGTTTCTCACCCCTGAGGATCGGGTGCCGTTTTATGGTGGCACCTATTTCCCGCTCGATCCAAAGTATGGCCGACCCGGCTTTTTGCAGGTGCTCCAGGCAATTCGACGTTTTTACGATACTGAGACGGCTAAGGTGCAGTCGGTTAAAGACGAAATTTTGACGCGACTGCGGCAGACGGCCACCCTCCACGCAGATGATGAATTGGGCAGTGATTTGCTGCGAACGGGGTTAGGCTACAGCGCTGGAGTCTTGACAGCCAATAGCCCAGGGCCGCGTTTTCCGATGATTCCCTATGCCGAGGCCGCATTGCGAGGCGCACGCTTTGAGGTTGCCGATGCTAAGTATGATGCGGCTGAAGTCAGCCGACAGCGAGGACTAAACCTGGCACTAGGCAGCATTTTTGACCATGTGGGCGGCGGCTGGCATCGCTATACGGTTGACCCAACCTGGACGGTGCCCCATTTTGAGAAGATGCTGTATGATAACGGCCAAATTATGGACTATCTGGCTAATCTCTGGGCCACGGGGGTGAAAGAGCCTGCGGTTCAACGGGCGATCGCCAAAACCGTCGAGTGGCTGAAGCGAGAAATGACTTCATCCCAGGGCTATTTCTATGCAGCTCAAGATGCCGATAGTTTTGTCACGTCTGAGGATGCTGAGCCAGAAGAAGGGGCTTTCTACGTGTGGGACTATAGGGATCTCACAGCCGCGCTCACCGATGCCGAACTCACAGAGTTAGCTGCCGCCTTCATGATTACGGCAGAGGGCAATTTTGAAGGCAAAATTGTGTTGCAACGCCGCGAACCCGGCGAACTCAGCCATTCCTTAGAGTTGGTTTTGAGCAAGCTGTTTCGGCTGCGCTATGGCAATCACCCCGATACAGCATTTACGATGGTTCCAGCTCACGACAATCAAGAGGCGAAGTCAACGGCCTGGGCGGGGCGCATCCCAGTGGTGACGGATACTAAAATGATCGTCGCCTGGAATAGTCTCATGATTTCTGGGCTAGCGCGAGCGGCGGTAGTGTTTCAACAGGCCGACTATTACGAATTGGCGACTCAGTCGGCTCAGTTTATTCTCGATTATCAGTGGCAAGGGGGGCGATTCCATCGGCTCAACTATGAAGGCCAACCCGCTGTACTCGCTCAGTCTGAAGACTATGCGCTGATGATCAAAGCTTTGCTTGATTTGCATCAGGCTCAGTTGGGTCTGGTCGATGCCGCAGCACATTTTCCGCCAGTGATGCCCTGGCTCGACTCTGCGATCGCTCTCCAAACTGAATTTGATGACTGGCTATGGAGCGTGGAGGTCGGTGGATACTACAACACGCCTAGCGATGCCAGCCAGGATTTGGTCGTGCGCGAACGCAGCCATGATGACAATGCCACGCCCTCGGCCAATGGGGTGGCGATCGCCAATTTGGTGCGTTTGGCACTCGCAACCGAAAATCTTGACTACCTGAGTCGAGCGGGGGAAGCGCTGCAATCATTCAGTGCTGCAATGAACTATGCACCGCAGTCTTGTCCGAGTTTGTTTGGGGCTCTAGATTGGTATCGCAATCATACACTGGTGCGCACGGCGGCTGAACAGATTCCTGATCTGATGGCTCTATTCAGCCCTACGGCAGTTTATTTGGCTGCAACTGAGCTGCCGGAGGGGACAGTAGGCATGGTGTGTCAAGGGTTGAGCTGTCAAGACCCCGCTCAAAGCTGGGAGCAGTTGCAAACCCAGTTGCGGCAGAGTCAGATGCGGCAAGTGTGACAGACGCTCAAGTGTGACAGACGCTAATGATCTGAGGTAAACGAGGAGCGATCGCCCCATGGCTCAGCTCCAACTAACCCGATCTCCAACAAACAGTTGATTAGCGGGGAAGCAGCTTTGTTCGATTCTCCAACATCTTCGGGTGTGACAGTCGCCGTTTCCACGACAGCAAGTCGGGGTGCTCAGGGTCAATACCTTCCCACACGTTGAGCCAAGCCTGCGCACCATCGGGCTGATCCTTGGCGATCAACAGCTCAATGTAGGCGCTGCTAAACACCCCAAAATCACTAATATGAAAGCGTTTGCGAGATATCATTGGTTTGAGCAACGCGTCTGCGGCATCAAAGTCACCCTGGCGAATGTGCAAGCGGGCTAAAGAAACCTTGGCATAGACATAGTCAGGAAATTGCTCCGTGATTTGACGAATCAGCGCATGGCTTTCGTCTGTTCGCCCTTGCACCGAATAGGCTGCTGCCAAATTGTTTAAGAGATCTGGGGCATCGGGTTCAACCTCTAGAGCTTTTTTCATCAGTTGTTCAGCTTGCTCAGCGGCTTTAGGTTCACCCTGCCCGAGCAGAGCAAGCGTTTCCCGTAGCCAAGTTTCGACGTTGCGGGAGTGATTGTAGGGTGGGGTTTCATGAAATTCGTAGGCAATCAGCATGATGTCGTGCCACTGCCCCTTTAGCCACATGCGAACGGTTTCAGATGGCAACAAGCCCGCTTCAGACGCCTTGATCGCAGCTTGGTGGCGCAGCTTGTCTGGCCCAGATTGGCTCAGGGCAAAATCTCGCAGCAGCACCATCATGTCTGGCGTTGCTGCGGCTGAGGCACAGCGCAAGGCAAACTCTCGCCCAATGGGGTCACCGCGTTCTAGCAAGATTGGTATCAGTTTGGCAATCTGGAGATGACTGTTCAAGTAGCGCTCGATGGCATTGGCCACAGCCACCTCGTCGTTGGTTCGGGCTGACGTTTTGAGAATCCGCCTAAGATCGTCGATATCTGAAGACTTGAGCCAATACTTTAAATCAAATGCCCAGGCTCCATGCCGTTGACTGATCGGCTGTTTGAGATCATCTAAGTTGGCTTGGGCGAGGGCGAAGTTCGGTGATTTTTTGAGTGCTGTTTGCCACTGCTGTCGTGCTTGCCTTAGTTGCCCCGATCGCGCCATTGCGACCGCCACCAGATGATGAAACAGCGCATTGGTGATGTGTAAATCCTTAGCTCCTTTTGCCTGGTCAAATATCTCTAAAATCCCTGCATCATCTCCCAAATAGCTCAGGGCTTCTACTTTCTTAGTCCACAGTTCCCAACCGGCGGCGTTACTTGCTTTCAAACGTTCAGCCAAGGGGGATGCCTGTTCGGGTTGCCCGATTGAGCAATAAAAACGGATCAGGTTAGAGAGCGCGTGAATATTGTCGGGCTGTTGGTCTAAGACCTGCTGGGCTGTGGCGATCGCCCCCTGTAGATCCCCTTCAGAATAGCTGATGAGTGAAAGATTATTGTAAGCCGACCAAAAATCAGGCTTGAGCTGCAGCACCGCTTCTTCGGCTTGACGGGCTTCTGCATAATCGCCCCGTTCTAGATGTAGCTGACCCTGCTCATGCAGCAGGGCGATCGCCTGACCGTCTTCTCCTGTTAACCCCATTTCTGCCAACGTTTCGGTCATTTGAGTCTCTAGCTCGGCCACAAACTTTCTGGCGTCCTCCGCTCTTTCATGATTGGGGAACTGCTTAAGCGCACGATGGAAGGCGCGTTGCGCTAAAAGCGGATGGAGACTCGACAAATACCCGCTTGCCAACCCATAGGCCGCATCTGCGTTTTTGGGATCAACCTTGACCAGTTGTTCACAGGCTTTGGTATAACCCTGCATGTCTTGGATATCCAGGTAAAGATTGACCAAATGCGATAGCACATCAGGGTGGTTGGGGTAGTTCTGAGCGAGAGATTCCAACACCTGTTTGGCTTCCACCCACTGCTGTTGCATGAGCAGTGACTGGGCTTTTTGCAGTTCTGGTAGTAATCCTTTTTTGCCGAATCCAGCTGATTCAGCAATTCGAGAAGACCTCTTTTTAGCCATAGCGATTACTCTTATACTTGGCTAGGTTTTAGCCTACTACTTGGCTAGGTTTTAGCCTACCATCTCTGTTCGGTGGAATAAAGCCAATGCAATGTCTCTAGGGGCAGATGATCTCGCGATCGCACAACATCAGAGCCTGACCCGCAATAGTTTACGTAATTGTGAAATTTCTCTAGGATTCTGGCGATCGCCACCCCATTGCCCTTTATAATCCTGACAAAAATAAGCTCAATCTAGGCAAAAAATTCTGTCAGGCTCTATCTAATATCAGCCTGAGTTTAGCAATCGGGTTCATCAGAATCAGATATTAATCAGATAGACAGGTTTGAGCCAGTTTGAGCATAATTCTGCTGGTTTCAGCCGTATTCTCCATTAATCCCCTATCTCAGAGTTAGTGCCCTTGCCCCAATTGCAATCCTCCTTGAGCCAGCCTGATACGTTACGACCTAGCTCTTGAACGGACGGTCTGGTGGAGTGCTTTCAGATCAAGGTTCGGTTCAAGGTTCGTTTGCGGAATCGCCTGCATCAATTGCGTAGATCGTCTCAGCCCCCACAAACTTTGTGCATCAAGTTCTGTGTTGCTTATTATCATTGAGGTTTGCAGACTATGCCCCCATCTGAACTGATTCTAAAAGGGACTATTCGAGATTTTATTACTAGCAAAGATGATGCCAAGTTCCCAGGCGTCAACCCGCATTCTGATTTTGAGTTTCGCATCGAGTCTGAAAAAGGCATTGTCGGCAAACAGCTGGGCAATGATGGCAAGCCAGTATATGTGGGAGGTGCAGGCCGTACGACCCACGGTGCCAGCTTTTTCCATAGCTGGTATCACAATGATCCCGCCTTTAATCGCAGCATACCCCACGACATTACGCTGATGCCGAGCGGAGGGGGGGTGTTTACCTTCGAAGATAATGAGTTCTTCCCCATTGATGGCAAGCTCTTTGGGAATGAAGGGCGATCGCACAACTACCACTTTACCTACGAAATCACCGGCCATTCGTTTACCTATAAAGGTACGGAGAAATTTACCTTCATTGGTGATGATGATCTCTGGGTTTTTATTGACGGCAAGCTTGTGATTGATTTGGGCGGGGTTCACAAGGCCGAAACTGGCGTGATTGACCTGACTCTGGCACCGGGTGAAACGGTGTTTGACAAGGTCATTCCTACCACAGGAGTGCGACTGGTATTGCAAAAGGGTGAAACCTATTCGTTTGATTTCTTCTTCGCCGAGCGACATACGACTAAGTCAGAATTTCGGATTGACACCTCGCTGGAGCTGATTCCGCCGCCGACAGTGACGTTGGAAACGCCTGATCCCAATGCGGCTGAGCATCCGGTTGATCCCGGAGAGTTTCGCATTCGCCTCGATCGCCCCTCTGAAACCGACTTGACTATTACCTATACTGTGACGGGCACCGCCACCCCAGGAACCGCAGGACAGGCCGGTGCTGATTATCAGTCGATTGGCGATCGCGCGGTGATCCCAGCGGGTGAAACAGACGCTCGCCTTGTGGTGAATCCGTTCAAAGATCAGTTGCTTGAAGGCGATGAAACAGTAATCGTCACCCTGAACGATGGCGAAGGCTATCAGTTGGGCATGACGATTAGTGGCACGGTGACGATCAAAGACTTTGTGCCTATTCCGGTCGTTGGAGTACATGCCAGTCAGCCCAAGGCTAAAGAACCCAGCCCAACCCAAGCTGGAACCAATGGCGAATTTACGATTTCACTGACTGAGCCTGCCCTGACAAACTTGACCATTACCTATAATGTTTCTGGAACCGCCACTCCCGGCGCAGACTATACGCCCCTTTCAGGGTCAGTTACGATCCCAGCCAGAGTGACTCAGGTCAAGATTCCGGTGGTGCCCAAGCTCGATCAGCTTCAAGAAGGCGATGAGACCGTGATCGTCACCCTCAAGCCTGGAACCGGGTATCGGCTCGATCCGGCGATCGCTGCGACCAATGCCACCGTGACGATCATTGATATGCCGCCCGTGATTAAGTCTGTGGTTGAGATTGCAGCGACCATCCCCTTTGCTACAGAACCGGGAAATGGTCAATCGGGTGAGAATGGTGAGTTTACGATTCGGCTCAATCCACCTTCAGCCCGCGCTCTTACAATCAGCTATGCCGTTGCAGGTAGCGCTACTCCCAATGCCGACTACATAGCGTTGCCTAGCTCGGTTGCCGTTCCACCGTTGCAATCAGCCGTTAAACTGCCTGTGAAGCCCCTGGCTGACTCGCTCCTTGAAAACAATGAAGATGTGATTGTGACGCTGGCAACCAGCACAACCTATGATCTGCACTTTGACCCGACTCGCACTTCGGCTCGCGTCATCATTCGAGATACTTCTGTGCCGTCAGTAGTCCCTGTAGCCAAAATTCGAGTCAGTAAAGCACGGGCAAATGAGCCTGGTGAGGTTGGCAGTGAAGCCACTCGGGCTCAAAGCGGCAGGCTCGAAATTTTTCTAGACCAGCCTGCACCTGCACGCTTAACCGTGCGCTATAGGATTATTAACAATCCTCGTCCGGCAGCTGATCTCACCAAAGACTATCGTCTGCGGGATTTAGACAATCAAGAGCTAACCCGCCGCGAGAATAACAACACTGTCGTGTTTGCTAAAGGAGAGCAGGTCTTTCCCATTTTTGTGGTGCCGATTGGAGATTTGCTGACGCAAGAAGGCGATGAGAATGTGACGCTGATGCTCCAGCCCGGTGACGGGTATACCCTGTCAAACGTGAAACGCGATCAGGAGGGGACTGTGGTAATTAAAGACAACAAAGCCTCGAAGCTGCCCACTGGGGGGCCAGGTTCTCCGGGGCGATAGGCTGGCAAACGGATGCGCGGCTTGTGGCCGAGGCCATCTCGAGTGATAGGCCGCCCCCAAAGGCCCCCTTATTCTTCTGTTGGCAATTAGAACTCAGCGATCAGCCATAAACTGACCCGACAAATCGTGACAATTTCACTGCGATCGCCATCATTCGTGCAACCCTAAATCAGGTGTGAGGAGGAACAACATGGTATCCAGTTCTGTTTGGATGAAGGTCTTTTTCGTTTTAAGCCCAGCTTTGGTTGGCGTTTTAGCTGTTGCAGCTCAAGCAGCGGCGGCGGCTGACTCAGATGGATCTGCTCTAGAGCGAGACCATGGGGCTGCTGCTCTCATGAGTGATGCGACTGCTGCAACCTCAGAGGGGGCGATCGCCATAGACACTGAAGCTTCCGCATCACTCCGCTCTCCGGCTGCCTGGGAAATTGCAGAAGCAGTGTTTGTTAATTCTTCAGCGCCGGAATCAACAAGCACAACAGCCTCTGTGCCCATACTGACTGTGCAGCAACTCAATACAGAATCGACATCACCAGACGCGATGGCCCAGGTGACGTCTGTCGATCAGCTCTCTGATGTGCAGCCAACCGACTGGGCATTTCAAGCGCTGCAATCACTAGTAGAGCGCTATGGCTGCATTGTGGGCTATCCCGATGGCACCTATCGCGGCAACCGTGCCCTCAGCCGCTATGAATTCGCCGCCGGTGTGAATGCCTGCCTCGATCGCGTTAATGAGCTGATCGCCGCTGGGCTGGCCGATACGGTTACCCGCGATGATTTGGCTGTCTTGCAACGACTTCAGGAGGAATTTGCGGCTGAGCTAGCAACTCTGAGAGGCCGGGTTGATGCCCTGGAAGCACGAGTGGCTGAGGTGGAAGCTAATCAGTTCTCCACGACGACCAAGCTGGTTGGCGAAGCTGTCTTCGATGTCAACGATCGCTTTGGCGACGATGACGACAATCAAACAGTCTTTCAATATCGCGTCCGGTTAGACTTGGTTACGAGTTTTACGGGCGAAGATGCACTGCACACGCGGCTATCCGCAGGTAATGTGGGGCCGTTTACTGGGCCGGGTGCCTTTGGCAATGTTAATGCGGCAACGGCTGAAGGGATTTTGACCCCCCGCATTAGCGGCAATACGGGAGATGATGTGGTGCTGGATTGGTTGGGCTACTATTTCCCGGTGGGCGATCGCTTTGAGGCTTATGTCTCTGCGGCTGGCGGCCTTCACAGCGACTATGTTTACAGCACGGCTAGCCCATTCTTCCAAGATTTCGACGGCGGACGCGGCTCCATATCTCCCTTTAGCCAACAAAGCCCTATCTATCGCATTGGTGGTGGAGCCGGGATCGGGTTCAACTATTCGATTGATGACGCCAGCAACTTTGTACTGACTGGGGGCTATCTGGCCGAAAATGCGGCTGATTCATCTCCAGGTAATGGCGTATTCAACGGTGACTATGCCGCTTTGGGACAGTTGACAGCCTCATTGGGGGGGCGGTTTCAACTGGCAGCAACCTATGTGCATGGATATCACACAGCAGACAACAGCACTAGCACCAACACCAACTTCATCTTTGATCAGGGATTTGGCGACGAATTCTTTACAGGAACAGTGCCTGCCAATGCCACCCACATTGCCCTTGATGTTCCAGCAGTGACCAATTCCTATGGTGTATCGGCTTCCTTTGAAATCAGCCCTAACTTTGTGATTAATGCTTTTGGTGGCTATACCGATGTCATCTTTGTCGAAACAGGCAACGGCGAAGTCTGGTATTACGGCCTGGGGTTGGCGTTCCCTGACCTCTTTCAAGAAGGCAATTTGGGGGGTATCGCAGTTGGCGTAGAGCCCTATCTAGGAGGGGAAGACATTGATTTTCTCGATGTTGCCAACGATACATCTCTGCATGTGGAAGCCTTTTATCGCTACCAGTTGACAGATAATATCGCTGTTACGCCGGGCTTCATCTGGATCAGTGCCCCCGATCAAAACGCCAGCAACGCGGACATCTTTGTGGGCACCCTCCGCACGACCTTCAGTTTTTAGGCCAGTCTAGCGGTTGATCTGCTGATAACGAGAAATTCTTTGCCCTATGGTGGCTGCTGGTCTCTACCTGAGCAGGATGAGTCAGGCGAAGGCTCTTTAGGGCAAGGAGTCATGTTAATTCTTAAAAGTCTAAATTTGCAGAAGTAGTATTCTTTGCGCTATCAAGCATTTTTTGAAGCCCGTCTCAAAGAAAACCTCTGCGCCATCCAAACTGAAACCCAACGGCGACGTTGAACGGTGATCAGCTTCAGCATCTTAATGTCAGCAATTATCAGTCAGCAATTATCAAAAACTAGACGAACGGATCAGGCAACTTTTATCAGTTGAATGCTCTGTCTAATTGCCTTTTAAAATGACAACAGCACCCAACTCATAGAGTCTGACGTTTCCCGTTTTATGTTGAGACTTTTTGGAGTTACGCTGATTAGCTGAATCTACAGAATGTAGCGGACTTAATCAGGCGTATTACTCCCCACTAACTAGTCGGGGAACTATCAGATTTTTGATCAGGTGCTGTTGCGGTGGAACGAGACAGATCTAAGTAAAACAGCGCTTTTACCTCATTTGCTAGTTGTGTGGACTTGGCTGTTTAATCTGCCAGGTGAAGCGATCTAGCTTCAATTTCTACTATGCGATAGCAACGTTTTGGAATCAAGCTATGGCAACTAAAGTTTACCTTTGCTGAGTCAATGTCTTCGTGCCGTTGGAGTTCATTAAAATCGTTCATGCCGCTCCCAATTTGGATGGCTCCCACGTATATCAATGTAATCAGTTTTGTAATATGAGACCTTGCCCGCATTGGCAACCCATCGCTGCCAAAAGAACATGCTGAGGTAGGAGTCTGTTTCCAGCTCAGTAGAAGGCTCCGATCAAGCGAAGTTGACGTGTTTACGAATCATTCAGGTTGCCAATGGCCTCACCTGAGCCTGCAGGTGAAACTGCCGAACTATAGCGCAACATCTAACCGGTTCTGAGTTGATGAATCCTTGGAATTCCTTAAGCCTTAATTGGCTATTCAGTTTCACTCGTTAAACTTGGGGTGTGTTTTTAAAAGAGGTTTGAGTGTTATGGATGCTGCTGTGCTCTGGCAACGATACCAAGACTGGCTCTACTACCATCCTGGGCTAGAGTTTTACCTCGATATCAGCCGGATGCGTTTTGATGATGGGTTTGTGGCTCGGCTAGAGCCTATGTTGGCAAAGGCATTTGCTGATATGGCAGCTCTAGAAGCAGGGGCGATCGCCAACCCAGACGAAAATCGCATGGTTGGCCACTATTGGCTGCGGGCTCCTGAGCTAGCGCCCACCGACGACCTCAAACGTGACATCACCGAAACGCTAGAGCAGATTCATACATTCGCTCAAAAAGTCCACAGTGGCGACATTCGCCCCCCTCAAGCCCAAACCTTTACCGATGTGCTCTCGATTGGCATCGGCGGCTCAGCCCTAGGCCCGCAATTTGTGTCAGAAGCTCTAGCGGCTGTCAATCCGCCGCTGACCCTTCACTTTATCGACAACACTGACCCTGCAGGCATCGATCGCACACTAGCTCAACTCAAAGATCGCTTAGCTAGCACCCTCGTTCTAACCATTTCCAAGTCAGGTGGCACCCCAGAAACCCGCAACGGCATGCTCGAAGTCAAACATGCGTATGAGGTGCGCGGCCTCAACTTTGCCCAACATGCGGTGGCCGTCACAGGCGTCGGCAGCAAGCTCGATGACCAGGCCAAGCGTGAAGGCTGGCTCGCCCGCTTTCCAATGCACGACTGGGTGGGAGGGCGCACGTCTGAGCTGTCAGCGGTAGGGTTGCTGCCCGCCGCCTTGCAAGGCATCGACATCAACGCCATGTTGGCGGGAGCCAAAGAAATGGACGAGGCGACCCGCGTTGCCGATTTTAAGGCCAATCCGGCGGCCCTATTAGCGCTGTCATGGTACTACGCTGGCAATGGCAACGGCGAGAAAGACATGGTCGTGTTGCCTTACAAAGATAGCCTGCTGCTCTTTAGCCGATATTTGCAACAGTTGGTGATGGAGTCATTGGGCAAAGAAAAAGATCTGGACGGCAACACCGTTTATCAAGGCATTGCCGTATATGGCAATAAGGGCTCAACCGACCAACATGCCTATGTGCAGCAGTTGCGAGAGGGGGTGCCCAACTTTTTCTTGACGTTTATTGAAGTGTTGGGCGATCGCCAGGGCAATTCTATCTGGGTCGAGCCAGACGTGACCGCTGGCGACTATTTATCGGGACTGCTGCAAGGTACGCGACAGGCGCTGTTTGACAATCAGCGAGACTCAATCACAGTGACCATTGCTGATGTCACCCCCAAAATCGTCGGCGCACTGATTGCCCTCTACGAGCGAGCCGTTGGCCTGTATGCCTCACTCGTCAACATCAACGCCTACCACCAACCCGGCGTTGAGGCGGGTAAAAAGGCTGCTGCTGCTGTCTTAGCACTTCAGAGCAGCGTGCTAAAAGCGCTGAAAGATGCGCCTGGAGCCCTCACCCTCGAAGATGTGGCGGCCAAAACAGGCAATTCTGACCAGATCGAAACAATCTATAAAATTGTGCGCCATTTGCAGGCCAATCAGCGGGGCATTCACCTGGAGGGAGACTATGCTCAGCCCGCCAGCCTTAAGGTAAGCGCCAGAGGCTAGCTCAATACCGGGGATCTGGGCCTGGAAATTCATAGTAAGGACGGTGCAAAATGACACCATGCCCAGTCCTGGTTGAGATCTGGAATCTGCTTATACGCAGGACTCCAGGTCTGAGCTGAGATAAGGTTGAACGAGGTGACGAGTTCTGGCGGATCAGATGAGCTCGGAGTGGGATAGTCATCTAAAGTATCCTGGCTTGAGTGTTCCTGACGATTTGGCGACGACGGATTGCTCAAGATAATCTAGACTCGTCTTCGACTCTTCAGGGGTTAGGGTGCAGCAACTCCGTTAGCCTGGTTTAATCTCGTGGGTATGTGTAATGAGAAGCCTTATCAGTTTGTTAGGTCTGGGACTGCTGTTGCTAGGACTCTACTTTTTAGGGCAGAACATTGTGTTTACAACGCAAACGTCGCCCTATTGGTGGAAAGATATTTCGGCGGCTGGTGCTGTCATTAGCGTCACCAGCGGCATTATCTCGCTGCTGTTTTTTGGGCGCAGTCTGGGCACAATCGGCTGGGTTTTGATCGGTCTAGGTGTTGTGCTGGCATTTGCTAGCGGTGGGCTGATTGTGAAACCCACGAGTTTGTGGACTTTCTTTGTGGCGATGCTGGCATTTGTGATGGGCTTCCAACTGATTCAGACGGGGCGGATCGACCTCTGATATCAGGCGTGACTCCAATGGGAACCAGCGGTTTACTATGCCGGGTTCATGCGAATTTTGCGATCGCATTTTAGCTGATCTCAATCAATGTGCTCCTGTGACAGCCCGCGCCATGTTTGGCGGCTATGGCCTTTATGTGGAGGGCGTCATGATGGCACTCATTGCCAGTGACATCCTTTATTTCAAAGTCGCTGATGGCAACCGCGACGACTATATCAGCGCGAGCATGTCGCCGTTTACCTACAGTGGCAAGCACAAACCCGTTCAGATGTCGTAGTATCAAGTGCCTGATTCGGTCTTAGGTGAGATTGAGCAACTCGCCCTGTGGATTGAGAGAGCCCATGCAGCCGCTCGATGCACCAAACAGAAGATGGCTAACAAAGCGAAGAAACGGCTGGGTGACGATTCGGCGGGTTAACTGAAGCTGATTCATGCAAGATAGGAGCGATCGCCCCTGATAGCGCCGGGGCATCAGTGCATTTGAGACTTGTATCAGTTTTGGCTGCAATGATTGCAACCCAGACCTGAGGCAATTGATATCGAGTCAGTAAGAGGCTAATCGCACCGAGTCAGGGTAGGAGTAAAACAACGCCCTTGTCGGTATCAGTGGCATCAACCTCGAATCAACCAACGCCGGTAGTGTTTAAGGTGAGTTCGTTCTGCGATAAAGCAACATTATTGTTGTTTAAGGTGAGTCCATTCTGCGATAAAGCAACATTATTGTTGTTTAAAGTGAGTTCGTTCCTTGATAAAACAGCATCGTTGTTGTTTGAGGTGAGAGTAGTCTGATATAAAGCAGCATTATTAGTGTTTAAAGTGAGTTCGTTCCTCAATAAACCAGCATCGGTGTTGTTTGAGGTGAGAGTGGTCTGATTTGCAGCGAGCAAGGTCTCATATCAAACAAAACCCGGATTGATTCAGTCTGCAAGAATCTCGCTGCACCTGAAGGCTGTGGTAGTTCGAGCCAAAACTGGCTGATTAGAACCATGATTTGGGCAGTTTTGAGCTAAAATCCTGTGGGTCTGATGGAGCCTGGATGACTCCCAACCAATATCGTTTACCTCTGATCTCTGATGGAACTTGACCCAGAAGCCCTTGACCCCGCGCTGCGGTATAAATTGCTGATTGGCAGCGTTGTGCCCCGCCCCATTGCCCTCGTCTCTAGCTTGTCACCCCAGGGCGTTGTCAATTTGGCTCCGTTTTCCTATTTCAATGCTGTGGGGCACCGCCCTCTATCCCTGATGTTTAGCATTAGTCTCAAACCTGACAAAACTGAGAAAGACACGCTTCGCAATGTCAGACCCATTGGCGATCGCGGCACAGGCGAATTTGTGATTAACCTGGCTGTCGAGCCCTATGTACGGCAAGTCGCTGAAGCATCTGAACCGCTGCCCTATGATGAATCTGAGTTTGATTATGTCGATCTCACCCCGGTTGCAAGTCAGGCCGTCAACCCTCCACGAGTGGCCGAATCTCCAGTAGCGTTTGAGTGCCAGACGATGCAAATCGTCCCTGTGGGTGAGTTTCATCTAGTAATTGGGCGGGTTGTGCATCTGTTTGTCAGAGATGACTTGGTCGATGACCGCTATCGCATTGACCCCGATAAACTGGCCGCCGTCGGACGCATGGGCGGCTACGACTATTGCCGAACGGGCGATCGCTTCACGATTCCCAATGGGCTGGGGCGATAGAGCCCACTTGAGTCAGCTCTCAATAGATTAAGCGTCTGTTTAAGCCATAGGCGACCAGAAATAGGAGAACCCAATAATCTCACTACTCCAGCCTCGAAACGCGAGTCAGGAGTTTCGTTTGGAGGGAGTTTGAGGGACGCAACCATCCCTCAACTTAGGGTTTTTGGAGACACTCCCCCAAGCGGGGCGGCATGAACACGATAGTCATTGATTTACACATTCATTGGATAAAATTTAGGATAGGAATGCTTAGATCACTCTCTGCACGAGTTGTTTTGACTTCGAGAACCAGAGTTTCTTGATTCCAGGACTTGACGAGCTGCTAGAACGCTCTACCGTTTCAGATTGCAGGCTGATTTAAGAACTGCCCCACTCCTATTCATCTCTCGCCACGCCACCCATACCCCACTATGAGTCTTGATGTTGCCCATCAGGTGATCGAGTCTTATACCCAAATTGATCAGGCGATCGCCACTGTTCAAGCGGCAACGGGTCTATTCTGCCCGGAGGGCTGCGGCCAGTGCTGCGAAAACCCAAACGTAGAGGCGACTCCACTCGAACTGCTGCCCTTAGCGCTGGAGCTGTTTCGTCGAGGAGAGGTCGAATGCTGGTTAGAAAAAGCTCAGACCGTCAACTATAGCGGTTGCTGTGTCTTTTATCGGCCAGATTCAACTATTCCAGGCAATGGCCGCTGTCAGGTTTACCCATGGCGGCCATCGGTTTGTCGGCTGTTTGGCTTTGCCACCGTGACAACCAAGCACGGACATCCCGAACTCGCCGTTTGTCTGCGCCACAAATCCACAAGTCCTGAGGCAGCAGCGGCAGCACAAGAAGCGATCGCCCAGGGTCTTCCGGCTCCCAACTTTGCCGAAGTGACGCAACAAATTGCCAATCTCAATCCCTATCTGGGCACTGAACGCTTGCCGATCAACCAAGCCTTGCAGGTCGCGATCGAGCGCGTGGGGCTATATTTGCAGATGAGTCAATCATTTGCAGGAGAGTTAATCAATCAAATCCCGATGGATCAGTCGGGCAATGACTCGCCGGGGTCGGCCATAATCGGTAGCAGCACGCTCACGACAGTACCGGCATCTGCAGTAGACTCAATCGTAAATTCGCCGCCATGAGACTCGACAATGCGCCTGACGATCGCTAGCCCGAGGCCATTGCCTGCAGCCTTCGTAGTAAAGAAAGGCTTGGTAATCTTGGACAAAATCTCAGGTGGGATCGGCTCTCCCCCATTATGAACTTGAATGCACACGCGCTCATGGTCTATATCAGGAATAATGCGGCACGACACCCGCTCGCCGGGTGTGAGAGCATCACAAGCATTTTCGATCACATTGATGAAAACCTGTTTGAGCTTATCGCGATCGCCCTTGATGAAAATTGCAGGCTGAGTGGGCTCAAAGGCTAGTTTCAGGCCGACAGCAGCGGGCATTGCCCGAATGGTTTTTAACACTTCAGCAAGAACTAGATTGAGATCAACCTCAACTGTGTTGAGGGTCTGCCGTTTGGCATAGAGCAGAATTTCACTCAATAACCGCTGCAGGCGATCGCCCTCATCCAGAGCCAGTTCTAGGCGAGCTTGAGCGCGATCAGGCAACTCCATCCGCTTAAATGAATTCAGCCCCATCAGCACTGTTGTCAGCGGGTTACGCACTTCATGCACCACCATTGCCGCCAGTTCGCCAATTTCGGCCAGCCGTTCGAGGGCTTTTTCGGCCTGCTTGCGTTCAGTAATATCGCGCACTAGCGACAGTCGCAGCCGAGAGCCACTCCAATCAAACGAACTCGTCCGCACTTCAACCGGAAAACGGGTGCCATCTTTACGCTGATAGACTCCTATCGAGGTCACGGGTTGCCCCTGATCAGCACGGCGGTGAATCTCTTGCAACTGCTCTGGCGTCAGTGACTGCTGAATTGCTTGAATCTGCCGCCCAATCAGCTCATCGCGCCCATAGCCTAATACACTACAGGCATATTGATTCACATCGACAATTTCACCCTCCCGATTAATCAAAAAGAAGGCGTCAGCCGCCTGCTCGACCACCGTGCGAAAGCGCATCTCACTCTGTCGCAACACTTCTTCCATTTCTTTGCGATCGGTGATGTCGCTGGTGACTGAGAGCACACAGTCTAGCCCGTCAATCATAATCAGATCCGACGACATCAAAATGGTGCGGAGGGCTCCTGTTTTAGTCCGAAAGCTGCGCTCCTGATGACGAAACTGCTCACCGGCTTTGAGAGTACGGATCATATCTGCCCATTCTTCTGGGCATTCGAGCAGTCTGAGTTTGTGGATCGACGCACCAACGACTTCCCTCAGCTCGTAGCCAAACACATGCAAAAAACTGGCATTCACCTCAACAAATTCCCCAGTTTCAACGGTGGTTAGCATGACGGGGCTAGGAGTGGAGCGAAATGCTTTCGAGAATTTCTCTTCTGAGAGGCGCAGAGCGGTTTCGGCCTGCTTGCGTTCGGCGATCGCTTCAGTAACCTGATCAAACATCTGATTAAAGGCCGAGATCACCTCTCCCAGCTCATCATTTCGGCAGGTCGATCGAGAATAAAACTGGGGTGGGGGTTCGTCGTTGCGGGTGGCTTCTCCAGCTCTCAGCAAGTCGCGCCGCAACATCAAAATCGGCGTAATCACTAGCGACTCTAAAACGATCATCGTGGCGATCGTGACCACGACCGCAATGATTAACACCAGCCCTGCAATCCGCCCAATGAAGGCAATCAGCTCTCCTCGAACCGAGGTCGCATCATGGCGAACGATCAAGACATAGGCTTCCGCCATCGCAGGAATCGACCACGCTGCATCATAGCGGTAGGCCGATCGATCGAGCAACTCAGCCTCAGGGTTAGTTTGCACAACCGCAAACTCAAGCTTAGGGGCTTCACCCAATGCGCCAACGAGCCTGCCGCTGCCTTGATAAAGGGCGACGCCTGCAATCCGAGGATCGCGCCTGAGCAGTTGCAGATCACTGAGCAGCTCAGCATCTGAGAGCTCCATCGTGCTGATTTTTTCGATCAGGCCATCGGCCCTGGCCATCGACAGGCTCTTGAGATACCGCAAGAGCTCTTGTTCTCGACGATAAACAGATGGAATCAAAATGATGGCTTCGATCGCCACAATGCTCACAAACACCCAAAAGACGATGCGACGCGATAAGCGGGCTGTGAACAAATGAGATAATCGTCGAAGCCGTTTAGACACTAATGATGATTCCTCACGAGACAAAGCGCAGAATAAAAGCGCAGAATATTAGTCATTGTGACAAATTAAGCTCCTCAGGTAAAAGCACTGGCCAAATTAACCAGATCCCCGGTGTCTTGAGTAAAAAATGATTCTGTTTGAACCCCAGATTGAGGAGCCACGGATCGTCTCAATCGTTCCAAATTCTTTAAAAAACAAAAATTTTTGGGAAATCAACCAATTGACTGTATCTAATAATACAGAATGAATTTATGCTGATTTTACTACCGTTAGTTATTGGGTTCTATGGCTCAACTCACCGGTTCTGAGGTTTTGGTGCGGGCGCGGACTGGCGTATCGTTAGGCAATGCTGAACTCAGCGGCATTAACCTGAGTAATGCCTGTCTAGACGGAGGGGATTTCTCGGCAGCGTATCTACGTCGGGCTCAATTGGACCATGCATCCTGTCGTGGGGTCAACTTCTCCCAGGCCACACTGATTTTGGCCGATCTATCCGGAAGCTGTCTGGCAGACAGCCAATTGCCCCATGCCCTGTTGACTCAAGCCCGACTAGACGGAGCCGATTTGCAACGAGTTGAGGCTGGAGCGGCTCGGTTTTACGGGGCGCGGCTTGATCGGGTCAATGGGTCTTATGCCTGTCTAGACCAGGCCGATCTACGTGAAGTCAGCGGCCCCCAAGCTCGGTTTAAATCTGCCAGCTTGGTGGCAGCGCAGCTTGACCGAGCCACATTGAGTCAATCGAGTTTTGACGGAGCCGCCCTCAGCCGCTCACGGTGGCGACAGGCCACTCTATCGGGGGTGTCATTTACGACGGCTGATTTGATAGAGGCTGACTTGACGGAGGCGATTTTGGTTGGGGCAAATCTCTCTGAAACCCATGCTCTGAGAGCAAATTTTCAGCATACAGATTTGACGGCTGCCACACTGCGCTGGGCTCAGTTAGACTGGGCTGTTTTTAAGCGAGCTGTGCTGGTCAATGCAGATTTACAGGAGGCGTCGCTTTATCGCGCCACGCTGGAGCAGGCCAACTTACGCGGAGTCAACTTTAGGGGTGCAAATCTGCGAGAGGCCAACTTAGAACAGACCCAGCTTGATGGGGTTCGGTTTGAGAGCTGCCAGGTTGATGGTGCGTTATTAACAGATGCCACAGGGATATTGCCTGAGCAAAAGTTGTGGCTAAAGCGCCATGGTGCTTTAAATGTGGCTTAGATGAGCCCAAACTATTTCATTCGCTCTGCCAGAAAATATCGGCGATCGCCCTTACAGCACCCAATTCTAGATCTGTGTCTGGGTTGAGTAAGACAATTTGCTGATCGAGGCGATCGCCCCACCGACGAGCCACACGATCAGGAATACCATAGCCATAAACAACATGCCCTTGACCTGCTAGCACCACAACTTGAGTCGCTGGGTTAGCCTGTTTAAACTCAGCAATGGTCATGGCCATGGTTTCATCCCAGAGCACCTGAGCCGCGAAGAACTGCTCGAAGTTGAAGCTGCCATGGCTGCCGTGGCTGCCAAATGCAACTCGAACGAAATCTTGATAGTCGGTATTGCTAGTATCAATCTCGCTCAGGGGCGGAATATAGCGGAAATCGTCACCTTCTAAGCTGTCCAGACCTTCCCGCGCCACCTGTCGCACGACTTCACTGGGCGCATTGAGAGCTAGCACAGGAATCTGATTGTTTTGGGCGAACCGTAAAATCGGGGCGTAATAGACCCACGGGAAGCCCCACCGCTGTTCATATTCGCTTTGGGCGACCAGCTCAGCCTCAGAAATATCTCCAGCCAGATAGCGGTCAATGACGGGTTGAAACGGGCGCTGAAACATTTCCAGGGCGATCGCCATGTCGGGAGATTCAGCATACATTGACTCGATAATCTCTAGCTGAGCCGCGTGATCGGCCTCACTATCGTGGCGCTCACCTAAATAGACAACATCGGCAGTGACTAACGCTTGAAAGCCCTCGGCCTGAGGGCTAGATAGAACAGCCGGACTACTCTCTGTTGGCTGCGGTTCCGTTGCATACGAACACGCTATCGCAGTGATGATGATGAAAGCGCTGCTGAAGATAGCCCCGCTTAGCTTCCTTATAGAGAATCGATTTGTCATGCAATTGCCGTGAACATGGGCGCTAAAATTGAGGGCGGTTGAACCCGCAGTGTAGTGTAAGAGCGACCGCACTCGCCAGAATAGCAGCAGACACCCCCTCGCAGCCCGCTAGCAACAGCGCCTGATAGCTGAGCAAACAAGCCCCAACAGCCATTCCAGCAGGAGTCGTCAAAAACTGGGCGAAAGCAGTTGCCTGCTCTAACAGTTCTAGCAATCGGAGAAGCTGATTGAGGATAGCCATAACCGTAACTCCTTGCTCACGCGTAATCTCAAGAAATCGGTTCTAGCAACTTGGCGACTCGGTTTGAGAGCACCTGCTCAGGCACCTGGCCTACAAAGATTTCGGCCACGGTCTGGTCGGAGTTGAGTAGCGCCAGATGGGGAACGCCGCTGACGCGAAACTGTTGCACCTGAGCTTGCCATTGCGGATCATCAATGTCGAGCATGACAAAATTGACCCGATCGCCAAACTGATGATGCACTGACTGGAGGGTTGAGGCCAGCGCCTGACAGGTCGTACACCAGTCGGCATAAAACTCAATCAGGGTAGGCTTGGGGTTAGCGATCGCCACCTCATAGGGGATGGCGTCTTGAGCCGTGGCTTTCAAAATCATTAGCCCTGATAGAGGCGAGAAACTGGGCAGTGATGTTGCAGAGTGGGTCAGACAGACGGTGGCGATCGCCACCACAAGCCCAAGGGCGATCGCCAACCAACGCCCTGAATGACTCCCCTGATTTTCATGAACATGATGCGTAGGCATGGGGTTCTCCGCCTCCATCAAAATACCTGCAGTAGCTATTGATAGTAGTAAGCCAGAATGATGTGAAACATCAGCATCACCATAAACACACAGACCAGGAAAATGTGACTGGCCAACCAAAGCGATCGCAGACCGCGAATCAGCCTCCCTTTTGTCAGCACTGCCTCACGACCAGGGAGCGTGCCAAAATATCGGCGAGTCGATTCTAAGATGCCAGTTTCAGCCACAACCCCCATGAGAGCCGTCAGGGTCGTCGCAAAGAAAACCCACAGAAAGATGGCATTAAAATTCAGGCCGTTAGCGCCAACTGTATGAATCAAGATTAGACCGACTAGACCCACGCCCACAAAAATATGAGTGCTGCGCCAGAGCTGCATCGAGCCCGGTATTTTGATGCGACCAATCCAGCTGCGGCTGCGCTTACGCACTGTCAGCAAAATTTCTAACAGCACAAACGTCAGCGCTGCATAGCCAGTCCCTTGCTTATAAAGCTCTCCGCGCAAAAACGGATGCAAATCAACGGACTGGCCTCGAAGCAAATCTAGATAGCGATCGCTCACTGCAAACGGCAGCAGCAACAGCGCGGTCAGCAACGTCAGGCCAATCAGAATCTTGAAGCTTGGCTGTATCACTGGAGTGCTAATGGGCGATCGCTGCCGCAGTGCGATCGCTTCTAAATCAGAGCTAGGCACCGATGCAGAGAACTGATTCTCACCCGCCGCATGGTTCTCTGAATGCTGTGATGTCTGAGAGTTGAGGGCATCGGGCTGGTGACGAAATCTGCTCATGAGCCTAGGTGGGTAAAGAGTAATCGATCTAGGGGTGATAGCCAGAAGAATCGGGTAAATTGACCTTAGCCCGATTCCTCTGGTTATCCAGCTACTGTGTATACACAATGACTCCCATTCACGGCTCTTACTCCCAGCCTCGAAACGCGAGTCAGCTATTTCGTTTGGAGGGAGTCTGAAGGACGTAACCGTCCCTCAATTGGGGGTTTGAGGGACATTCCCCCAAGTAGGGCTGCCTGGGACACAATAACCATCAAGAGGAAGCAAATGCAGCATTGTTTGGAGCTATAACAGTTGTGTATACACAGTAGGGCTATCCAGAGAGTGAAGCCCTATCCGGTAGGCGCTACAGGCTACGCTCCGGCCAGTGGAATGTTGATGATCACGCCACCCATGACTTCATCCATAACAAACTGCTTGTCGGGATATCGCTCCAAATGTACCGGGTGCGTATTGTGGCATGACACACAAGCTTCAGCGACAGCCTTATCGGGGTAGAGCGCCGAGAAATACTGCTGATCGGCAACCTCCTGATAATCTTTATAGGGCTCACCTGTTTCAACCACAGACTCCATTGCAACTTTTTCAAAATCGCTCTTGGGCGCATGGTTGTCGTTGAGATACCAGGGAGAAATCAGGTTATAGGTAAAAAAGCCAGATTCGTTGGCAATTTCAGACCCCAAGCGAAACATTTGAGCAGGCAGAGGAATGCCATTGGTTTGCTGCCAACCCTCGGTTGCTTCGACTTCTAAGACGCCGTCTGCTTTTGCTTTACCTTCTAACAGTTTGGATCGATTAACCACATGTTTGGTGTAGGCTGTGCGATCGGCGGCCAACACTGTGAAGATGTAGTCAGACACCAATTCTGGAGCAATACCAGTCGTGGCTTGAGTCGTTGTCGTGCCGCCGCTGCTACAGGAAATTGTCGTCACCGCCACTGCCAAGATGATGGTGATTACCGCTACAGCGCGGGTGCGGATCGTACGTATCCAGCTATAGGCAATTGAGATGGAAGTTGACATGAACGTGATCTCCTTATCGACAAAATGAATTGTGGTTTACGGGGGCGTCTGAATCACAGTGAAGTGTAAGAGCTGACGGGGATCAGAAAGTTCGTCTGAGCGAACGCTGGCTTGACGAGTCTTAGCTATTCGCTGGTCGAGCTAGTGCGTCGCACTTCCAGGTCGCGCATAAGGTTAAAGGTTTCCAGCGATAGAGTTGGAGGGGCATCAAAGTTAGCCTCTACTAAGGCATCGTCAAAAATACTGTTGTAGCTATATTCCACGCCATGGCAGTTCATGCAGACGTCTTGCACCATCCGATCGCGAGGCAACAGCGTGTAGGTGTTGTTGTGGTTGACCAGGGTGACGGGGCGATCGCCCGTTTCGATCTGATGGCGAGGTAGGTGGCAGGTCGCACAGCTGACCGACGTTCCTGAGGGGCGAGGCAGACTGCGATCGCCAGCAAACAGTTGAGCATGGCGTGAATTTTCATAATTCAGCGAGTGAGGGTCGCTGTGGCAAGTGAGACAGGAATCCACTGCTGCCTCTAGCGTGTTGACAGCATGGGCGTCGTGGCAGGTGCCGCAGGTCATTTTCAGGTTATGGGCATCTGGCTGCATGGGCAGACGCGCCATCGCAGGTGTCAGCGGCGTTGCACCTTCTAAGAGACGAATACCATGCTTTCCGAGCAAAAATGTGTCTACAGCCTGCTCATGGCAGGTGCGGCAACCTTCTTGATTGGGTTGAGCTACAAACACTTGATCCTCAGCATCTTGGTGGCAGCTGGAGCAATTGATGTCATTGAGGGCATGGGCACTACCTTGCCACAGGTGAGTGATCTGATCGAGGTCGGCTTGACTGACCCCATCTCCCCAAGCGGGGGCAACCCCACCTAGCAGCAACAGCAGGCTCAATAGCCAAGACATGACTAATTTCATGCCGTTCATGGGTTCCCTCCCAAAAACTCATTGGCCAGGTCTGGGGTAGGAGCCGTTTTCAGCTGTGTCGCCAAGGTGCGCTCAGGCAATGCCTGCACTGGCAACATGGGAGGCTGATCCAGGTTTTGTCTCAAGAAACCCGTGGAAATCGAGCGGTGGTCATGGTAGTTGTGGCATCCTGCAGTCCAGCAGCCATCAGCAGTAAAGCCGTCATGGCTCTTGAGATCGCCTGTAATAATGCCCTCATGACAGGTCATGCACAGATCCGGCTGGAGATGAACGCCCCGATCAAACATGTGAACATGCTCGTTGTGGCAGGTGGTACAGGTGAGCACCTCTAGTTTTGCCAGCTCTCCAGCCCATCGGGGGTCTAGAAATTTCTTGCGCCCGTGGGCATCTTCGGCCAGTTCAGCCTCATGACAGCGAACACAGGTTTCATTGGTAACAGGCCTAAAGCCTTCATGACAGGAATTACAAGACGTCTCAAACAGATAATGGCCGACTGATGTTTCTCCGGGTAGAAACACCTGCTTGTGATCCAGAGCAAAGGCTGCTGTAAACCACCCGATGAGGGCTATACAGGCGATCGCGACCGCAAATTTGAAATTGATCAGCGATCGCCATCTAACTGTTCGACCTCCATTCAACGCCATTGATCTCTCCTCAGTGGGTGTCCCTCTCCTTGGTTGGCATCCAGGCGTTAAAACATTACAACTACGAAAATCATCAGGGCGATCGCCCTACCCCAAAGCTCACACCTGCTGCAGGCTCAGGTTTCACAGGATTTATCAGGAGATTCGCTCTTTCAAGAGACGTTCACAAGCGTTAGGGTTAAAGCTGCACAGCTTCAGCAGAATAGTCAGCCCCATCGAGCATCACCTCAGTAATCAGTCCATAGGCATCAATCCAGGCTTGCTTCACCTCAGGTGTCCATTCAGTGCCGAGATATTGCTCAAAGGTTTTAAGTAGGCTATTGCCGACTAGCGGATAGTGATCGGGCAATGCCCCATACTTGACATGGCGAGCCCCCAGCCCATGCAAAGCCTTGCTCAACTCACCTGGCCGCCGCAGGTTTTCGATCACAAACACTAAAGACATCAGCAGCTTATTGCCTTGCTCATTCATGTTGGTGTGAGCAAAGAGAGGCTGAGCTGCAGGGTAGTCAGTAAATAAGTTGTTGTAAAAGCTGGTGACAAAGTCGGCTGCGTGGGGCTTCACCTGCTCAAAACTTTGCTCCAGCAGCTCAACTTGCAGCCCGGTATCTTGGGAAGACTCGTTTGCTTCTGAAACCATATTTCTCACATACCTCCTAGTGAATTGGGGCTAAAAATCTGACGAACATTCAAAGAACTTTAGTTTAGAAAAAGGTTCAATAACTTCGCTCAGATAACACGTACAGAAATGAATTAGACTATGCCGTTTCTATAGGCTTAACCCTAAAGATTTGAAACGACAATTGCTGCCAATTTGATTACTCCATAAAATCAAGAGCATCGACAAATTGCTAAAAATAACATCGTGAGCAAACACTTTGCAACCAATTAGAAATCAGTTGAGATCATGTTTATTTTCCCAGAAAAATCTACAGTCTATGGAGAAAACTTAGTAACTTCAATCCTGAGAATATTGAGCTATCACTAGTTTTTTTGTAAAAATAAATACTCTTTACACCATTGGAAACCTGGTTATGCATAGAATTGATGCATCAACTGCATGATCCTTATTTTTCAAGGCTTTTAGATGCCTCAGATATGGGATTTAAGTGCAGTATGTGGTTACAGAATCCAATCAATTCAGGTCTTGCATGGATGAGTTCGACTTTGCAGTCTGTGATACAAAAAAATCTGCGCTCCATAGGACTCTAGGGAAAGATGGTAATACTGACCGTGAACGAACTAATCACAAGTGCGCGATCGCGATGATATCTCAATTCATTCGATTTATAGGATCAATTCAATTAGCCGTGCCGCTGTTAGGGGCGATCGCTGCTATTTTGATTGGAGCCACATTTTATGAGGCAAATGTGGGGTCTGCTACGGTGCAGCGAGAAATTTATAAAAGTGCCTGGTTTGGTGCGTTAATGTTTCTTTTGGCCGTGAATTTAGGTGTTTCTGCCCTCAGTCGCTATCCCTGGCGAGGGGCTCGAAAAATTGGGTTTGCCCTGACGCACTGCGGCTTAATTGTGATTATTGCTGGCTCTGCTGCGGTGATTCATCTCAGCACTGAAGGGATGTTGCTCATCCGAACTGACGGTGGCCCCCACAACCAAATTCGAGTCGAAGGCGACCTGTTAGAAGTAGTCTCGCCTGGTCAACAGGGGTCACAATCAAGTAGTCAGCAAACTGACATCTGGATTGCGCCTGATGGTGCTGTGCATCCGCCGCAGTTTGCGGGACTGTCGATAGTGGGCTACAGCGACAGCACGCTTAAAACAGTGAGCTTTACCGATGGCGGCTCTGTCGAAAATTTGGCGGTGCAGGTGCAATTGCATAGCGATCGCATGGGTCAGACTCTAGAACGCTGGCTGGCAATGGCTCCGGCTAGCTATAACCAGCTAGACATTGGCCCCGCCCATCTTGAGCTTCGTCAGGCCAAAGATGCGACTGACCTAGAGGCATGGCTCAGACCTCCTGATGTGCAGCAAGCCTCTTATGGCAGACTCCACATCGGCGATCGCACCGTTGATGTGCAGCAAGCCCTGGGGCAACCTTTGCAACTCGAAAACGGCATCACTGCTGAGATCTCTCACGTCTGGCCCGATTTTCGCCTAGATGACACCGGCCAGCCGACCTCGGTTTCTGACCAGTTTCGCAATGCGGCGGTGCAACTCAATCTGGCTCAGGCAGACCGGCAGGCACGCTGGTTTGTCTTTTCACAGCCTGGGTTTGAGCCGGTGCGCTCTGGCGATGCCGTTGAGCTTACCCCTCTCAATGTGATCTACGACGCTCCTGAGGCAACGGCCTCTGACTATTTCCGGATTGTTGAGGCTCCTGACCATCAGCTCTTTTATGCGGCGCGGTCGTCTCATGGCTTTAAGTCAGGCAAATTGCGTCCCGATCAGGTCATTACGCCTGGCTGGGCCGACTTTCAAATTATCCTGACTCAGCGCATCGACCAGGCGCAGGTGCAGCGGCAAACGGTGCCTGTCGCGGCAGTGGCTGAGGGCACATTACCCCGTGAAGTCTCCCCGGCTCTGCATGTGGCGATCGCCACAGGACAAGACTTCTGGCTGCCCTGGGGTGAACCCGTCTCTCTAGAGACCCCGATGGGCGACTATTTGGCAGCCTTTAGCCCCAAGCTACTGCAGTTGCCGTTTTATGTAAAGCTGAACGACTTTATTGTTGAGCGCAATGAAGGCAGTGAATCAGTCGCCATGTGGACTAGCGACATTACCCTGTTTGATCCTCAAACCGATACGGCAGCCCACCGCTTAGTGTGGATGAATCATCCCACCTGGTTTCGAGGTTGGAAGCTGGCTCAGGCTTCATGGAATCCCGGTGATCTGCAGCAGTCTACCCTGCAGCTAAAGCGCGAACCTTGGTGGGTGACTGCCCTAACTTGGCTCGGTTCGCTGATGGTGGTTTTGGGCATTGGCACTATGTTTTATGGAAAGGCGATCGCCAAACGGCTGCTCTCTAGGCCTCAGAAAGCGATCGCACCAGAGGTCTCGGCTGAGATTCCAGCGGATGAGACCATCACTGAATCGGTGTCGGGGCTTGTTGGTATGGGGCGATAAAAGAGGGCGGAAGGTCAAGGTTTGAGGGCGGAAGGCGGAAAACAGAAGGTTTAGTTCTGAGGTCAGAAGGTTTAGTTCTGAGGTCAGAAGGTTTAGTTCTGAGGTCGGAAGGTTTAGTTCTGAGGTCGGAAGGTTTAGTTCTGAGGTC
>CAZCXK010000050.1:27449-37795 GCA_964502605.1 uncultured bacterium
GGTTTAGTTCTGAGGTCGGAAGGTTTAGTTCTGAGGTCAGAAGGTTTAGTTCTGAGGTCGGAAGGTTTAGTTCTGAGGTCGGAAGGTTTAGTTCTGAGGTCAGAAGGTTTAGTTCTGAGGTCAGAAGGTTTAGTTTAGTAGGGTGCTGTTAGGCGAAGCCGTAACGCACCATTCCACAGAGATTTGATGCATCACTCCGGCGTTAACACATTCTACAAATAATTAAGCCCATCTACTTATCTCTTAGAGTCTGAGGCGATTTCCTCAAGCTTCTAAATCTCAAAATCGCTGTTGATTTACCAAATTAATCCATTGATTATGAAAGGCATAAACGTCATCAAATTTCTTATTGGCCTGTGCTTGGGCTGCATCATAGTGTTGATGCCACTGAGCCAGTTTCAACCTGATAGTTTAGAGTCTTTGCAGACTTTGGCCGTGCAGCTTGACGGGCGCAAGAAGCCTCTAGACACCGTGGCAAAGGAAACGATCGCCAAAATCCACGGCTCTACGCGTTACCAGCAGGCAAATGGAACAACAGAAGACTATCTCAGCACCTATTTGGCGATGTGGTTTAACACTCGCAACTGGAATGAGGAGCCCTTTGTTTTAGTCAGCTATCGGCCTCTAAAAGAAGCTGTGGGGCTAGATTTAGAGCGCAAGCATTTTACCTTTCAAGAATTGATGACTAATGGCGATTTGGGTGCAATCGTCCGTCAGGCTCACCAAAAAGAGAGCACGAACGAAGATCTGAGCCGCAATCAGCGGGAAGTGCTCACCCTTGAAGACCGTCTCAATCTGCTCTACCAGTCAGTGGGCGACAATAGTCTCCCCATCGTGCCCCATCCTGATGCTATTAAGGGGAAATGGGCTGGGCTTAACGACGCCCAACGGCTCTATGCTCCAGAAACTATTGCGCCGCTGATGGCTCAGTTTGCCATGATGCAGCAGACGTTGCTCAATGGTGGAGCAACACATTTGCCGATGATCGGGGCACTGGCGGATGGGCTCAAGGTTCAGCTCAAACAGCTGAGTCCATCAATTTATCCAGCTGATAGCAGGCTGAAGCGGGAAGTGCATTTTAATCACTTCCATCCGTTTGCTAAGGCATGGTGGCTCTATGGGCTGGCCTTTATCACCCTGTTGGTGAGCGTTTGGCTCAAACCCTGGACACTCTACTGGGGAGGCGTCGGCCTCTTTGCTGCCGGTATTGGCGTGCAGGGCTATGGCTTTTTCTTGCGGATGCAGATTGCGGGTCGGCCTCCGGTGACCAATATGTATGAGTCAGTTGTGTGGGTGGGTTTTGGCATTGCCGCGATCGCCCTTATCTTTGAGCTGATCTCTCGCAGTCGCTATTACCTGCTGGCGGCGGCTCCTCTATCGGTTCTCTGCCTGATTTTGGCAGATAGCCTGCCTGCAGTGCTAGATGCCAGCATTGCGCCTTTAGTGCCTGTATTGCGGGATAATTTTTGGCTCAGCATTCATGTGCCGACGATTGCGCTCAGTTACGCTAGTTTTGCTCTAGCGTTGGGGTTGGGTCATGTGTCGTTGGGCAACTATGTTCTGACTCCCCATGCCAAACAGCGGCTCAAGACACTGTCTCAGCTCAATTATCGAGTGCTGCAAGTCGGAGTGCTGCTGCTGACGGCAGGCATTATTTTGGGGGGCATCTGGGCGCACTTTTCTTGGGGGCGGTTTTGGGGCTGGGACCCGAAAGAAACCTGGGCGCTGATTGCTCTGCTCTGCTATTTGGCTCCGCTGCATGGTCGCCTGGTCGGTTGGATTGGTGACTTCGGCATTAATGTCGCCAGCGTGGTCTCGTTTAATGCGGTGCTGATGGCCTGGTATGGCGTCAACTTTGTATTGGGGACGGGACTGCACAGTTATGGGTTTGGGACGGGTGGCTCAGAACTGCTGATCGCTGGAGTTGTGGGACTTGATTTAGTCTTTGTGGCGATCGCCATTGCTCGTCATTTTGGTTGGTGGGGTCGCCCCGATCCGTTTTTTACCAGGTTAATGCCATGAAACGACGCGAATTTGTAAACTGGGTTGGGCTAGGACTGTTGGCTAGTTCTTTGCCTGTGGCGATCGCCGCTTGCCGCTCCTCTGATACTGCTTCTACTGCCGATGGAGAAGCTGCCACTCCGGCTGATGCCGATTCCGACCTGCGCTCAGATGGTTTTGCCGCGATTGGCACTGTGGCAGAGTTGGATGAATCGGGGAGTATCTCAAAGCAAAACGTTCAGGGGGAGCAAGTCGCTGTGATTCGTAACCCCGCAGATCAAGCCAGTGTCTTGGCGGTCAGTTCTCTCTGCACTCACCAAGGCTGCACCATTGAGTGGAATAGCGGCACGAGTGGATTTGTGTGCCCCTGTCATGGGTCTGTATTTGCCCCAGATGGTAGTGTTGTAGAAGGCCCAGCCTCAACTCCTTTAGCCACCTTTGCAGCGAAAATCGAGGAGGATTGGGTATTGGTCAAAACGTCGTAGAGAGGGTTGCAGCACTCATGCACGGCACTTAACCTAACGCGCAGCAGTTAACGTGCATCTAGGCACAGCACTTCTGCCCTCCGCCCATCTGAGCTGTTGCACGATGAATGAGGGCATCTACTTTGGCTATAAGCTGATCGAGGTCAAAGGGCTTCACTATGTAGTCATTGGCTCCGGCGTTGAGACCGGCCTGGCGATCGCCCTCCGAATCCATCGCGGTGACAAAAATAATTGGAATTCGACTGCCCAACTTTCGCAGCCGCTGACAAATTTCTAACCCTGAGAGCCCTGGCAAACACCAATCCAAAATGATTAAATCTGGTGCAGAGGTCTGTGCGGCTAAGAGGCCATTTCGCCCATCATAGGACAGGCTAACGCGGTATCCCCGATCCGTCAGCTCCATCTCAACAATCTGAGCCAGCTTTTGCTGATCTTCTACTAATAGGATATGAGAATTGGCCATGTCTCCCCCCGCGCAGTAATGTCGTCAAAGCTTTCCGCGCCTTGCGTCTATAGTCTTAGCATCGTCGATCAGACTGAACTAGGTCTGAGGCAAGTATGAGACGCCCCTGAGATTAAGGCCGAAATCAAGGCTACATTCGGGAACCTCGACATCGGGAGTTGGGCCGGGGCAA
The DNA here is from genome assembly GCA_964502605.1 of uncultured bacterium. Lineage (GTDB taxonomy): Bacteria > Cyanobacteriota > Cyanobacteriia > CAZCXK01 > CAZCXK01 > CAZCXK01. Next base: position 30,571 of record CAZCXK010000050.1, read on the forward strand.
TGGCAGTGCGATCAGACATCCACTGAACGCTGACAAATCCACTCCACTGCGTCTGCTAAGTCATTAGCAATATAATCGGGCTGAGTTGGGTGCTGATAGTCGCCTTTAAGAACGCGATCGCCATAGCCTGTTTGCACTAAGACCCCAGTGCAGCCTGCATTTCGGGCTAGGTCAATATCAGTGGCTTTGTCGCCCACCATGATGCTGTTCGTCAACTCTAAGTCATGCTCCCAAGCAGCAGCGACCAACATGCCGGTGTTGGGCTTGCGCCAGGTTGTCCAGCGGTTAAATGGGGCGATCGCCCCACCTTCAGGGGGGCTGAGGTCAGGGCAATAGTAGAGAGCATCCAAATGAGCCCCTGCGGTATCGGCCAGCAAACCACATAAACGCTGGTGCAACGCCTCCACATGGCTCAGCGGATAGTAGCCCCGTGCTGGCCCAGATTGGTTTGACACCAGGCAGCAAAACCAGCCGCGATCGTTGAGCTGGCGCACGGCCTGAGCAGCACCCGGCACCAGATGCAAATGGTCTACCTGATGAATGTATCCAGCTTCGATATTGAGAACGCCATCTCGATCTAGAAAAACGGCAGGTCTGCCCATTTAGCCGCCCCACACCTTTTGCAGCACTGTTTGTGGGGCAATGTCTGACATATTGCCCGTAGGCGACTTGATGCCCACAAATTTTTCACTGGCAGGCAACAGTTTCTGCGGGTCAGTGGGGCCAAACAGCGCCAGAGTAAACACTTGCAGCGCCACGGCCAAATGCATGGGAGCACTGTCAGTGCAAAGCATGAGACTAGCTCCCGCAATCATGGCAGCAAGCTTGCCAATGTCGCCCGGTTTAACGATCTTCAGACTAGTACAGGTGCGCGTCAGCTCTGAGACAAACGTCTGGTCTTCTGGCCCTTCTACAATCACCAGCGGTAAATCTGGCTGACGGTTCTGAAAATCTGTTAGGATTTCAGCCCACCTGTCTGCCGGATAAATCTTGTCAATGCCCTTCATCTGAGCCAGTTGACTCGACCCACCATGCAGCAATACATATCCCTTATCCGCAAGACCCAGACGCTTGCGTTCGCCATCGGCCCATTCGATATCCTGCGTGGGCACATTAATCGACAGCGGCGGACAGGGAGTCTGAATATCGAGCCCTTGCAGCAAGTCGTGATACATCGAGGCCGCATATTGCTCACCCTTCAGTGGAATTGCCTGGGTCAGGAACGTGGTGCCCAGGCTGTTGGCGTAGCCAATCCGGATGGGAGTGCCCGTCAGCCAGAGCAATAAGCCCACACTCCAACGGCTGCCCAAAGAAATCACTGCGTCGTAGTAGCGATCGCGAATAATTCCCAACAGGTTTGCCCAATCCGCCGGACTATTTCTATCTTTGAAATCAAATGGAATGACACCACTGACCGACTTACAGACCCGATAAGCACCTTTGGCCCTGGGTTCAACAACAACATCGACCTCAGCGCCAGGATAAACGCGCTTCAAATCATCGAGAGTCGGAAAGAAGAGAATTTGGTCGCCAATCCCACCGGGGACAAGAGCCACTACTCGCATAGTATTTTGTTAAGAAGATTCGCAATCATTTTAGGTGAATAGCTACCGAATCAGAAGCATAAATTTGACAAATACCCTGATTAATCCTTCGTCTGAAACGCATTAAGAATAAACCTCAACGGGGTAGGATGTCAGGGATCCTCTTAATTCTTCTAGATTCATGACCCAAGCAGCAGGTGTGTATATGCTGATCCCGGCGGCGGGCCAGGGGCGGCGGATGGGCAGTCAGCGCAATAAGCTGCTGTTGCCGCTGTTAGGTCAGCCCTTGTTGGCATGGACGCTGAACGCAGCAGCAGCGGCCACCCAGGTAGACTGGATTGGCATTATCGGACAGCCCATTGACTGGCCAGACCTGACCGCCATTGTGGCAGCACAGAATCTCTCGATCCCTGTTGAACTCATTCAAGGGGGCGCAACCCGCCAGGAATCAGTGTTTAACGGCCTCCAGGCACTGCCTAATGGCGCTAAGCGGGTTTTAATTCATGATGGTGCGCGCTGCCTGGTGACGCCCGATTTAATCGATCGCTGCGCCCAGGCCCTGTTGACCTGTGCCGGATTGATTGCGGCAGTGCCCGTGAAAGACACGATCAAAGTTGTCAAACCGGGCACTCAAGAAGTCGCTAGCACGCCCGATCGCCGACATTTGTGGGCCGCTCAAACGCCCCAAGGGTTCCAGATCAATCTGCTGCAAGACTGTCATCTCCGGGGGCGCGATCGCGGCTGGGAGGTCACAGACGATGCGGCCCTGTTTGAGCAATGTGGCCTCACTGTCACGATTGTTGAGGGCGACGAAACCAACCTCAAAATTACAACACCAGCCGATTTGGCGATCGCCGAGCTAATCTTGCGATCGCGTGACTGGCAAACACAATCGGCGAACACAGTTGTTGACTCTCGGTCAAGTTCTGGCTGAGGTTGCTTAGGGATCTGGTTATCTGAGCTGGATTGCTCATAGAGCCCTCAGCCCTGATCAAATCATCATATCGATTTACAAATCCTCCAGAATCGCCTCGATGCTCTCAACACCTTCGGTATTGCCCTGCTGCTGATATAGATCACGCGCCTGTTCAAAGGCTGCGATCGCTTCATCTAGGCGATCGCGCCCCTGCAACGCCAGCCCTAGTTTATAATGACTCGTTGGGCTATTGGGGGCTAGCTCCACATATTCTCGATAGGCCACGATCGCCCTGAGATAGTCTTGCTGCTCGAGCCACAGATCGCCGACGAGTTCATGCGCTTCAGGGGCGTCAGGCTGAATTGAGGCTGCTCGCTGATAGGCGTCAACCGCGCTGCCGATGTTGCCTTGAGCCCTTAAAATATCGCCAATTTGTAAATGCACCTGGGCGTTTTGGGGCTCTAGGGAAGCGGCTCGCTGAAACTCGGTCAAACCGGCATCAAGATTGCCAAGATTAACCCAGGCCACGCCCAGATTGAGATGGATAGTACTTTGCTGACGACGCGGTGCAGACCCAACGGCCTGTTCTAACATGGCGATCGCTTCTTGATATTGCCCTTGCCGGATCAAGACTGCGCCGATAAATTCTCTTGCTTGAAGATTATTGGGCTGCAGGTCTAACACCGACTCATAGGCCGCCAAAGCGCTGTCATAGTCGCCTTGGCGCGCCAGCACCACGCCCAACCCCAAATACGCCTCAACGTTGTTGGCTTCTAGGGCAACGACCCTGCGATATGCCTCTGCCGCCGCCGCATACTGATCCAGATTGGCCTGAATATAGCCCAACGCCAGATAAAAGTCGGCATTATCGGTATCAAGGGCGATCGCCCGTTCATAGGCCGTCACGGCTGACTGAAAATCACCCTGCCGTGCTTGCAGATACCCGATGCCCGAAAAGATGCGAGCGTTGTCGGGCTCTAAGGTGGCGGCTTCTTGATAGACACTAAGCGCCTGAGAAAAATTTTCGGCTTCAACTAAATCGCGCCCCTGTCTCAGCAGCTCATTCAACCGCTGATCGGTGCTGCGTGACGCCGCCTGAGCCACCAACGGCTCTAACCGATGACTCTCCAGGCCATGAGCTGGAGGGGTTGCCATCAGCAGAACGCCCCCAACCGCTAGGACAAGGAGGCTGAGAGGGGCGATCGCCAACCGATTGCTCCAGCAATTGTTGCAATTCCACTGTACGTTCAAATCGTTAACTCCTTTACACACAGTCTTGAGAATGATTTCAAAATGGGGTGAAGGCGCGTTGGCTCATTCTGTGAGGCCAATTTAGGTTACGTTAGGCCCATTGCCAAATCAGGGAGATCATCCTCAATTCGAGCCAAAAATTCAATAGAGGGAATCCTCACATGAGGTTCAAGACCACTCCTCAGCTTAACCTGGAGATAGCTGTCTTGAAAGTTGCAATTGTGAGGGTTTAATTCACATGATTCTGTCTACAACCAATGACATTCAGGGGAGATTCATCGAATCATACTTAGATATCGTCACCGCAGAAGTCGTCTATGGCAGCAACGCGCTCCGTGACTTTTTTGCCGGAATTCGAGACATCATTGGTGGTCGCACGGCCAGCTATGAGCGTGTCTTTCAGAAAGGTCAGCAAGAGGCGATCGCCGAACTCAGCAAACGAGCCGAGAGCCTTGGAGCCAATGCCGTGGTTGGCATTCGGGTTGATACGGGCACCATCAACATTGACGAAACAGGAGTCATGCTGCTGATTACTGCTACCGGAACTGCTGTGAGATTGCAGTGATGGCGTAAGCACGATACGTTAAAGCCTATTACAAGCAGTTAAGATTAATCACACACCTTTCAAGGCTATTACTGCTGCCTATGCTGATTGAGTTTGTTCCCTTTCATTTTGAAATCAGTATGTCATCGCTAGCTGGTGCCGCGCTCTGGGCATTGGCTCTATATCTTGGTTTTTCGCCAGTAGGCGACTGGGTCACGCTACAGCTCAATCGCTGGTTTAACTTTGCAGAGCGATCGCTCTACACCTCTGCTACCGAATTTGAGCGCACCCGTAAAGGGCGAGAGTCTCAAAATGCATTTCTCGCTTCACTGCTCAGCATTGTGCCGTTTTTGGCCCTGGGCGGGGTAGCCGAATATGGCGTCGAGATCAGCCTGGGGCATAGCTGGGGCATCAGCATTGGCATTTTGGCCTGTGTTGGCTGCGGCGTCTATGAACTCGGACGCCGAACCAGCTAAGGGTAATATCAGCACTTGGAGGGCAGACCTGGACACCCTAGCAGCACCGTCGCATAGCAGCAGAGAGATCTGGGCCATAGCAACAATGCTGTTATAGGGGTTCTTCCATCCAACAGATCAGACGTTTGACAGCAGCCTGTAGCAGTATGTTAGTAGGGCAGAGCCCTCATCAGGTATGGGTGCAAACTAGCTTCACCCGACGTAGTGTCATGAGCAGCAAACGCTGCAGACTTCACAGCTCTCTTATTATTAGCTGAGTATTATTAGTTGAGATAGGGGCGAGCCGATTGGCCTAAACGCTGACGTGCCGTATTGGCAGGTGTGGCTACATCATCAGCCGGATTAAACTCAACTGGGCTACCCGCGCCGCTGCATCCGCCTTCGAGCACGCAGATGGCATATTCGAGAGCATTGGCGGTACGCTCGTGGTGGCGGCTAATCCAGTCGAGGCGATCGCCCTGAGAGCCTTGAGTGGCGGCTTCGATCCCTTCGCGATAATGGCCTAGTTCAGTTAAGTTCTCGATGTCGTCTGGGCTGCGATCGCCTGTCCGTTCTGCCACTCGCGCTTGATAATACTCCACGCGCTCTCGCCACTCTTGCGCCGTTTCATAGCGCTGTTGCCAACCTGAGAAGCGATCGCCCGCTTGTGCCAGCATGAGACTCTTCTGAGACGGCAGCCATACTGTATCGAGAAGACCTTGCCCCACCGCCCACATATTCGCCGATGCTGCCGATGGAGTGCCCTCTTGCTCAACCCATGTCCAGCCTGTGTTGACCCATTCCATTTCTTGAGCACCGGGCTGAGTGGGGTCAATTCGCACGAAGCGAATCGACTGAAACGCATACCCCACCAAGCTTGGGTCACCCGGCATGGTCAGCGGAGCAATACTGTCATCATATTGGGTTTCGATGCGATCGCCGTCGGCAGTGGCGATCGCTGTAATCCGGCCTAGGGTGTCTCGCTCAATCACTGTCGGATGTGGCACTGACACCTCAACCCGCGTATGGCTATAGCCTGAAGGCTGATAGCGAATAAAATAGCCATCCGGATGATATGACCAGCGACCATTGGGCACATCCCGACTGCCATCTCCCTCTCCAGGATCGCCTGCAAGCACTGCGATGCGTTCGAGCTGCTCAAACGACGCATTGCCCTCGGTGAGCAGCGCCCGAATGTTGGCTTCTGCTTCAAACACCTGCCGCACATCTGCGGGAAGTTGAGCAAACAGTTCGCGCCGCACTCCATCTGGGATTAGACCCAGCGCCCCGCCGTTGAGCGTCCGACGTTCTCGTTCGGTCAGCAGACGACTGGCCACGGATTGAATCTCATTGGGCATGTCACTCAGCTTGGTGCGAGCCAGAATGCCCCAAATCAGCACTTGAATTTGGTTTTGAGGAATGTCAGGGTGCTCAACCGAGTTTTCGAGAATGTGGCGAATAATGTCCTCGCGCTGCCCTTTGAGGGGGGCATAGAGATAGCCGTTACCGCTACCTGGTGAATGGGTGCCAGCACGAAGACAGTAGCTTTGAGCCTCCAGCTCATAGGCTCCGGGTTCTAAGATAAAGCTGCCGAGGTCGCCACGCGGCGCTGTCAGCATCGCAACAGGCTGTTGAGGTGCGTAATCATCGAGCAGAGCGATTTCCGTTTGAGCATCGAGCAGACTGGTCGAAATCGTTGGCTCTTCATCTACTAAATCCTCAATGCCTGGAATCGGCAGTTCGACGCCGGGTAGTCCCGGCACTCGCGGGATAGGAATACGGAACTGGGCCATCAAGGATGCGGGCACGACAACCACTAAACCCATAAGAGCAAAAAGTTTCATAGACGTTTCAGGCGCACGACAGGTTTATATCTTGTCCGTGTCCAGACCTGCTCGAGTGCCGAATCAACGGTTCCAGGGCACAAGTTTGGACATTGGACATTGCTTTACTCTTCAGATGTAGAGTATCTGGCTCAGGATACCGCAGGAGAGCTCCCCAAACTCAGGTAATTGAAAGCCGTTGAGACGATCTTTTGAACTACCTGAGGGCGATCGACAAAGCCCTCGATTTTGCTGAAACTAACCCTGATGAAGCAGTTGCTATTCTTGCCAAGAATTTGGGAGTAACGCCAGATGATGTCCCCGCTCAACTGGCTGGGATTAAGCCCTTTGATATTGGTTGCTGCCCGGGTAAGTAGATGGGCTTAATTATTTGTCGGATGTATTTATCGGATGTGTTAGCGCCCTAGTTGACTGACAAAACATGAGCCCCTCATCCCCCAACCCCTTCTCCCGCAAGGGGGTGAAGAAGAGCCAGAGCAATTGGATCATCAAAGTCTCTCCCGTTCTGGGCTACCGTGTATACACAACTGCTATCGCTCCGAATAATGCTGCATTCGCTGCCGTTCAATGGCTGCTGGGTCTCTGCAGTCCCGCTTGGGGGAGTGTCCCCCAAAAACCCCAATTGAGGGACGGTTGCGTCCCCCAAACCCCCTCCAAACGAAATGGCTGAC
>CAZCXK010000051.1:0-36373 GCA_964502605.1 uncultured bacterium
ACGTGCTAGCGCCTTGGCGCTGCTGTAAGGTCGTAGTCATATTACAATGAGTCCTTAATAAACACGACAAGCTTGAGATTTCAAGCAGGAGGGCTGTTTTTCCCTCGTGTACTTATATTAATGGCAACGTTTCTTTTTGTAAAGCTAATTTGCAATATCAAACTTTCGATTCAAACGTCGGGCAGTGGGTTGAGCAGAATTATGCGATGTGAGCCAAAGCTCAAAACCTTGTGATATCTCGCAATATCATTGCAGGATCACCACGATCCTCTCGGTTGTTTGAGCTGTCTATATCACAGTAGTCTAGAGCCGATAAGTAGCAATTCGTCGGCGCGATCGCCCTGCCATGTCATGACTCAGAATTGATTTCTGAAACTGTAACAGTCGTATCATTTTGAGACAGCAGTGTCAGAGTGGGGATATTGCTATAGATTTCTCAGATTTGTAGCCCATTCTGGTCATTTTTCTCATTTACCCAGTTTTTAGGAGAGCTAACTATGACATCACCTGTATCTAAATCTCGTCAGGCAGTCTCCAAACTGCTGGATTTGCGTCTAATCGTGCCCCTATCTATCGGTATTTTAGGCTTGGCTATGCTGAAGCCTGCGATCGCCCAAGACCGCACCATTAGAACATTGGTCGTGACGGGGCAGGGCGACGAGATGATTCCTACGACGCTGGCACAGGTCTCATTGGGGGTAGAGGTTCAGGCGGATACTGCAGTTGCAGCTCAGCAAGAAGCTGCTCAGCGTTCGTCAGCAGTGGTCGAATTTCTGAGATCGCGTAATGTGGAAAAGCTGGAAACCACTGGAATCAACTTGAGCCCTCGATACAACTATGCTAATAACGAACAGGAACTGGTTGGTTACACAGCCTCCAATACAGTGAGTTTTCGGGTTGCAACAGACGATGCAGGGGGGCTGATTGATGACGCCGTGCGCACAGGTGCGACTCAGATTAGTGGAATCAGCTTTGTTGCAGAGGATGAGGCGATTGCCGACGCTCAGAGTGTTGCCCTCCGAGAAGCCACTGAAGAAGCTCAACAGCAAGCCGATGTGGTGTTAACTGCTCTGGGGTTATCTCGGCAAGAGGTCGTTGGCATTCAAATTAATGGAGCTAGTGCGCCCGTTCCACCGCCAATTATCTATCGATCAGCGTTGGCCGATCGTGCGGAGTCTGCCAGTTCTCCTGTCATTGGTGGTGAACAAACGGTGACCGCATCCGTCACATTAGAAATTCGATATTGACAGGTTGGACGCTACTAGCAGAAAAGGATTTAATAGCGTGGGATAGCCATTTTGTTAGCTCTCATCGGACAGGCCGCTTGTCTATCCCACGATGATCTGCTGAACGATCAAAGATGTCCGCTCAGGTCTGATTCTAGAAAATAGGCAAATCTGGCTTTCGCACCTTTAGGTAACAGATCCTTAATCACCATAAATTTCTCAATAGCCGTAATGAAGCTTCCTAACTTTCTGATTATTGGCGTTCAAAAGGCCGGTACAACCTCAGTTTATGCCTACCTAAAACAGCACCCTCAGATCTTTATGAGCCCGGTGAAAGAGACAAATTTTTTAGAACGTGATTGGGAGGCGATCGCCCCTGAGGAGCGCGAACGGGTCAATCAAGAGCGCATTCGGCAAGGACGGAAGCCGCGAATTGATACGTTGGAAAAATTTTCTCAGCTGTTTGCAGGAGTTACCGACGAACAAGCCATTGGGGAGGCGTCGCCCAATTATCTGTTTCATTACCCTACATCAGCTCAACTAATCCAGCGGTATGTGCCCGATGCCAAGCTAGTCGCAATTCTGCGCCATCCAGTAGAGAGAGCCTATTCAGACTATCTGATGCATGTGCGAGACGCGATTCAAGCTCAGTCGAGTGAAAGCTTATCTGATCAAATTCGCCGATTTTCAGAGCATCAATCATTCACAATTAAGAAAGGATTTTACTATCAGCAGCTCAGTCACTATTTCAAAACCTTTGACCCGCAGCACATCAAAGTGTTTCTCTATGATGATTTGACGTGCAACCCGATTGAAATGATGCAGAATTTTTATGGTTTTTTGGACGTTGACCCCACATTCTGCCCTGATATCAGCAAGCGAGAACAAGTGGCTCAGGTGCCCAAAAATCCGGTGGTCAACCAAATGCTGCAAACTCGCAACCCAGTGCGCGCCGTCGCTGCATCACTGCTGAGAGTGATGGTTCCGGTTGAAACTCGGCAACGCATCCGCGATCGCCTGATTCGACTTAATTCGGCTCATAAATCAACTGCTCAGCCCTTGTCGATGGGCGATCGCCAACAACTACTTGCCATCTACCGCGATGACACTTTGAAGCTGCAAGATCTGATTCAGCGCGATTTATCGAACTGGCTGCGATAGTTGGCAATTTTACTCTAAACAGGTTCTGTCTGGGTGCTAAGACTAATGAGCGCTATAGCGTTTCCTAGGCTGCTGAAGTACAGTAACAACAGTGAGTAAACCAAGCTCGAAAATCCTCTAGAGATACGCTACTAAAGGCATCCTCAATTGTTCTAACGTCCCTCCCAACTCCTGCACCACCCCGTCCAGTGCAAAGTCATCTTTGTTGCGTTGAGCGTGGGCATAGATTGTGAGCGCTGCATCATAGGCATCACTCCCTGCCGCGATCGCCGTATCGTTGACCAGTTCTTCAAGCTGAAGCAACGACAGCAAAATGGCTGACATCGCTTCAAACAGTTTGAGATCGCACTGCATTTCATCGATAGAATGCCCAATGAAACTGGAGCGATCGCCACCATGGCAGGCATGGATCTGACAGGTATAGAGCTGGCCTGTTAACGATTATGACGACAACGGGGTTGCGACCCAATTGATTCTTGGAAAGTACCCAATAGTTCCATCAGCTGCGACTGCTGATCTCCAATACCGCCTAAACTATTAACAAGCCTTACTAAACTATTAACAAGCCTTAGACCAAATAGAATCTGCCATGCCGACCTACCGATCTAAAACCTCCACCCAAGGACGCAATATGGCCGGGGCTCGTGCGCTCTGGCGTGCCACCGGAATGCAAACCGATGACTTCGAGAAGCCCATCATTGCAGTGGCCAACTCCTTTACCCAATTCGTACCCGGTCATGTTCATCTCAAAGATTTGGGTCAGTTGGTCTGCCGCGAGATTGAAGCCGCCGGAGGGGTCGCCAAAGAATTTAACACCATCGCCGTAGATGATGGCATTGCCATGGGCCATGACGGAATGCTCTACAGTCTGCCCTCGCGGGAAATCATCGCCGACTCAGTGGAGTATATGGCCAATGCCCATTGCGCCGATGCCCTAGTCTGCATCTCCAACTGCGACAAGATTACTCCTGGCATGCTGATGGCGGCTCTGCGGCTCAACATTCCTGCTGTCTTTGTTTCGGGCGGCCCCATGGAAGCGGGCAAGACCAAGCTCTCAAAGCACAAACTAGACTTGGTCGATGCCATGGTCGTCGCTGCCGACGACAGCATTAGTGACGATGTGGCCGACGAGTATGAGCGCTCCGCCTGCCCCACCTGCGGCTCCTGCTCAGGCATGTTTACCGCCAACTCCATGAACTGTCTGACGGAGGCCATTGGCCTCTCACTGCCAGGGAATGGTACCACCCTGGCCACCCATTTCGACCGCAAGGATCTGTTTCTCACTGCCGCTCGCACCATTGTCAGCATTACCCGGCGCTACTATGAGCAGGATGATGAGTCAGTATTGCCCCGCGCGATCGCCAGTTTCCAGGCATTTGAGAATGCCATGACGCTAGATATCGCCATGGGCGGCTCCACCAATACCATTCTGCATCTGCTGGCGGCAGCTCATGAAGCCGGGGTCGATTTCACCCTGACAGATATCGATCGCCTCTCGCGCCGGGTGCCGCAATTCTGTAAGGTCGCTCCGAACACGCCCGAGTATCATATTGAGGATGTGCATCGGGCGGGCGGCATCCCTGCTATTTTGGGCGAGCTGGATCGGGCGGGTTTGCTACACACGGATGTGCCGACTGTCCATAGCCCAACGCTGAAAGCCGCACTCGATCGCTGGGATGTGAGGCGCGCCGATGATGAAACCGTCCACACCTTCTTTAAGGCTGGCCCTGCTGGGATTCCGACTCAGCAGGCGTTTAGCCAATCGACCCGCTGGCCCTCTCTCGATTTAGACCGTGCCAAGGGCTGTATTCGCAGCATCGAACATGCCTACAGTGCTGAGGGCGGGCTAGCCGTGCTCTACGGCAACCTGGCAGAGCGGGGCTGTATTGTGAAGACGGCTGGGGTAGATGAAAGCATTCTTGTGTTTGAGGGCAAAGCCCGCATCTATGAAAGCCAGGATGCGGCAGTCAACGGCATTCTCCGTGATGAGGTGCAGCCCGGTGACGTGGTTATTATTCGCTATGAAGGGCCGCGCGGCGGGCCGGGGATGCAGGAAATGCTCTACCCCACCAGCTACCTCAAATCGAAGGGGCTAGGTAAGGTATGCGCCCTGCTTACCGATGGACGTTTCTCAGGCGGCACATCGGGGCTCTCCATTGGCCATGCCTCACCGGAGGCAGGCGCAGGCGGCAACATTGCCCTGGTTCACGAGGGCGATCGCATCTTGATCGACATCCCTAATCGCAGCATCAATGTAGACATATCGGCGGAGGAGCTAGCCAGCCGTCGGGTGGCGATGGACGCAAAAGGCAAAGACGCCTGGAAGCCTGCCCAGCCCCGGCAGCGACGGGTAACAGCGGCGCTTAAAGCCTATGCCCTGTTGGCGACCAGTGCTGACCAAGGCGGAGTACGCAACTTAGACATGCTTGAGTAGTTATTTCACCAGACTCGAAGCACAACTCAGCCATTTCGTTTGGAGGGGGTTGGGGAGACGCAACCGTCCCTCAATTGGGGTTTGAGGGAGACTCCCCCAAGCAGGGTTGTATGAACACAGCAAACACAGCAGCCATTGAGCGGCAGCGATGCAGCATCATTCGAAGCTAAGACTCTTTAAGGAAGGGGCGTTGCTAAATGGCAGAGTGGTTAATGAATCAGCTATTGACCCACCCACCCACCTCCAATGCTAAGAGGGCGTTTGAAAAGTGATTTGCTGTAGCTTTAGTCACCGCCGATCCCCTCTGCCCCTTTTTTAAGGGGGATTTAAGGGGGATCCCCACTTTTGCTACAGGAAATGGGACTTTTCAAACATCCTCTAATTACGCTCAAGAATTATTTCTAAAGAATATTCATAAAAGGTGAAGGGGTTAGAGAGATAATATTTAGAGAATTAATAATTATGAATTTTATGGTTTTTCGTGTCTAAACCTGGATCAATATCAACAACGATAACTATCTCTAACGCGATCAATCACTCAACCTGTCTTGAATCTCAAACAGTTCGTGATTGACCTGACGCTAAAATTGACACTAATTCTTAGGCGAGTGGGGATCGGGAAACCCATGAGACGCGATCGCCCCGACAACAGCGTCAATTTACTTATCCAGTATTAACTAAGAAATATTACGCCTGATGAGGCGATCGCCCGTTCCATCCAATAGCAACTCCAGTGCCATGGCGACGCGATTTAAACAGCATCGCCCTCCGACTGTCCTCGGGGATGGTCTTATCATTTCGCAATAAATATAAACGATAGTTATATGTAAGCAAAGAACTTTGAAAGTTGAGCTTATTATAATCACGCAAATTCCTGATATAGTTTCACTAAAGCCAATAGTACAGATGCAGGTCTGAGGGAAATTCATTAGCGCATTTATATCGGTGCTGACCTGCTTTTTACCCTGATTTGTTTAACATCAGTCACCTGCACAAATTGCCCGTTAAGACAATTTGATTCTGCCTGAAACTGTACAACTTTCAGCGCAAAACTATGTTCTATTGGTTCAAAATTTGAGTGATTCATTAGGAAGGGAAAGTATGTCTTATTCTCAAACGAGAACTCAGGCAAAATCTGGGTATGAAGCTGGGGTAAAGGACTATAAGCTGACTTATTACACCCCGGATTACACACCCAAAGATACTGATATTTTGGCGGCGTTTCGTGTGACTCCGCAGCCTGGAGTTCCTCCCGAAGAAGCGGCAGCGGCTGTGGCTGCTGAGTCATCAACCGGAACCTGGACCACCGTGTGGACGGATCTCCTTACCGACCTTGACCGATATAAAGGTCGGTGCTACGACATTGAGCCCGTTCGCGGTGAAGACAGCCAGTTTATTGCTTACATCGCCTACCCTCTCGATCTATTCGAAGAAGGGTCAGTGACCAACTTGCTGACCTCAATCGTCGGGAACGTGTTTGGGTTTAAAGCGCTAAAGGCTCTGCGGTTAGAAGACCTTCGCATTCCTGTTGCCTACTTGAAGACATTCCAAGGCCCACCTCACGGAATTCAGGTTGAGCGCGACAAAATCAATAAATACGGTCGTCCGCTGCTAGGTTGCACGATTAAGCCAAAGCTTGGTCTCTCCGCCAAGAACTATGGCCGCGCTGTCTATGAGTGTCTCCGAGGCGGTCTTGACTTCACCAAAGATGATGAAAACATCAATTCTCAGCCGTTCCAGCGCTGGCGCGATCGCTTCTTGTTTGTCGCTGACGCCATTCACAAATCGCAAGCTGAGACCGGTGAAATCAAGGGTCACTATCTCAATTGCACCGCTCCCACCTGCGAAGAAATGATGAAGCGGGCTGAGTTCGCCAAAGATCTCGAAATGCCCATCATCATGCATGACTTCCTCACGGCTGGGTTTACAGCTAATACAACGCTGGCTAAATGGTGCCGCGACAATGGCATGTTGCTGCATATTCACCGAGCCATGCACGCGGTCATCGACCGTCAGAAGAACCACGGTATGCACTTCCGCACCTTGGCAAAATGTCTGCGGATGTCAGGTGGTGACCACATTCATACTGGAACGGTGGTCGGTAAGCTAGAAGGCGATCGCGCTATCACGATGGGCTTTGTTGACCTGCTGCGCGAAAACTACGTCGAAAAAGATCCTGATCGAGGCATCTATTTCACCCAAGATTGGGCCTCTATGCCAGGGGTGATGGCCGTAGCGTCGGGTGGTATCCATGTGTGGCACATGCCAGCTCTCGTTGAGATTTTTGGCGACGACTCTGTGCTGCAGTTTGGGGGTGGCACCCTGGGTCACCCATGGGGTAATGCGCCGGGTGCAACTGCAAACCGGGTAGCTCTAGAAGCCTGTGTTCAAGCACGGAACGAAGGCCGTGACTTAGCCCGCGAAGGCAACGATGTCATTCGTGAGGCTGCTAAGTGGTCTCCCGAACTGGCAGCGGCTTGCGAACTGTGGAAGGAAATCAAGTTCGAATTCGAATCTGTTGATACCGTCTGATCGGGGTTTTGGATGTAGAGTTCTGAGCTTTGAGTGGATTGTATCTCTCAAACTCAGAGCTTAAAGCTCAAAACGTTCGCAGGTCGGTGTCCCAGATGGACTTGAAGCAGATTGCAAAAGACACTACCAAAACGCTGATTAGCTACCTGACGTATCAAGCAATTCGGACGGTTGAAAAGCAGCTACGCGAAACAAATCCGCCTCTGTCAATCTGGCTGAATCAGTTTTCTACGACTGGTAAAATTCAGGATGGCGAAGCCTATTTGCAAGCATTGCTCAGCGAAAACCAGGAGCTTGCCTTTCGCATTATGACGGTTCGAGCGCATTTGGCTGAGGAGATTGTCAGCTTTTTACCTGAGATGGTAAGTGCAGGCATTCAGCAGGCCAATATGAGCCACCGCCGTCAATACCTGGAAAGGATTACCCAGCTCAACCTGCCTGAATCTGTGCCCAGCGTTGAACCTATTGCTGACCCGTCATCTGAGGGGCTATCTGAATCATCATCTGAGCTAGAAGGAGATTCACCAAGCCCATGAGGGTAAGAACGTCAGCATTAGCCGCAAGAAATGCAGGGATTGAAGGAGTAATTTATGTGAGGCTCGGCTTTGCCGATTGTGTTACTTGCGAAATGCCCCAATCTAATTTCAGCCAGTGGCCTGCACCTGACGGCTAGCTAGTCACAATTCACCAGACCTTTCAGGTCTATGCCAGGTTCGGTTGTAGGTCTAGAGCTTTCTCCTCAGCAGAACTTCAAATGCTGGACTTGGATACGATTCGTGTTTTCATCACTCAATAACTTAGAAGGATTGATCAACTATGAAGACTTTGCCAAAAGAAAGACGGTATGAAACTCTCTCGTATTTGCCTCCACTGACGGATCAGCAAATTGCTAAGCAGGTTCAATACATCATCGACATGGGATATATACCTGCAATTGAATTCAATGAGACCTCTGAGCCTACGGTCTATTATTGGACATTGTGGAAGCTACCTTTGTTTAATGCAAAATCGGTTCAGGAAGTGTTGAGTGAAGTGAGTGAGTGCCGCAACGAGTACCGTGAATGCTTCATCCGTGTGGTCGGCTTTGACAACATCAAGCAGTGCCAGGTGCTAAGCTTCATCGTGCATAAGCCAGGTGCAAACACCTTCCGTTATTAATAGCCGAGGTGATTAGGAAGACCGAGTTGACTCCATATTTCAGGGTTTGGGAATTCCTGCTGCTGAGATAAACGGCAGCTTCCCTTAATTCCCTGAATCATGTTGATCGGTATCTTCTGCACTTCAGCGCGTAGGAACGTTGCATCCGCTGGCTAGAGCCCTAACCAATCGATGATTTGTCGGTTAAACAGGGTGGCTCAATGGACATCCAGCATCGTTAGTCTATAGCTAGCTTTCAATATCAGCCAGCCCGGTCTAAGATTGGGCTGGTTTTGTTTAATCAGAGGGCGATCGCCAGAAATGTGTGTACAGAGTAGCTCCCTCTATAATTGGGTTAAGGTTTAGCATCTCTTGACTTCATGCCTAAGAAAGATCCCGCTGTGCTCAAACAGGTCACCGTTAGTTTGCCCTTTGGCATTGGCTCTGCCTCCTGGGAATCTGACCCCACTGAGCGCCGAGCCGCTTGGGAGCTTTATATCGAGTTGGTGACTCGCGTTGCAGTGCAGTCATTGACCTCCGACGCTGGCACACTACGCGAAGCCATGAATTCGCTCTATAGCCTGTTTGGTTCGACCCGCGATATTTTACGCCACGCCGGGCCTGATGTCGGCGCATCCCATGACTCGGTTGGGGGCATCGCGATCGCCGCCTTAAATAACGGCCTGCGCCCCTTCTTGTCAAAGTGGCACCCGCAACTGCAAGCATGGGAAGCCAGAAAACTATCTGACATCAGCCCTCAAACCCATGAAAAAGCTTGGGATCAGGAACCTATTTTGAGACGGGATCTAGAAGCCTTGCGGCAAGATTTAGAACAGTACGCCAACGCCCTAGCAGAGATTGCAGGTGTCAAGAGTTAAATCGTAGGCGGTGCTGATTGCAGAAAAACGGTAAAGACCGCGTGATGCGAATCTGCTGGATCACGCGGCCTAGATTAATGGGCTGCTGAGGTTTAGAGGGCTAGAGGGTTGCAGCCGCCCGAGCAGCTGCGGCCTCATCAGGATGAATGTTGAGGCGGGTCAAATTGATGCGGCCTTTGCCATCAATTTCTCTGACTTTGACAATGACTTCATCCCCAACCGCAACTTCATCCTCAACTTTGCCAACTCGATAGTCGGCCAACTGAGAAATGTGAATCATCCCTTCTTTGCCAGGAAGGAATTCAACAAACGCGCCAATGGGGATGATGCGAGTCACACGCCCTGCATAAACTTCGCCAGCAGAGAGCTTACGGGTCATGCCTTCAATGATGCTCCGCGCCTTTTTCGCCTTTTCTGCATCGATAGCGGAAATCGTGACGATGCCAGTATCTTCGATATCGACTTTCGCCCCAGTTTGCTCAGTGATGCCTTTGATGGTTTTGCCTCCGGGGCCAATAATCAACCCGATCATGTCAGGGTCGATCTTAATTGTGACCATCGATGGCGCAAAGGGAGAAAGCTCAGCTCTAGGTTTGGCGATCGCAGCCAGCATCTTTTCTAGAATATGCATGCGGGCGGGCTTGGCCTGATTAATTGCATCTGCGATCACTTTGATCGGCAGGCCATTAATCTTCATATCCATTTGGAGTGCCGTAATCCCTGTATCGGTGCCAGCGACCTTAAAGTCCATATCGCCCAGGAAGTCTTCAATGCCCTGAATGTCAGTGAGAATGCGAACTTCATCGCCTTCTTTGATCAGCCCCATTGCTGCACCACTCACAGGCTTGCTAATCGGGACGCCCGCATCCATCAGCGCCAGAGTGGAACCGCACACAGACCCCATTGAGGTTGATCCGTTCGAGGATAAGACCTCAGACACAACCCGAATCACGTAAGAAAACGCTTCTTGAGCTGGCAAGACAGGCAGAAGTGCGCGTTCTGCTAGGGCACCGTGGCCGATTTCTCGCCGACCGGGCGATCGCATCGGTCGAGTTTCGCCGACCGAATAGGGCGGAAAGTTGTAATGATGCAGATAGCGCTTTTTCTCGTCAGGATGCAGATCATCCATGTCTTGAGCGTCTCCAGGTGTACCCAACGTGACGATCGACAGCACCTGTGTCAGCCCGCGTTGAAATAGCCCTGACCCATGAACCCGCTTTGAGAGAATTCCAGTGCGACATTGAATAGGGCGCACCTCATCCAGTTTTCGACCGTCAACCCGCACCCCATCATTGAGAATCTGCTGGCGCATTAGGGTTTTGGTCAGTGCCTTAAAGGTTTTGCCCAGTGCCTTACCATTTTCAGCGATCGCCACTCGCACTGGGTCGTCTTCAGGCCGTTCGGCAATGGCCGCTTCCAGTTTGGCCTTAATCTGATCAAGCGCCTCATCTCGACCATCTTTGGTAATCTCAAACTGAGACAACACTTGTTTGACCTCATCAGTAGCCTCAGCGCTGACAAAATCTGCGACAGTTGAATCAGTCTCCGGTTCTGATTCTTTAACCAGCTCAATGCCAAGCTCTGCCATCAGGTCAAGCTGTGCCTGAATCAAGTCTCGAACCACTTCATAGCCAAAATCAATCGCATCGATGATATCTTGTTCGGGCAGCTGATTAGCTCCGGCCTCAACCATGATCACGCCTTCAGGCGACCCCGCAACCACCAAATCTAAATCTCCGGATTCGATTTCGCTGTAGGTGGGATTAATCACAAACTCATCACCCACCAAGCCGACTCGGACAGCAGCCATGGGGCCATTGAACGGAATTTTGGCCAAAATAGTGGCGATCGAGGCTCCTGTCACCGCCAATACATCAGGCGGCACGCGCTCATCCATTGACATCGTCGTGGCCACAATTTGGATGTCATCCCGTAGCCACTGGGGAAACAGCGGTCGCATTGGACGGTCAACCAAGCGGCAGGTCAGGGTTGCCTTCTCTGGGGGGCGGCCTTCACGCCGTAAATAGCCACCCGGAATTCGACCGGCTGCATAGAGCCTTTCTTCGTAGTCAATCAGCAGTGGCAAAAAGTCAATGCCTTCTCGTCCTTTAGACCGAGTGGCTGTCACTAAAACAGAGGTGTCTTCTGACTCAATTAAGACTGACCCACCCGCTTGGGGGGCTAGCAATCCAAAGCTAAATCGAATCTCCCGTCCATCGACGGATATCGACTTTGATACTTCCTCTACCATGAAGCATTTCTTCCTTTAACATCTTTTTTCTCTTCTGTCGAAATCGTAGCACCGATGTATTGATGTTGCGTTGATAGGAAGATTCTCTTAAG
Source organism: uncultured bacterium (assembly GCA_964502605.1). GTDB lineage: Bacteria > Cyanobacteriota > Cyanobacteriia > CAZCXK01 > CAZCXK01 > CAZCXK01. The sequence continues at coordinate 11,712 of CAZCXK010000051.1, forward strand.
AGAAATGTGTCAACTCATTACCAAAATTAGAGATGACTAGAGATGACGTTAATGATTATTTAACGGCGATCGCAATAACTCACATCCGAGTCTGGCAGTAGCGTTCTGCCACTCAGAATATGCTCAATTTCAGGCTGGACTGGGCCTCAAATAAAATTGGCCAAGGTTGATTTCACCGCTACAAACCGGATCTTGAAGCCCATGATCCGCGATCGCCAGAATGAAATTAACCTTGGCCACATGCCATTAGCAGACATGTTAATTTGACAAGATCTAGCCTTCGACTGTAATCTTACCCACCATGCCAGCACCCCGGTGAGGCGCACAATAGTAGGTATAGGTTCCAGGTTCTACGTCAGAGAAGGAAACTTCGTAAGACTCACCTGGAGAAAACATTAGCTGCTCATGGGACTTGCTGGCGATCGCGCCACTACCTTCAAAAACGATGTTGTGTGGAGGAAACTTATTGTTCAACCACTTAACGGTGTCGCCTTGCTTAACCGTGACCTCAGACGGTTGAAAGATCAGTTGTCCACTATCAGCACCCATCTTCACCGTTACTGTTTCAGCAGAAGCGGGAGCTGCAGCTAGCAAAAATGTGCTCACAATCAGCGTCAACGTGCAGAGCACAACGCTAACCTGACGTGAAATTGAAGCAATTAGTCTCATAGTTATCCCCGGAGATATCGTGGAAATTACTGTTGAATCTACCATGTACTTAAGATCTTATTACAAGTCTTGAAGTTTGAATGGCAGCTTCACCCCATTAAAAGCGGCTGGTTCCCCAGCCTGGGGCTTTTTGAGCCGCTCGCAACACAAATGCAGCCAGATTAGCCAACTCGTCGTCTGACATCCAGCTCTCAGGAATCTGACGACACCAAAACGTTTCGTCAGACCCGTCGTAGGTCATGGGCAACCTCAGAAAAGCAGCGATGCCACCAACTGTGTTGCGGGGTGGAGTCGCCCGTCGCAATGCATCAAGCGCTAGGGAGACCGTTGGGTCAGGGAGTGTGGCTCCGCCGACATGGCAGTTGATGCAGTTTTCTTCGAACAGGTGCTTGCCGTTGGATAGATCTTGAGCTGAAAACAGCTCCGTTTTCCCAGAGGCATCCATCTCAAGGGCAACAGAGTCGCCTACATCTAAATATTTGGCAACATAAGCATCAATGGGAGCCGCAAGCCCATGAGCCTCAAACGAAAGCCAGCTAACGCACAGAACAACGATGACTGCAATCCAACTGCGTATTCTAAAAGTGTCACCCGACATAAGGCGCTCGGCATAATATCGACATCGTGCTTCCATTAACATGGCTCTGATCAGAAAGTTGCCCTGTTGAAAGCGACTCATGATTCGGCAACCCTGATCACAACCCTGATCAATTACATTGTTAATGGGACGTAGCAACGTATCCACGTCCCAATTTAATCACCTCCTCAGATCCCACAGATGCTAAAGTCCCATAGGTATTAAAGAAGAGTGTGAACTCAATTATTGGCTTTACCGCCTGCCCACTGCTCAGCAATCACCTTCGGCTGAACCAGAATAAATCCGGCGATCGCCACCAAATCGTCTTCAGTTAGATTCCGCATTTTGGGGAAGACATCCGAGCTTCGTGTCGCCGGATGAACTTCTGCAATCGACGTAAACCCATCATAGGTAGTCGGATCATGCATATAATCTACTAACGCCTCCAGATTGTTGCGAGATGGGGTCGCTCTAGCCAGAGACTCAGAACTCAGATTAATATTAGGGTTTGTCCGAGTGCCTCCACCCACATGGCACTGAGCACAAGCATAGCTAAACTGCCGTTTACCGAGCGCCATCTGCTTCAGACTGAGAACAACGGTTTCCCCTTTGTCATTCAGAGGAACTGTGCGAGTTTCCTCGTTCAGTTCGAGGGCTAGCGCCCCATGTGCAAACACATGAAAAACTAAGAATAGGGTGATTACAACAAGTGAAATAGACCTTTTAAGCATGGTTCTTCCTAAAACGTGAGGCTTAGTGATAAAAGATCGACACAATTGGCTTAATCCACCAGCATTTCCAGTGGCTGATTCATTCATCGACAAACGGCTTAATCCATCGATCTGGCTAGACCATTTATGAGTCATCGTCTCACACGAAGAGTCAAAATCAACCTGCCCCAGACGAATGGCACTGAGACGAATGGCACTGAATTGTCACATCTGATGATGTTGAATGAGCCAAGAACTCGTTCAGAGGATGGGTTCATCCCGACATTTTTGGCCAGAGTGCACAACCGCAATCGTTTTTCAGATAACCGGAGAAACGCCCCTACTCACCTTTGCAATTAAAACCGTTGCGAAGCTCAACAGTGACATTGTGGCAGGTTCGGATTAAGCCACTCTAATTGAATATCATGCCACCGAACGGGCGCTTTCCCAAGGTTAAGAAATCTATTGTTTTTTTTGAATTTTGAGTCATGTCAGTCTGCTAAGCACACCGTAAGATGAGAGATGTCCTAGTTTCAATCGTAATAGTGACTGAACAGACATGACTTTGAACCCTGGTGATGCAGCGCCTGACTTTAGCCTACCGGACGCAGGTGGCAACATCGTCAACCTTTCCGACTTCCGTGGGCAGCGAATCATTCTCTACTTCTACCCGCGTGACAACACACCCGGTTGCACTAAAGAAGCCTGTGGATTTCGAGATGTCTATGCTGATTATCAGGCGCGAAACATAGTGGTATTAGGCATTAACACTGACGATGCCAAATCGCATACAAAATTTACGACCAAATATGATTTGCCGTTTAACTTGCTATCGGATGCCGACGGCAGTGTTGCGACTGCATATGACAGCTATGGCCTGAAAAAGTTTATGGGCAAGGAATATATGGGCATTAGCCGCAACACGTTTATTATTGGCCCAGATGGTAAGATTGAAAAAATTTATCAGAAAGTGAAGCCCGATGCTCACGCAGCCCAAATTTTGGCAGATTTGGCTGACCTAGCTGAGTAATTGTGTAAGTCTGGTTAAGGATCTTGTTTGAAACGTTAGGATGTGCGTCTGCCAACGGCAAATCTGGTTTCTTCACCCAACACTGCGATGTCACATGGTATTCGCAAACTCTGGCGATTTCTTCAACCTGCCTTGGGGTTGGTGTTTCGTCACCCCATCACCGGGACTAGCATTATTCCAGTGCTACCAGATGGTCAAATCGTTTTGATTCGGCGTCGAGACACCGGGCGGTGGGCATTACCTGGAGGCATGGTGGATTGGGGCGAAGATATTCCGTCGGCAATTCAGCGTGAATTGGCAGAAGAAACTGGGTTAGAGGTGGTCAAGATGGGTCGCCTCGTCGGCATTTATTCTGCACCCGAACGAGATCTCCGTTTTCATTCAATTTGTGTTGTGGTTGAAGCAGAAGTCAACGGCATGATGAAGGTTGAAGACACCCTGGAAATCGTCGATGTGAAGGCTTTTGCCCCGTCTGATATCCCTCATGGGACTCTATCTCACGACCACGATCGGCAGATCCACGATTATTTTGCTGGAGTGACGACCCTGGCATAGCTCTACGCTCATCGCTTTTGGGCACCCTGCACTGCACTGACTCAGACTGGTTGCTTCTAGCCGTTAGTTGGCCGTTTGTCTTGCGTTGCCCAATTGCCGTGATAATTGATTCGTATAGTGACTGACGTTTCTACTCTTGGGTTTTTGACCATGCGCGTTGCTGGCATTTATTTCTCACTGGCGATCACAGCAGCATGACGTTACCAATTCGCAATTCTAAAATTCGCTTGTCACAAGGGCAGATGTTTTGGCGCGAGGTGGGGCAGGGACAGACACTGCTGTTTTTGCACGGTGCCTGGACAGACAGCAGCGAATGGCTACCGATGATTGATGCTCTAAGCGCTGACTATCATTGCCTTGCGCCTGACCTGTTGGGGTTTGGTGACTCTGAGTGGTCTACAAAGGTGCCTTACTCGATTGCGCTTGAAGTGGACGGTTTGGCCGAATATCTGGATGCCTTAAAGCTGCAAAAGGTCTATCTAATTGGCCATTCGGTAGGAGCCTGGGTTGCGGTTCGCTGTGCGCTGCAGTTTCCGCATCTGGTTCAGGGGGTGGTGCTAATTAACCCAGAAGGGGTGATGCTGCATGCCTTACCCAAGCGATGGAGCTGGGCGCGCTGGCTGGTGGGTCGGCCTCCGGTGATGGTGTGGGGGCTGCGATCGCTCTTACCTCTGGCACGACTGCTGGGGCGACATGGTGGGATTTTGCGGCTGCTGCAGCTACGGCACCAGTGGGTGCGATCGCCTGCGGCCTGTCGTATCTTGTTTAACCGGCGGTTGGCTGAAATTCGAGCCGAACAGCTCGATGCGGATCTGATTCATCTGCAGACGCCCATGTTGCTGCTGCAGGGAGATGGCGATCGCACCTTAGCCGCGACCTTGACCCAAGCCTTTGCGACAGCTCCTTTTGCCAAGCTGCACCTGATTTCAGATGCTGATGAGCAGATGATGACGACGGCACCCGAAGCCATTGCCGAGGAAATTCGGGCGTTTTGTCGCACATAGGTCATCGTCTCCAGCCATGATTGGAGCGATAGGAAGTCTAGCAGGATTGGCTGTGGGTTAGTCTCGGGGCACAATTCGCCACAGGGAGAGATGCACATCTGAGGCTGTGAGCAGTTGGGGTTGATAGATCAGTTCGAGGAGCAGAGCGCGATCGCCCTCAAGTTGCTGTTGGAGGGTCTCAGAGGGCTGAAGCACAAACTGGGACAGGCTAGGATAATAACGCCCATCCCAACCTGTCATGGGTAAAATCCGTATAGAGGTCTCCGGAGTGAGGCTGCGGCTCAGTGACAGCATATCCATCGTATGGTCGGCTTCGCTGATCAGGAGGGGGCTGGTTGCCCGGTTAACCTGAGCGGCGATCGCCTCATTAGCCTGGTTCCGGGCCTTTTGATATGCTGGAGTGCGATTGAGATTCAGCAGACATGATAAGAGGCTGATGGCAATCAGTAGCCCTGTGACAAACTGGATTTGCCCTAGCGATGGCAGCCGACTGCGGGAATGCCACTGCTGCTCAGCCCCAGACTCCGCCCTATATTCGCTGCTTAAGTCTCTCAATGGGGCATCTTGGTGCCACTGTGATGCCTGATGGTCACCTAACGGATCAGCGGGTAAAAGGCGATCGCCCAACCCATAGGCCACGATCACGATCACCCCCAACTGACACGGAATCCAATAGCGGGGTGTGGCAGCAGCCTGTCCGCCCCGGATCAGATCAAGGGCGATCAGACCCGCAGGGGTGGAAACTGAAAACGCCAGCAAAAGCAGGCCAATTTTCGGGGCTTGGGTCAGCATTTTATAGACAGCATAGACCACAAGGACAAGAATACTGAGCGCAATTCCCCCTTGCGCTACTGTGCTTAGAGACGCATCAACAGAAATCGGGACATCAAAAAACAGGACGGCAATGCTATACAGCGCGACTGCAAGCATGATCCAAATGGGCAGCGGATTCCGCATCCAGGCGGTGTTGTCTTGCAGGGCAGCCCAGTGATGTGCCAGCACCACCAACCAGGGCGCAAACGCCACCAGTGCAGATCCTGTGGCCCAGCCAAAATTTTGCCAGAGTAGGGCTCTAGTGTTACTTCGCCAGCCGAGCAAGATCATGTATCCACTAAGGCCAATGAGAACTAAGCCGGTGAGCAGAGACGTATAAAGAGCGATCGCCAATGAGACAGCATAGAGACTCCATGCCATAGAAGTCTGGAATCGCAGCGCTCTCACCAGCGACCCACCCAGCAGCAGCAGCGTCACCGACCAGAGACTATAGGGGCGCGCCTCTTGGGCATAGGCCACAAAAAAGGGCGAAATGGCGAATAATCCCAGGCTGAGTTGGGCGATCGCCCGTGCCTGAAACAGCTGCCAACAAAACCAGGCCATGCAAGGCAGGGCGACCACGCTCAGCAGCACTGACAGGCTGCGAATGGCCGTGACGGAGTTGCCCAATAATTGCACCCATCCCCGCGCCAGCAAAAAATAGAGCGGCGCATGTTCGGGGCTTTGCATAAGAGCTTGAACTGTCTCTGCCCAAGGGCGATCGCTCGTTAGCTGCTGATAGTGCAGTAGCTCAGCAGCGGGATGTACTGCTCCTGTGGCGAGTTGTTGAGTTACTTCAGTGCGGGTGTATCCGGCAACGCGAATCGAGGTAGCGACTTCATCGACCCAATAGGTGCGCTGATCGAGATTGACACCCCGAAACATCACCCCCGCGGCAATCAAAATCACAATAACGCCAGACCAGAGTCGAGAGGTGGGAGGCAAACGCGCGCCTCTAAATTTCCCCATAATTTCCGTGTTTCTCTCTAAACCAGACTGATGCTAGCGCGTTGCATAGCGCCTGACAAAGTGATGAATGGTCTGATAGTACAGCGTTTCGTCAACCTGGCTGACCGTATTGTGATCTGCCTGAGGGATTAACTGCAATTCTTTGGGCTCAGATGCGGCCTGATACAGCGCTTGACTCATCTCCACTGGGATGGTCTGATCAGTTGTGCCGTGCATGATCAAGATCGGCATCTGCAGCGATCGCACCTTGGTGAGAGTATCAAACCGCTGAGTCAGCATCGCCTCTAATGGCACCAACTGCACGGGAGTGTGATGCCGAACGATCGCTGACATCGACGTGAATGCGCTTTCGAGCACCAGCCCCGCCGTCTCTGGATATCGCACAGCTATCTCAGTGGCGATCGCCCCGCCTAAGGATTGCCCATGCAGCACAATTGCCTCCGGTGGAATGCCGCGCGTGTCTGTAAGATAGCGCCACGCTGCATCAGCATCAGCATAGACTTGATCTTCATGGGGAAACGGGCCACTGCTACGTCCGTAGCCTCGATAGTCAATAGCAAAAAATGAAATGCCCAAGCGATGATAATGTAAGGCTCGGTTGACCAAATCGCCGATGTTGCTGGCATTGCCATGCAGGTAGAGCACCACAGGCGTAGTCGGTTCAGCCGCCGGAATCCACCAGCCATGCACTTGACCTGTGTCTACAGGCAGCCAGACATCGTCATAAACGAGCCCTGCTGTGGCAGGTGTCGCCTTGAAACTGGCATCTGGGAAAAAGATCAGCCGGGGTTGCCCGACATAGAGCGCACCACATAATATCCCATAGGCGATCGCCCCATATGCCCAGAATTTGAGCGATCGCCCTATCCTCACACCATCACACTCCGCCGATCGAGTTGCTTCCTATTCTAAAGAGGCTCTGGGGTGGTCATACACCTCACTTGCCACATTCCACAGTGTCACATCAAAGCCATCACGCGCAGCCAATCGCATTGAGATCGTGCCATCGGGTAACACAGACATCAAATCAGGCCGACCATCTCCATTGAAATCGCCGCTCCAGTTGTAGCCCGGATCGCCCCATTCAGGGATTGGCACCGTCAGGCTACGAAACCCAGCGCCATCCGCATAGTGAATGAACGTTTCCTCTAATTGAGCAGAGACCAAATCAGTTCTGCCATCCCCATTAAAATCATCAGCCCACGTGTAATTAGCACCCCCCCACTGCGTCGATACTGAGGCAGTCTCACGAGTAAAGTCTTGGCCATCAAACAGTCGCAGCGTCATCTCACCCTCGGGATGAGCCGATACGATATCCAACAGGCGATCGCCATTAAAATCGCCGACCCAGTTGTAGCCCGGATCACCCCAGCGCACAGGCGTTGTCAGAGTTGTGCTTTCAAAGGCGGTGTTTTGAGACAAATGGACGAAGATCTCACCTTCGAGGGCGCTGACCAAATCAGTAGAGCCGTCGCCATCAAAATCACTGGCCCATGAATAGCGTGCCCCGCCCCACGGTGTCGGCACCGACCAGGTTTCAAGGTCAAACTCGCGCCCATTAAACAATCGCATCGTCATGTCTCCATTGAGATGCGCGGATGCGATATCTAATGTGCCATCGCCGTTGAAGTCGCCGACCCAGTTATAGCCGGGTTCGCCCCAACGGTTGGGCGTTTCTAGCGCGAGACTAACAAACTCGCTGCCGCGAGACAGATGGACGTAGATAGCTCCTTCTAGTGCCGTCACTAAATCGGTCATGCCATCGCCGTTGAAGTCTGCAGCCCAAGTGTAATTTTCTCCACCCCACTGCGTCGGCACAAACCATGTCTCACGGGTAAAGCGTTCTCCCGTGGAAAGATGCATCGTCATGTCGCCATTTGGCAGGGCAGCGGCGAGGTCGGTTTTGCCATCCCCATTAAAGTCTCCGGCCCAGTTGTAGCCCGGTTCTCCCCATATGCTCGGGGCTGTCTCGTTAGATTGAGCAATTTCAGCTTGAGCAACTCCCGCTGCCGGGATAGCGACCGTGATTCCTAACAGAACAGGAAGACCCAAGATAGCCGCGAGACGGGGTCGAGATTTCATGGGGTATCTCCGTAGTGAATGAACAGGCTTGAGAATGAATAACCATGGATGAGTGGGGATGAGCAACGAATTCAGGGGTGGGACTTAGCTGTGCTCAATTGTGATATTAGTCACAGTTTAGTCTGACGTTACTTTCGCCATACAGTGAGCATCGAGCAACATCAGGTTTTTTTCTGAGAAAACTTGACAGAATTTGACATCAGGGGCGATCGCTGGAGTTGTTCCAGCTTCTAGGGCTGTGGCATAGCGCACTGCGGACTCTCCCACCGAGCTATGAATTAACCAGGTTTGCTGGAGCAGGCTGTCAGCGGTCTTAAATTCGTGATCCAAGAGCCAAAAATCTACACCGTGCTTTTGAATCAGCCCCCTGACGATAGTAGGATCAGGGCTATATTGAATCTCTAGGCTATCCACCATCCGCTCGAGCATCGCGTCATAAAACTGGGGATGGTAGGGCATGGCCAGTTCTGCGCTGACGAGCACCGATCGCTGGGCAAATGCAGGCAGATTATTGCCCTCTGGGACAAGAGAGCCGATCCGCACTGTGGGCGGCTGTTGAGCCAGGAATGCATATAGACCCGGATATTGGCCGATCACCCACCCATGACCGTCGAGAAACAGCACCGGAAGCGCAGGCACTGCAACAATGGCGATCGCCAATAGACTGGCTAAACGTATTTGTATTTTGGTTTTGAGCGTGGCGACATGCCCACCATGCTCTGGGTCTAGGAACCAACGATGCCCCCAGTCGAGCCCCCCCGTGAGCACAATACCAGTGGCGATCGCCATCACCATTCGGAGGCTATAGAAGGTATAGCGACTGGGCAGGTAAAGCCCTGGAAACAGCAGATGAGCTGCTGCCCAGAGGCCAACAGAGCCCAACACCACCTGGGCGAGCACGGCGACATCTGGGCGGATTTGCTGGATGACTCCAGGACGGTATCGGAGCAGCACAGGTAGTGCCAACCCCACGCCCATCACCGGCGGAAACAGCGGCAACCGCAGCCCACTAGCTCCGGCAAACCAAAACTGGAGCGCCCCAACGCCAAAATATTCGCGCCGTCCGCCCAATCCAAATTCGGGCATGGCTCGCATCTGCTCGACTGTGACGAGAGACCCCACCTGCTCGGTGACATCAGTTGAAAAGACCAGCACCATTGCCACAACCAAGCCAAAACTGATGCCCCAAAGTAGATAAGTGTGGCGATCGCGGCTGAGAGTTGGGATGCCCTTGTGCCATGTCATCAGACGTAGCGTCAACACGGCTAACTCAACCAACACCACTTGTGGGTAGATCAGCCCTTGGAGAGCGATCGCCACCAGACACGGAACAGTCGCACGCCGCAGCAGATAGTAAAGAAATGCAGCCAATAGCGGATAGACAAAAGCTCTGGGCGTCGCGGATACTAAATCATCTTTGAGCCAGATATTTTGATTTAGCATCAGCGTTGTCAAGACGCCGCACAGGGGCACCGGCAGCAGCAACAGGGCAATTCGGAAGAGGTAGCCCGTAGTCACTAACGCGAGGACAAGTGGCAAGCATTTCGCCACCACCAGCGATGATATCCCCATTCGGGCGCAGGCTGCATAGAATGCTCGAAAGCCCACGGGCTGAATGGCCGCATAGTAGGCGGCGATCGGGTCATTGGGAAACCAATCGGGATGGAGCCACTGCTGCATCCATACCAGATGGAGGCGGGCGTCATCTTGGATCAGGTAGTCGTGGCTAACGGCATAGTGCAGGGTGACGCCACCAAAGTAGATCGGCACCATCAGACTAAGTCCTAGCCACCGCCACAGCGTGGGGGCATGCAGTGGGGTGTCAGGGGCGATCGCCTCTAACCCCAACTGCCAATAGCGTATGAGCCTCATTGCCTTAATCTCTTTGTAAAACTGGATTTAATGCCGCCACCGCCGCCCCTTCTCAAAATTCCACGCGGCTAAAGTTGGGGCAATCAACAAGATACATTGATACTCCTACATCACCGTTGTTCTAGTTTGTTCTAACTTGTTCTCAGTGGGCAGCCATAAATAAATAGAGCGCGGGGGCGAACCCCACTGGCTCTACTTATGACCATGTACTTAACGTTTGATGGAACAAACTTGATGGAACAAACCACATCATCATGCCGTTTAAATCTTGATCAAAGTAATCTTTGCATCCTACACTCAGGGTCAGACCTAAGCGAGATGTCATCCATGCCTCGTGTCTTGAATTCAGGGGAAGTTCGATGCAAACTGCTGCACGATTAGTCTGGATTGGGCTCACGACCCTGTCATTCTGGGGTGGCATCTTTTTTAAAGCGGCTCTAGCGCAGGTAACGTCGGCACAAGACGAGACACAAACCCGCGTCAATCAGCGCAGCAACCAATTTGATATCGACGGGGGCAGGCGCTCTAGCGATGGCAGAAATCTGTTTCACAGCTTTGATACCTTTGGGCTGAGTCAGGCTCAGATCGCCAATTTTCTCTCCAATCCTGAAATTCGTAACATTCTTAGCCGGGTGGTGGGTGGCAATGCCTCGGTGATTGATGGCCTGATTCGGGTCACGGGGGGCAATTCTAACCTCTATCTGCTCAATCCAGCCGGAGTGATCTTTGGAGCCAATGCCCGGTTGGATGTGCCGGGCTCCTTTACGGCAACCACGGCGACGGGAATTGGGTTTGGCGATCGCTGGTTTAGTGCCTTTAACCCCAACGACTATGAGGGGCTAGTGGGTGATCCGACTGCGTTGACGTTTGATGTCAGCCAGCCCAGTGCAATTCTGAATGCGGGGGAGCTGGCCGTAAATGCAGGAGAATCGCTGCTGCTGCTGGGGGGCACAGTGATCAACACCGGAACGCTGTCCGCACCGGGCGGCACCATCACGATTGCAGCCGTTGAGGGCGATCGCCTGGTGAGAATCAGCCAGGAAGGGGCACTGCTGAGCCTAGAACTAGAGGCGTCTGAGCTACCAGCAAATAGCCAGCAACAAGATGGAGGGGTGCCCTTGACGCCGCTGCAATTGCCAGAGTTGTTGACGGGCAGTGGGCTGAGTAACGCCACCGACGTTGTGGTGAATGCTGACGGCACAGTGAGCCTCACCGGGTCGAGTTTGCGGATTACTCCAGAACCTGGAGTGGCGATCGCCTCTGGCACTTTGCATACTGCCACTGATGCGGCCAATTCTAATTCGCAATCTCCAACCATTAACATCATTGGGATTCAAGTGGCGCTGCTTAACGCCGATGTGGATGCGTCCAGCACTGCCAGTGGTGGCACCATCCGCATTGGTGGCGACTATCAGGGCGGACGCGCAGCCGGTGGCCTCGATCCGTCATTCAACGCTGAGCAAACCTACGTCGATTCTGCTACCACGCTGCGATCTGATGGCCTCTCTGAGAGTGTCGCATCGCATGGTGGCACGGTGATTGTCTGGGCCGATCAATCGACACAGTTCTTCGGCTCTGTCAGCGCCCGAGGCGGCGATGTGGGCGGCGATGGCGGCTTTGTCGAAATCTCAGGCCGAGACCATCTGGCGTTTGATGGTGTGGTTGATGTCGGTGCGCCTGCCGGAGACTCTGGCACCGTCTTGTTTGATCCACGCGACATCACCATCGGTAATGATCCAGACATCGTCTTTCCAGGTCTCGGTGACGACAACCAGCTCGAGCCGGGGGTGCCAAATATGGGCGACCCGGCAGGTCAAATCTTGTTTGCCGATGGCGGTACAGATGCAGATTTCTTAATCAGCTTTGCAGCATTGCAGGGGATAACGGGAGATATCTTACTGCAAGCGAGTCAAGACATTAGCGTAGACAATTTTTTGGGGGAAGACTTAGACTTTTCAGGCACGTCGGTCGAGTCTGTAACTTTTGAAGCTGGGCGAAATTTTGCCGCCAATGGTACGGCGATCATTGTACCCAATGGGGATTTGACTATCATGGCGGGGGGCACGCTCACCGTGGACGGTCTTAGCGGCAGTCATTCTCCAGGAGGGACGGATACTAGCAACATCACGCTGACTGCAGGTGGCGATCTCTCCGCAGGCAGTTTGTTTATCACCAATGCAGGCACTATCGCAGGGAATGTCAGACTCAGCAGCGCTACTGGCTCGATCACCGTAGACTCGATTAGAACCTCTGCCAATTTTGGGGCGGCAGGTGATGTGTCGATTTCGGCAGCAGGAGACCTGCGTGTGGGCGATGTAGATGTCAGTTCGCTGGCCGGTGATGCGGGCGATGTCTTCTTCTCCAGTGGGGCGACGATTGCCATTGACAATCAGATTACGGCGACCGGAACGGGCGACAGTGGCTTGATCGTTCTGCTGGGCAATGATCTGAATCTGGGTGCAGATACGGCATTTTCGACAACGGGCACCCTTCTGATTGCTCCCAGCACCGCCAATCGCAACATTCAGATTGGGGACACCGTAGCGGCCAATGCATTAAACATTTCTGAAACCGATTTGATAGTTCTTTCTGCCTCATCTGGGGGTCTGACGATTGGTCTCTCTAACAACACGGGGAACACGGGGCGCATCACGGTGAATAGCGCCATTTCCAGTAATGGGCCGCTGACGATTCAGTCATCTGGAGGGGGTGGGGCGATCGCCATTAATGCTGATATTTCGACGTTTGATGATGTCAGGCTTAATGCGGGTGAATTTGTCCAGGTGAATGCAGACATTACTACGCAGGGCGGAGCAGTTGATATCACCAGTGGTAATATCGTCAACACCCGACGGGGCAGCTTAACGACGACTCCCAGTTTCTCGATGGGGGGAGAGGCCGGGGCGATCGCCATTCGCGCCGATGGGGATGTCATTTTGGGTCGTGTGACGACGTCAGCCGAGTTTGGGTCTGGAAATGCGGGCGATATCCGCGTGGTTAGTGAGACTGGCACGATTCGGGTTGCACCAGATGGCGGGTTATTTGCTGAAGGCAGCAATGGCAACGGCGGCAGCATCGAACTTTTGGCCAATGACACGATTCGGGTCAGAAGCCCCATCCAAACAGATACAGTGACGAGCAGCAACCCAAACGCAAACCCAAACGCAGCGGCGGGTACGATCAACCTTACCAGTGCCAACGGCACTATTAATGCCACTAACACACTTTTGTCAGCCGCCTCATCGGGTGGAAATGGGGGCTCAATTACCCTGTCGGCCCCAAACGGCTTAGTGATAGCGGGCGATTTATCGACCTTTGGCAATGTGGGCGGTGATGTGTTTATTGAAGCTCAGACCTCGATTCAGACAGGAGCTATTTCGACCCGTGGGTTGGTGGGCGATGGTGGTGATGTCACCCTCGATCCCTCTGGCGATGTAGAGGTGACGACCATCGATACTCGTGGCGGCGATGATGGGCGGGGTGGTGATGTCGATATCACCGCAGGACGGTTTTTCCGCGCGACGGGGGCGTTACCACGCCTCATCGACTCGTTTACAGGTGAGCCAATAGGCTCCTTGATCAGCCTTGACACATCTGGAGGCGATGCTGGAGGCAACATTACCATTCGCCATGGCGGAGGTGGACTTGATGTGCCCTTTATCGTGGGCGACGCCCGCACCAATGGCACGGCAGGCGATATCACCAGCGGCACTTTCTCGATTTCATCCCCGCCTGACCAGCGATTTGACGAAAGTGTGACGGTGGGTGAGGGGCTGGGCACGATCCGCTTGATTACCGGAAGCGGCGGTAATGGCGGTAATGGCGGTAATGGCGGTAATGGCGGTAATGGAGACGATCCTCAGCTGCCCGATCGGGTCTGTCCGCCCGATTGCAGCGACCCTGAGGCTCCTGAGCCGCCACCCTATGAAGAACGGGCGATCGCCCTCAATCTCAATGAGGCTCGAGTAGTTTTACAAGATATTGAACGCGCTTCGGGCGAAAAACCCGCTCTGATCTATGTGAGCTTCTCGCCCGTTGATGCAGCACTTGCCCCTGGCTATAGCCAGCAAGAAGCGAAGTCTACTCAAGCGATCGCCTCCTTCTTAGATCGTGATCAGCCCCAAACTGACCTAGCGTTTTCTCTGACACCACAGGGCAGTGATCAGCTTGAACTGGTGCTCGTCACTCAAGGTGGTGAGGTGAGACGGCGTCCGGTGCGAGGGGTGACTCGCGACCAAGTGTTGAGGGCTAGTCGGCAGTTTACTGGGCAGGTGAGCGACGCACGGCGGATTGGCAATACGGGCTATTTGGTGCCCGCGCAGCAGCTCTATGAGTGGCTGATTACGCCAATTGAAGCCGATTTGCAGGCTCAAGGCATTGATAATATTGCCTTCATCATGGAGTCGGGGTTGCGATCGCTCCCGGTAGCTGCCCTGCACAACGGTGACCAGTTCTTGATTGAGCGCTATAGCATTGGGCTCATGCCCAGCCTTAGCCTGGTAGATACGCGTTATGAACCGCTGCAAGGGGCGCAGGTGCTGGCAATGGGGGCATCCGAATTTGACGATCAGTTTCCGCTGCCTGCCGTCCCGCTGGAAATTGCCAGCATTCAAGACCTGTGGCTGAGCGAAGTCTATCTCAATAATGCATTCACGATCGAACGGCTAAAAACCGAACGCCAACAGCAGCCATTTGGCATCGTGCATCTGGCGACTCATGGCGAATTTCGACCCGGTTTGCCTGAGAATTCCTACATTCAATTTAGCGATCGCCGCCTCAGACTTGACCAACTGCGCGAACTCAATCTCAATGACCCGCCGGTTGACTTACTGGTGCTGAGTGCCTGCCGTACTGCACTGGGCAGCGACAATGCTGAACTGGGCTTCGCCGGACTGGCTCTGCAAGCGGGAGTACGCTCGGCTCTGGCCAGCCTGTGGTATGTCAGCGACGCTGGCACTCTGGGGCTGATGAGCGAATTCTACAGCCAGTTGCAGACTTCACCCATCAAAGCCGAAGCGCTGCGGCAGGCCCAACTGGCCATGTTGCGCGGTGATGTGCAGGTGACCGATCGACAACTGCAGGGCACGCGGGGCGCGGCGATCGCCCTCCCAGAATCCGTAGCAGCCAGTGACACCATTGAACTGTCCCATCCTTTTTATTGGGCAGCTTTCACCATGATTGGCAGCCCATGGTGAATTCGATCAATTCATGATTTTTCTCGGATCTGTGCTAAATCCTTAGGAAGATTTCTTTTTAACGGATGCATGATTCGCAAAACCAGCCAGTCATGTGAATGCTGCTAGTGGCGTGAGGAGTCTATGCTGCGGTCAACCTTTGTTTTTATTCCAGCGTCTGCTCTGGGGCTGTGTGCTTGCCCAGGGTATGCTCTGTCAGCAGGCATTGCGCCTCCTGTGGCGATCGCCACAGAGCAGTTAGAGCTATTAGAATTTTCAGGCTCTAGACACACTCCAGAGTCTGTAGAGCCTATGGAGTCTACAAACTCCACAGGGCGATCTGCGCTACGGGCAGACCAAGCAACGCCTCTCAATCTGGCTCAGCGCCCCAACCCCAATGAAGATCGGTTTTTACAGCCCGTGCCAGAGCCGTTTCTCCCTGATTCAAGCGATGACTCACCGGGTGCACCCGAAGCCGACCCTCCAGTAGAGTCGTCAGAACCCACTCCACAGCGCGATGCTTCTGACGATGATGCCCCGACGGTTGCCGTCAGCCGCATTGAGGTGTTAGGCAGCTCCGTCTTTGATGCAGCCGACTTTGCGCCCATCGTCCAACCAGTTGAAGGACGAAATGCCACACCAGAAGATCTGCGCCAGGTGGCCGATGCGATTACGCAGCTCTATTTGAATGAGGGCTATCTCACCTCCCGTGCTGTGGTGGTCGATCAGGTGGTGGCCGATGGTGTAGTGCAAATCCAGGTGATTGAAGGGCAGCTGTCTAGCATTGAGGTCGAGGGCAATCGCCGCCTGAATGATGGCTACATTCGCGATCGCATTGAGCTGGGAGCCAATGTCCCCCTGCGCACCGACCAGCTTGAAGACCAATTGCGTCTGTTGCGGGCTGATCCGCTGCTAGACAATGTGGAAGCGAGTTTGCGGGCGGGCGATCGCATCGGTGAAAGTATTCTCGTCGTCCGGGTTGATGAAGCCGATCCCATTGTGGGAGAAGTCAGGGTTGACAACTACTCCCCGCCTAGTGTGGGCTCCGAACGCACTGGTATCGACCTGGGCTACCAAAACCTCACTGGTATTGGTGATTTCATCGGCGTCTCATACGATCGCACCACACCCGGCGGTGCTGATGTCGTTGAGGTGCTCTACCGGGCTCCATTTAATCCGATGAATGGCACGATACAGCTTCGCACCGTTATCGATCGCAACGAGGTCATTCAAGAACCCGTCCGAGAATTTGACATTGAAGGGCAATCCGAACGCTATGAAATCAGCGTCAGACAGCCGCTGATCCGCACGCCGCGCCAAGAATTGGCTCTCTCTGCGGGCTTTAGCTACCGCGATGGCCAGACCTTTCTATTCGGAGAACCCTTTGGCTTTGGCCTCGGCCCCGACGCAGATGGCGTCAGTCGCACCAGCGTCTTTCGCTTGGGTCAAGACTATGTCCGGCGAGATGTGCAAGGGGCATGGGCATTGCGATCGCAACTGAGTTTGGGCGTTGATATCTTCAACGCGACCACCAATGAAGCCCCCATCCCCGATGGTCGCTTTGTCAGCTGGCTTGGTCAGGCTCAACGGGTACAGCGCTTGGGCAATAGCAACATCATGATTGTGCAGCTCGACCTCCAGCTTACGCCCGATAGCCTGCTGCCCTCTGAGCAGTTTGTCATTGGCGGTGGGCAGTCGCTGCGCGGCTATCGCCAAAACGTCAGAGCTGGCGACAACGGCATCCGCTTTTCGATCGAAAACCGCATCACCTTGGCCCGCAATGAAGCCGGAGAATCGAAGTTTCAACTGGCTCCGTTTTTCGATATGGGTGCGGTTTGGAACATGTCAAACAACCCCAATGAATTGCCCAACCAGCGCTTCCTTGCAGGATTGGGGCTCGGCGTGCTCTGGGAGCCAATTCCCAATCTCGACGTGCGCCTCGACTTTGCACTGCCTGTAATCAACCTCGACGATCGCGGCGAAAATGCCCAAGATGATGGCATCTATTTCAGCGTGCGCTATGGGCTATAGCGCAAAGCGTGTCAATAACTCTATCAAAAGTATTGTTTAAGCAATAGTTGATAGGTTATGAGCATTGTTTGATATTGCTCATGCCTTTTGAGCAAAGGTCTAAGCCTTTGCAACTGAGGCTTAACCTGAATAATTCATGGATGAGCAATGTGATGAGCCATGTGTAGCGATGGACAAAGAATCGCTGAGCATTTAACTGAATGAGAGATCTAAACCTGTTTCAGAAGAAGTCGTGAATAATCTGGGTTAAACCTTTGCCATGAATCTCCGTAGATGTTGGCAGATAGCTGAGCTGGAATGAAATTGACTCAGGATAATGACTCAAGCGTTCATGCCGTGTCTCTAAAAGAGAATCGCCTGTTGCCCCAGCTTGCAGACCCCAAGTTTCAATCCACGTTTGGGTATGTTCGCATTAGTGCGAGGGCGGTGCGGGAGGCATTAATCACACAGAAGGGATACGTGAGTGAGCAACTCCCCGGTCGCCAAGCTACAGTACAAACCCAGTTGGCAGCGTTCTGAAACATTACCTACAGCGATTTTCAGATCAGTAAGCCACAGGGAAACACTAAACAGTAGCTTCTCAAGCTGCCAAATCGTGTGGCTTATCCAATCGGCAACCGCTGTAAATGGGACATCACCATTGTGCCAACCTGATGGAAATCTTATTAAACCGCAAGTCCCTTACTGTCAAATCTTACAGTTTTGTATACTGAGTTTTGTCAGTCAACCAGCTAAGGCACTGCAGAGAATGCGAGAGCCTCGACACGTAACTCTGCCCAAGCGATTGGTTTGCCCTGTTCGCGTAGCGTCTCCGTAGAAGTTATGTCTCTGGTCTGGCACCAGTCCGGCATACGCAGACACTTGACGGGCATTTTGGAATCGGTGCGGATTATCCAATGCTGCAACGATGATCTCAGCAGTCCTGCGCCCAACCCCTGGTATGGTTTGCAGAAGCTGAACCTGATCATCCTGCTCAGCCACTCTTTCTAGTTGGTCGTCCACCTGTTGCAATTGCTGCCAGAGGGCATCAAGGCTTTGCAACTCCAAGTCAAGTTCACCTCGCCAGAATTCATCGAGTTGACACTCTGCCAAAGGTTCATGGTGTTGACCTAAAGTTTTAATGCCTACGGAAGTCCAAGCCCTGTGTCCGCCAGGAATGCTGATGCCCTGATGGTCAAATAATGCACGAATGTGATTCTGGATACGGTTGATGCGATTGACCAGGGTTTTACGGTACTTCACCCCTAAGCGATACTGGCGACGCTCTGCCACCGGAACGTGAACCGCTGAAACTTGCTCAAGAGCGTTGAGTTTCGCCGTACGAAGATCTGCGATGCCAAAAACCCCGCACCATTCAAGAGAAGGTGGCAGGGCAAATCCGCATTTTTGGCGAGATGCCGCCGATGTCACTGCCGCCGCTGAGTCGCCCTATTTCTGTGGCTAAAACAGCTTCTGCAGCAGCTTTCTTGGCTTCTGATACATCAAGTGGCATGACTGGGCGAGTCATCACGGTCTTTGCGGGTGCTTTCGGATAATACAGCCAATGGCAACGAACGAGTGTAAGGACATGTGCGGAGCCAGCTAACATAAGTTATCAATGAGATTAAGCTGAATAACGTGCTAGAAAATTGAGCGAGATCCAGCTTGCCCTTGATTAGTGACATTTTCAACTGCAACCCGGAGTTGATACCCCACAGAGTCAGGTGTTGTGGCTATGATTACAACCTCATAGAATCCTGATTGGGGGAGCTGACCTGCCCACACCGGGTCAGCTGAATTGTCGAGCAAGTAAGGAAGATCGGCATCAGGTGTAGGTACATAGAGAGAAAGCTGTGTGGATTCAGGCGGAGCTTGCAGATTGAGCCGCATCATCTGCCCCTCTGAAAGCCCCATGATGTAGACATGCCCCTCTCCAGGCCGAAGGCTTCCACTCACCTGATCGCCAAATTCTCCATCGTCGAAGCGCAACCGGGTCAGAGTTTGTCCGGATTGCAGTCTGTTAAGTTCATCATCGGCTAGGCCATACCAAATCTGACCGATGGGTTGATTCATAAAGTCAGTGTCGCGTTGGTCAGGAAACAGGTGCAGGAATTTAGCATCGGCGAGATTATAGAGGGCACGACTGCTGACATAGAGCTGGCTGACAGATTGTCTCCAGATGTCTAACTCTACGTCATCATAGCTGCCAAGATTGCGGCGAGCCTCGGCGCTGAGGATATTTTCTAACTCATCGAGCCACTCCAGCGCGATCGCATCCCAGCGCGATCGCCACTCAGCATCACCGGGGGCGTCTGTTAATGAGCGACCGGCCTGGTCTGGATATTGGCGGTAGAAGCTTGCGTCTGTTAGCCGTACCAAAAATGACTCATCGATGCCTAACTGTTGGCGCTGCGTCTGAATCGAGTCTTTACGATCCTGCTCTGGGGCTGAAAACCCAGATGATTCTGAGATCGTTTCCTCAGAGGAGGGCGGCCTGGGGCTAGGGTTGAGAAGGGTCGATAGCCAGTGAAACCCAACAAACCAACCAACTATCGCCACACCCCCCACAAGAGCGATCGCCCCGATCACCTGCCTCAACCCGATTGACGATTGAGTTGAGCGATGTATCCGAGGTGAATTAGGCCCTGCCGCTATTGTGACAGACTGGGTCGGCGTTGGAGGCCGGATTGCGTGCATTGGTGCATAGGTCGGTGGGCTAGACGATGGAGGATATGATGAACTAGATGCAGATGAACTAGACGGATAGGGTACGGCTCTCACCGTTTTAGCAGAGGGTACGTCAGACTGGCTGGGAGGAGAGAATGCTCTTGGATCTTGGCGTCTGGCATTGAGTGCCTGTAGCACCTCACGAGCAGAGGGGTAGCGATCGCCCGATGATCGAGCCAGCATTTTGGCTAAAATAGCCTGCAACCAAGGACTTACGGTAACTTGAGACTGCCACGCCATTGGATTTGCGTCACCCACAAGCATCTGGGGCGATCGCCCTGTGAGCATCACGACAACCGTCACGGCTAAGGAATACAGATCACTATGGGGGTAGGCCTGCCCTGAGTGCAGCTGTTCTTCTGGGGCATATCCCGGCTTTCCGAGTAGAGTCAGCACTGCAGCGTCAGGGGGAGATTGAGAGCCGGGTGTCAGCTCAGAAGCTGCAGCGAATGCAGCCTGTTTGACGCCGCCAAAATCAATCAAGATGGGGATCTGATCGCTTTCTCGCAAAATCAAGTTATCAGGAGCAATATCTCGGTGAATGACGCCCGCACTGTGGATATATTGCAACACTGGCAGCAGTTGGGTGAGAAACGTCACAACGTCTGCTTCTGTAAATGGGTTGCCCCGGCGGCAACGGTCTTCAATTAGGTCTTGATATGTTTGACCTTTAATATAATCCTGGACTAAAAATAAGCGTTCTCGCCCTTCAAATTCGGCTCTCAGCAGCTCTCGAAACTTAGGAATTTGAGGGTGTTGGAGGCGATACAAGACGCCCG
This sequence comes from uncultured bacterium, assembly GCA_964502605.1. GTDB lineage: Bacteria > Cyanobacteriota > Cyanobacteriia > CAZCXK01 > CAZCXK01 > CAZCXK01. Next base: position 32,683 of record CAZCXK010000051.1, read on the forward strand.
CCTCTCGTTGAAACAGAGATTCTGCCTTGCGAAGCGCCTCTGCACCTTCTACTTGAGGTGCAAATTCTTTCAGCACACAGGATTCGTTGAATCGGTGCAGATCTTCACCTAGATAGGTGCGCCCAAAGCCACCGCTGCTGAGCTGATTGAGAATTCGATATCGCAGCCCAACCACCGTTGCCGCTCCAACACCGACCCTGGCATGCGGATTAATCTCTGATGGATGACTTGCTGGTAGATCATTGCCTGGTGAACCGTTCGCCGCCGGATGGGTCACGAGTTTCTCACCACACAATCGGCAAAAGCGGCTGTCTGGTGCGTTTTCGTGACCCTGAGTGCAGAAAAGAGATGGCATAAGGGGGAATCGAACCTTTATCTCTCAACATCCTCTCAAATATTCTTGTCAATCGGCATTTGTTAATCGGCATTGTTAAGGGAGCGAATATCCTGGGAGCATTCCAAATCCAAGCCATAACTAAATCCAAGTCATAATATAGTTACAATCCCCCGGATGAAATGACCTGAGGCAGTTCGATGCACATCATTCAACCCCTCCACACGGCCATTCTGGTGTCCGATTTAGAGCAAGCAGACTATTTCTATGGCACCGTTTTGGGTCTATCTAAGGTCGATCGCCTGCTCAAATATCCTGGGGCGTGGTATCAGCTAGGCGACTACCAGATTCATCTGATTGTGGATACAACCGTGTCAACAGGTCTCCATAATTCAGAACAGTGGGGACGCAATCGGCATGTTGCATTTGCGATCGCCCATTTGCAAGCGGCAGCCGATCATCTGCGGGCTCATGGATGTCAGGTGCAAATGAGCGCATCGGGTCGGCCTGCTTTGTTTACCTATGACCCAGATGGCAATGTGATTGAGCTAGCCGAAATGACATAAACCCTGAGGGCGATCGCCGTTCTAATGTGACGCTTTTGTTTCCGTCTGTGTCGAGAGCAACTTTCTCGCAGTTGTTGGTCTAATGGAGCTATCACATTCACAATTTTAAGTAGGGTGGATGATATTATGGCATTTCCAGCATATTGGCGTTCAAATATTGCGCTTGTCACCGCACTTGGGATGACATCGGCCACGGTGCTGCCCCTGTTCAATAGCGTCTCTGCAACAGCAGCAACTCCCGCTTCGTTTACGGTTGCCCAGCTCTTCCCGCCATCCAGTGTCGTTGTGCCAGAAGGAACAGTGATCCCAGTTCGGTATGACGAGGCTGAGCGAATTATTGTCACCCCGGACGAAACAGCAGATGTTACACTCACCGTTGCTTCCGACATTCGCTCACGGGCTGGCACGGTGTTGATTCCTGCAGGCAGCCTGATCGAAGGAGAACTGCAACCCGTTAATCGCGGCACTCAGTTTGTCTCCGATGAAATCATTTTTCCAAGCGATCGCCGCTTGTCAATTGATGCGACGTCAGCCCCAATCACAGACACCGAGATCATTACTGAACGCACCAACCCAGATATTTTGAGAGGAGCTGCGATCGGAGCCGCTGCTGCCGCTGTACTGGCTGAGATTTTTGGCTCTATTGACATTCTTGAGGTTTTGGGTGGCGCAGGTCTGGGTGCCTTAGGAGCGTTGCTACTCGGTGGCAGTCGTGAAGAGGTTGAGGTGATTGTGGTTGAACCCGAAACTGATTTAGATCTAACGCTCCAATCTGATTTTGATCTCTAGAGGCTCAAGAGCTGGCATTCTAAATCTGGCGTTCTAAATATAAAGTACGAGTCTGGCTCAATGCCCTAAATGCTAGATGATTGATTCTGATTCGTCGAACTGGCGACTGATCCCGGTGCTCAATGCATCAGGAGCCATGCAGATGGCGATCGATACCTGGCTTCTAGAGCAGCATCGACGCGGTCTGCATCCGCCGACGCTGAGATTTTATACATGGTCAGAACCGACGATTTCGCTGGGATATCATCAACGCCGTTACCCCGACACCTGGGATCACCTCACCTGGAAAGAAGAGGCGATCGCCTGTGTTCGCCGTCCGACAGGCGGACGGGCTGTCTTACATGCTGGAGACTTGACCTATGCCGTTGTGACCTCAAATTTGGGAGGCAGTCGCGCCGAAACCTATGCAGCGATTTGCCAGTTTCTAATGGACGGAATGCGATCGCTCCATATTGAATTGCACTATGGCCATGCGGGGCGAGGCTATATGCATCAAACCAACTGCTTTAGCACTGCAACGGCTGCTGATTTAGTGCAGTCCGATGGCAGCAAACTGATTGGTAGTGCTCAGCTTCGACGAGGCTCAGCACTGCTCCAGCATGGGTCAATTCGGCTGGCTCCTGATGCACAGCTAGAGCAGCAGGTGTTTGGGGCAGTCATGACTCCAGTCACCCTCCCCGAGCCTCTCTGCGGCCTGCCGTTGCCCCAGCGCATTCAGCAGGTCAGTCAGGCGTTGAGTCAAGCTGCTCAAGACTGCTTTAAGATGCGCTTGACCCTAAACCCACTAACACCCAATGAATGGCGCAAAATTAAGGAGTCAATGGCTGTTGCTACATCTAGGGAAACTGGGGGCTAACAGGCAGTATCCTGGTTGCCTGACAGAGCTTCAGAGTGTGGATTTCGGCTGCGCTCAATCCACGTCGTTGTAGAGACCCTAGGCAGAGCGCAGTCTAAGCCTAAGGTACGGGAGAATCAGCCTTAGACCGACATCCTCAAAATCGGTAGAACTATCTCATTAGTCGCCATAGGGCTCCACCGCCACTTTGCCGCGAAACACGACATATTGGTAGATGTTATAGGCCAGCATAATAGGGATCAAGACGCCGATGAAGACCACCATGAAGACTAGAGAACTGGTGCTGGCTGCTGCTTGGTAGATAGTGATTGTCGTTGGAATGATAAATGGAAACACAATCATCGCCAACCCACCAAATGTCAGTAAGAACAGCAGGATTGTCCAGATAAATGGGGCTTTTTCTTCTTGACGGTTGAGGCTTCTCAACAGTTGCACAATGAACAGCACCCCCAGCACCGGGATCACGGCAAAGATATATACCAACGGTTGCTGAAAGAGGCGATCGCGAGCTGACTCATAAAAGATAGGAGTCACAATGGTGATTAGAATCGCACCAATCAGCGTGGTAATAGCCGCCAGTTTGGCCGTGCGATAGTGGACAGCTTGCAACTCGCCTTCGGTCTTCATGACCAGGTAGGTCGAGCCGATTAGCACATAGCCTTGAATCAGCGTCAACGCAATGATGACCGACTGCCAACTCAGCCAATCCCAGGTAGTTCCAATAAAATGACCAGCACTATCTACGTTGATGCCAGCAAGCACGGCACCCAGCGCAAATCCCTGGCCAAGGGCAGCCATAAAGCTGCCAACCCCAAAGGCCGTATTCCAAAACAGCTTATTGTCAGAATGTTCTCGAAATTCAAACGATACAGCTCGAAAGATGAACCCAAACACCATCGTCCAAATGGGGATGTAGAGCGCACTGAGAATCGTTCCATAGGCCAGTGGAAAGGCACCAAACAAGCCTCCACCCATAACGACCAGCCAAGTTTCGTTGGCATCCCAAACATTGCCTAAGCTTGTCATCAGAATGCTGCGCTGTTCTTCACTCGACGAGGTCAAGGATAAAATACCCACCCCCAAGTCAAACCCGTCTAGCATGATATAGAGAAATAGAAACAAGGCCAGGATAAAAAACCAAACCTG